>JBEKTY010000077.1:0-55495 GCA_049515555.1 Thermoguttaceae bacterium
CTGCGCTCGACCCACCCTACAAGTTTGCGACAAGTTTGCAATCTTCCTCCACAGAGACGAATTAGGGTACCTGCAATGTTAATGCGTAAATTGGGCCGGTCGGGGATCGAGGTCTCGGCCGTGGGGTTCGGCGCCTGGGCCATCGGCGGATGGATGTGGGGCGGCGCGGACGACCAACAGTCGATCCAGGCCATCCACGCCGCGCTGGAGCACGGCATCAACCTGATCGACACGGCCCCCGCCTACGGCTACGGCCGCTCGGAGAAACTCATCGGCCGGGCGATCCGCGACCGCCGCCGGAAGGTGCTCCTGGCCACCAAGTGCGGCATAATCTGGGACCGCGAAGAAGGGACCTTCTTCTTCCACGCCGACCAGCAGGGGGCCACGCTGCGGCCCTCGGAAAAAAAGCTCTACAAGAACCTCCGCCCCGCTTCCATCCGCCAGGAGCTCGAGCGGAGCCTGGAAAACCTCCAGACCGATTACATCGACCTCTATCAAACCCACTGGCAAGACCCCAGCACGCCGTTGGAAGAAACCACCGCCGCGCTTGAGAAACTCAAGCAAGCGGGCAAGATCCGGGCCATTGGCGTCTCAAACTGCAACCTCGACGAGTTGCGGGCCTACGGACCCATCGACTCGGACCAGGAAAAATACAGCCTCCTGGACCGCAACATCGAGCCGAACGGCATGCTCGACTTCTGCCGCTCTAGCGACGTCGCCGTGCTGGCCTATTCCCCGCTGGCCAACGGCCTGCTGACGGGCAAGCTCCGCCCGGACCGCCAATACGGCCCGGGTGATTTTCGAAAGGCCAACCCCCGCTTCCGGCCGGAAGCGGTGGAGCGGATCAATGCGCAGCTTGCACAACTGCGGCCGATCGCCGAGCGGCACGGGGCCACGATCGGCCAACTGGTGATTGCCTGGACGATTGCCCAGCCGGGCCTGACGTGTGCCCTGTGCGGGGCCCGCGACGCCCGGCAGGCGGCCGAAAACGCCGCCGCCGGCAGCATCGTGCTGACGGCCGAGGAGCTCGAGACGATGGGCCGGCTCATTCACGCCTGAGCCGCGCGCAGGGGGTGCGAGGGCAGGGCCTCAGGGCCCGCGAAAGAACAAGTTTGACAATTGGGTGGCACGCCCTGAGGAACGAAGACGTAATCGGGCAGCACCCGCTGCTGTTTGCAGAACTGGATGAAGGCTGTGAAGCGTGGCTGGCCGGGATGGACGTTCGACCAGCTCGGCCCGACGATGACGGCCCCCGGCTCGGCCCGGCGGACCGCCCGCCACGCCCGCCGCCAGGTTTCGTTGAACTGCTCGGCCGACCGCTGCCAGAAGAAATGGTGGTCCGGCTCGTTCCAGAGGTCCCATTGCGGCTTCAGGCCGCGGCGCTGGGCCTCGTGGACCATGCGCGTGACGAAATCCTCCCACTTCGCCCACTGGCCGTCGTCGCCGGGATGCCCCCCTCCATAGCCCCAGCCGTCGGAGACCACGATCTGCTGCCGGATGCCCAGCTTCGTCATCCGCTCGGCCTGCGACCACGTCGAGCCGGGCCGCGTCCGATGAAGCCGGACCCCCAGCGGGACCACCATGCCGTCGGGCGGCAACTGCCCGTCGTCGCTGAAGCCGTGCAGGAAGCCGCTGGCGCGATACAGGATCTCGCCGCCGTCTGTGCCGAGATCGACCGTGACGGTCTCTGCCGCGATGGCCGTCGAGATACAAATCAACAGGCAGCACATCCCGGCCGCCAAAGCACGAAGAGTGAACATAGTGAACCTCCGCTGGCCGCAAAACTGCCGGCAGACACTGATTCCTATGGTACTTGCCGCCGAGTCCATCCGCCACTGGGCGAGTCGCCCCTCCGCCAAAGTTATCCTTGGACAACCGTTTTGCTTGACACCAGGGGAGATGAGCATTTAGAGTAGGTAAAGATAGTAGCCACCGGGCCGGAAGGGGACAGGTCTGTGTTTTCGGCCCGCCCCACAGTAGCACGCCGCACGCCGTGGGCCGTCCGCTGAAGCGGAAAGAAGCATGGCGGACGGCACACGGAGTGGGGAGTGCTGCCTTCCATGCCGTGAACGGTTACCGGTCGAGCGGGGTTCGGGATGCCAATCATCGCGCGGCAATCACGGCGGGTCAAGTCCTTAGGGTTGCTGTGCGGCGGCAAGCACCCTCGGACCCTCGCCATCGAGAAGCTGGAATCACGCCACCTGCTCTCGGCGACGTACTATGTCGACGTGGCCGCCTTGGGCGGCGTGCCCAGCGATAACAATACCGGCACTATCGACCACCCGCTGGCCACGTTGCAAGAGGCCTTGGCTCGGGCTGGTCCCGGCGACACGGTCGTCATGCGTGGCGGAACCTACGACCTGGCGAACGGCAACGGGCCCATCTCGTTCAATAAGAGCGGGCTGCCGGGGGCGCCCTTGACCATCCGGGCCTACCCCGGCGAGCAGCCGATCATCGACCTGGGCCTGTCGCTCGAGTGGCAGATGGTTTCGTCCGGGTTGTGGTACGGCGATTTGCCCGCCGGGTCCCCCTTCGCGACCGTGCCGAGTTACATCACGGTGCAAGTTCGCGATGGTTGGACGACGACGCGGATCTACGGCAGCGCCGTCGATGGTGCGCCCCCGCAGGAATTCACCGATCCCCCTGTCGATTACTATCAAGACAACCAGCTCGCCTACGACCTTTGCTGGTACGACCCGAGTGCGCAGCGGGTGTGGCTCCGCTCCAACGCCATCCAGCCCATCATCGCCCCCGATACCCAGTGCGCGGTGGTCTCGTCCATATCGCAGTTCCATCTTAATAGCGGGTCTTGGGTCGACATCAACGGCTTGCAGATCCAGGACGGTTATTTCGGCCTCCACCTGGAGTCGCAAGGGCATTGCGATATAACGAACTGCCGTGTCCTGCATTGCTCCGACCAGGGCATCCTGGGCACCAGCAATTTCGGCGAAATAGCCGACAACTACGTCGATTACGTGGGCGGACAACTCGTCCACATTTGGGGCGGAATTAACCACCCTGACACCGATCACGATTTCTATTTCAGTGGAATCGGCACCAGCATTCACGACAACTTCTTTGGCCGCTCGTTATCGGGCTACTCGGGCCAGATCATCGCCATGGGCGGCGGTCCGGCGATGACGATCGCCAATAATGTGTTTTATGGCGGCTGGCAAGACGGCTTGACGCTCTATGACTACTTTGGCGGAGAAAACACCATCCTCAGCGGTAATGTATTCATATCGCACCCGGTGGTCTGGCGCCGAATAGAGCAGGGGATCTCCGGTTCCGGCATGCGGATTTATGAGGCCAGTCCCAATGCCGATGTCACCGTCAGCGGCAATTACGTCGAAGGCGTCTTCGAGGGCCTCGTCTTCAGTACTTTAAGTCAAAGCCAACCGACCGTGCCAGGCATAGAAATCGTCGGCAACACGTCGGTCGGCGGCGTCTGGGCGGGCGAGATCGATGGAATCCCGGGACAGATGGATTACAACCAATGGGCCGGTTTACCGCAAATGATCCTGTACTATCCGCATGTCGCCTCCTTTGCCGACTATCTCTTGTGGGCGAAGCCCCTCGGCTTCGAGTGGAAATCGACCTACCACAGCGCGACGGTTCTCGACCCCTCGCAGTACGACCAGTTGCTCGTCGACGACCCGTCGTTGGCGAGCAACTGGTCGTTGGCGAGCGTCTTGAGCGAATTCCGGCAATACGCCGCCGATCAAATCAACGCCATTGCCGGCCTGCCCCTCGGTACGCCGACGACGATCGGCGGCACTTCCACGCCCAACGTCGCCGGCAATACGCCGGTCGCCAAGGACGACGTTTACTCGGTTGCCGCGGGCGGGACCATCCTCCCCGGGAGCGTGCCATCGGTCCTCGCCAACGACAGCCAGACCGGCCAGACTTTGACCGCCGAGTGGTTCTCGGGACCGGAGCACGGGCAGTTGTCGCTAAACGCTGACGGCACCTTTACCTATACGCCCGCGCCCGGCTTCTACGGCGTCGACCACTTCGTCTATCGCGCCTACGACGCCTCCGGCGGCATGGCACAGGCCACGGTCACGCTGAACGTCAGCGGCAGGCTTACGGCGTTCGACGATCCGTATTCGCTTGACTCGACGAGCACGCTCACGGTGCTGGCCCCCGGTGTCTTGGCCAACGATACCCTGCCCGGCGGCGAAACGTTGTCTCTCTCCGCCAGCCAACCGCAGCACGGCACGCTGCTCATGCGGAGCGACGGCTCGTTCGATTACACGCCGCAGCCCGGCTACGCCGGCACCGATGGCTTCACGGACAGTTTCACGTATACCATCGCGGGAAGCGACGGCGAGACTCCCACCACGGCGACGGTCACGCTTACGGTTCAGGCCGCCGTGCCGGGCGTGGTGGCCGGCCCCAACGGCAATGATAGCTTCCGCATCTGGCGCAGCCCGGCCTCACCGGCGACGATCAACGCCTTGTCCGACAGCAGCGGCGTCGTGCTAACCTACAGCGTGGCGCCCACCGACATACTGCAATGGGTCGTTTCGGGCGGCCTTGGCGAAGACATCCTGGAGGTCGATTACTCCAACGGCGATCCGTTGCCGTCCCACGGAGCCTATTACGACGGCGGTTCCTATGCCCCCGACGGAAGCGGGACAGACGGCAATCAACTGGTCCTGCTGGGCGTCAATCCCGACCAGGACGTTCATCTTGCTTTCGGGCAGTTCACGGTCGGCAGCGGCGAGCCGCTCAGCTTCACGAATGTCCAGAGGTACGCCGTCGAGTCCAATGCCGTATTCGGCTTTTACTGGTGGCAGCAGCTGGCTCTCATGTTGGGCACGGGAAACCTGGTGCTTGACGGCAGCCACGGCTTCGTCGGAGATCTTGACTCCGGCGCAGGAACGATTGAGATCGACGCCGCCGCCTCCATACAGTACCTCTATGTCTCAATCAACAGTCAATTGGCCGGCGACGGCGACGTGACGTTCAGGACCGACGGTTTCTACCTCGGTGAGCCGGGCGGGCTGTATTACATCACCTACGCCGGCAGCACCTTCGACGGAACCCTCAGCGGCCCGGGCCTCGTCGAGGTAGAACACGGCAACCTCACCCTGACCGGCATTAACAGCTACAGCGGCGGAACGACCGTCGAGAGCAACGGCACGCTGAGCGTCCTGGACGATCGCAACCTGGGCGCTGTCCCGGCCTCTGCCACCCCCGGCAACATCGTGATCAATGGTGGAACGCTCTCGGCCGGCACCGGCTTTACCCTGAACGACAATCGCGGCATCGCCTTGGGTCCCGCCAGCGGCAGCGGCCCAGGCACCATTGACGTGCCCAGCGGCAACCTGATCTATGGCGGCATCATCGCCAACAATGGCAACGGTAGCGGGTCGCTCATCAAGACCGACGCCGGCACGCTGACCCTCACCAGCAATAACACCTACAGCGGCGGCACGACGATCCTGGGCGGAACGATCGTTGTGACCAATGGCAGTGCCCTGGCCAGCGGCGCGCTGAGCATCGATGGCGGCGGCCTCGTGCTCGACGCCCCGTTGGGACCGGCGGTCTGGATGAGCGCTGCGCGCGTCACGAGTGCCGCTGTAGCCGACTCCGCGACGGACTCCTCCTCGGCCGCGCAAGCCGTGCCGGTTACCGCGTCACAGGCGCCGACGGTATCAGCGCCGGCGACGGTGGCCAGCCCCGCAACGCTTTCGATCTCGGCCAGCCCCGCCGATGCAAGCATTCCTCTCCAGCCGGTGTCGGCATCGCCCGATCCGGCCCTCGCGCTGCCTGCACAGCCGGCGCAGCCTGCGACATCGGACGCGCAATCGGCCACGCTGGTCGGCAGCGCGAGGCGCGCCGCGGTCGGGGTCTCCAGCGGCGCCGGCAAGGCGACGTTCAAGACCGTGGCCTTGCCCGCACTCACGCACCCTGTCCATGGCCGGGACGGCTTCAGCACCTCGGCCCTCGCCGCCGGCTCGCACTCGATCGCTATTGCTTATGGCGGCAGTGCGGGCTTCGTCGCCGGCAGCGGGAGCACGTCGCAGCAGGTGGGCCCGGCCGTAACCTACAGCCGAGAAACTATTTGGGGACTGTCCCAGTTTTCGTCCGACGAAAATGGGACTGTCTCCGTCCGAAGCCCGGTGGCCAACCGCATCCACGACGCGGCGCTGCTGGCCCTCTGGAGCGACAGCGGCAACGCATAGCGAAACCCGCCGGGCGCCGCTGCTGGCTTGCCCAGCAGTGTTTCCCACGCTGCGGGCGGCGGCTATTTCAGCGTGCCGCCCCGACTGGCCGCCATGCTCTGCTGCCGGGCAATCTGCTCGGCCAGATCTCGAATCCGCGGATCGGAGTCCTGCCGGGCCATAGCCTCGACCCGCTCCAGCAGGGCCATGTCGCCCGTGGTGGCCAGCAAAGTAATCGCCGTCATGCGGACCTCCGCGTCCGAATCGTGGCACAGCCACATTAGCCATGGAGCGGCGTCGATGCTCTGCAGCCTGGGCACTGCCTGGGCCAGTTGCTTCCGGACCACCGGGTCCGGGTCGACAAGCTGGCGGGCCAACTCGAGTTCCACATCGGTAAATCCGCGGCGGAGGAGCTCCCGGCGGGCTGCGGCCGAAAGGGCCTGATCCTCGTTGCGCAGCCGGCGCATCAAGTCGATCGCATCGTCTGCCGCTAGGGAAACGGCGGAAACGGGGGCCCCGCTCCCGCCGACCAATCCCAGCGGTCGAACTGCCGCCGACTCCGGCGGTTGCTCCGCCAGCGACGGGCCCGGACCGGGCGGGCTGGCCGAGCCCGCGGCCGGCGGCCTAAAGGCTTCGCTGATCGAACGGGCGGAGCGGGCTTCGTCTGCGGGGGCCAGTTGCGGAGGCCCGCCGGACCCCAGCCCACCCGCCGGCAGTCCGCCCAGTGCCGGCTCCGACGGCCAGACGCTACACTGGCCCGCCTGCCACCGGGCGGCAAAGTCGGCCACCCAATCGCCGTCCCAGGACGGCAACAGCGGATCCCTTCGGCTGGCAGCCCGGCCGGTGGCGAGATCTGCCAGGGCCCGCTCTTCCGCCGCTTCCACCGCCGCAGCATCTGTCATTTGGGCCGGCCCCGCCGGGGTCTTCCGCTCCACAGAAAGCAACTGACCCAAATAGCGCCGCTCCAGGTAGATTACCCCCGCCACCAACCCGGCCGCCATCGCCGCCACAGTCAACAATCGGACGACTCCACGCATCGCCACACCTCAAGAACAATCGGACGACTCCACACACCGCCACACCCCAAGAAATTAGGGGGGACGCATTGTCGGTGAACTGCCCGTCGCTGGCAAGACCAGTAGGCGGAAAAGGGGCAGGGGCAGGTCCGATTCGCCGCCGGGTGCCGGATGCCACTGCTGGCTTGTCCAGCAGTGCTTCTCACACTGCTGGACAAGCCAGCAGTGGCACCCAATACTGCGGCCAGGATTTAGCCTGTCCAGATCCGCCTGCTTTCCCACTCCAGCTTTGCGCATATCTCCCAGGCTGCGCACTTGCCGCATCTTGAACACTGCCCCTACACTCGGAAAAATTTGACTATCTGCTTCCGCCCCGCGCAGCCGAATAATCACTGGTCGAGGTCGGCGATGCGAATCAGCATGTTTTGGATCTTAGCGATGGCCGTGGCATCGCCGCTTTGGGCGGCCGCGCCGCTTCCCGCTTCCGCGGATCTTCCGGGGGCCACCGCCAGTTCCGCGGCCCGCCGCAGTGCGATTCTGTCGATCCCCTTCGAGGCCCTCGACGCCGCCGGCCGGGCGAAGGTCAACTCGGTGTTGGCAAACATCACCGTGTTTCGCCGGCTGCCGACGCGGGTGGTCAGTTGCGATCCCGACCTGTACCTGTTCCTGGTACGGCATCCGGACGTGATCGTAAACGTCTGGCAGGCTCTGGGGATCACGCAATTGCAGCTCCGCCAGATGGGCCCGGACCTGTACCGCGTCGTCGAGACCGAGGGCGCGTCGGCGAGCTTGGAGTTCCTGTATCACGGCCGCGACACGCACCTGCTTTACGCCGAGTGGACGTACATCGGCCCGCTGCTGGCCCGAAAGATCAACGGCCGCTGTTTGGCCGTGCTGAAATCGGGTTTCGTGCGGCAGCCCGACGGCCGCTACTACGTCACCTCGCGGCTGGATGGTTTTCTGAGCGTCGAGCCCGGCGGGGTCGAGTTGCTCACCAAAACCCTCCATCCCCTGGTGGTCAAAAATACGGACAGCAATTTCATTCAGACGGTGACCTTCGTCGGAAGCCTGTCGCGGACGGCGGAAGTGAACCCCGGCGGAATGCAGCGCCTGGCGGCGCGGCTGACGCACGTCGAGCCCGACGTTCGGCAGCAGCTTGTCCAGGTGGTGGCGGGCGTGGCCCAGCGGGCGGCCGCACGCACCGACCAGGACGATCCGCCAGACGGCCGCCAGATGGCTGCCCGACCGCCCGACGACGGCCAGCGCTAGCCCAGCGCCAGCTCGCGGACCCGCTCGAGGTCGAGCTTGCCGGTGCCCAACAGCGGAACGGCCTCGACCTGCCGGAAAGCGTCGGCCGCGGGGATCCACAGGCTCGGCAGGCCCTTGTCGATCAGGCGACGGCGGATCTCCTCGGGCCCGCTGGGCAGGCCGGCGTGCAGCACGATCAGCCGCTCGCCTTTCTTCTCGTCGGGCACGGCGGTGACCGCCAGGGCCGCCGGCTCGTCCTCCAGCCCCAGCACGCTGCGGATGGCTGCCTCGACCGCCAGGTGCGGCACCATTTCGCCGCCGATCTTCGAGAAGCGGCCGGCACGGCCCGTGATGCGTATGAATCCCTCCTCGTCGATCGTGGCCACGTCGCCGGTCACGTACCAGCCGTCGCGGAAGACCTCGGCCGTCAGGCCCGGCCGGCCCAGGTAGCCCTTCATGACGTTCGGCCCGCGGACCAGGAGCATGCCCTGCCGGCCGGGGCCCAGCTCTCGGCCGCTTTCCAGGTCGATCACTTTGACCACGATGCCCGCCAGCGGCCGGCCGATGGTCCCCTCGCGCAGGCCGCCGGTGCTCCCGTCGGCCCGATTGGGCGGAATGTTGGCCGCTACCACCGGCGAGAGCTCCGTGGCCCCGTAGCCTTCCACCGGCCGCACGCCGAATCGCCGCTGGAAGGCCTCGGCCAGCTCCGCCGAGAGTTGCTCCGCCCCGGCAAACACGACCTCCAGCGAACGGAAATCTTCCCCCGCGCATCGCCGCAGGTAGGCGCGGAGGAACGTCGGGGCGGCGATCAACACCGTGCAGCCATGCGCGCGGCAGAGCTGGCCGATCTGCCGCGCCTCCAGCGGCGTGTAGTGATACACCGCCTTGGGCTCGAGCATCAGGGCCGTCCACAGCGTGGTCGTGTAGCCGAACGAGTGGAACATGGGCAGCACGCCCAGCAGCACGTCGCGGCCGCTCAGCCGGATCAGCCGGCCCAGCGCGGCCACGTTCGAGCCGATATTTCGCTGCGTCAGCTCCACGCCTTTCGGCTCGCCGGTCGAGCCGGAGGTGAACATCACCGTGAGCACGTCGTCGGGCCGCACCGCGGTCAGGCCCAGCCAGCGCTCCAGCATCGCCGCCGGCCACAGCCAGGTCTGCGCCGCCGCGGCCAGCTTGTCGGCCCGCCGGACCAGGCCGTGGAGGTCTTCCAGCATCACCGGGCAGGCATCGAGCTTCAGCGGAAAGCGCTCCATGAGCCGCGGGCTGGTGAGCACGTGCCGGATGCCGCACTGCGCCAGGCAGGCGTTGACCAACTCCGAGGAGAGCGTGTAATTCAGATTGACGGCGATGCGGCGGTCAAGGGCCAGGGCCGCGTTGGCCAGCACCGAGCCCACCGAGGGCGGCAGCAGGATGCCCACATAGCGCTCGTCCTGCGCCAGGACCTCCCGCCGCAGCACTCGGCGGAGGGCCAGGCTGCCGGCCAGCAGGCCCCCGCCGGTCAGCCCCAGGCCGCTGGAATCGGCCACCTTGGCCCGCAGCAGGTTGCGGCGGCACATCCGCACAAACCCCCGCGCCAGGGCAATCTGGTTATCTGCCTGTCGGTCCATGGCCGGCTTACGCTCCACGCCCAATTGTTCCAAGAACCGGCGATTTAGTCAAAGGCGGAAGGACTAAGCGTTGCTCGTGTCCCACAGGTCCCATAGGTCCTATAGGCCTTATGGGACCTATCGCCGGGTGCCACTGCTGGCTTGTCCAGCAGTGCTTCCCACACTGCTGGGCAAGCCAGCAGTGGCACCCGGGGCGAGGAATACGAGAATAATTGCTTCGCCCGCCGCCGTCCGGCTAGGGCACGCCAGCCAGGCGGGTTCGCGCCTCTTCGGCCCACGGGCTGTCCGGGGCGATGGCCAGGAACGTCCGCCAATGGCCTTCGGCCTGCCCACCGCGGCCCAGCTCGTCCAGAGTGCGGGCCAGATGATAATGCACGTCGGCATAACCGCCGTGATAACGCAGCGCGCCCTCCAGCGCCGCGACGGCCAGCTCCGGCTGGCCGGTCTCGGCCAGGACGCAGCCCAGGTTGGCGCGGGCCTCGACGTAGTCCTCGTCCAGCTCGATGGCCATGTAGTAGCGTTCGCGGGCCCCGGCCAGGTCGCCCAGCCGGTACAGGATTTCGGCCAGTTGGAAGCAGGTCTCGGGGTCGGGTCCGGCGGCCGCCAGCAGGGCCCGATAGGCCTCGGCCGCTTCGGCCAACCGGCCCTCTTCTTCCCACTCGGCAGCCAGGCGGCGGATCTCTTCCGGCGCTGCCGGCCGTTCCTCCAGGGCGATGCTCGTTGCCGCCGGCGGCGCGGCCGGCTGCTCCGCCCCAGGCGCCGCGGCCGTCGCCGGGGCCGACTCGAAATCGAAACGGAACTGGCCGCCCGTCTCGATCAGCCCGCCGCCCTGCCGCAGCAGGATATCCTTGCCTTGCACGATCACCGACAACTGGGCCAAGGGCCGTTGCACCCCGGGCAGGAGCCGGGCCAAGGCCGCCAGCTTCTTCTCGATCTCACGCGGCGAGGCCCCCACGGCCAGTAATTGCGCCAGCCGCCGCGCCGCCGCCACCTCTTGAAAATCAAAGTATGGCAGCCGCCGCACTTCCTGCGCCGGCAGGATCAGGCCCCGCCGGTGCCAACGCCGAATCACCGCCACCGGCACGCCCAGCAGCTCGGCCAGCATGGCGGGCGTGTACAGCCGGTGCAGGTCGTGCCGCGGATCGGCCAGTCCCAGCCGCTCGAGCCACTGCGTCTCGCTGATGACCTCCAGAGTGCCCGCTTCCACCGCCTTGCGGCTGGGCTCATCGAACCAATCGTCCGGCGACTCCTTGTCCGGCACCGTCAGGCCCTCTTCGCCCACGACCACCAGATGTGTCGAAGCGTCGGCCTTCTCCAAGACCGTGGCCCCGTGGCGGCGGGCCAACTGCGCCGCCTCCCGCCGCGTCATGCTCGACAGGCTGCCCACCAGTGCCACCCGCTTGCCGCACAGGATCCCGGAAGCCTCGCTGCCCGCCGCCATCGCCCACTCCGCCTCAAAGTAGCACGCCACACGCCGTGTGCCGTCCGCGCGCTGGGTGCCACTGCTGGCTTGCCCAGCAGTGCCTCTCACACTGCTGGGCAAGCCAGCAGTGCTACCCAATCCCAACGCAGAAACGGGGAATTCAGATTCCGGGCCCGTGGCCGAGTGTGCCCTTCGGCCGTCCCTCGCCGGAAAATCGACCCTGATTTTATCGACCCGGCACGACGGGCACCAGCGACTTGTTCGGCTCCCAGCCGGGCTTCTCGGACGCGGCCGGCGCCGCGGGCGCGGCGGCGGGCCCCGCCGCCGACGACTTGGCCTCCGCCTTGCCGGCGGGTACGGACGGGATCTTCACCTCCGTCTTCGGCTCGGCGGCGGGTACGGGCGGAATCTTCACCTCCGTCTTCGGCTCGGCGGCCGGCGAGCGGGTCTCCACCTTGGAAGGCGCCTCCACCGCGGGCGCAGCGGCCCTGTGCGGCGCCGGTTCCTCCTCCATGCCGTAATCGACGGCCGGAGAACCGCACGCCTCACCTGGCGCGCCGCAGCCCTCCACCGGAACCCGGTAGCATACCACGTGGGGCACGGTGCAGGTGTAGGTCACCGGTACGCGCTTCTCGACGCAACGCGGAACACAGATCGTCTCCTCGCTGGCCACCATCCGGCACACCTGGTAGGGCACCTGCTCGATACGCTCTTCCTGCACCATCCGGCACGTCTGCACAGGCACCTTCCGTACGCATTGCTCGGCGACCATGTGGCAGACCTGCACCGGAACATGCTTCTCGACCCGCTCCACCACCGGCCGGCAGACCGTGTAGGGGACCTTCCGCACGCACTGCTCGCTCACGATGCGGCAGGTCTGGTACGGCACCTTGCGGACCACCTGCTCGGCGCGATAACTGCACACCTGCACCGGCACCTGCTCGCTGACCAGTTGCGGCACATAATTCACTTGTTGCACCTTCTGGCACACGACGTTGGGCTGCCACACGCGGGCCACCTCGCAACGGCCGTTGGTCGGCGTCCAGTACAGGCCCGGCCACTGATAGCTTGTCATGCCGGTGCACGGATCGACCGCCGAGTGGCCCGGCTGCCACGTCAGGCGGTACGGCAGCAGGGCCGGCTTCACGATCGTCTGCTGCACGTAGCAGCCCTGATCGACGTACTGCGCGTGCTCGCTAACCACCGGCTGCATCACGGTGTGATATTGGGTCTTATAGCAGGTTTCGACGACCGGCCGCTGGACGGTGTAGCACTCGTCGCGCTCGGCGGTCTCGACCACCGGCCGGTTCACCACGTAGTGCTCCTCGCGCTCGGCCGTTTCCTGCACGTAACGCAGCGTGTTGTAGCTTTCGTCGCGGAGCTGGGTTTCATACACCGGGCGGAGCACCGTATAGTGCTCTTCGCGCTCGGCGGTTTCGACCACCGGCCGGCAGGCGGTATAACGGTGCTCGCGGAGCTCGGTCTCCCACACCGGCCGATACCGCGTCTGGCAGTGATTCTCGTACACCGTCTCGTGTTCGATCCGGTAGGCGGTCACTTGCCGCTGCTCGTACTGGGTCTCGTAAACCAGCCGATACTCGCATCCGCGGCAGGTCAGGCAGGTGTCGGGACAGTACGTGCACTGGGCCGACGCCGTAGCCGCGGCCAGCCCTGCCGCACAGAAAACCACTATCGCGCAAACCGTCTTCATGGTACCTTCACCTTACACTGCTGTGAGAGATGTCCTCAATAATGAATCTGCCAGATGGAACGGCACACGGCAACCGGTCGGGCCGGCGCCTGAGGGCATTTCCATCTATTAATCATAGGCCGGTAACGAGTTGCGCGCCGCCGATATTTTTTCAAGTTCGCACAAGGTTTTGCCGACCGCCGGCCGTCGCCGCGAGCCGACCCTTCTATATATTCCACCATTGCGCCATAATCTTGCCTAACCGTCATAAACGGACCGTTGCCGACTGACCCGCCATGCGATACCCCCGGTTCGGCGCGGGTCTCCCGACCCCGCCGCGGGTGAGACCGAAGGTCTCCGGGGCTCGGGAGACCTTCGGTCGGCGGTGTGGCTTGGTCGGAGACCGGCCACAACGCGGAGGTCATTGGGATTTAGCCAACCATGCGATACCTGGATCTGACATTGCCCAGCCCGCCGGAAAACCTGGCCCTGGACGAGGCGCTCCTGGACGAGGCGGAGGCCGCCGCCGGCCCCACGGAAACGCTGCGTGTCTGGGAGTCCGATCGGCCGATAGTGGTCGTCGGACGCTCGTCGCGGCTGGCCGACGAGGTCCGCCATGACGTATGCCGCCAGTTGGGTTTTCCCGTCTTGCGGCGCGCCAGCGGCGGGGCGGCCGTCCTGGCCGGGCCCGGTTGCCTCATGTATGCCCTGGTGCTCAGTTGCCAGCGCCGGCCGGAGCTGCGGGCAGTCCACCACGCCCATCGGGCCATCCTGGGCCAGATCGCCGCAGCCCTCACGCCCCTCGTGCCCGGCCTGGCCTGCCGCGGCATCTCCGATCTGACGCTGGGTGAGCGCAAGGTCTCGGGCAACAGCCTGCGGGCCAAGCGCGGCCACCTGCTGTATCACGGAACCCTGCTGTACGCCTTTCCACTAGAGCTGATCGGCCGCTGCCTGACCATGCCGCCCCGCCGCCCGGCCTACCGCGCCGACCGCGAGCACGAGGCCTTCGTAGCGAACCTGCCGCTGGCCGCCGAGGCCCTTCGTTGCGCCTTGCAATCGGCCTGGGCGGCCTGGGAACCCTGCTCGGACTGGCCGGCCGCCCTCACCGCCCGCCTGGTCGCCCAGCGCTACAGCCGCCCCGCGTGGAACCAGCAGGGGCGCAATGCGGCTTCCTAAGATCGCCGCGGCGTGCAACGTAGATCACAAACCACACTCGCAAGCCGCCGGCTGGTTCTCGATGACTGCAGGCGGAGGATCGACTCCCTCTCCACCTGCCGAACCCGCTCGGCGGTCAGCGACAGGATTTTGCCGACTTCGCGCAGGGTGTGGCTGCACCCGTTGGCCAGCCCGGAGCGAAGGCGAAGGATCTCGCGATCGCGCTCCCCCAGGATAGCCAACGACTGCTCAATGCACCCCTGCAACTGTTGATGCAGGGAAGCCAGAACGACGTGGTTCGGCCGGACGTCCTCGATCAGCGCCGCGTCGATTTCTTCATTCTTCGTGAGCTCGTCGTCGAGCGCGAAGCTCAGCCGCAGCGGCCGGCAACTCAGTTGCATCCGCTTGGCGACCGTGCGGGGAGGTATCCCGGTCGCTTCGGCCAGCTCTTCCACGCTGGGATGGTGGCGCAAATTCTGTGATACGGCGGAGGCCACGATCCGCATCCGGGCGATGACCGCCAGCATGTGGGGAGGGATGCGGATCGGATCGGCATAATCGGCCACCAACCGCCGGATCGCCTGGTGGATCCACCAGGCCGCATAGTTCGAGAACCGGCCCTTGACCGGGAAGACCACCTTCTCGATCGCGCGGATGAGCCCCAGGTTGCCTTCCTGGATCAGGTCCATGAGATTCACACCGCGGCGATTGTACCGCTTGGCCAGCGAGACCACGAGGCGCAAATTGCCCTTGAGCAAGACATCCCTGGCCGCATAGTATGCCTGCCGCGACGCCTTCGCCCGCAAGACCCGGCGGCGGAGCGTTGCCGGCGTTTCGGCCGTCTGACGGAGCAAGTCGGCCAGTTCGCCGCTATTCAGTCCCCTGTGTTTGGTACTCTTCCTCGAATCGGTACGGGCCCCGGGCCGCAAGGTCGACATGCCGCGGCCGGCTGTGACGGGCGTCGCGCGCAAAGCGCGATCGACCCGTTCCTGAATGCCGCAAAACACCTCGAACAGGGGAAGCAGGCACTCCAGGCGAATCGCCGATTGCTCCACGAAATACGCCGCACTTCGACGGCGGCGCACCATGCGGCGCCACGCGGCACGGCGCCTCGACGGGCTCACATTCTCGTCGGCAACGACCTCGTAGTCGTAGGCGTTTTCGCGAAGCGCCTGCTCTGCCGGCGGCAACTCCCGCGACAGAGTGTCACGCATTCGCCTGCGGTCCGTGGCCGGAATCGTGGCCGACACACCTACCACTCGATGCAGGGGTTCCCGGCGGTCCAGCACGGCGCGGAGCCGCTCCAGCGCGCCCCGCAGCACAAACTCGCTGGAGAGGAGATTGTGACGGAAACGCCTGGTTCTCTGATGGATCATCCGCACGGCCGACACCTCGTCCTCTGCGGTCAGCATCGGAAGTGTGCCGATCTCCTTGAGGTAGGTGCAAATGGCTTGGTCCACCCGATGATCTCCGTCGAGGCTGCAATTAGCTTGGCAATTGGCGGCCGCCACTGGGCGCCCTGGCGTACATACCTATAACTGCGCGCGGCAGTGTTCCATCCACCGAATCCCGAGAACTTTTTGGGAAAAATGGCAGGACCGGCAATTCCCGGTCAGGGAAGGCTTCCGAAGGTTGACAAAACAAGGCAATTCTGCTCCGCATGCCGCCAGGCATCAAACTCTGCAACTCCTTGACAGGAAACGAGTACGGGATTATTGATAGGGGCAGGCGTCGGGAGGCTCCCAAAAAGCTTTTCGTGGTCGACCTTGAACCACCGCTATTCCACGCCTTAGGGCCAACATGAGACTCGGTGGACCAGCTCGGGTGTATTTCGCGGCCTGATGCGCAGTTGACATGTTAGGACCTCACGAGATGGACAGCGATTCTGAGTTGACCGAGCGGCTGCGCCAGGCAGGGCCGGCAGACTCGCAATTGCTGGCCGATCTCCTGGCCCGGCATCGCGGACGCCTTCACCGCATGGTCGAACTGCGTCTGGATCGGCGCTTGCAGGGCCGGATCGATCCCTCGGACGTGATCCAGGACGCTTTCCTCGAGGCGTCGTCGCGGCTGCCCGACTATTTGGCGAACCCTTCGATGCCGTTTTTCGTGTGGCTGCGTTTCCTTGTGGCCCAGAAGCTCATGATCCTGCACCGGCACCATCTGGCGACCCAAGCCCGCGACGCCCGCCGCGAGGTCTCGCTCTATCCAGGCAGCCTACCCGAGGCCAGTTCGGCCGCCCTGGCGAGGCAACTCCTCGGACGTCTCACCTCGCCCAGCCAGGCTGTGCTGCGGACCGAACGAAAACTCCGCCTGGAGGCGGCGTTGAACCTCATGGAAGCCATCGACCGCGAGGTCCTCCTGCTGCGTCACTTCGAGGAACTGGGCAACCTGGAGACGGCAAGCGTTCTGGGCATCACCCCCGCCGCGGCTAATAATCGCTACGTGCGTGCCTTGAAACGGCTCAAAGACATCCTCCTGCAAATGTCGGCCGGCGAGAAAGGAAGCGAACCATGAGCAGCGGGCAGACCGGAAACGACCGGCTCGGCGAAATCGTCGATGCGTTCGTCGAGCGCTACCGGCAGGGCGAGCGCCCCTCGATCGAGGACTACGCCCGCATGTACCCGGAAATAGCCGCCGAACTCCGCGAAGTCCTGGGGATCACGGTCCTGATCGAAGAGGCCAAGGCTACCGATCAGCACGCGACCACGGGCTGGACCGATACCGACACAGCCACCGTCACCAGGGGGCTGGAAGGACTTGGCGACTACCGTATTCTGCGGGAACTGGGCCGCGGTGGCATGGGGATCGTGTACGAAGCGGAACAACTTTCCCTGGGCCGGCGGGTCGCGCTGAAGGTCTTACCCGCCGCCGCCACGCTCAACGCCAAGAATCTGAAACGCTTTCAGGCCGAGGCCCGGGCCGTGGCGGGCCTGCACCACACCAACATCGTGCCCGTCTACGAGATCGGCGTGGCCAACGGCATCCACTACTTCACCATGCAGTACCTGCCCGGCCATGGGCTGGACAAGGTGGTCAGCGAACTGAGCCGGCTGCGAGATTCGGAGATCGCCAGCCCCGGCGCCGAGACCCAGCGGGCCCTCGGCCAGTTCTCCCTTACCGACGTGGTCGTTTCGCTGTTCTCGGACCAGACCCACGCGGAAATCCCCGAGAGCCGGGGACGAGAGCCCGAGGCGCTCATCCCCCAGCGGCGGCTTGCACCCTCGACCGCCGGGCACGAACACCGATCCATGCTGGAACAGAACTGGCACTACTGGCATAACGTGGCGCGGATCGGACTGCAGATCGCCGAGGCCCTGGATTATGCCCACCGGCAAGGGATGGTGCATCGCGACGTCAAGGCTACATCGCCCCCGAGGCCTTCGCCGGCCGATTCGACGCACGCAGTGACGTGTACGCGCTCGGGCTGACCCTGTATGAGCTCGTCGCTCTCGTGCCGGCCCGCAACGCCTCGAGCCGCGAGGGGCTGCTGGAACAGATCAAGCGGGGCGATGCCCTGCCATTGTGCAAGTCTTGCCCCTGGGTTCCCCTGGACCTGGAGACAATCATCCACAAGGCGATTGCCGCACAGCCCGAGCGACGATACCAGACGGCCGGCGACATGGCGGCCGACCTGCGCCGATTCCTCAACGACCAGCCGATTCACGCCCGGCGGGTGACGACGCTGGAGCGAATGGAACGCTGGTGCCGCCGCAATCCGGCCATCTCGATCACCGCGGCTACGGCCGCCTTGGCAATCGTTGTCACCATGCTCACGGCCCTGTTGCTTGTGAATGCGGCACGAGATCGCGCGGAGCTACTGGCCGAGGCGCGGGGTCGGTTGGCCCAGGACAACGCCGCCTTGGCCGGGCGCGAAAGGGAGGCCCGCCAGCGGCTCCAGTCGGCGCTAACCGGCGAAGCGGCCGAGCGAAAACGCGCCGAGACCAACATGCGCCAAGCCGAGCAAGCACGTGACGGGCAGGAGAAGGCGGCACGCGAGGCCCGGGCCGTCAGCGATTTCCTGGTCGTCGACATGCTCGCGGCGGCCCGCCCAGAGTGCAATCATGGCCGGCAGATAACCGTTCGCGAGATGCTCGACCGGGCGGCCAGCCGCGTTGGCGCATCCTTCGCCCAGCAGCCGGAAACCGAGGCCGGCGTGCGTGTGGCCATCGGCCGGGCATACTATTCGCTCGGCTTGTATAGCGAGGCCGGCCAACACTTGGGCACCGCGTTGGAACTGCAGCGACGCTTGCTCGGCGCCGAGCACCTTACGACCCTCAAGACCCAAATCAACCTGGCCGCGGCCCTGTACGGCAAAGGCAAGTTCGCCGAAGTCGCGCAACTTGAAGAGAAGACGCTGGCCAGCCTGCGGCGGAATTTCGGCCCCGAGCAGCCCGAGGCCCTCGAAGCGCTCGGGAACCTGGGGGCGAATCTCCACGCGCAGGGCAAATACCCCGAGGCCCAGAAGCTTTTTGAGGAGGTGCTGCAAAAGAAAACGCGAGTCCTGGGCGCGGAAAACGAAAGTACGCTGGCCACCATGTCCAACCTGGCCGTGAACCTGGCCGACCAGGGAAAACTCGCAGCGGCCGAGACGCTGAACAAGAACGTTCTTGTGATCTATCTGCGGAAGTATGGCGCGCAGAGCCCCAGCACCTTGATCGCCATGAACAACTTGGCGGTGAACCTCGAAAAGCAGGGGCGCCACAAGGAAGCAGAAAGGCTCTATCGGCAGGTTCTGGCCGCCCAGCGACGCCTGCTGGGCCCGGAGCACCCCGAAACCTTGGCCACGATCAACAATCTGGCGGTGAACTTGGCCGCCCAGGGAAAGCCAGTCGACGCCGCCGGGCTGTTGCAGGAGACGGCGGCTGCCTTAAGCCGCTTGCTCGGCCAGGGCCACCCCAGCACGATCACTGTGGTGAACAACCTTGCCATGCGGCTCATGGACCAGGGCAAGGCCGCCGAAGTCGAGAAGTTGCTTTCCCGGACCGCCGAAATCGCATCACAGTCGCTGGGAGCGGAACACCCAACCACTGTGCAAATCCTTGAGAACCTGGCCCAGTGCCTGGTGAATCTAGGCAAACTTAACGAGGCCGAGGCTGCCCTCCGCAAGGTGTTAGCCAATCGCCGCCAGGTCTTGGGGCCGGAACACGAGAAGACGCTCAATGCCACGCTCGAACTGGCGGCAGTAATGGCCCGCCTTGCCCGTTATGCCGAAGCCCAAGAACTCTACGAAGAGGTCCTCGAAATCCAGCGGCGGACCCTGGGACCGGAGCACGCCAGCACCTTGATTACCATGAACAAACTGGCCGGCATGCGCTTGCTGCAGGAGCACTACGCCGACGCCCAGAAGGGGTTCTCCGACCTGTTGGAAATCGTCGTGCGGCTAAAAGGGCGAGACAACGCCGACGCGCTGCACGTCATGTACAACCTGGGCTTTGCATTGGCGAAAGACGGGAAGATTGCGGAAGCCAGGGGGGTCTTTGAGCAAGCATCGGCGATCCAGCACCGTGTCCTTGGCCCCAAACATCCGGAAACCCTCGCGATCGATCAGGTCCTCGCTGGGCTACGCGAAGGACGGACTGATTTCATGCAACGTAAGGCTCCAGCGGAGTGAAGTGATTCGTGGCACCGTTACATGGCCACGGTTCTGCGCGGAAACCAGATCCGAGCAGATCGACCGCCGTCCCGTGGAATCAGCAAGGGCCCACCGCGGCTTCCTAGGATCGCCGCGGCGTGCCTTGGCTCCACGCTGAAAGCGTCCCGGATCGTAGCCCAGATAGGCAAAGCGGCATAGCCTCGCCGGCTGTGGTATTGAACCGCTTTGCGGTTCTGCCGACGGGCCGTAGAACGACGGCCAGACATCGGCTACAATAGCGGTTTCAAGGCAGCCCCGCCGCGTCGATTGAAGCCGCACCTCCGTTCCATCTCAACCGCCTCAGTGACGAGAATGGGGCAACATCATGCCCGACGCCAGCCATAAGGAATGACCAAATAAGTGATGGCCAAATAAGTGTTCCCTTTGCCGCCCTTCATTTCGCGGGCCGTGGCCACGCGATAACTCGGTCCTGGTAGCAAGAGAATCACCCGACCAGATTCTTTCAAGGTAGGTGCCCCGGATGGCTCGCCCCGGCCCGGCCGTCAACCTGGAGTTGCCAGCCATCAGAAGCCGGTGGTTTCGGAACGCTGGCGACGACACCACCGGTTTCGAGCCCCGACAGGCGAAGCGACCCCGGATGGGGTCGAAGCGGCGTCCGGCTAAAGCCGCCGGGCAGCGAGAAGCCCCGCGAGCGGGGCTCCGACGCGCAACGGTGGGAAAACGGGATGATGTTCGCGCAATAGTACCCGCCGTGAACGGCCGGGCCGAATACCGGCTGCGCCGGAAACGACCATGAATGGCCGTGCGGGTCGCCACGTCTTGCCGCCGCTATAGACGGTCGTGCGCGACGATTGCCACGGGCTGTGCCACCGGGCCGCGCATTGCCCGTCGCCGCCCGGGGGGGGACGCTTCCGCACGGGCCTTCAGGCCCTTTCCGGCGATAGCCGGTACTAGGCCCATGCTTTAGCATGGGTACGGTAAGCCCGCGTAGTGTATTCTTCCATTGTGTCGCGGTTGTCAGCCCCGTTTTCCACGGGGCTCCTGGCTTCTGACTCGCGGCGTGCCGGCCGCCCGCGCCGCGCTGGTCGAGCAGTCCGGGAGCTCGCACCTGGGAGTTCAGGTCGAAACACAACGTCTGCCGTCTCTCCCCCGCTTCGGCAACGCCGTTTCTAGCGGGGCGCAACCGCGTGAGTGGAGCGGTGATTTCTGTTCCGCTTGAGCTGCCATGACTGGACGCTGAAGGCGTCCCGTATCACAGCCCATCAGGGTAAGCAAAGCAGCGAAAGCTGCGAAGCGCCACCCCGGATCGCGTTCGGACCACGGTGTTCCAACCCCAATTTGGGGTTGCGGAGGCATCTACGGAACCCTTTCCGGGTTCAACCGGTAATCCAAACCGCCACCCGGGGTAGCCGCTTGGCGCGGCAACCCCGGGCTACGTTATTGAACCGCCTTGCGGTTCTGCGGACGAACCGGCTTCCAACCGCGGCCAGGCCAGCATTGTGACAAAAGACACCAGGAGGCCCGCCAATGCAGCCCATTCATACCATTTCCACAGGGACGCTTCATTCAAATCGAACCTAATGAACTCCTTTTGCTTCGTGCGGTCCCCGGCAAGCGCTGCGCGGATCCCTTCCGCCGGTTTACCGGGCAGAATCGCTCCCGTCGAGCCGTCAGCGAAGACCACGCCGAAGCCAAGCGGTGGTCCCTGGCCAGAGTAGCCGCGATCGAACACGTGAGTGTAACAGGGGCCAGAGGGCGACGGGTCGGCCGCCGCTTTGCACAGGTCGTCCAGCGATATGTCACGGGGCTCCAACCAGCTTATTTGGGAATTGCGAATCTCGGCGAGCAAAACAGGATTCGGGCCGGTCGCGATGCGTTTGCCCCGATCAAAATTGCAGGAGGCAATCCAGCCGCCGGCTGAATCGACGACAGCCACATAGCTCGTCATGCCATGTTGTGCGGCATGATGATCGCACGGGCATGCGAAGGTACGCGGCATTTCTCTGGATAACTTAATGTTGGTGGGCCCGTCCCATGGCTCGCCGCGGTTGTACTGTTGGAACAAATCCTGTTCCTGCAAGTACGGAAGAATTAGAACACGCCAACTGCAAGCTGGTCTTCCCGCTGTGTGAATTTGGCGGGGCGGGGGGAGCGTGCCGTTGGACGTCTTGTAGTCATGCAATCCCCAGGCCAGGTTTCTCAAATTGCGCATGCACGCGAATTGCCGGGACCACCCCGTAGAACAGGAATAGCGAGGCATGATGAGCAGGCCGAACAGTACCATAAAGGTTAAGGCCACGAGGGTGACGATTCCGACGGCTCGCCACCTTGATTTGGCGTCTCGAACGTACAGGGCGACGGCGAGGAGAATCGCCCCGAAGAAGATCCCGAACGGGCCGAACGATGTCACCGATAACGCCACAAAGACGACTGCCGCCGTTAGGAGGACAATCGTAGATCGCATGGTAGCTCCAGTGCGCTACTAGACGAAGAAGCAACAAAGTACGGACGTGATCGCAGTGGCCAGGCAAACGGACCGAATCTGGCCAGACAGGTCATACGTCCCTGCCCATGTCCCTCGGCCGACGCTTGAAAGCCGACCCCGCGCGTAGAGATGATTCTACCACAAGCGTGCGGGGGAAAAGAAGCCGCGGGGGCAATCGGTGCCGGGGTCCACAAACACCTTGCGAGGATTGCAATGGCGGCAAGAGCGAGTTGCCCGTGTCAGCAGGCGAAGCGACCCCGGATGGGGTCGAAGCGGCGTCCGGCTAAAGCCGCCGGGCAGCGAGAAGCCCCGCGAGCGGGGCTCCGACGCGCAGCGGTGGGAAAACGGGATGATGCTCGCGCAATCGTACCCGCCGTGAACGGCCGGGCCGAATACCGGCTGCGCCGGAAACGACCATGAATGGCCGTACGGGTCGCCACGTCTTGCCGCCGCTATAGACGGTCGTGCGCGACGATTGCCACGGGCTGTGCCACCGGGCAGCGCATTGCCCGTCGCCGCGCGGGGGGGACGCTTCCGCACGGGCCTTCAGGCCCGTTTCCGGCGATAGCCGGTATTAGGCCCATGCTTCAGCATGGGTTCGGCAAGCCCGCGTAGTGTATTCTTCCATCGTGTCGCGGTTGTCAGCCCCGTTTTCCACGGGGCTCCTGGCTTCTGCCTCGCGGCGTGCAGCAGCGCAGCGCCAATCCGCCGAGTCCTCCTGGCCTTCCCCGGCTCTCCTATTCTCCTGCTCATCCTTCCGTCTTTCGCCCCACCAAAATTTGGCGCACTTGATCTAGACAACTGTACAGTTTCGTGCTATAACGTCGGCTGCCGTGGGGCCTGCTCCGGCGAGGCTGCCGGCGGCCAAACGGTCCTGCTCTTTGACAATTCGCGTTGAAAAAGGGTGCGCGAGGCGTCCGCCGCAGATTGTACTCCTCTCGCTCCGCGAGAGGAAACCGCATCACGCTCCAGCGTGATGCCTACAGTGACCGGCGGCCTCCATCCCTCCGCCTTCCGCCTTCCCCCTTCCGCCTTGAAGGGAACAGTCCCATTTTCGTCGGACGAAAATCGGGACAGTCCCCGGCGGAACTGGCACGCCGGTTGCTCCGCCAAGATGGGTCGCCTCGCCCCACAAACGGCAAAAGTTCCTATGTGCACGCCGGGTTTAACGGGTGTTTCTGAAAAAGTGGTTAAATGTTCACTAGTGTGCTAATGTATCGTTTTCCCCGGGCGATAAGAGCGCAAGTGCCGTTTTTCACCCCACCTTCGGCAAGCAAAACGACCGGTTTTGAGACGAAAGAAAAAGCATGTGCAACACGTACCTTGAAAGACGTATGAACTTACGTACGATGAGCAAGATCGCTGATGCAAGTCAGCCAACAGGTTACCAACTTGTGCAACACCGGAGCCTCTCAAAGGTCCCGTCAAAGTGTTGCACACATGGAATGTTCACCTCGGAGGTGATCTTCTTCTTCAGAGGGGGGAAAATTAGGGGCGAGTGGCGAGGGATGAGGGGCGGGGGGGAGTTTTCAGTGTTCAGTTTTCAGTAAGGGCCGGAACACTGAACACTGAAAACCGAAAGGCGACAAGGGGATAGTCCCCGCGTCCCCGTGTCCCCGCGTCATTCTTCCGCCCTCACCCCTCCCCCCTCATCTCTCGCCCTTCGGGCGACGCGGAGGCGTGCGCGGCCTTCGGCCTCGGCCCGGTCGCGAGCGGCCATCAACTCGGGCGTGTTGCCCGGCAGGGCCCGGGCCGCGTCCAGGGCCTCCTCGGCTGCCGCTTGGTCCAGGCTTTCGGCGGGAATGGCCCGCGGCGTGAGCACCGTGACCACGTCGCCCAGCACCTCGACGAACCCGCCCTCGACGTAGAAGCGGGCCGTCCGGCCGGCCTGCCGCACGCGGAGCTCGCCGCAGCCCAGCCGGCCCACCAGCGGCGTGTGCCCGGGGGCAATCCCGATCTCGCCGTCGAAAAGCGGCAGGGCCGCGAACTCCGCCGGGCCGTCGTGCACGGTCCGCTCAGGCGTTACCACGAGGCACTGAAGCTGGGACATGGCAGGGATTTAGGGATTTGGGGATTTAGGGATTTAGGGAAGCAGTGAGCAATGAGCAGTCGCCCGAATCTCATAGCTCATGCCTCACAGCTCATAGCTCATGGGTTTGGGCGGCTCACGTCGCCCCGCTTTCGAGCTTCTTGGCCTGGGCCTCGGCCTGCTCGACCGAGCCCACGTACATGAAGGCCTGCTCGGGCAGATGGTCCCATTTGCCGTCGGCGATTTCCTCGAAGCTGCGGATCGTGTCGGCTAGCGGGGTGATCTCGCCCGGCTTGCCGGTGAACACCTCGGCCACCAGGAAGGGCTGCGAGAGGAAGCGTTCCATGCGGCGGGCACGGTGCACCACTTGCTTGTCCTTCTCGCTCAGCTCGTCGACCCCCAGGATGGCGATGATGTCTTGCAGCTCGCGGTAGCGCTGCAAGGTCATCTGCACGCGCCGCGCAACCTGGTAGTGGTGCTCGCCCACGTATTGCGGGTCGAGCACGCGGCTGGAGGAGGCCAGCGGATCGACGGCCGGGTAGATGCCCTTTTCGGAGATCGCCCGCTCGAGGTAAATGAAGGCATCGAGCTGGCCGAAGGCCGCGGCTGGGGCGGGGTCGGTGGGGTCGTCGGCGGGCACGTACACGGCCTGCACCGAGGTGATCGCCCCCCGGTTGGTCGAAGTGATCCGCTCCTGGAGCTGGCCCATCTCGGTGGCCAGCGTCGGCTGGTAGCCCACGGCCGAGGGCATGCGGCCCAGCAGGGCCGACACCTCGCTGCCGGCCTGCGAGAAGCGGAAGATGTTGTCGATGAACAGCAGCACGTCGGCCCCGGTGGAATCGCGGAAGTATTCGGCCATGGTGAGGGCCGAGAGGGCCACGCGGAGCCGGGCCCCCGGCGGCTCGTTCATCTGCCCGAAGACCATGCAGGTCTGCTCCAGCACGCTGCGGCCGGTGGTGCCGATCTTGGCCTTCTGCATCTCCAGCCACAGGTCGTTGCCCTCGCGGGTCCGCTCGCCGACGCCGGCGAACACGGAATAACCGCCGTGGGCCGAGGCGATCCGCGCGATCAGCTCGGTGAGGATCACCGTCTTGCCCAGGCCGGCCCCGCCGAACAGTCCCGCCTTGCCGCCGCGCACGAAGGGCGTCAAGAGGTCGATCACCTTGATGCCGGTCTCGAAGATCTCGGTCTTGGTGGAGAGGTCGGTCATGGGCGGGGCGTCGCGGTGGATGGGCCAGAACTCGTCGGCCTGGGCCGGGCCGCGATCGTCGATCGGCTCGCCCAGCAGGTTGAATACGCGGCCCAGCATGCCCTTGCCCACCGGCACGCAGACCGGCCCGCCGCTATCGACACAAGGCATGCCGCGGACCATGCCGTCGGTGCCGCCCAGGGCCACGCAACGGACCCGCCCGCCGCCAAGCTGCACCTGCACCTCGCCAGTCAGGCTCACCCGCACGCCTTTTTGCTCGCCCGTCACCCGGATGGCATTGTGAATCGGCGGCAGGCTCTGCTCGGCAAACTCGGCGTCGAAGGTCGAGCCGATCACCTGGGTCACGCGGCCGACGTTGGCGGTAGACGATTCAGGCATGGCAAGCGTGGTGGACATTGTTCTCGCTCTTGTTGTATTGCAAATTGAAGATTGCAAATTGCAATCCTAGTTATTCAGCGCCTCGGCCCCGCCGATGATCTCCAGCAGCTCGCCGGTGATCTGCGACTGGCGGGCACGGTTGCAGGCCATCGACAGGCTGCCGATCATGGCGTCGGCGTTTTCGGTGGCGTTCTTCATGGCGATTCGCCGGGCGATCTGCTCGCTGACGGCCGCGTCGAGGAAGCACTTCAGCAGCCGCATCTTGAAGCTGGCGGGCACGACCTCGGCCACGATGTCGGCGGCCGAAGGGAGCAGCTCGTATTGGATCTCGATTCCCAGCGTCTCCGCTTCTCCGGCCCCTTCCAGCAGGCCCAGGGGCAGCAAGGTTTCGACGGCGGCGTGCTGCCGGCTGGCGCTTTCCATGCGGGTGTAGACCACGTCCAGCCGATCCAGCCGGCCCGCCGCGTAGTCTGCCAGGTAGCGGTTGGCGAGGAGCTCGACTTCGGCGAAAGCCGGCTTGTCCTCGAAGTGGGTGAAGCGCTCGTCGAGGGGCACGCGGCGGAAGCGGAAAGCGGAGATCCCCCGCTTGCCGGAAACTTCCAGTCGGACCTCGGCCAGCTCGCGGCGGAGGGCCTCGAGCTGGGCGGTGGCCAGCCGCAGCACGACGGCGTTGTAACCGCCGCACAGGCCCCGGTTGGCGGTGAGCACCAGCAGCGTGCCGCGGGCCGGTTCCGGCCGCGGCGCCAGCAGGGGATGCACGACCTCCAGGCCGCCGTGGGTCAGGTGGCCCACCAGGGCCGTCAGCCGCCGCGTATAGGCTGTGGCCGCCACGGCCCGGTCCATCGCCTTGCGGAACCGAGCCGTGGATATCAACTCCATCGTCCGCGTAATCTTGCGGATGCTGCGGATCGAGCGGCGGCGGCGGTCGAGTGCTCGGGCCTTGGCCATGGGGAGGGATTAGGGATTAGGGATTAGGGATGGAAGCGGCAGTCGTTTCGGCCGCCGGCCTTCTCTGCCTGGACCGCTGCTGGCCGGCGAAGATCGTCTGGAAGTCGGCGATGGCCCGGTCGAGCTGGGCGCCGGCTTCGGCGTCGAGCTGGCGGCTGTCGGTGATTCTCTGCCACAGCGGCTGGCGCTGCTCGCGGATGAACTTCTGGAAACCAGCTTCCCAGGCGGGCACGTCGGCCAGCGGGACCTTATCCAGGTGTCCGTGGGTGCCGGCGTAGATGCTCAACACCTGGTCGGTGACGTGCAGCGGGTGATACAGGCCTTGCTTCAGGAGCTCGGTCATGCGGTAGCCGCGGTCGAGGCGGGCCTGGGTGGCGGCGTCGACGTCGGTTCCCAGTTGCGCGAAGGCTTCCAGCTCGCGGAAGGCGGCCAGGTCCAGTCGCAGGCCGCCGGCGACTTTCTTCATGGCCGGCACCTGCGCCGCCCCGCCCACCCGCGACACGGAAATGCCCACGTTCATCGCCGGGCGCTGGCCGGCGAAGAACAGGTCCGGCTGCAGGTAGATCTGTCCGTCGGTGATCGAGATCACGTTAGTGGGAATATAGGCCGAGACCTCGCCCTCCATGGTCTCGACGATGGGCAAGGCGGTGAGCGAGCCGGCGCCGTGGGCGTCGCTGAGCTTGGCGGCCCGCTCCAGCAGGCGGCTGTGGGCGTAGAAGATATCGCCCGGATACGCCTCCCGGCCCGGCGGCCGCCGCATCAACAGCGAAATCTGGCGGTAGGCCTGGGCCTGCTTCGACAGGTCGTCGTAGACGATCAGGGCGTCCTGGCCGTGGTACAGGAAATACTCGGCCATGGCGCAGCCGGCATAAGGGGCGATGTATTGCAGCGGGGCGGGATCGCTGGCGCCCGCCACGATCACCGTCGTATAGTCCATCGCCCCGTGGCCGCGGAGGACCTCGATCAGCCCGGCCACGTTCGACTCCTTCTGGCCCACGGCGACGTAGAAGCACTTCACCCCCGAATCCCGCTGGTTGATGATCGTGTCGACGCAGATGGCGGTCTTGCCGGTGCGGCGGTCGCCGATGATCAGCTCCCGCTGGCCCCGGCCGATGGGCGTCATGGCGTCGATGGCCTTGATGCCGGTCTGCAAGGGCTGCTTGACCGGCTGGCGCGCGGCGACGCCGGGGGCCGGCGACTCGACCAGCCGCCGCTGGTCGGCGACCAGGGCCGGCCCGCCGTCCAGCGGGTTGCCCAGCGGATCGAGCACCCGCCCCAGCAGGCTTTCGCCCACCGGCACGCTCAGCAGCCGGCCGGTGCTCTGCACCTCGTCGCCCGCCTGGATCAAGAGGTAGTCGCCCAGGATGATGGTGCCCAGCGAGTTCTCCTCCAGGTTGAAGGCCAGGCCGAAGACCTCATGAGGGAACTGCACCATCTCGCCGGCCATGACGTTGGACAGACCGTAGACGCGGGCAATCCCGTCGCCCACCTCGATCACGCGACCGACCTCGCGGACGTCGATACGCGACTCGAACTGCTCAACTTCCTGCTGAATTACGGAAGCAATCTCGTCGGCTTTGAATCTCATGGACACTCCTGTCGATCATCTGCTGGCGAAGGGACTGCAATTGCCGGGCGACCGAGCCGTCGTAGACGGTGTCGCCGATGCGGAGCACGGCGCCGCCGATCAGCTCGGGCTCGACCGCCGCCTGGAGGAGCACGTCGCCGCCCAGCGCGGCGCGGAGCCGGGCGGCGATCTCGTCTACTTGCTCCGCGCTCAGCGGCACGGCCGTGGCCAGGCGCACCGGCGTGCGGCCCACAAGCTGCTCGCGCAGCCGCCCGGCCTGGCGACGGATCGCCCGCAGGCAATCCAAGCGGCCGTGCCGGGAAACCACCTTCAGAAAACTGAGCACCAACGGCGACAGCAGCGGGCCGAACACCCGCTCCAGGACACCCGACCGCTCCTCGTGCGAGACCAGCGGCGACGAGAGCAGGGCTTCCAGGCGTGGGAACTGCCGGAAGGCGCCCTCCACGACGGCCTCCAATTCCACCATTGCGGCGTCGACCTGCGCGGGCTGCCGGGCCGCCCCCAGCAGGGCCTTGGCATACACCGCGCCGATCTGCTCGAAGCCCACGTCGGGATCGAGCTTGGCGGCCAGCCGGGCATCGCGTGCCGTAATGTCGTCGAACTCGGACATTCTGAAACCTCAACGTACTCGTCACGCTCCGCGTGACGAACCCGCATCACGCGGAGCGTGATGAGTACATTCCTAATGCGTACCATGCCGGCGGTGGGTCGCCGCCAGCCTCACTTCTTTGCGGTAACTTTGCCGGTGAAGCCCGCCACGGCCTCCTGGATCAGCCGGGCATGATCCCGGGGCGCAAGCGATGCGCCGACGATCTTGCCGGCCAGTTGGACGGCCAGGTCGGCCCCGCGCTCGGCCAACTCCTTGGCGGCGGCGTTGGCGGCCGTCTCGATCTGGCCCACGGCCCGGCGGTGCTCCAGCGCGGCATCGGCCTTGGCCTTCTGGAGCAGCTCGTGGCCCGACTGCTCCGCCTGCCGCCGCGCCTCGTCCAAAATGTTGCGGACCTCGTCGCGCGAGGCCGCCAGCTTCTGCTCATACTCGGTCAGCAGTTGCCGGGCCGCGCGGTTCTTCTGCTCCGCCTCGGCGATCTGGGCTGCGATCTCGTCTTCCCGCTTTTGCAGCCCTTCGGCCAGCGGCCGCCAGGCGGTCTTCCACAGCACCACGAGCACGACCACGAACACCACAGCGGTCCACAAGGTCAGATCGCCGGGGAAGCTCATGCCGTGGAAGGTGATAGGGTTCAGGGCCTGGGCGCCGTCGGCGGCGTCGGACGGGCTGCCGTGGGCCGAAGCGGGCGGGCTGGTTTCCGCCGCGCCCGCCGCCGGTCCCTCCGCCCGCCCACACGCGGCCAGCCCCCCCACTACCGCGAGCCACAGGGCGCCGGCGATCAGTCGCGTACGCATGCGGCCCTCGTCACTTAATCAAAAGGCACACGATCAGGGCAAAAAACGTCACGCCTTCGATCAAAGCCGCCCCGATAATCATGGCGGTCTGGATGTTCCCGGCCACTTCGGGCTGCCGGGCCATGCTTTCCACGGCCGAGGAACTGATCTTGCCGATGCCGTAGCCGGCGCCGAGAATAACCAGTCCGACGCCGAAGGCTGTGCCGGCCAGGATCATCCAGGGTGTGGTGGCGGCCGGGGCCGCCGGGGCCGTCGCGCCCCCCTTCTCCTGGGCCAGCACGGGCGCGACCACCGCCGCCACCATCAGACACAACACCGCAATCTTCGCAAACCTGAACACGGGACTCGTCTCCTCTCTTGCAATGGTTGCTCCGGCAGGCCGGATGCCCCGCCCTAATGCGGATGGACCGCCATGCCGATAAAAATGGCCGCCAAGAACGTGAAAATATAGGCTTGCAGGAATCCTACGAATAACTCCAGGAACGTCAGCGCCACCGAGCCTAGCACGCTGCACACCGTAATCCCCAGCCAGACTACCAACATCATCTTCCCCGTTGCCAGAATGAAACTGAGCATCACCGCCAGCACCAAGTGGCCGGCAAACATGTTCGCCAACAGACGCACGGCCAGGACCACGTGGCGTATTAGCAGTCCGGCGAGTTCGATAAAGAAGATCATCGGCACCAGCCAGAACGCCATCACCAGCGGCAGGTGCATGTGCGGCACGAGGCTCTTCAAGTAGCCCAAGGGGCCGAACTTGCCCATGCCCGCCCCCACGACGACGCAAAAAGTCAGGCCGGCCAGGGCCACCGTCACGGTCAGCGCCCCGGTTGGCGAGCCCGCCCAGGGTACGATCCCCAACAGGTTGCAGAACAGGATGAAGAAGAACGCGGTCCACAGAAAGGGCAGGAACCGCTGGGCGTCGTGGCTGCCGATCGCCGGCCGGGCGACCTCGTCGCGGATGAAGAGCAACATGGCCTCGAACACGTTGCGGAAGGGACCACGGGGCAGGCTTCCGGTGCGGAGCCGGCGGGCCAAGGGGATGAAGATCGCCAGCATCAGCAGGCCCGCCACCACCTCCAGGACCATAAACCGGGTCAACTGGAACCCGAACAGCTTGGGCAGCCGAACGGCCAGACCGGGTAGCTCGAACTCCGCCCCGTCCCGGACATGGTTGGCCAGTTCTGCGAAGTCGAGGTCCATGCATTACCCCGCTAACGGCGTGGTGAGGCAGCCCGCGACGGTTCCCGCCGCGGAAGCGATCCTATCGTCTCGGCAAAGAGCGTCACGGAGTAGAACATCAAAAGGTAATACAGAAAACCAGTTTCGACTAGTGGCCGGGACTGAAATTGGACCGCCAGGGCCACCGCCAGCGGGAGGCCGATCCGGATAACCGTTCCCGTTAGCAGTGAGGATCGCCATTATCGGCTTTCCGGCGGGCCGGCCTGGCCAATCGTACGAGCTCGAACATCCCCAGGCTGAAACCCAAGCTGACGCCGAGGATCAAGCAGACCGGCAGAGTCCCTAGCCATCGGTCCAGGCCGTATCCGCCGAGGCCCGGCAAGGCCATTTCCAAGCCGATTGCCGTCAAGCGCGAGGACCACTCGATCGCCATCGCCCAAGCCGAACGGTCATCGCGTGAATTGTTCACGGTAAGCAACTCGACCAACCGCGGGATGCACAGAACCAATCTAGGGCGGCGGCGGGGGCGAGTCAATCGGAGACGCCGGCGGGGGCGGAATCTGGCCTTCGTTACCCACCAGAGTTAGGGGAGCGAAATTATTCGTCCCGCGATCAGGAATTCTATGAAAAGTCGTAAATGCTTTTCAAAATAGAAGATATGTTCGCTAATTCGCTGCGGCGACAGCGGGTTCCGCGTGCCAGATGGTTGCAGCAAACTAGCTTTCCTGTTATAATCCCAAGCGTAGGAGTTTCCGTCTTAACCCGACTGGTAAGGAGTGTCGGTTGGGGGCCTGCCGAAGGGCGGAAACGAGACAAGGGGCGGCTCGCTCCCCTCTTTTGCCAAGAGGGTGGCGGGGTGGTCCCGACCGAACACCTGACGACCCGGACCGGAAGCATAGGTGCTGCCCAACGGATGGGCAAGCCATGGCGTATCGGCATCGGGAGCCTGCCTGGACGTTGTCCCGAGAGCGCGCGGTTCGGAAAGCCGCCGTGGAGCAAGAGGAAGGCGAGGTGTGCGGCGCGGGAGATGGATCGCCCGGTCCACCAGGGCTTTGTCCGCGGCGGTGGCGGCGGACAAGGCAGACTTCGGAGGTACGTACCGTGATCAGTGCAGTACAGCTAAAGACCCGCTCGGTCAAAGACCTGGCGACGATGGCCAGGAAGAAGAAGGTTCTCGGTTGGCACACGATGCGGAAGGAGCAATTGGTGCGTGCAATTCTAAGGAAGACGAAGGTGCTGGCCGGCAAGCGGAACGGGGCGGCCGGCGGCCCGGCCCGCGGCGGCGTCAACGGCCATGCGGCCGGCGGCGCCCGGCGGAACGGCTCGGTGGGCCGATCGGGCAAAACGGCCGTGCCGCACGCGCCGCACAATGGAGCCGCAAAGAAGGCCCGCACTCCGCACCTCGAACGCCGGCTGCAAGAGATTAAGACCAAGCTGGCCGACGCCAAGGACCTGTCGGTGCGGGCCATCGGGCAAGCGGCGGCGGCGCCGCGGGATCGGCTGGTAGTGATGGTCCGCGACCCGTATTGGCTGCACGCCTATTGGGAACTGGGGCAGCGGGGCGTGCAGCGGGCGGAGGCGGCGATGGGGCAGCATTGGCATGCGGCCCGACCCGTCCTGCGCGTGCACGAGCTGCGCCGTAACGGCACCACCAGCGCGGCCCGGCAGGCCGTCCGCGACGTCGAGATCCACGGCGGCGTGAACAACTGGTACATCGACGTGCAGAATCCGCCCAAGAGCTACCAGCTCGAGATCGGCTACCTGGCGCCGGGGAATCGTTTCTACTGCCTGGCCCGCAGCAACGTCGTTTCCACGCCGCCGGCGGGGACCTCCGAGCGTTTCGACCGCAACTGGGCGGAGGTGGCGAAGGATTTCGACCGGGTGTACGCCATGACCACCGCCTCGTCGGAACAGGAGGCCAACGGCGACCTGAAGGACGTTCTGGAGGAGCAGTTGCACCGCTCGCTCGGGAATCGGTTTGGGTTGCCGTTCGGGCCCGCCCCGGGCGGCGGTCCGAAGCGGGACTTCCAGTTCCAGGTCGACACGGAGTTGATCGTGCACGGGGTGACGCGGCCGGATGCGCGGGTCACCTTGCGGGGCGAGCCGGTGCGGTTGCGGCCGGACGGGACGTTCGCCGTCCGCTTCAGCCTGCCCGATCGCCGGCACGTCCTGCCCGTGGTCGCCAGCAGCGGCGACGGGGCGGAGCAGCGGACGATCGTCCTGGCCGTCGATCGCAATACGAAGGTGATGGAGCCCGTCAGTCGCGATTCCGGCGAGTGAGCCGATGGGGGGTCTTTTCCGCCAGTTGCACGACCTGCCGGAGCGGTTCCGCGGCGGCGTGCTCTCGGTCGGCAATTTCGACGGCGTTCACCTGGGGCATGCGCGGATCGTCGAGCGGCTGCGGGCGATGGCCGGCTCCCTGGGCGCGCCGGCGGTGATCCTGACCTTCGACCCGCACCCGGCCCGTCTGCTGCGACCCGAGGAGCCCCCCGCACCGCTGTGCTGGCCGGAGCGGAAGGCCGAGTTGTTGGCCGAGTTGGGCGTCGACGCGGTGTTGGCCTATCCCACCGATCTGGCCTTCCTGCAACTGACGCCCCGGGAGTTTTTCGACCGCATCGTGTTGGGCGGTCTACAAGCCCGGGGATTGGTCGAGGGCCGAAACTTCTTCTTCGGCCACAACCGCGGCGGCACGGTCGCCGCCCTGGCCGAGTTCTGCGCGCAGGCGGCGATCCCGTTGGAGGTGGTCGAGCCGGAACTGACCGAGGGCCGCGTCGTTTCCAGTTCCCGGCTGCGCCGGCTCATCGCCCAAGGGCGGATCGACGAGGCCCGGCCGATGCTCACGCGGCCCTACCGCATCCGCGGCCGGGTGGTCGCCGGCCAGGGACGGGGCAATCGACTCGGCTATCCGACGGCCAACCTTGCCCAGGTCGATACCCTCCTGCCAGGCGCGGGTATTTACGCCGGCCGGGCGCGGCTCGACTCGGCGGCCTACCCCGCCGCGGTGAGCATTGGTCCCAACCCCACTTTCGGTGAAACAACCCTCAAGGTCGAGGCCTTCTTGCTCGATTATCAAGGGGACCTCTACGCTCGGCAGATCGAGGTCGACTTTTTCGCCCGACTGCGGGACGTGCGGCGATTCGATTCCGCCGAGCAACTCGTGGCCCAAATGGCCCGGGACGTGGAACAAACTCGTCTGATCGGGAAGGACCGTTCATGATCGCCTGGTCACCATTGGTCGAAAGTGTCCGCGGGCATCGGCGGTTCCTGCTGATCTCGCACGTCCGGCCCGATTGCGACGCCCTGGGCAGCCAACTGGCCATGGCGGCGATTCTTGAGACGCTGGGCAAGGACGTGCTGCTGGTCAACGACTTCGCTACGCCGGCGAACCTGGCCTTCCTCGACCCGCAGCGAAAGATCAAGCAGTTGGGCCAGCAGGTCCGGGCCGAAGAACTGGCAGACCGCGAGGTGATCGTCGTGCTCGATACCTCGGCCTGGAGCCAGTTGGGCCGGATGGCCGACGTTGTGAGGGCCAGCCGGGCCGTGAAACTGGTCATGGACCATCACATCAGCCAGGACGACCTGGGGGCGACGCTGCTGAAGAATACCGAGTCGGAATCGACCGGGCGGTTGGTGGTCGAGGCGGCCGACGCCCTGAACGTGCCGCTTACGGCCGAGATGGCCGAGCTGATCTTCGCGGCCGAGGCCACCGATACCGGCTGGTTCCGCTTCTCCTCGACCTCGGCCGAAAGCTACCGGCTGGCGGCGCGCCTGGTAGAGGCCGGGGCCGTGCCGGATCGGCTCTACAAGCAGCTTTACGAGCACGACTCGCTGGCCCGGCTGCAACTCATCGGCCGGACGCTGGCCCGCACGCACACCGAGCTCGACGGCCGGCTGATCTACACCTGGATCGAGCTGTCCGACTTCGCGGCCACCGGGGCCGCAGCCTCAGATACCGAGGACATCGTCAACCTCGCGCTGACGGTCAGCGGGGTTGAGGTGGCCGTCATCCTGGTCGAGCAGCGCGGGGGCACGCTGAAGCTCAGCCTCCGCAGCCGCTCGGAGGTCGATTGCAGCCGGTTGGCCGAGCAGTTCGCCGGCGGGGGTCACAAGCGGGCTGCCGGGGCGACGCTCCAAGGCCCGTTGCCCGTCGCCTTACAGAGGATCCTTGACGCCGTGCGCGGCGTCATGCGATAATCCCGGCATGAGTTCCGATTGGGAAGGCGCCGTTTCCGATGACCGCCGCGGTTTCCTGGCCCGCGGAGCGGCGATGCTGCTGGCAGCGGCGGCCTATGCGGTGCCGGCCCTGGCCGGCCTGGCGGCCTTCCTGAACCCCTTGCGGCAGAAGACTCTTTCCCGGCAGTCGATCCGCGTTTGCTCGCTGCCGGCCCTGACCGTGGGCGGCCCGCCCCAACGCTTCCCCGTCATCGCCGATCGGACCGACGCCTGGAACCGCTATCCGGCCGAGCCGATCGGGGCGGTCTTCCTGCGGCGGACCGGCCCGGCGACCGTGGTGGCCTGGCAGTCGCTCTGCCCGCACGCCGGCTGCTGCGTGACGCTGGAGCCGGCGGCAGCGGGGTTCGTCTGCCCCTGTCACCGTGCCCGCTTCGACCTGGAGGGCCGCCGCACGGACCCGGCCAGCATGAGCCCCCGCGACCTCGACAGCCTGGCGGTCGAGATCCGCAACGCCGCCGAGGTCTGGGTCCGCTTCGAGAAGTTCCGCAGCGGCACGCCCGCCAAGATCGCAACATCCTGAATGACGGACTTGAATGACTGAGGATCGACGAGTCAATTCGTATTCCTCTCGCTCCGCGAGAGGGGCCAATGGAGACGCAATCACACTTCCGGCCTCACGCGGAGCGTGAGGAATACACGGTAAACCATGAACACCTTGCTCGATTGGATCGACCGGCGGAGCGGGCTGTGCACGGCGCTGCGTGACTGGATGGAGCGGCCGGTGGCCGGCGGACCGGACTGGCGCCTGGTCTGGCCCAGCACGATCGCCTTCGCCTTCGTGGTACAGGCGATCACCGGCCTGGTCCTGTGGATGTACTACAGCCCCGGGGCCCAGAGCGCCTGGGAGAGCGTCTATTATCTGCAATACCAGGTGCAAGGCGGCTGGCTGTTGCGGGCCATGCACTACTACTGCGCCCAGGTCACGCTGGTGCTGGCCGGCCTGTACGCCGGGCAGATCATCCTGCGCCGCGGCTACCGTGCGCCCCGGGAACTGCTGTTCTGGACCGTACTGTTGATGGTCCTGGTCACGCTGGGGCTGAACCTCACCGGCGACCTGCTGGCCTGGGACCAGAACAGTCTGTGGGCCACGCGGGTCCGCACGGGCTTCCTCCTGCTGCTGCCGGTGATCGGCGACGGGCTGAATAAGCTGGCCGTGGGCGGGGCCGACTTCGGCAGCCTGACGCTCACGCGGTTCCTGGCCCTGCACGCCGGGGTGTTCGCGGCCGCGCTGGGGGCCCTGGTGCTGCTGCACGCCTGGTTGGCACGCCGCGATGGCCTGGCGACTGACACCCCCAAATCCCCAAGTCTCGAAATCCCTAAATCCCCACCCTCCCCCTACTGGCCCCGCCAGGCGCTGCGCGACATGACGGCGTGCCTCGTCGTGCTGGCGGTGGTCCTGGCCCTTTCGCTGCAACATGGCGTGGCCGGCCCGGAGGCCGGCGTCGAGCTGGGTGCCCCGGCCAACCTGGTCGACGACCCCGGCACGGCCCGGCCGGAATGGTCCTTCCGCGGCCTGTTCCAGTTCCGCGAGCTGTTCATGCACTGGCTGCCCAAATCGCCGGAACTGGTGCCGATCTTCGTAATTTCGGGCCTGGTGGTGCTCGTGTTCTTCGCCATGCCGTGGATCGGCCACAGCCCGGCCGGCCACCGGCTTAACGTGGCCTTCACGGCCGTGGTGCTCCTGGGACTGGCGGCCCTGACCTGGCGGTCGTACTCCGAGGACGCGCGGAACGTCGATTACCTGTCCGCGGTGCGGGCCGGCCGCCTCGAAGGCCAGCGGGCCAAGGAACTGAGCCTGGGACTGGGCATCCCGGCCGGCGGGGCCTTGGCACTGCTCCGCGACGACCCCCAGACGCAAGGGCCGCGGCTCTTCAAGCAGTACTGCTCGGCCTGCCATGATTGCTCCGGGTCCAGTCGAAGGCTCACGGGCAACGATGGCCAGGAGCCGGCCAGCGCCCCCAATCTTTACGGTTTTGCCGGCCGCGAGTGGGTCCGCGGCCTTTTCGATCCGCGCCAGATCAAGGGCCCCATGTACTTCGGCAACACCAAGCTCAAGAGAGGGCAAATGCCTGCGTTCGTTGAGGAAACGCTCAGTTCCGCCGAGCCGGAGGAGATCGATCGGCTGACGATGGCCCTCTCGGCCGAGGCCAAGTTGAAATCACAGCGCCCCATCGACGCCCGCGATGCGGCCCGGATCGCCCAAGGCAAGCGCATGCTGGCCCAGGAGTGTACCGACTGCCACACGTTCCACGGAAAGGGGACCGCCAAGGGGCCCGACCTGACGGACTACGGCAGCCGCTCATGGCTGATCGGGATCATATGCGACCCGGCCCACCGGCGATTCTACGGCACGCTGAACGACCGCATGCCGGCCTATGCCCCGGCCGCAACGGAACCGGCCGGCCGCATCCTCACCGACCGCGAGCTGGGCCTGCTGGCCGATTGGCTGCGTGGCCAATGGTGGGAGCCCGGCGAGCAGTAGGCCGGCCGATGGCAGTTGTCAGTTGTCGGTTGTCAGTTGTCAGCGTTCCGGTCCCTACTGAAAACCGTAAACTGAAAACTCCCCCCTCCCCCTCATCCCCCTCCCCCTCATCCCTCACCACTCACCACTCGCCACTACTTTCCCCCCTCTGAAGAAGAAGATCACCTCCGGGCTGAACATTCCATGTGTGCAACACTTTGACGGGACCTTTGAGAGGCTCCGGTGTTGCACAAGTCGGTAACTCATTGGCTGGTTTGCATCAGCGATTCTGCCCATCGTGCGTAAGTTCATACAACTTGTAAGGTATGTGTTGCACTTGTTTTTGCTTTCGTCTCGAAACGGCTGGCAAAGCGATCCAAAGGTGGGGGGAATTTCGGGCTTTTCGAGCGTATCGCCCGGGAAAGACGATACATCAGTGATCTAGTGAACATTAAGCCACTTTTGGGCAACACCCCGTAAAACCCGGCGTGCACATAGGTTTTTTTGCCGTTGGTGGGGCGGGGCGACCCATCTTGCCGGAGCAACCGCCGTGCCGTTCCGCCGTAAACGATTGAGCAGCCACGGATGAAACACGGATTGAACACGGAAAGGACTCTTGGACATGAGCCAAACCAGGCAACAGATTGGATTGCTCTTGTCCGTGTTTCATCCGTGTTCAATCCGTGGCTGCCCTAAATTGTCAAAGAGCAAGGCCGGCAATGTAGCCCGCACACGCCGTGTGCGGAAAACGGCACACGGCGTGTGCCTGATACATTGGGCGGTCGGCATTATAACACGAGAAATGTACAGATGTCTAGATAGGCGTGCGCACGAAATTTAATTGGGCGGGAGGCGGCAGAATGGGGAAAAGGGGAAGGCTAGAGTCGATCTTCGTGGCACCGTACGGGGGCGGCCCGGGATGTACGGGAACACCGTGCCGGGCGGCCGCCCGGGGCCCGCCGGCCGCTTGCCCCCCGCACCATGGTTCCGGCGAATTCTCGGGGGGGCAATTGACAAGCCGGCTCTTGCCGGTAAAGCTCACAGTCGTCGGCCGGCCGTTGACGGGTTCCGGCATCCTTGGTACGGGTGAGGGGCGGGTTGGCGCCCGCCGTATTTCTCGTACGCCCCGGGGCCCGAACTGGGCGGAACACGGACCGGAAGAGGGATCCTATGCCGCGATTGACCGAACAGGAACAGCAGGAGATCATCCGCTTTATCGAGGCGGACAAGCCCTTGCCCGATAAGTATCGCTTTCTGCTGTTCGAGGAGAGGCGGGAGGTGGAGCTGGTCTGGAACGGCAAGACGAGCGAGGTCTGCAATATCGTACTGCCGTTCCAAGTGATCGAGCAGGTGGACGAGCCGCGGGCCGAGAAGCCCGAGGGCGGCAAGCAGAAGGGCAAGGATCAGGGGTTCCTGTTCAGCCTGGACGAGCGGGGCCGGCAGCTCAAGGGTTGGACGAACAAGCTGATCTGGGGCGACAACAAGCTCGTCCTCTCCAGCTTGAAGAACGGCCCGCTGCGCGAGGAGATCGAGAAGCAGGGCGGGCTGAAGCTGATCTACATCGACCCGCCGTTCGACGTGGGCGCGGATTTCTCGATGGACATCGAGATCGGCGGCGACACGTTCACGAAGAAGCCCAACATCCTCGAAGAAATCGCCTACCGCGACACCTGGGGCAAGGGCGCCGACTCCTTCATCGCCATGATCTACGAGCGACTCGTCCTCATGCGGGATTTGTTGGCGGAGGATGGGAGTATTTATGTGCATTGCGATTGGAGGGTGAACAGCTATATCCGATCAGTGCTTGATGAGGTGTTCGGAAATAACACCTTCGTAAACCAGGTTACCTGGAATTATTACAACAAGATGGCACCGGACTCGAAGTGCTTTCCGCGCGCGTCGGACACGATTTTGCTTTTCTCAAAGGCCGAGGGTGGCCATATTTTTCACAAGCAGGTGGAGAAGCGGGATAAGCCGGTAAAGCAATTGGTCAGGAAATTTGTTGGCGGCAAGGCAATTAATGCGCGGGACGAGGGCGGAAACGTGATGTACCGCACGACGGACGAAAAACGCGCTGACGATGTCTGGCGCATGGCAATGCTCCAGCCAGCGGATAAGACGGAGAACCTTCGATATCCTACCCAGAAGCCAGAGGCCCTTGTCGCACGGATTATCAAGGCATCTTCCAACGAGGGCGACCTTGTTGCTGATTTCTTCTGCGGCTCGGGCACTATGGCGGCGGTCGCGGAGAAACTGGGGCGGAAGTGGATCGTCAGCGACCTGGGCAAGTTCGGAATTCACACGACGCGCAAGCGGATGATCGGCGTGCAGCGGCAGTTGAAGGCCGAGGGCAAGGACTACCGGGCCTTTGAAATCCTCAACCTGGGCAAGTACGAGCGGCAGCACTATATCGGCGTCAACCCGAACCTGCGGCAGGAAGAGCAGCGCAAGCAGTTGGAGGAGAAGGAAGCGGCGTTTCTGGACCTGATCCTGCGGGCCTACCGCGCGGAGAAGACGACCGGCTTCGCCTGTTTCCACGGCAAGAAGGCCGGGCGGCTGGTTTCGGTCGGGCCGGTCAATCTGCCCGTCACGCGGCTGTTCGTCGAGGAGGTCATTCTGGAATGCCGCCGGAAGCACATCACCCGAGTGGACATCCTGGGCTTCGAGTTCGAGATGGGGCTGTTCCCGAACGTGCTGGACGAAGCGCGGGCCAAGGGGATCGACATCGCGCCCAAGTACATCCCCGCCGAGGTGTTCGACAAGCGGGCGGTGGAGAAGAACCAGGTGGTGTTCCACGACGTGGCGGCCATCGAGGTCAAGCCGCACGTGCGGGACGGGAAGAAGGGCGAGCCGCCGGCCGTGGCGGTCGAGCTGACCGACTTCTCGGTCTTCTATTCGCAGGACTCGATTGCCAACGCCGAGGCGGCCATTAAGAACAAGGGCAGCCGGATCGTGGCCGAGAGGGGCCGCATCGTCAAGGTGAGCAAGGACGCGCACGGCGTCGTCACCCGCGAGGTGCTCACCAAGAGCTGGACCGACTGGATCGACTATTGGGCGGTGGATTTCGATTTCGAGAGCAAGCGGGAGATCATCCGGGTGCGGAAGGAGTTGAATCCGGATGAGCAGGCGAGCCTGCCCGGAGTGGGACCGGCGCAGCCGAACCTTGAAATGTGGGAAGAAGTGTGGACCGGGGACTACATCTTCGAGAACGAGTGGCAGAGCTTCCGCACGAAGAAGGACCGCTCGCTGGAATTGAAGAGCGTGTTTCACGAATGCGCGCCGGGCCGGCGGAAGATCGCAGTGAAGGTGGTGGATATATTCGGGAACGACACGATGACGATCGTGGACGTGAGCGTGGGGAAAAACGGAGGGAAGAGGTGACGGCGCGACCATTTCGGTGGCGTCACCGAAGTGATCGCGCCTGGGGGTGGTGTGACCGCGTCGCCGAATACCCAAACCCATTGAGTTCGACGGGATTGAAAGAGAGGGGCGTTTACGCCCCTTTTCCGCCGCAGGCGGTTTAGGCCCGACGTTTACGTCGGGTTCGAGAGGCGACTATACGATTGGATTGTCAGGCCCGTTCACGGGTCTCCTGTGGCCGTGCCGCCGGGCGGGACGCCCGTGAACGGGCGTGACAGGCGTAGATGGAGAAGGCGCAATCGCGCGAGGAATTGGGAACTGCGAACCCGCGCTAAAGCGCGGGCCTAATACCGCCTTCGGCGGGGAAGGGCCGTGAACGGCCCTGCGAAACGCAACCTTTGTGCGCGAAAAAGAAAGACGAGTAATCGGACATGGCCTTGCATCCGGATTTTCCCGACTCCCCGCACGCGATTCTCGATCCGGGCATCCGCTGGTTTCCGGCCGACGAGGCGCTGCGGGAGAGCAGTATGGAAAAGCTCATGCCGCCGCTGGTGGCGGTGCTGCGCCGCAAGGTGAAGGAGTTCCGGGACGGGGGCTACGCGGGCGCGGCGGACACCAGCCGGAGCCTGCTCAATTGGTGGTTCAAGACGCCGCACCTGCTGCCGAAGGCCGACGGGACCATGGCGGAGTTTGAATACTACTTCGCGCAGCGCGAGGCGCTGGAGACGATCGTCTACCTGTACGACGTGGTGGGGGTCAAGGACAAGCACGATCTGATGCGCTTCGATGCGAGCGGGCAGGTATCCGGGGGCATGTTCGACGAGACCTGGCGGCGGTTCGTGGTGAAGATGGCCACCGGCAGCGGCAAGACCAAGGTGCTGAGCCTGGCACTGGCATGGAGTTTCTTTCACAAGCTGTACGAGCCGGAATCGGAGCTGGCGCGCAACTTCCTGGTGATTACGCCCAACATAATCGTCCTGGATCGTATTTACCGGGATTTCCAGGGCCTGCGCATCTTTTTCGACGATCCGGTACTGCCGGACGACGGGTTTGACGGCCGCAACTGGCGCGACGACTTTCAACTGACGCTGCACCTGCAAGACGAGGTGCGCATCACCCGGCCTACGGGCAATATCTTCCTGACGAACATCCACCGGGTTTATTCGGGCGAGGACATTCCGCCGTCGCCGGACGACGAGAACACGATGGAGTATTTCCTGGGCAAGCGGCCCACGGGCGCAACCACGGATTCCAAGGTGGACCTGGGGATGATCGTCCGGGACATCGACGAGCTGATGGTGTTGAACGACGAGGCGCACCATATTCACGATCCGCGCATGGCCTGGTTCAAGGCGATCGAAGACATCCACAACCGCCTGAAGCAGAAGGGTGCGGCCCTTTCCATGCAAGTGGACACCACGGCCACGCCCAAGCACAACAACGGGGCGATCTTCGTACAGACCGTGGCCGATTACCCGCTGGTCGAGGCGATCTCGCAGAACGTGGTCAAGCATCCCGTCCTGCCCGATGCGCCCAGCCAGGCCAAATTGGGCGTACGGCAGAGCGCGAAATACACCGAGAAGTACGCCGACTATATCCATTTGGGCGTCATCGAATGGCGCAAGGCATATGCCGAACACGAGAAGATGGGCAAGAAGGCGATCCTGTTCGTGATGACCGACGACACGCGAAACTGCGACGACGTGGCCGAGTATTTGGAGGGGAATTACGCGGAGCTGAAGGGCGCCGTGCTGGTCATTCACACCAAGAGCAACGGCGAGATTTCCGAAGCGGCCACGGGCAAGGACAAGGACGAGCTGGACGAACTGCGCAAACAGGCCAACGAGATCGACAGAGCGGACAGCCCATACAAGGCCATCGTCTCGGTGATGGTGCTCAAGGAAGGGTGGGACGTGAAGAATGTCACGACCATCGTGGGTCTGCGGGCCTACTCCGCGGCGAGCAACATCCTTCCCGAACAGACGCTGGGCCGCGGTTTGCGCAAGATGTATCCCGGCGACGTGGACGAGTACGTCAGCGTGGTGGGCACCAACGCGTTTATGGAGTTCGTGGAATCAATTCAGGCCGAAGGCGTGGTGCTGGAGCGCAAGGCGATGGGGGAAGGGACGGGCCCGAAGACCCCGCTGGTGGTGGAGATCGACAAAGAGAATGCCAACAAAGACATCGACGCGCTGGACATCGCAATCCCCGTGCTGACGCCCCGTGTCTACCGGGAATACAAGAGCCTGGGCGATCTGGACATCGCCGCGACGGGGCATCAGCGATTGGCCTGTCTGAAATTCAGCGAAGAGGAACAGAGGGAGATCGTGTTCAAGGACATCACCACCGGCGAGATAGCGCATAAGACGATTCTCGACACGGCCGGCGTTGCCGACTACCGCAGCGCGATCGGCTACTTTGCGCAAAGCATAATGAAGGACCTGCGCCTGGTCGGCGGCTATGACGTGTTGTACGCCAAGGTCAAGGCGTTTGTGCAAGAGGAGTTGTTTGACCGCCCGGTGGCACTGGAAGACCCGAACACTTTGCGGAACCTGTCGGAACCGGCTGCCGCCAAGACGCTGATCGAGACCTTCAAGAAGGCAATCAACGCACTGACGGTGCGTGACAAGGGCGATGCCGAAATCCGGGACACGATAAAGTTGCGGCACACCCGCCCTTTTGTCGCCAAAGACCAGGGCTACCTCGTCCCGAAGAAGAGCGTATTCAACCGCATCATCGGCGACAGTAAACTGGAGCTCCGGCTTGCCGCATTCCTGGAGGGTTGCGACGACGTTGTATCGTACGCGAAGAACTACCTGGCGGTGCATTTCAAGCTCGATTACGTGAACGCCGACGGCGACATTTCCAACTACTACCCGGATTTCTTTGTCAAGTTGTCGGAGAAGCGGATTGTCATTGTCGAAACAAAAGGGCTGGAAGACCTGGACGTGCCGCTAAAGATGGCGCGGCTGCGGCAATGGTGTGAAGACATCAACCGGGCGCAGACTGACGTGGAGTACGACTTCGTTTACGTGGACGAGGAGGGACTTGAAAGATATAAGCCCACTTCATTCCGGCAATTACTGGAGGGCTTCAGGGAATACAAAGACGTACCCCCCGGCAATCCGCAAGACTCGGCCCCTTGACCGGAAACGCGGCACGCCTCTGGCCGGCCACGACAACAGAGCTAGCCACCAGCTACCAGCCACTCGTCCCGCGCTTTACCGGCTATGGCGCCGTGACCACCTCGAAGTCCGCGCCCTTGAGCTTCCGCAGCTCCTCGTGCAGCGCGGGGATGCGTTCGTCGGGCGTCACGGAGATGCACCACTCCAGACCGTTGTCGGCTACGAACATCCCGTACCTTTTCAGGGCCTTCAGGATCACCTGGACGTTGGGCGAGAAGCCGGAAATATCGAAATCGCGGCGGAGCCTGAGCCGTTCGCCCATGCGCGGGTACTCCTCGTTCTCGTGCGGGCTGGCATAGTGCGTGGCGGGGGCCACGTAGTCGCGGCGGCTGTTCCTCACGCTTACCCGCAGGGCATGATCGATCACGCCGCGCTGCAGCTCGTCGTAGCGCACCACGGCCGGGAAGATGGGCAACCCGGCGGCGTCGGCCGAGGTCCAGCCGTCGGGGCGGAGCTTGTTCGTCTTCAGGTCGAAGATCGAGGCCTGGTTCGCCACCCACCCCAGGCCAACCTTCTTCGTGACAAAGAACTCGTAGAGCATGCGGTTCACCGGATCGACGATGATGCCGTGCCGGTCGCCGCCGACGTTGGTTTTGTCCCGCTGAACGTCGTCCAGCGTCATTCCTTGGCAGCCGGCGGGCCAGCCCTCGATGGGCAGGTTGTCCGGGATGGGGTAGGGCCCCTTGTCCGACTCGGCCTGGGCGTCGAGTTTCAGCAGCTCGATCCGCTTCTGACGGGGCGGCACGAGAATGAACCCCATGTCGGCGTTGTAGCGGAAGGGTTTGTCCACTCCGATGGAAGCGATGATGTTCTTCGAGTTCGGGTGCAGCGGCCAGTCCTCGACGAGCTGGTTCCAGGGGTTATCGGGCGGGAAGACTTCCAAGGCGGCCAGGATGGCATCGGCCTCCGGCGTGTTGAACATCACCGGCCTGGTGACCGGCGGCATCCGGGCGGCGCGGATGCGGGCCAGGCGGGCCGGATCGGTGGCCACGGGCTTGCTCGGGCCGCTCTGGGCCACACCCGGCGGCGGAACCGTGCCGCCCGCCGGCACCAGCCAGATGTCGCTAAAATACAGAAACGGGGTCTTCTCGTCCTGCGTGAGGATGAACCAGTGCGTGACCAGCGACAGGTCGGCGGCCGAACCGTTGACGTTGACCATCTCGTCCAGGTTGAACTTGATCGACGTCTTGCCGGGCTTGGCCAGGAACGGCACCTCGATCCGCGTCTGGTAATTGGTGCTCCGCTTGTGCTTGACGTTAAGCGCCATGCGCACGTCGGTCTTGCCCGGGTTGAACATGTCGAACTGGATCGTAAGGAAGGGCTTCCAGTCTTTGACCTTCACGTGGGTCTGGCCGAAGCTGTCGGCGCCGGCAAAGAGCACCTTCAGGCACTTGCCGCCCAGTTCCGGGCGGTCCTCGATCGAGAGCTTGGTCTGCTCGCTGCCCGTATCGTTGGGCAATTCCTCGAGGCTGGGGCGCAACAGGGCTGCGGCGGGTGCCTCGGCTTTGGCCGCCGCCGGGCCGGCGCCGGGCGCCGCCGGGCCAGTCCCGCCCACGGGCAGCATGTTCAGCTCCACGTTCAACTGGCCCACCTTGCCGGTGACGCGGTAGGAACCGCTGAAGCCCGCCGCAGCCGGCCCGCCGCCGGTCGCCGGGGCCGGGGCAGCGTCGTCGCCCACCAGGAAGATGTCGCCGAAGTACAGGGTCGGCGACTTGCCCTCCGTAGGATTGATGTACCAGCGCTGGGCATCCGAAAGGTCGGGGGCCGAGCCGTTCACGTTGGCCATCTCATCCAGGCCGATCTTGATCGAGTTCTTTCCGGGCTTGACCGTGAAAGCGTGTTCCACCCGGGTCTGATAGCTGGTCGTCCGCTTGTGCTTGACGTTGAACTGCAAACCGACGTCTGCCTTTTCGGGGTTGAAGACCTCGAATTCCAGCGTGATGTAAGGCTTCCAGTTGCGGACCTTGGCGGACCGCATGCCGAAGGAATCGCCCGGGGCAAAGACCACCTTGAGGGCCTTGCCGCCCAGTTGGGCGTTGTCCTCGATGGTCATCTTCGTCGCGCCGTCGCTCCCGGTATCGTCGGGAATCTGTCCCCCCGCGACGTTCAAGAGGGCGTCTTTGCGGGCCCATGCCTCGCGAGCGGACATCGCCGCCACCAGGGTCAACAATCCGACTACCCACTTCATTCCGCGTCTGCTCATCGCCGTGCCTCCCGTAAACGTGTGCAAAGCCTCAATACAATGGCTACCAGTATGAATCCCGCCGGTCCGGAAGTCAAAACTACCGCAGGGGCAGCTCGACGATGAATTGCGTCAGGCCGCCAACGCGCTGCCAGCGGATCGAGCCCTGGTGGTCTTCGGCGATCTGGCGGGCGACGAAGAGGCCCAGGCCGGTGCCTTCCGGTTTCTCGGTGACGAAGGGCTCGAACAGGCGGTCGGCCACGCTGGGAGCGGGGCCGGGGCCCGAGTCTTCGATGCTCAGGGCCGCGCGGTCGCCGCCGAGGGGCTCCAGGCGGATGGTGATCGTGGCCGGTGCGCGGTCGTGGCCGCGGACGGCGTCTACGGCGTTCAGGACGAGGTTTACGGCCAGTTGGCGGAGGTCCTCGGGGTCGCCCGCCACGGCCAGCGGCTCGGCGGGCTTGGTCACCGAAAGCTCGATGCCCGCGTGCAGGCAGGCCGGCCGGACCAGCGTGCAAACGTCGTCGATCAAGGCAGCCAGCGAAACGGTTTCGCGGCAGGCGGGCCGGGGCCGGCTCAAGGTGAGGAAGCGCTGCACGTAGGACTCCATCAGGCGGAGCTGCCGCAGGGCGACCTCGAGCGACTCGTTGCCGGCCGGCACGCGGCATTCACGCTGGTGCAGCTCGATGGCCATTCGCCCGCCGGTGGCGGCGTTGCGGAGCTGATGGGCCATGCCCGCCCCCAGTTGGCCCAGGGTGCGAAGCTGCTCGCTGCGGCGGACCTCGCGCTCGTACTGGCTGAGCCGCTCGGTCATGCGGTTGATGGCCAGGGCCAGGTCGCGAAGCTCGTCGTCGCGGGGGCCGACGGCGACGGGCGAGAACTCGCCGCGGGCGAAGGCGGCCGTCTGCGCGCACAAGCGGCGGATGGGCCGCACGAACCGCTGGGCCAGCACGGTATTGACCAAGACCACGGCCAGGACGGCAATTGCGCCGGCCAGCAAGGCGGGATAGGCGGCCTGCCGCATGGCGGCCGACCAGAGGGCTTCGGAATACAGCACCACCAGCGAGCCGGGCACCGGGTCCGGCCCGCGACCGCTGATCGGCACCCGCCGGATCAAGTACATCCGGCCGCCCAGCTCGATGCCGGGCCGGGTGGCCCACAGGCCGGAGGCAGTGCCGGCCGGCACCGGATTGCTCGGCCACTGCTCCAGGCGGCGGAGTTCATCCGCACTGGGCGGCAGCGTGGCCGCCCGGACGCGTTGGTTCTCGTCCACAAAAATGAATTCGGCGCCGGACAGGCCGCTCATCTGCCGCAGCACCGGCTCGCTCAAGGGGAACTTGGCCTCGCTGAGGGTATCCACCACGCGGGAAAGGCTGTCTTCCTGCGCTTGCCGAGCCCGAGCGGCCCCCACATAGGCACTTGCCCCGCTGGCCAGTACGATGGCCAACACCACAACCGAAAGCGTGGGCAGCAACAACTGAATCTGAACGGGCCGGCGCATGGGGGGAGGCTTGGGACTTGGGTCTTGGGTTTTAGGTCTTAGGTCTTGGGTCTTGGGTTTTAGGTCTTGGGTCTTGGGTCTTGGGTCTTGGGTCTTGGGTCTTGGGTCTTGGGTCTTTGGGCTTGCGGATTGGGTTCTCGCGGCGAGTGATCAAAGACCTAAGACCAAAGGCCCAAGACCGCAAAGCCGCAATTCTGCAAAGGGCTGACGACTGGCAAGTTACGGCTATTTCAACCGTATTGGTTCAATGGTACCCTGCTGAGAGGGGGAACGTCAATCGTCGGGCGTCACGGGCTCGCTTTGGGGCCGGTGTGACGGTTCTTTCGACAGGCGTGTTCAGCAAACCGACACCGTCGGAGCGGTCACGGCTCACGCCGCGGCGGCGGAAGACGTTGGTTATCCAACAGATACGGCGTTTCTCAGGTCCCAACCGGCGGCGGTACGAAACATGCTGTGTATAATGTATCCAGGTTCCTTCCTCACGTTGGAGAGATTTTATGTATCGCAACAGAGCAGGCATCGGTTTGGGCGGTTTGGGCGTAACGGTCGGTACAAGCGGGTTCATGGTGTGGGCAGTGCTGGCAGTCGCGGCGTGGGGCCTGACGGGCCAAGCGGCGCGGGCCGTGGCGGCCGAAACGGCCGGCAGCGCCGAGCGCGTGGGCGCCGACCCGGCACAACTCGATCAGATCGTCGGCAAGGCGCTCGATTATCTGGCCAAACATCAGACCGACGACGGCTGGTTCAGCAAGCCGGCGGGCGTGGGCGTGACGGCCCTGGTGACCACGGCCATTCTCCGCAACGGCCGAACGCCCAGCGATCCCGTGGTGGCCAAGAGCCTCCGCCTGTTGGAAGGCTTCGTTCAGCCGGACGGCGGCGTGTACACCCCGCAGTCTGATATGCGAAACTACGAAACCTGCATCGCCGTGATGTGCTTTACCGAGGCCAACGCCGACAAACGGTACGACAAGATCATCCACGGCGCGGAGAAGTACCTCAAGCAGACGCAGTGGAGCGAAGAGCAGGGGAAGGACCGCTCGGACATGTTCTACGGCGGGGCGGGCTACGGCCGGCACAAACGGCCGGACCTGTCGAACACGGCGTTCCTGGTGGATGCCCTGGCGGCCTGCGGCAAGGGCTCGAACGACGAGGCGATCCGCAAGGCATTGGTGTTCGTGTCCCGCTGCCAGAACTTCGAGAGCGAGCACAACACGACCCCCAATGCCGCGAAGAATCCCGACGGCGGCTTCTACTACACCTGCGTGGGCGGCGGCGAGAGCTCGGCGGGCAAGACCGCCGAGGGCGGCCTGCGGAGCTACGCCTCAATGACCTACTCCGGCCTGCGGAGCATGATCTATGCCGGCCTGGGGCCCAACGATCCCCGCGTGAAGGCCGCCAGCCAATGGATCCGGCAACACTACGACCTGAAATCCAACCCCGGCCTGGGCGGCGAAGGACTGTACTACTACTACGACACCTTCGCCAAGACGCTCAGCACCATGAAAGAGCCGCTGTTCGAAGACGCGCAGGGCGTGAAGCACGATTGGCGGCGCGAGCTGATGGCGGAGCTGGCTGCGCAGCAGCAGCCGAGCGGCGCGTGGACCAACCCCAAGAGCCGCTGGCTGGAAGGCGACCCGAACCTGGTCACCGGCTACGCCCTGCTGGCGCTGTCGTATTGCCGGACGGGGAAGGAGTAGGAGTCAGAAGTCAGGAGTCAGAAGTCAGAACTCAGAAGAGGACGAACCGGCGAAGCCGGTTGGGAGAGGCCCCACGCTCGGACAGGCCGACAAGTGAACGTTCTCCGCCCGATCCCTAAATCCCCAAATCCCTAAATCCCCAAATCCCTACAGCTTGAAGTTGAAGGTGTGGATGACGTAGCGCCACAGGCGGGCGCCTAGCGAGAGCGGCCGGGTGTGAATCTTGGCGCGGCCGCGGAGTCCCGACAGCAACGCGCCCTCCTCGTCGTCCAAGGGAACCCGGGCTTGGTAGGAGGGGCTCTGCGGGCTCTCGACGCCGGTGGTGGGGTCGGTCTTGCTGGCCAGTTCGCCCTGCGACTTAGTGGACAGCCGTCGCGGGGTGATCTTCATGTTGGACAGGGAAATGCGGTCGATCTGGCCGTGCAGCGTGTCGTGCGGGATTTCGTCCAGGTTCAGATCGACTTCCTGCCCCTCGTGAATGAACTCGATGTCGGCCTGGTCGATGACCAGGATGGCCTCCAGTTTCCGCGGATCGCCGACCTGGCAGAAGAGCGTGCCTTCTTTCAGATAGGCGTAGCGGTTCTCGGGGTCCAGGGGCGTGCCGGTCCAGGAGGGCAGGGGGCCGTCCGGGTCTTCCTGGTGCGGAGGGGGCGTGGGGGGTGGCGGCAGGACGATGCCGCCGCCCTCGCGCTCGGTCACCAGACTGAGCCGCTTGCGGTCTTCTTCTTTTTTCGCCAACTCGCTCTTGATGGCTTCCAGCGAGTCGGCCAACTCCGAGATCTGGCCGGCGGCCTTTGGGTCGTGGGCGGCCTGGCGGCGGAGGTTGTCCATTTGGATCAGGAGCAGGTCGCGTTTGGCTTTCAGCCGCAGGACTTCCAGGTCCAGGTCGTGGTTTTGGAGCACGGCCAGCACGTCGCCTTGGGCCACGCGCTTGCCGGAGCGCCTCTTGACTTCCAGCAACTGCCCGCCCTCGGCCACGTTGACGTAGACCTGCTCGGCGTCGCGGGGTTGGACCTCCAGGACGGCCGTCACGCTATGCGGGAGGGGGATGAGGGTCACGGCCAGGATCAAGCCGACGACAATGGCGATGCTGGCGTACATGCGGGGTTTTTTCACTTTATCCAGCCTTCCGGGTACGTAGAAGAATTTTCCCAACTGCCACAGCGGCATCCCCAGCAGGCCCCACAAGGATGCCAGGGCGATGGCCTGGCCGATCCGCTCCAGGCGGTAGGGCTTGAAGATCTTGTAGAGGAAGAACAGGATCGAGAACACGACGACCCAGCGGTAGATGGCGGCGGCGATGGAATATAAGGCGAAAAAGACCTGGTTCCGCTCGGGGAGGAAGGGGTCGTCGGGGTACTCCAGGCCCAGGCACCACTCGCCCATCTTGCGGCTGAGGATGGTGGTGGCCTTCTGCCGCAGGTTGGGGATCTCGGTCAGGTCGGCGAGGATGTAGTAGCCGTCGTAGCGCAGCAGGGGGTTGGCGTTGAAGATGATGGTGGTCACCGAGGCCACGAACATCGCGTTCAGGCAGAGGTGGTTGAGCAGGCCCGGCTGGGAGAACCACCAGATGAAGGTGGCGATGGCGGCCAGGATCAGCTCGACGTACATCCCGCCCGCGCCGATGGCCGCGCGATGCCACTTGTTGGGTAGCATCCACGAATCGGAGACGTTGCAATACAGGCAGGGCGTGAGCACCAGCACCATCACGCCCACCTCGTGGCACTCGCCGCCGAAGTGCTTGCACGTCAGGCCGTGCCCGAACTCGTGCAGGACCTTGATCACCGCCAGTGTGACCGAGAGCCACAGGGCGTTGGCGAGGCTGAAGAACTCGTGGAAGGCCGGCAGCCGCGAGGCGAATGTTTGGAACTGCACCGTCACCAGCATGACCGCCGAGAGCACCAGCATGATGGCCAGCACCACGGCCGTGGGCGTGAAGAACCAGCGGACCTTGGGATACAGCCAGTTGAAGAAGCGCTCGGGATCGAAGCCCTTGAAGCGGATGCACAAGACGTTGGATACCGCGTTGATCAACTCCTTCCGCCGGCGCTCGGTGCGGCGTTTCAGGAGCTGCCGTCCCTGGCCGCCCACGGCGGCCATGACCAGCCCGCTGCGGTGCAGCATCCCCAAAAACTGCTGCAGCTCGTCGAGGGTGATTTTCTGCGGCGGAAACTCCTCCTCGAAACGCTCCTTGATCTCGTCCAGGCTGATGTCGCCGTTCATCCAGTTGAGGATGGCGTACTCTTCTTCCTGGAAGCGGAAGTAGTTCAGGCCCACCGGCTCCTTCACGATCCAATAGCTGCGGCCCAGGTAATGGTGGCGGCGGGCCGTCAGGTCCGGCCGCTTGCGGAGCGATAAGCGGCGGGCGGAACTGGAAAGCAGGCTGTCGCGAAGAGTGACCATTTGGGGATTTGGGGATTTAGGGATTTAGTCCCCCCGGGGCTGTTAGCCCGGGGCCGCTTCATCCCTCATCCCTCATCCTTTTCTTATCGCAAGCTGATGTGCATTTTCGCGCTGAGCCCCGGACTGAGCATCCAGTAACCGTTCTGCTTCTGGTTCTTGATCTCGGCGCGGATCAGGAAGGTGCCGCCGGCCTCGGTATTGGGCTTGGTGAAGACCACCGTGCCGGTGATCGTTTCCACCTCGCCCCGGGCCAGCATGATCTCGACCTTGACCGGGCGCTGCTGGAGCTCGCTGCGGTTGAAATCCTTGGCCGAAATGAAGCCCTCGACCCACAGGCGGTCCATGCGGACGACGTGCAGCACGGGGTCGCCCGCCAGGGCCCATTCGCCCACGTGCCGGTGCAGCTCGTCTACCACCCCCTCGACGGGCGAGCGGATCTGCCGGCGATTGATGTCTTCCTGGGCGGCGTCGGCGTCGGCCTGGGCCACACTCGCCTCGTCCACGGCCACCCGCTGGTCCAACCGCGACTTTTCGATGCCCAGCACGGTCTCTTCATGCTTCAAGAGCAGCTTGTTGAGCTCCACCTGGGGCACGCTACGGGGGACCTTGCGGTTGGCCTCGGCGCTGACGTCGTATTCGGCCTTGGCCACTTTGGCCGCCGAGATGGCGTAGCGGACGTTGATGTCGTCGTCGGCCTTCTCCTTGGCCGCCGCCAGCTTGGCCACCCCCACGCGGAGCGCCATCTTGGCCTTGGCGTCGTCGATCTGGGCCAGGAGCTGACCTTGCTCGACGAGCTGCCCCTCGCGGACTTTCACTTGCGTCACGACCCCCGGCTCCTGGGCCGGCACCTGGGCCTCTTCGACCAGCACGACCAGGCAGTTGGGCACGTCGACCGCAGCGGGCAGGGGGGCTACGGTGCCCGACTCCACCGCCGAGCCCGCCCCCGCCGAGCCCACCGCCGCGTCCACCGCCGTCGCCGCACCCACCGTCGCCAGCACCAAGACCACGGCCAACCATCGCATCGTAAGAGGTCCTTATTTTGCTTCTGGTGGGGCTCGCTAGCGCTCGACCCACCCTACAAACTCGACCCACCCTGCAAACCAAATCCCCAAATCCCGGCTCTAAAACAACCGGAACAAGATCCGCGACTGGACGAATGCAATCACGTCGTGGAACAACACGTAGCCCAGCGAGCGGCGGCCGCAGTACACCTTGGCCGTCACGGAGGCCCCCGGCCGCAGGTCGGCCGTGGCCACGTCGTCCTTGTTCATGCTCACCTTGATGAGCACGGTGTTGCCCTCTTCGCCGTGGACCTCGGCAGCCTGCTGGATTTCCTGGATGGCGCCCTGGCGGGTCGTGCCCGGCTCGGTGGCCAGGATATAGGAAACCGGCAGGGGTTTGTCCGGTCCGGCCACGGCCTGCTGCTCGGCCCGCACGATATGCCCCATGCGGTCCTCGGCCATGTGCAGCTCCAACTGCCAGGGACCATCGGGATTGGCCACCCGCAGCAGCATCTGGCCCTTCTGCACCGGCCGGAGCATGAGCCGCTGCAGGTCCCAGGCGACGACCTGGCCGTCGATGGGACTCTTGATCTCCAGCTCGGCCATCTTGGCCTTGTAGAGATCGCGCTGCGCTTCCAGGCTCATGAGCTTCTCCTTGCCCTCGGCCAACTCGCCGTACAAGCGGCTCTTCTCCTCGGGCCGCAAGCCGATGCTCGACAAGAGGTGTTGAATGGAGAAGACGTGCTCGCGGGCCGTGATTACCTGGCCTTCGAGGTCGGCGCGGTTCACCTCGAAGTCGGTGTTGCGGAGCCGCAGCAGCAGGTCGCCCTTGTGGACCATGGCCCCGTCCTTGATCCCCTTGGGGATCTCGCAGATCACGCCGTCGGCCCCGGCGAACACGTCGCAGCGGTCCACCGGCTCCAGCGTCCCCTTGCCTTGGAGTTGGAAGTCGGCCGGCCACACGAACAGCAGCAGCAACCCCAGCAGGACGGCGGCGCTGATGGAGATCGTCTTGGGCAGGGTGCGGGCCTTGACCAGCACGCGGCTCTTCCCGATCAGCCGCCAGAGCGGCATCAGGAACAGGCTCTGGTGCTCCATGGCGTTGGCCAAGGCCGTCGAGCTGTGCCGGCAGACCACGTCCACCCGCTGCATCAGGGCCGGGGCCACGCGGCTGTCCTCGATCTGCTCGATGACCAGCGCGCCGATGGCCGGCTCGAAGTCCTCCCGCTCGTCGCGATCGATTTCCTGGTCGGGCTTGGGCCGCCCCAGCGGCAGCACGGCGATCATCTTCGAGTGCGCCTCGTCGACGTATTCCTGCACGGCGTCTTCGACCTGCGGGGCGAGGTCCGTGGTGTCGCCCGTGTACCAGATGGGGTCGCCCGTGGCCACCACCGCCGTGGCCAGCCGGCCCAGCAGGCGGATGGTGTTGGAACGCTTGTCGAACACGTCCTGGCCGCTGACGGCCTCGATCAGGCAGTGGTTCCCCTGCAGCAGGAACCGCAAATAGCCCTGCTGTACGTTGGGCGCCGAGTCGGCGCGCTGAAAGATCTCGACCAGGCCCACCATCTCCAGGTCGGTCCGCAGCGGGGCGATTACCAGCAGGAACTCGGTGGGATTGGCGACTTCGTTGTCCTCGCCGAAGCCCGAGTTCGGCGGCACGAGCAGCCCCTCGCCGTCGGCCAGGGCCTTGAAGAGCAGCCGCGAGTGCCGCTTCTGGTTCTCTTCGTTGTCGGGCAGGTTGGTCTGCTGGAGGTTGATCTGGTACTGCAGGGCGATGTGGCCGTCGTCGGCGGTAGTCCAGACGGCCCCCCCGGGCGCGGCCAGGGCCGTCACCACCTTGCCCAGGAACTGGCCGTAGAACTCGCCGGGCGCGACGTTCTGCTTGGTCAACTGCGCAATCTCGGCCACCAGCCCCTGAATCTGCCGCTTGGTCTGCTCGATCAACTGCGCGTCGATCGGTTGCTCGTAACTGCTCATGCACTCACCCGCAGGACTCCTGCCCTTGCCGGCCGTGCCTGCCGGAAGGCGGAAGCCCCCTTCTGTCTGGTGTACTCGCTTTTCGGGGCCGACTCAAGGCTGCCGCCGGGCGCGGTGCCGAAGGCCGCTGCCCAAAATATCCAGACGCCCTAACCCCCCGGCCCCCCTGGGCGCAAGGAGGAACGGAGCCCGGTTGCCCCCGTGGCCGTTTATCAAGGGTACCTCATCTTTACAACGGCTCCGCCCGGCCCGGGAGGATTTTTATAGCCTGCGCGATGATTCTTGTAGCCTGCGCCGGGTGCCACTGCTGGCTTGTCCAGCAGTGTTACGCACGTTGACGGTTCGGCACTGCTGGACAAGCCAGCAGTGGCACCC
>JBEKTY010000078.1:0-36709 GCA_049515555.1 Thermoguttaceae bacterium
GCGCAGCGAGCCCCACCAGAACCACTATTGGTGGGGCTCGCTGCGCTCGACCCACCCTACCAATGAGGTAGCATGGTCCTCATCCAATTCCCCTCACCCTAACCCTCCCAGAGGGAGAGGGGACCTGACAATCCGCAATTTGGAAGAGGCCAGTCCTTAACCTGGATTATTCACTACTCGTTCGTAGTGACCGCATTCATGCGGTCCTTGACCTGTTCACGCTCTCCAGACCCGACAAATCGGATCACTATGAGCCTTGGTGAATAATCCCGGTTAGCGTGCGCGTCAGTGCCCGCCGGGCGCAGGATGATGTACAATGCAGGGTTGTATCCCCCCGGACCCGTGCGAGGTCGATAATGGCGGCAGACGGCAACGAGCCTTCCCGTGCGACCACGGCCCAATCGCGGTGCGGATCGAGTCTCGAGCGGGCCAAGGTTGCCGCCCGGGTGGCAGAGGAGAATCGCGGCCGCGACGTGGTTATTTTGGACATGCGGGAGTTGACCTGCCTGTTCGATTACTTCGTGCTGGCCAGCGGCGCCAGCCGGCGTCAGTTGCACGCCATCAGCGAGGAGATCGACCGGGTATTGCAGGAGGAGTTGGGGGACCGGCGGCTGGGCATCGAGGGCTACGAGCACAGCCACTGGATCCTTTTGGATTACGGCGACGTGGTGGTGCACCTGTTCGAGCCCGAGAAGCGGTCGTACTACGCGCTGGAGGACCTGTGGGGGCAGGCCAAGCGGATCGCGCCATGAGCATGCTGCCCGATCTGAAGGAGCGGTTTCGGCGGGCGCTAGCGGGCATGGGGCTGGAGGCCAGCGAGTGGCTGGAGATGATCCGCCGCAGCCAGGACCCCAAGTTCGGCGACTACCAGGCGAACATGGCCATGCCGCTGGGCAAGCGGCTGGGCCGATCGCCCCGGCAGTTGGCCGCCGAGATCGCCGCCCGGCTGGAGCTGGCCGACTTCTGCCATCCGCCCGAGGTGGCCGGCCCGGGATTCATCAACCTGCGAATCCGCGACGACTGGCTGGTCGAGCGGCTGCAGGCGGCCGCGGCCGAGGAGCGGCTGGGCATTCCGCCCGTCGCCCGGCCGCGAACCTTCGTGATCGACTTCTCGGCCCCCAACGTGGCCAAGCCCATGCACGTGGGGCACATCCGCTCGACGGTCATCGGCGACGCCCTGGGCCGAACCTTGCGATTCCTGGGCCACCGCGTAATCAGCGACAATCACGTCGGCGACTGGGGCACGCAGTTCGGCATGATCATTTACGGCTACAAGCACTTCCTGGATCGGGAGGCGTACGGGCGGGACCCGGTGGGCGAGCTGGCCCGGCTGTACCGCCTGGTGCGGCAGTTGCTCGATCGGGCTGGGGAGGGGGCGGAGTCGGAGCCGGAGGGCGAGGCAAGCGGCGGGCCTTCGGAGATCCGCCGGGCGGTGCTCGCCGAGACGGCCCGGCTGCACGTCGGCGACGCCGAGAACCACCGCCTGTGGCAGGAGTTCATGCCCCATTGCCTCCGCGAGATCGAGCGGATGTACCGCCGGCTGCACGTCGAGTTCGACTATTCGTTGGGCGAGAGCTTCTATAACGACATGCTGCCGGGGCTGGTCGATGAGCTTCTGCGGCGGGGCATCGCCCGCGAAAGCGACGGTGCGGTGTGCATCTTTCTCGAGGGCCAGGCGGCGCCGATGATCGTCCGCAAGCACAGCGGCGGGTTCCTGTACGCCACCACCGACCTGGCCACGATCCAGTACCGCCTGGAGCGCTGGCAGCCCGAGGTGATCCTGTACGTGGTCGATCATCGCCAGGGATTGCACTTCCAGCAGCTTTTCGAGGCGGCGCGGCGGCTGGGCCACCGGGAGGTCGAGCTGGTGCACGTCAGTTTCGGGACGGTGCTGGGCGAGGACGGCCGGCCGTTCCGGACTCGCTCGGGCGACACCGTGGGCCTGGAGGGCCTGCTGGACGAGGCGGTCCGCCGCGCGGGGGCGATCGTCGCCGCCGGCGACGACGCCAAGCCCGACGGCCCGGAACTGTCGGCCCACGAGCGGGCCGAGATCGCCGAGACGGTGGGCATCGCCGCCCTCAAGTACGCCGACCTGGCCCATAATCGCACCAGCGATTACGTGTTCAGCTACGACAAGATGCTGGCCATGAACGGCAACACGGCGACGTACATGCAATATGCTTATGCCCGGGTGCGGAGCATCTTTGCCCGGGGCCAGGTGGATGCCGAGGCGTTGCGGGCCGCGCCGCCGTGGGTCTGCCTGGCAACGCCGGCCGAGCGGGCCTTGGCCCTGGAGCTGCTCCGCTACGGCGAGGCCCTGGAGCTGGCCGCCGCCGATTACCGCCCCAATCACCTCACTGCCTACCTGTTCGAGCTGGCGATCCGCTACTCGACCTTCTTCGAGCAGTGCCCGGTGCTGAAGGCCGAAACCCTCGAGCTCCGCCGCAGCCGGCTGCTCCTGTGCGACCTGACGGCGCGGACCATCCGCAGCGGGCTGGAACTGCTGGGCATCCGCGTGGTGGAGAAGATGTAGTGCTATAGGACCGGCGGAACAATTACCGTCGTACTCCTCTCGCTCCGCGAGAGGGCCTGGCAGAGACGCACTCACGCCTCCGGCCTCTCGCGGAGCGAGAGGAGTACGGCAGAAGAATTCACGGCGTAAGTAATGCCCGAATTACCCGAAGTCGAAACTATGCGGCGCTGCGTGGCGGCGGCGGCCGGCAGCCTGATCAGCGGCGTGCGGCGGCCGCCGTCGAAATGCCAGCCGATCACGATCCGTCCGCCGCTGGAGCTGTTCCGCCGCCAGGTGGTGGGCCGGCGGATCGGCGCCGTCGGCCGCATCGGCAAGCGGATCGTTCTGGAACTGGATTCGGGCGACCGGGTTGTAATAGAGCCGCGAATGACGGGGCTGGTGCTGCTGGCCGATCCGCCCGACCGCGAGCACTTGCGGATCGTGCTGGAGCTTTCCGCGGGCGATAAGGGGACAGGCACATTTTTCGGCCGGGGGGGCCGAAAAATGAGCCCGTCCCCGCGGCGGCTGTTGTTCTGGGACCAGCGTGGCTTGGGGGTGGTGCAGTTGTTTTCGGCGGCGGAGTTTGCCGCCCGCTACGGGCCGAAGCGCTGGGGGCCGGATGCCCTGGCCGTGTCGGCCGCCGCGCTGCGCGAGCGGCTGGGGCCCAGCCGCCGCCCGATCAAAGTGGCGCTGTTGGACCAGCAGGCCCTGGCCGGCATCGGCAATCTCTACGCCTCGGAGATCCTGCACGCGGCGGCCGTCCATCCGGCCGAGCCCTGCTGCGGCCTGCGGCCCCGCCAATGGAGCAGGCTGCACGCGGAAATGCGGCGCGTCTTGCAGGCAGCGATTCGCCACCAGGGCTCGACCCTTCGCGACGGCACCTATCGCATCGCCCGCAATAAGCCGGGCAACTACCAACTCTGTCATCGGGTGTATCAGCGCACCGGGCAACCGTGCCTGCGTTGCGGCCGGGCCAAGATCGAGCGCATCGTACAGGCACAGCGCTCCACCTTCTTCTGCCCCCGCTGCCAGCATCGCCGTGGCGACTGATCCGCGGCCGCAGCCAACTCGCCCGGCTAAGCATCGATCAGGCGCGATCGGAGTCATTAACTGGGGGCGGAGCCTCGCGGGGCATCGCAGCGCCGGCCGGTCCGAGAACCAGGTACGGAACCATGGTCTGTTGCTTGCCTTTCAGCCGGCGCTGGGCGAGCGGCCGGCAGGCGAACAGCTCCTTGCACCGCTCGAACGTGGCCGGGCCGATGACCACTTGTCCGGCTTCGGCAACCGAGGATTCCAGCCGGCTGGCGACGTTCACCGTGTCGCCGATGACCGTGTAATCCTTGCGGATCGGCGAGCCGATGTCACCCGCCACCACGGTTCCGGAATTGATTCCGATCCGCATCCGCAGGCGGCGGCTTTCCGGGCGGGCGGAGTTGAGCTCGTCGAGCAACTGGTGCATTCGCAAGGCGGCGCGGACCGCGCGCTGGGCATGGTCCGCCTGCGGCAAGGGGGCGCCGAAGATCGCCATCACCGCGTCGCCGAGATACTTGTCCAACGTGCCACCGTGGGCAAATACCACCTCGGTCAGCAGCCCGAACACTTCGTTGAGAATCTGCGCAACTTCTGTCGGGTGCATCCCTTCCGCCAGCGGCGTGAAATCGATGAGGTCGCCGAACAACACGCTTGCCTCGTGCTGCTCGGAGATCATTTCGCCGTCGGTGCCGCTGGCCTGGGCGATGATCCGCTCGACCACTCCGGGCGAACTGTAGCGGGCCAGCCTGGCGCGGATCGCCCGCTCACGGTCGACGTCGTCCCGCAGTCGCATCTGCTCGATCCCCACGGCGGTCAACCCGCCCAGGGCGGTCAGCAATCGCAGGTCTCCGGCGGCGAGCCGGCTGCCCGGCTCGCACGTGTCCACGTAAATCAACCCCTGCACCTGTCCCGCATGATACAGCGGAGCGCACATCGCCGACTGGATCTTCATTTCCCGGATGCTCGGCGCCCGGGCGAACTGCGCGTCGGCGGGGGCGTCGGTCACCAGCAGTGCTTGGCGGGCATGGACTGCGGCTTGGGCAATGCTGCGGCTGATCGTGATCGACTCGCCCCCTGTCACTCCCCTGGCCCGCACCACTGTCGGCACCAGCGTCTCGCGGCTTGGATCGCAGAGGCAGATCGCCCCCCGCTCGACCGGCAAGTGCGCCAGCGCCAGGGCGATGACCTTCTCCAGGATCTCGTCGAGGCTTGTGGCGGCCAGCAGCACCTCGCTCACCTCCTGGAACAGGCCGATCACCTGCATGGGCGACCGCGGCAGTGCGGCCGGGGGGCCTTCCAATCCGCCTCCCGGCGGCGCCAGTCCCACCGTCGGCTCGTCCTGGTCGACCCGCATCGACAGGCTGACGCTGGCGGCGCCGGCGCCGTCGGAGAACAGCAGCGGGCTTTCCGGCGGGGCGGATTCGGACAAGGAATGAAAGGTGAGCACCGTGGGCGTCAGCGCCTCCGGGCCGGGGCTGATCCGGTCGCCGTCGGCCAGCGGCTGTTCCACGATCCGCCGCTGGTTTACGTAAGTCCCGTTGCGGCTCCCCTGGTCGATAATCGTCCAGCCGTCGCCGGCGCGGCGGATCAAAGCGTGCCGCCGCGAAACGCCTTCCTCGTTCAAGATCACGTCGCATTCCGGGCCGCGGCCGATGAGCACCTCCGGCTGGCTGCAATCGACGCGCTGGACCGCGCCGCGCAGCAAATAGGTCAGTCGAAACCGGCCCGCCTCGCCCGCCTTCACTTTCGCCCTCTCCGACTTGCAGCGGGGTGGTTCACCGCGGGCATTATGGGCCACCTGCGCCGCGGCCGTCAAGGGATTGCTTGCGGCGGGTCAGAAGCGGCGCTCGACCTGGACCTGGACCTCGGCATCGAAGGTGCGGTCGTCGCCGCTTCGCAGCGGCAGTACGCACCCTACGCGGAACAGGGTTTGATCGGCGATCTCGGCATGCAGGCCGACGGTCATGTCCAGCAGATCCTGGCGGTTGGCGAAGTTGCCGAACGCGAAAGACTGCGGGATCACGTAGCCCGAGACCACGTCGGCGTCTTGCAGCGTGGTGGTGTAGTGCAGCTCGAGCACGGCGGCCAGGCCGGTCAGCCAGCGGGCCTCGCGGTTGCGACACAGCCAGCAGCCCAGGCACAAATCGGCGTACAGCAGGGTTTGGTCATCGAGCGTTCCAAACGTGCCGCTGCTCGGCGGCGACGAATCCACGTAGTCGATGCGGTTGCCATTGGTGGGCACGTCGATCTGCAGGAAACCCTGGTAGAACCAGCGGTCGTTGGGCGTGCGGATGAAACCCGCAAAGGGCATCAGGTGCAGTGCCTGGTTGTGGACCGTGAACTGGACGCTAGCCGCCGTTCCGTCGGCGTTGCTTCCCGTCGGGGTGCCGATGCCCAACCCGATGGCAGCGACGGTCGTCTCGGACTGGTACAGCAGCCGTTTCACGACCGCCGTCAGGTTGCCGACCTGCCCGCTGGAAACGGAAAAGTCGGCGTTGCTGTAGTCGAACGCCCCGGTGAAGGGCATCCGCAGCTCAACCGACCAGGACCGATCGAGGAACGTCTTCTCGATGCCGATCGTGTAGCGGTCGAGGTCGAAGGAGTGTGTTACCACCGGGACACCCCCGGAAAAAGTGCCGACCGGCAAGGCGCCGTTGAAGTGATTGTACAGGAAGAAGACGCGGTCCTGCGGCAGCGCGTTGTCGTCTTCGGCGATCTTCATGCGATCGCCGATGCTTGCCAGGGGCAGGCTGGCCTCGTTCTGGCCTAAGGTTCCGCTCACGCGAACCCCGGCCAGATCGCCGAACATGTTCGGCGTGCCGGCCAGTCGGGAACTCGGTTCCGAGGCGGCGGTCCGGCCGAACAGACCTGCCAGGAAATCGGAGGGCGGAGGTTGCTCCGCCGCTTCGACGCCGGCCGCCGAGTCTTGCCCTTCACCCGTTGCGGCGTCGCCGGCCCTTGGCCCTTGGGCGAGCAGGAGATCCGGGGCGTGCTCCGCGCGATCGGAAACCGCAACAACGGTCTGGGACGTGGGGACTTCCTCGGCCCTCCCTGTCGCGATGGAACCCAGTCCGCAGAGCCCCGCCCAGGCCAGGCATCCGAGGGCCATAATCGTAGTCGTGCGTGACATTGCGCGAGCCTCATTGCTTGCCATCCGGCGCCCGGCCGGCTTCTGTTGGAACCGGCGTGGCTGGGCCGACATTGCGGGTCAGGCGGGCGCGGCAAATCAGGCGGACTTTGTGCCCGCGCGGCCCCACTCCATATCTAGGGGATCGGCAGATCGACCGGGAGCGTCGAAACAATTCTGCGAGTTTCGCAGGCAAGGCTGCGGTTGAGCCTTTTACCGGTTGTCGCGATGAGTCCGTCCCGCCGCCGCCTTCAGATGCTTGATGGCGGCCCTGGTGGTCTCGAGCTGCTCGCCGGCGCCGGGGGCACCGGGCGACTGCGCGGCGATCCGCGGCAGGTGCTCGGCCAGCGCCTCCAAGGCCCGCAGGGCTTCGGCCCGGCGATTGGCATTGGGGTGCAACTCGCCTACGGCGCAGGTCGCGATGATCAGGTTGCGGCGATAACGTGCGTCCGGGGCCAGGTCGGCCAGCAGCGGGATCAGCAGGGCGGCCGCGCGGTCGAAGGCCGCCAACGACTGCTCCGCGTGTCCTCGTTCCTGCTCCATTTGGGCGATATTGATGAAGACTTCCGCGGCCCCGACCTGATACTCCGTGACCGAGGGATTTTTTTCAGCCAGCGGCTCGAGGACGTCGCGGGCCTGGGCATACAGGCGCAGGGCTTCGTCATGACGCTGCTGGAAGCACAACAAATCGGCCTGCTTGCGGCAGCAGACGGCAAGCGCGTAGGAGGCGTCCAAATCGGCAGGCGCGGTCTTGACCAGCGCGGTGAACAGTTGTCGCGCCTTGTCCAAGGCCGCTTGGGCGGTGTCGACGGAGTTTTCGCCCAGCGCCAGCATGGCGAGGTTGAAGCAGCCCATGGCGAAGTCCCGCCGGAGCTTGGCGTCGGCCTTGCCCGCCACGAGCAGCCGGCCGCGGATGGTCTGCGCCTCTTCCATCGACTTGCGGGCCTGGGCCGGATCGTGTTCCTTTTCCACCAGCCCGATGTTCATGTAGATGTTGGCCAGCAATCGCTGGAAATCGAGGCGCTGCGGCGCCTGTTGGGCCAACCGCCGGCGCAGATCGACGGCGGCCCGGTAGGCTTCCATCGCCTGCGGGAACTGCTGTTGCTTGTGACATGCGCGGCCCAGGGCGTTGAGCGTGTCGCCCAGGGCCTTCAGCCGGTCGGCATTAGTGGGCTCGTCGGTCACGAGCCCGACTTGGATTTGCCGCGCGCTCTGGTAGCAGGGGATAGCCTTGCCGGGCGACTCGACCTCTTCGGTAATCAGGCCCACCCGGAAATGCGCCATCCCCAGCTCATCGCGCAGCGATTCGTTGCCCGCGCTCCGAGCGAGGAACTTCTGGTAATAGTCCCGCGCTCGGCACAAGAGATCGCGGCGCAAGGGCTGCATGCCGGGCTGATTCAAGAGGGTTTCCTCGCTGACCCTCGTGAACAGGTCGTCGACCGCCTGTCTGGCTTGCTGCAGACTTCCTTCGGCGTGGGCCTGCGCTCGGCGGGCGTCTTCCAGGGCCAGCGAGGTGCGGACGTAACCGATCGTTGCCGCGGCCAGCCCGAACAGCAGGCAGGCCAGTGCCGTCGCCGTCGAGGCGGCCACCAGCGGGTTCCGCCGGCACCACCGTGCGAACCGCTCCAGCCGGCCCACCGGCCGCGCCTGGATCGGCACGCCGGCCACAAATCGCCCCAACTCGTCGGCCAAGGCCCGCGCCGTCTCGTACCGCGACGAGGGCTCCTTCTGTAAGCATTTCAGGCAGATCGTTTCCAGGTCGCGCGACACGCGATTGTCGAACTTTCGGGGGCTGGGCGGCTCGTCCTCGATGACCTGCTTCAGCAGCATCGGCACGCTGCCGCGAAAGGGATGCTCGCCCGTCAGCAACTCGAAGAGAATCACGCCCAGCGAATAGATGTCGGTGCGCCGGTCGGCGGCGTGGCCTTGCCCTTGGGCCTGTTCGGGCGACATGTAGGCCGGCGTGCCGAGGATCTGCCCTTCCAGGGTCATGCTCGCCTCGCCCGATTCCCGCTTGGCCAGCCCGAAGTCCGTGACGTGCGGCTCGCCCGCGCGGTCCATCATGATGTTGCCGGCCTTCAGGTCGCGATGGATGATGCCTTGCTGGTGGGCGTAATCGAGCGCCGCGCTGACCTTTGCACACAGCCGGGCCGCATCGCGATGGGAGAGCCGTTGTCCGGCCAACCACTTGTCCAGCGACAGTCCTTCGACGAAGTCGCTGACGATATACACGAAGTCGTCGGCCAGTCCCACCTCGTGCACGCTGACGATGTTCGGATGGCAAAGCTGCGCCGCGGTGCGGGCCTCGCGGAGGAACTTCTCGACCTCCGCCAGGTTCAGCCGGCCCTTGTGCGGGATCTTGACCGCCACGATGCGATCCAGTTGCAGATCGTGGGCCTTCCACACCGTGCCGAACCCGCCCGATCCCAACGGCTCGAGCAACTCGAAATGGCCGATGCTCCTCGGCGTCGCCGCCGCCTGGCCGTCGCCGGTCGACCAGGCCTGGGTCTGGTCGGCAACCAAGTCCAGCTTGTTGCCGCAGGTGGCGCACGTCACCTCGGCGAGCCGGGCATCCGGCGCCAAGACGCTGCGCTCGTGGCAGTACGTACAATAGATATGCAGGGCGTGCGCCGCGGCTGGGGGAGTCTCCGAGACACCGCCCGCGGCCGGCGTGCCCTGGGTGTCCGGTGCCGGCAGGGCGGCATCGACGGGCCGTTTCTCGGAGCGGGACAGACCATCCCCTCCCCACGGGTCGGTCATGCCTGACCTCCCAAGCAATGAACCAGGCTTCGCCGCCGCTGAAGGGTCCGGCCGACGGCGCAACGATCGGCCCAAACGGCTCTCCTCTGAGTCTGAATGCGCGGCCCACGGAAGTCAAGCCGGGGCCGACGCCTGATCGCCTTTCCGTCACAGCTTCGGTGGCCAAGCAATCACCGGGTTGCTCCCCGGACGAAACTTGGCAGCAGCCGCGCCGCTCCGTTGTAAAGTCGTCGGCGGGGGCTCTGGCCCAAGTCAGCGAAAGCGGTTAAAGTACTAGAGGTTGGCAATTGGGGCGAGGGCCGTACAAGCGATCCCCCTCTCCCTCCGGGAGAGGGCCGGGGTGAGGGGAACCTGTGTCGGTCCCGAAACCTGGAGCGGCAATGTCCTCACCCATTTCCCCTCACCCTAACCCTCTCCCGGCGGGAGAGGGGACCGGGGCCTGAAAATGATTCTCCTCATCGACAATTACGATTCGTTCACCTACAACCTGGTTCAGCGGCTGGGGGAGATCGACCCGGCGCTCGACTTGGAGGTGTACCGGAACGATCGGATCACGCCGGACGAGATCGAGGCCAAGCGGCCTACGCACCTGATCATTTCGCCGGGCCCCTGTACGCCGGACGACGCGGGGATCTCGCTGGAGTGCGTGAAGCGGTTCGCGGGGCTGATCCCGCTGTTGGGTGTCTGCCTGGGCCACCAGGCCATCGGACAGGCCTTCGGGGGCAAGATTGTCCGCGCCGGGCGGTTGATGCACGGCAAGACCGACATGATCCATCACGACGACCGCGGCCTGTGCGAAGGGCTGCCGAACCCCTTCGAGGCCACGCGCTACCATAGCCTCGTCATCCAGCCCGATACTCTCAGCGACGAGTTCGACCTGGCGGCCTGGAGCCACGCGCCGGACGGCACGCTGGAGATCATGGGGATTCGCCACAAGCGGTTCCCGCTGTTCGGCGTACAGTTCCATCCGGAAAGCTTTTTGACGGCTTGCGGAACGAAGATTCTGGAACGGTTCCTGGCGGTGAGCAGGGAGCTATGAGCTGTGAGCTGTGAGCAGTGAGCAGTGAGCCATGAGCAGCAAAGGTGATAGCTCACGGCTCATAGCTCACAGCTCAAAGCTCATAGCTCCTAGCACGTTGGGCTGCGCGGCGTTGGGCGGGGCGCTGCTCTGGTTGGCGCTGCCGCCGGTGGACTGGTGGCCGTTGGCCTGGCTGGCGCCGATCGGCTGGGTGTATCTCGTCCGCCTGGAGCGGCTACCGGCCTGGCCATACCAGTGGCCGGTAAAGATCCGGACTGTCGGCCTGTTGATCCTTGCGGCCGTCCTCTTTGCCGCTTGGCTGGCCGTCAACTGGTATTTCCAGGGCCTTCAGTATCGCGGCTACTGGCTGGCCGAGTTGCTCTTCTGGCCGCTGGCTGGCCTCTTGTTGCTGGCGGCAGTGCGGTTGGCCGGGGGCCGGCCCTACGTCGTGTTGTGGCTGGTCGGTTTCTTCTTCTGGCTGGCGGCGCTGCATTGGTTGCGGCTGCCGCATTGGGCCACGGGGGTCGGCTGGATCGCCCTGAGTTTCTATTTCGCTTTCTATCTGCCGCTGTTCATCGGCGTGGCAAGGGCGGCGGTGCACCGGCTGGGCGTGCCGGTGATCCTGGCGGCCCCGGCGGTGTGGACCGGATTGGAGTTGGCCCGGGCCCATCTGCTGACCGGCATGACCATGGCCAGCCTGGCGCACACCCAGTATCGCTGGACGAGGTTGATCCAGGTGAGCGACCTGGCCGGTGCGTTCGGGGTGAGCTTCGTAGTGATGTTCGTGGCGGCCTGCCTGGCCCGCATGGCCCCTCTGCCGGCCGACGGTTCTGAAAACCAAGCCTGCGGGAAACCAGCCCTCACCCTAGCCCTCTCCCGAACGGAGAGGGGACCGAAAACGAGCGGCCGGTGGTCGTTCTGGCCCCTGGCGCCGGCGGCGGGCCTGCTGGCCGCCGTGCTGGCCTACGGCAGCCTGCGGACCGCGGGCGACAATACGCTGCCGGGGCCGCGGATCGCCCTGGTCCAAGGCTCGATCGACACCGAGATGCGCAGCGACGAGGCCTTGCAGGAAACGATCTATCAGGAGTACGACCGGTTGTCGAAGGAAGCGGTGGCGAAGTTCGGCCGCCCGGACCTGGTCGTGTGGCCGGAGTGCATGTTCACGCGGGGGCCCTGGCGGCGGTGGTATACGCGCGACCTGGATGCCGCGCAGCCCGAGGAGCTGGCCGACATGCCGCCGGCCGAGTTCCGGCAAAGGCTGGCCAAGGCGGTCGATGAGAGCCGGGCGGTGCTGGGCGCCACGGCCCGGCAGCTCGGCGCGGCCATGCTGCTGGGCGTCGACCGCCAGCATTTCGGCCGGGAGGGTGTGCGATTTTACAATTCGTCGGCCTATGTCACGCCCGGCGGCGAGCTGCGGGGCCACTACGACAAGGTGCACCTGGTGATGTTCGGCGAGTACGTGCCCTGGGCCGACTACTTCCCCCGGCTGCAACAGCTCACGCCGCTGCCGGTCAGTGTAACGGCCGGCCGGCAGCCGGAAGCGTTTTTCTTGCCTATTGTATCCGGCACACTCCGTGTGCCGTCCGTCGGCACACGGAGTGTGCCGGATACATTTCCCGGCGGGGTCTGGATTGCGCCCAATATCTGCTATGAGAGCGTGCTGTCGCACGTCATTCGGCGGCAGATCACGAAGTTGGCCGAGCAGGATCGCGAGCCGGACGTGCTGGTGAACCTCACCAACGACGGGTGGTTCTGGGGCTCCAGCGAGTTGGAGATGCACCTGGCGTGCGGGGTGTTCCGGGCGGTCGAGTGCCGCAAGCCTTTTCTGATTGCGGCCAACACGGGCATCTCGGCGTGGATCGACGGCGAGGGGCAGGTTGTGGAACGGGGCACGCCCCGGGTGCCCGACGTAATCCTGGCCCGTGTCCGCCTGGATCGCCGCCGTAGCCCCTACTTGCAATTCGGCGACTGGCCGGCCGGCGTCTGCCTGGCGGTCTTGCTGCTCTTCGCCGTGGCCGGCGTCTCGCGCAGACGCGTGCCGATCCACCGCTCCAACTCATCCCAGTCGACGGGCGGCAACTGAGAGAGGTCGGGCCGCAGACTCACGGCCTCCTTAACGTACACGTGGACGATCTCGCTCGCCGGCCGGTCGGTATTCCAGTGCAGCATGATGCGGATGCAGCGGCGGAGCGAGCCGGGCACGTCCAGCTCGTGGTTGCACATCAGCGCCACCTCGAGCCATCCCAACTGCCGGGCGGCCATGGCGGGAAACTCCGCGTCCAGGTCCGAGCTGGTGGAAAAGATCGCGCTGGCCACGTCCTCCGGGCGGATCCCGTTCTGGCGGATCATCAGGGCGAGCAGTTCCCGCGTCGCCCGGAGGATGTCTTCGCGGGTATTGGCGTCGGCAGTCGTGGCCCCGCGGACTCCGCGGCATGGCATCGGATGGTTCTCCGGGCGGAACTGGGAACGAAACAGGATGTTATTAGTGTACCGCCGCGATGGGGAAAGTGCCACTGTGGCGATTACATAGTTTCTGTTGGGGAAGGTGGAAGATTGGTAGGGTGGGTCGAGCGGTAGCGAGCCCCATACGAACCAACTTAACCGGGACTATTCACCGGGGCTCGTAGTGACCCGATTTATCGGGTCTGGAGGGTGTGAACAGGTCAAGGACCGCATGAATGCGGCCACTACGAACGATTGGTGAATAATCCGGGTTAAGCGAGTGGAGCGTTGCAAGTTGCGGATTGGTCGGTCCCCTCTCCCTCCGGGAGAGGGTTAGGGTGAGGGCCTTCAGCCGCGAGAATGCCCTGCCTTGCTTGTGCGACTTCCCCACGCCCTCACCTCCTGCCCCTCTCCCAGAGGGCGACGAGAGTTGGCGAAGAACCGCCGCGTCCGCGGTTGTGGAACCTTGCGCGGGCCGTTATACTTCCATGTTTTAGGACCGCGTGGCCGGGCCAATGCGTAAAGTGCTGGCTTTTCGGCCGCCGCAACCGCCGCCACCGCCGCCATGCGTTTTACGCTCATCGACCGAATTGTCGAGTTTCAGCCGGGCGTGCGGATCACCGCCCTGAAGTCTCTGACGATGTCCGAAGAGTACTTGGGCGACCATTTTCCGAACTTTCCCGTCTTGCCCGGTGTGTTGATGTTGGAAGCCATGACCCAGGCGGGCGCGTGGCTGATCCGGCTGAGCGAGGATTTTGCCCATAGCATGGTGGTCTTACGGCAAGCCGCGAACGTAAAATATGGCCAATTCGTCGAGCCCGGCCAGACGCTCACGGTGATCGCCGAGATCCTGTCGCAAGACGAGCGCGAGACGAAGATCAAGGCCCAAGGGATGGTGGATGGTCGGACGACGGTCAGCGGCCGGCTGGTTTTGAGCCGGTATAATCTGGCCGATCGCGATCCGGCCGATGCGGATACCGACGAGAGCCTGCGGCAGGAGATGCGGGATTTGCTGAACGTGTTGTATCAACCCGGGCCGCCCGTGGTGCCCACGACCGGATGAGCCTAGCGATGCGATTGGAAGGAAAGACGGCGCTGGTGACGGGGGGTAGCCGGGGGATCGGCCGGGCCTGCGTGGTGCAATTGGCCGCGGAGGGGGCCGTGGTGGCCCTCGTGTACCATGCCAATCAGGCGGCGGCCGAGGGCCTGGTGGCCGAGTTGGTGGCTGCGGGCCGACAGGTCCGCGCCTTCCAGGCCGACGTCCGCGACCTGGCGCGGGCGCACCAGATCGTCGACCAGCTCTTCGACGAGTGGAAACACCTCGACGTGCTCGTGAATTCGGCCGGAATCGTGCAGGACGGCCTGTTGGGGGCCATGACCGAGCAGCAGTGGCACAACGTGCTGGAGACCAATCTGACGGGCACTTTCAACTACTGCCACGCCGTGACCCAGCCGATGTTGATGGAGCGGAAAGGCAGCATCGTGAACATGTCGAGCACGGCGGCCGAGTTCGCCTCGCGGGGGCAGGTCAACTACGCCGCCAGCAAGGGGGGGATCGACGGTTTGACCCGCGCACTGGCCAAGGAATTGGCCCCCCGCAAGGTCCGCGTCAACGCCGTGGCCCCGGGCATGATCGAGACCGACATGAGCCAGGTGGTCCGCGGCATCGCGGGCGAGCAGATCAAGGGCGTCATTCCCATGAAGCGGATCGGCAAACCGGAGGAGATCGCCCGCGTGGTGGCTTTCCTGGCCAGCGACGACGCCTCGTACATGACCGGACAGGTTCTGCGGGTCGACGGCGGCCTGAGCCTGGGCGGATATTGACATCAACCGTGTGGTCCTATGACATTTTGTGGAGATTGAGCGCAATGCCGACGAAGGAAGAAATCTACGACAAGATCAAGGTCGCCCTGGTAGAGGCGCTGGGCGTGGACGAGGACGAGATTCAGCCCGAGGCCACGCTGGTGGGCGACCTGGGCGCCGAGTCCATCGATTTCCTGGACATCGTTTTCCGCCTGGAGAAGGCCTTCGACATCAAGATTCCCCGCGGCGAGCTGTTTCCCGAGGACGTGTTGACCGACCCGAAGTACGTCCAGGACGGCCGGGTGACCGAGCACGGACTGGCCGAGCTCCGCAAGCGGATGCCGTTTGCCAACCTCGAGGAGTTCGCCAAGAATCCGGTCGTGCAGGACTTCGGCAATCTGCTCACCGTGTCCGACATGTGCCGCTTCGTGGAAGGCAAAGTGGAAGTGACCGCCTGATGCGCTGGTTCTGGATCGATCGTTTTATCGAGTTCGAGAGCGGGCGGTATGCCAAGGCCGTCAAGTGCGTGTCGCTGGCCGAGGATCACCTGCACGACCATTTTCCCGGTCATCCCGTGATGCCCAACACCCTGATTATCGAGGGCATGGCGCAGACCGGGGGGCTGCTGGTCTGCGAGCACAACCAGTTCACCGAGAAGGTGATCCTGGCCAAGATCGCCAAGGTGCAGTTTTTTTGCGACGCGACGCCGGGCGACACGCTGACCTACACGGCGCGGATCGAGTACTTGAAGGCCGAGGGGGCCGCGGTCAGTGCGACCAGCCACAAGGGCGAGGTGTTGCAGGCCCAGGCGGAGATCGTGTTCGCGCATTTGAACGCCCCCTGGCTGGGGACGTTCTTCTCGCCGGAGGCCTTTCTGGCGATGATGCGGCTGTTCGGGGCGTACCGCGTGGGGCACGCCGCCGACGGCGGCCCGCTCCGCCCGCCGCCCAGCCTGCAAAAGGCCGGCCAGGCGCCGCCCGGTCCGCCCCCCGCCAACGCCCTGGAAGGAATCGAGCGATGAGACGACGCGTAGTGGTCACCGGCATGGGCCTGGTCACGCCCCTGGGCTCGGACCGGGAAACAGTGTGGAAGCGGCTGCTGGCGGGCGAGTCGGGCGTGGACTACATCACCCTGTTCGACGCCGCCAATTTCCCCACCAAGATCGCGGCCGAGGTCCGCAACTGGGACCTGTCCGAGGTGGGCGAGGACCCGGCCGACTGGCAGCTCCAAGGCCGCCACACGCGTTTCGCCGTGGGGGCCGCCAAGAAGGCCGTGGCCGACTCGGGCATCCAGGCGGCCCGGCTGGACCCCACCCGCTTCGGCGTCTACACCGGCAGCGGCGAGGGCCAGCAGGACTTCGACCGTTTCACGGAGATGATGGTGGCGGGCCTGGCCGGCGGCAGCACGCTGGACCTCGGCCGCTTCGCCCGCAAAGGCCTGGAGCTGCTGCATCCCATCGCCGAGCTGGAGCAGGAGCCGAACATGCCGGCCGGACACCTGGCCAGCCTGTTCGATGCCCAGGGCCCCAACGTCAATTGCCTGACGGCCTGCGCCGCCAGCAGCCAGGCCATCGGCGAGGCGGTGGAGATCATCCGCCGGGGCGAGGCCGACGCCATGCTGGCCGGCGGCACGCACACCATGATCCACCCCTTCGGCGTGACCGGGTTCAATCTGCTGACCGCCCTGAGCACGCGGAACGACGAGCCGACCAAGGCCTCCCGGCCCTTCGATCGCAATCGCGACGGCTTCGTCCTGGGCGAGGGGGCGGGGATGGTCGTGCTGGAGGCCCTGGAACACGCCCGGGCCCGCGGCGCCGCCATTTACGGCGAGATGGTGGGCTACGGCTCCACCGCCGACGCCTTCCGCATTACCGACACGCACCCCGAAGGCCGCGGCGCCATCCGCTGCATGAGCATGGCCCTGACCGACGCCGGCCTGGGCCCGACCGACATCCATTACATCAATGCCCACGGCACCAGCACCGCCGTCAACGACAAGGTCGAGAGCCTGGCGATCAAGCAGGTGTTCGGCGAGCAGGCCTACCGCATTCCCGTCTCCAGCACCAAGAGCATGATGGGGCACCTGATCGCCGCGGCGGGGGCCACCGAGTTGATCTTCTGCCTGCTGGCCATTCGCGACAACGTGCTGCCGCCGACGATCAACTACGACACGCCCGATCCCGACTGCGACCTGGACTACATCCCCAACGTCTGCCGGGAGGCCCGCTGCGACGTGGCCTTGTCGAACAGCTTCGGATTCGGTGGCCAGAACATCGCCTTGATCTGCAAGCGCTTCGAGGGCTGAGCCTAACGGCTCGCAGGGCCGTCGGCCTTCATCTAGTGTAGTGCTTCACCCAAATAGGACTTTATGATTTTGGAGGTGCCACTGCTGGCTTGTCCAGCAGTGGTGCGCACGACGGAGATTCGACACTGCTGGGCGAGCCAGCAGTGGCACCCAGCGTGTTGCCCCCAACGTAGCAGGCACACGCCGTGTGCCGCCTGCCCGGTACGGCACACGGCGTGTGCCGGCTACAATTTGTTTGCGTCAGGGCCCGATGCTTTGCGGATTGCTCTCGAGGAAATCGCGTGGGCCGCGGGTCGTATAGTAGGGATAGGCCACGGTGCCGCCCGCGGCGGGCGCCGCCTGGGCCGGCCGGCCCTGGCCGGCCGGGCAACCCGCGGCGGGATCGCCGCCCTGGCACGGCGTGGCCGCCGCCGGGCACGACCCGTTGCAAGGCGGATGTTGCTGGGACGCGCAGCCGGCCATTAAGGCCAACCCCAGGGCCGCCGCCATGATTATCAGTCCATGTCTCATGCCTGTTGATTCCTTGTTCTAGTTCCTGCGTTGCAGACCCCCCCAACTAGAAACCGACGGACGACGGCGACGGGCGACGGACGGAAGCATTCTCGCCCGTCGTCCGTGTCCCATCGTCCGTCGCTCTTTGGACAACATCGGCCCGACAATCCGCAGAATCCAGAAAATCGTTACAACCGGACCTTTCCAAACGTCGCCGTCGGACCTATCCAAACTGCGTGTGCCCGGTCCCCTCTCCCTCCGGGAGATGGTTAGGGTGAGGGGGAATGGGTGCGGACCAAGCCCTCCGCCCGCCCCACTCACCACGCACCCCTCCCCACTCCCCACTCCCCACTCACCACTCGCCACTCGCCCCTCACCTCGTCGAACGCCTCGGCACCCTGCTCGAAACTTACGTTGTTCGACAAGTCCGTAACCCGTGTGTCGGCTTGCACTAACGATTCGGCCGGCGAGCGTAAATTTATACGTCTTTGGGGGTACGTGTTCGACTTGCGGCCTTTCCTGCCCCAAATTATCTATCCGGTCGCTCCAAACGTGGGGACTCGGGCGGCGTCTTGGGTCTTGGGTTTTGGGACTTGGGTCTTGGGTCTTGGGACTTTGGTTTTGGGACTTGGGACTTTGGTCTTGGGTCTTGGGTCTTGGGACCCTGGTCTTTGGGTCTTGGGATTCCGCCCTCTCCACTCGCCCCTCCCCCCTCCCCACTCCCTCTGATGGGTACGTGTTCGACTTGCGCCTCCCCCGACGCCGTAACTCCTTCGCCGCCATCCATTTCCGTTCTCGTCCAAGGGCCCGAAATGCGCGCAGCTTTGAAATCTGCGGACAAGCGAGCCACGGATGAACACGGATTGACACAGATTCCCCCGCCTTCAGTTCTCATTTTGCAATCTGCGATCTTCGCCCGTAGGAATTGGGTCTTTGGTCTTTGGACTTTGGACTTTGGTCTTTGGTCTTCATCCTTCCGCCTTCATCCTTCATCCCTCAACCTTCGTCCTTCCGCCCTCCGCCTTCCCCCCAATCCCTAATCCCCAATCCCTAATCCTTAACCTATACAGATGTATCGTATCATACTGTCTGGCCACATTTCAAGCCCAGTTCTTCGACATTTCTTGGGTGGCAAGCGGCCCTGAATCGGGTGGGGCGGCGCCGTTATCTCTATCACCGTTACGAGAAGTAGTGTCGCCTTTCGCTCCACGAAAGTGGCGAGAGCCACGAGCCAATTCCGCAACACCTTCGCCGCTGCTTTCGCGGAGCGAAAGGCGACCTTGGCAGTTCTCCTGCGAATTACTCGCAGGGTCTTACGTGGCAAGCGCTTAGCTGCTAAACTGACTACCGAACCTAGGGGCTCCTACCCGGTTCAACCGGCTGGGCGAACGTGATTAGCACGGCCATAGGCCGGCCGGACAAGTCCAGGCTCTTCCGTGAGGTCAACGCTTTCCACCGCGAACACTCGAATTGAGAAATTACCGACCGTGCGCGACTTCCTCCAGGGTCGAATTCGCCTAGTACGAGAGTTGATCGACTCCGATATCCGCATCTCGTACGGGGACCTCGTCTTGATTCTCACCGCGGTCATCTCAGCCTGTGCCGCGGCGCGCTGGCCGGGAGGCCGCATCGACCGCTGTCGCTTCGTCGAATTGCTCGTCCGACACTCGCTGCCGGACGCACACACCACCTGGGTCTGCGTCCCTGCCCTGATCAATTCCAGCTTGGTTGCAGAGGCTGATACCCCGTACGGTCCGGGCGAGAGCACTCGCATTTTTCGCGACGACGAAATCGACCTGGACCTTCCTGCGGCCCGGGCCAGGTATCAACACGTGTCGCCTATCCGCCTGAAACAATGCACTTACGCCAGTCTGATTTACGAGTGGCTGCGATGTGGATACGCCCACGAATACTGCCCACACGACAACATCACGCCCGTGCCACCGAGTCGCCACAATGCACGCTTGAGCTACATAGGTCGTGCAACTTCAAAGGGGCTGAAGCGCATGATCTGTTTCCACCTGGACTACTTGATCGACCTTGCGCAGTATCACGCGATTAACGTGGCTGAGACTCCGGATCCTCGGCCGCGCCAATGGTGGATCGATGTACCGTAGCATAGAAATAAGCGGCAGGAACTATCGGATGCGGGCGAGGCCGCGTTCGCTTCTTGGACGACGGTCGAGCATGATAGGGGGAGACTGAAACCCACATATCAGCAATGTCCGAGCCGGAATTAAGCATTGCGCTCCCGGAACCCCCAGCAAGCCCAACTCACGACGGTGGACTCCTACTGGCTTGAATTCCTGAAAACCTTGCCGCTGGAATTGCGAGTTCTCGGGCAGATTATTCGGCTGAGAGAACGGGCGGGACAGCAGGTAGGGGTGAAGGTCTCGCCAGACCCAGCCCCGCCGAACCCGTTGGAAGATTGCCCTGGTTTCGTCTTCTTTGGAACCCTACATCTCACACTGAGCACGGATGAGGTTCTTGGGTTCTTGGCCTATTCTCTCAAAACCCCATTCGGCCCGCGCTTACTGACCTTGGGCAGCAATGCGACAGTGAACAAACGCCGGCTCTTTGTATTTCGTGCTGCCATGCTCTCTTGGGTCCAGTTGAATGGGCCACGCGACAAGGAAGGCAGACTGGAAAAGGCTGTTTCCTGCATCCACCTTATTACGGAGCAGACTCAGACCCAATACAGAATTCGAGGTTGTAGCAATCGAACGAAAGACCCGTGCGGTTTGTGCCACCACCATAACAGGCCCGGCGCACTGACGCTACTAAATGAGGGCGTACTAGAATACATCAGCATTGTAGAGGCCAGTGAAGCCCAATGGGCGGCCAAGGCCAAAGAGGCGGACGAACAGCGATACGCTGAGAGACGGAAGCGGCAAGAAGAACTGGACGCCGAAAGACAGAGACGCGAAGACAAATGGAAGAGCACGGCCGCAACCATCCACTACACGGCAACTGATCGACAGATTCATCTGCTGCTTGATCTTGGCGCGGGCGTTCACGAATTGGAAGGAACCACAAAAGAAGCAGCGACGGTGATGATAGACAGCATTCTCGATAAGCTGCACTCAGGACAGAAAACGGGGCAGGTCTAATTGTTGACTCCTTGGGGACGTTGGGGTAGGAGCCGGCGATGCCAAGAACCGGCGGGTGGCACCGGCGAAAAGAATGATCGGGCGTGCCACTGGCTCTACCAGTGTTTCCTGGGGGAGGTGGTTCTCCGCGGACGTGAGATTTAGGATTGGGGGTGCTACACTGGAAGGCGATCCATTGGCGAGGGGACCGGCGGGTATGCCCTTTCGAGATAGTCTCTAAGTCCTAATCGGCCGTGAAGCCCACGTTGTCCAGGTAGTAGGCGTTGTTGGCGACTCCCGGATCTTGATTGTCCCGCAGCCAGAACTTGTACATGTTGGTGCGCTGGCCATGAATGGTTTCAGTGGGAACCGATTGCGAAATACTCACCTTGTACGTGCCGGCGCGCCCGGAACCGGTGCCGCACGCGGCGATGTAGGTCCCCGCCGCGATCCCCGGCCCGCGGATGAACATGGTGGGCTGAACCGTAACGCCCGAGATCAGGCGGGTGACGGTCAACGTCGTGCCGGAAATCGAGCCCTCGAAGGAGCCGCTGCCGATCGCCAGGTCCGCCAGCGGGACCTTGTACGTCGCCCACTTGCCAACGACGGGCGTTGGGCCGTACTTGCCCGGAAGAATGACCTGCGCCTTGTTGTAAATATCCCCCGGCGGCACCCGGGAAATGATACACAAGTTCCACGACTGTTTGGGCAGGGTGGGCTTCAGGTCGAGCGTCATGTACTTGAAGGCGTTAATGTCAAGGGCCCAGGGCGGGCTGATGGGCGCTCCGGAAAAGGGCTGCGTGTAGCCCCACATGCTCCTGGAGGTGATCGAAATATCCGTGGTTCCCGACTGCGGGACGCCGGCCGTGTCCTTGTAGTTCTGAACCGTGGAAGAGAAATCGCCGGGGATATTGTTCACGCCATTGCGGTACATCCAGCACGCCAGCGGCGCCCGGGCGCTCTCGGTTCCAGAGGAACCCAACGCAGAGACGGTGTAGGCGTAGGGGGTCGCAGCCGTAGTCCAGGCCGGATTGGTGGCATTCGTCGCGGCGGTATCGGTGAACGTTGTGCCTTTGACTCGCGACGCAATCACGGAGCCGTTGCGATAGATCTTATAACTGGCCGCGCCGCTCGCCGCGGTCCAGGATAATGAAACACTCCCAGCGGTCTGGGCAGTCAGCGTCAGGCTCGTCGGCGGGGCCCCGGACGCAGTTGGGGGGTTGGCTTCGGCCCGTTGTGCGATCAGGCCGGCGTATACGACGAGGACCCGCGCGAGACCGGCCAACACGGAAGTTCGGGACATGCATAACTCCTTGCTTGAGGGGATTAACTGATAGGAATTCCGATCCGCCGGGGGCCGAAGAGAAACCTCACTGCGTCGTGAAACCGATATTGTCTGCGTAATACGTGTTGCGGCTCAAGCCTGTCAAGTCCGCGAGCGAGAACTTGTACATGTTGGTCCGCTGCGCCGTGATGAGCGTATGGGCGGCGTTTTGGGCGGGAGCGATGGCGTAGGTTCCCGCCTGGCCGCTGGTGGCGTTGCTGCTGAGGACATAGGTGCCTGTCGAGGAAGCCGTCCCCGGTATAATGCCCGCGCCGCTCAGATAGCTCGAGCCCTGAACGTTCATCCCGGAGACCATTTTAGTCACCGTCAGCGACGTGCCCGAGATGGAACCGTAGTATTTTCCGATGCCCACTTGCAGCGCTGAGCCGTCGGCAAAGCCGGACGCGTTCAAGAACGGGACCTTGTAGGCAGCCCACTTGCCCGGCTGCGCCTGGGGGCCGAACTTCCGATCGGCGGCGCCCAAGACGACCTGCGCGCTGTTGAAGTTGTCGCCGGGACTGACGCGCGAGATGATGTTCAACTTCCACGTTTGGCCCGCCGCCGTCGGCTTCAGATCGATCGTCATGTAGTGGAAGGCGCCCAGTTCCATGGCCCACGTGGTGGGGGTCATATTGTGCAGAAACGGCTGCCCGGAGAAGGGTTGCCACCAGTTGGCGCGGTCCGTCACCGTGACGGCGATGTCGTAAGGCGCGCCGTTTTGCGGGCTGCCGGCCGTATCCGTGGGGTTGCAGCTCACGCTGCCGTTGTAGCTGTTCTTGGCCGTCGTCCAGTAATCGACCCCGCCGTGATAGACCCAGGCGGTGCATTGCCCTTGCTGCGGGCCTTCATGCCCTTGGGTATCGACCGGCGAGACGGCGTAGTTGTAGATGCTTGCCGGAACGTAGGGCTGCGGTCCATATCCCGGCGTCGTGATGTTCGTCGCTTTGGAATCCGTGTACGTCGTAGAGATCGTTTTGTCGTAAGCCACGCCGTTGCGGTAGATCTTGTAATAGGAAACGGGGCCTGGTCCGGCGACGGCCGCGGTCCATGTGAGGACCGCATCGTTCGGGCCCTGATGTGTCAGCAGAAGATCGGTCGGCGCGGACGGTCCGCCCGTCGCTCGTGCGGCGTTCTCGGATCGGCCATGGGTTGCAGCAGTGAATTTCACGTTGGTGGTGTAATTCGTGATTGCTGAACGCCCCTCGCTTGCCGGCGGCGTGAAGCGGGCCATGGCCGTATCTTCCTTGATCCAGCCAATGTTATTGACGTAGATGGTTGTCTCGGGGTTGCTGGGGCGGTCGCTCCACTGCATCCCAAATTTGCAAAGATGGGTCCGCTGATATTGCATGGGACCCGTCGGCACGTTTGTGCCGGCGTGGATGCCGGGGCCGGCGATCGTGAACGTGCCGATCGCGCTCCGCTGCCCATACGCGGTGATGTACGTGCCGGCCGGCACGCCGGCCCCCGTCACAAGCCCGCCGGCGTCGATGACCGGCTTGCCCGACGTGACCGCCTTGACCGTCAACTTGCTGCCCGCGATGGAGCCCGTGAAGCGGCACACGCCCATATTCAAGTCGGCCAGCGGCACGCGGAACGTCGCCCATTGCCCCACAATCGGCGTGCCGTACTTCCACAGGTTCACAGACGCATAGGGGAACACGTCGCCCGGGGGCAAGCGGGACACGTGGCCGAAGTTGAGCGAATTGGTCTTGAAGAAATCATCCGTCACCTTCACGTCGATGGTGAAGGTATTGAAGGCGCCCAGTTCGAGGTCCACGTTCGGGCACAACGGGGGGTTGGCGACGGGTTGAAAGCCTCCGCTTCCGGGGAAGACGGCCGCAACGTCATAGGGCCCGTTAAGCGGCGCCCCCGCCGTATCGGTGAAGTTGGCGGTCGTCCCGCCATACGAAAGGTCTGAAGCGCCGCAATTGGACTTCCCGCGGAACATCCAAATTCCCGCCGGCGAAGGAGCACTCTCGTTGCCCGCCGAATCCACGGCCGAAACGGCATAGGCGTAGATCCTGGCCGGCTTCAAGAAGGTTGGGTCGTTGCTGCCGGGGGCATTCGCGTCAACATACTTCGTGGTCGTGCTCGTGGCGTACGGCGCACCATTGCGATATATCTTGTAATGATCGACCGGGTTCGGACCCGCCATGCTTGCCTGCCAGGCAAGCGCCTGATAATTCGTCAACGCATGACTCGGCCCGCCTTGGTTGACAACCTGCACATTGCGCGGCGCGGAGGGCGCCCCCGAAGCGGGCGCGACGACCGCGCCAGGGCACGTAAAGACGGCCCCTGCGACGAGGGCCAACACGGAATCTCGGAACATGGTAGAACTCCTTACTAGGTGCAAGCATTCTAATACCTCCGCGTCTCCCCGTCTCCGCGTCGCGCGTGTCTAAGGACTGGAGAGACGAGGCTCTCCCGCATTCCGCCCTCACCCTAACCCTCTCCCGGAGGGCGAGGGGAGCGGGGCGGCGGGGAAGGAGTGACGCGGGGAGCAATCAGCGGTCAGCCTTCAGCGGTCAGCCCGGGCCTCCTTGTCTCCTTGTCCCCTTGTCTCCGCGTCTCCGTGTCTGCGCGTCTAAGGACTGGAGAGACCTGGTTCGCACGCATTCGCCCTCACCCTAACCCTCTCCCGGAGGGCGAGGGGACCGGATGGGAGTTGTCGGTTGTCGGTCGGCCGCACGGGCACGCGGGCGAGGGGAGCGGGGCGGCGGTCCCCGTGTTTCCGCGTGCCCGCGTCTCCGCGTCTCCGCGTCCCCGTGTCTCCGCGTCTCCGCGTCGTGCGTGTCCCCGTGTCTCCGCGTCGTGCGTGTCTCCGCGTCCCCGCGTCCCCGCGTCCGCGTGTCCCCGCGTCGTGCGCGTCTCCGCGGGGCCCCCTCCGCGCCTTATTTTGTTGTGGTAAACTTGACGGACCATGGTTGCCTCAATCCAGTACATCGAGAACATCATTGCCGTGTTCGCGGCGGCGACGGAAGCCAATCGGAACACCCCCGGCCGGCAGGGGACCGTAATTGTCCTGACGCCGGAACTGGCCGACGAAGTGATGGTCACGGGCGATCTGCACGGCCATCGGCGGAATTTCAACCTCATCCGCCGGATCGCCGCCCTGGAGACCGCGCCGCGGCGGCACCTGCTGCTCCAAGAGGCATGCCACGGCGGGCCCACATATCCTGAAAACGGCGGGTGTATGTCCCACACCATGGTCGAGGATATCGCCCGGCTGAAGGCCAAGTTTCCGGAGCGGGTGCATTTCATGTTGGGCAACCACGAGTTGGCCGAGTTGACCGACTACCCCATCCAGAAGAACAAGCAGATGCTCAACATGTTGTTTCGCATGGGGTTACAGCAGATGTACGGGCCGGCGGCGGAGAAGGTCCGGGAGGCGATGCTGGCCTTCCTGCGGACCTGCCCGCTGGCCATGCGTCTGCCCGGCGGGGTGTTCATCTGCCACAGCCTGCCGGAAGATACGGACACCAAGAAGTTCGACACGAGCATTTTTTCTCGCGAGATGGACCCGCTGGAGTTTTACGAGCGGGGGGCGATCTTTCGGCTGGTTTGGGGACGTGATCATCGCCCCGAGAACGCCGCCGCATTCGCGGCCCTGGTTGGCGCACAGGTCCTGATCCAGGGCCACGAACCCTGCCCCGAGGGATTTTCCGTACGCAATCCCCACCAGATCATCCTGGACTGCTGCGGCGAGCGGGCCTGCTACGCCATCCTGCCGCTCGGCCAGGAGTTGAGCCAGAAGGACATTATCGAGCGGATCAAGCGGCTGGCCTGACCCCTCGCGGGTGGCAGATAGCTCACCAATCTGGGCCGCGGTTAGCCGTCCAGCCTACTTCACCACCGAGGTAAACTCGGTGGGGTCGCTGCGTCGGCACCCCGCTAGCCACCTATCTGGCCTGACCTCTGGATTATTCGCTCTTGGCTGAAACGGCCGGATTTGCTACAAGCGTCGCCGGCAATCAGCGGCTTGAGAGCAGCAGGCACACTGCGTGTGCCGCCAGCCATACCTTTTCCGTTTCAGCGGACGGCACACGGCGTGTGGCGTGCTACATTGGCGGACGGCACACGGCGTGTGGTGTGCTACTTTAAGGAAAAACGAGCCTATGCGCAGCAATTTCGCTCGGGTATTGCGGTCGTCGCTGCGATATCGGCTCACTTTTCTGGGGGTTGTGGGCAGCGCGTTGGCCGTGGCGCTGCTATGGGGCGCCAACATCGGGGCGGTGTATCCGTTCGTCAAGGTCGTGCTGGAAGGGGAGTCGATCCAGAGCTGGGTGGGCAAGGAGATTGCCCGCTCGCACCAGATCGTGGTGGACGAGGGCGTTCGAGTGGAGCGGCTGCGGGCCGCGCTGGCCGGTGGGCCGCAGTCCGGCCGGCAGGCCCTCGTGGCGCAGGTCCGCTGGGCCGAGTCGCGGATCGCGGTGGAAGGCCGGGCCGAGGCCGCCTACCGCTGGGCCCAGCCCTACCTCGAGCGCTACGTGCCAGCCGATCCCTTTCAGACCGTCGTGCTGGTGGCGGTGGTCCTGCTCATCGGAACGGTGTTGAAGGATGGCTTCCTGATCGCCAACAACATCCTGGTGTCAAGGCTGGCGCAACTGGCCACCTTCGACTTGCGGAAACTGTTCTATCGCCGGACGCTGCGGCTGGACCTGGGCACGTTCAGCGACGAGGGCACCTCCGACCTGATGAGCCGCTTCACCCACGACACCGAGTACGTGGCGGCCGCGCTGGACACTTTCTTCGGCAAACTGGTTCGCGAGCCGCTGAAGATGATCGCTTGCCTGGCCGGCGCGGCCTGGGTCTCCTGGCGCTTGCTGCTGCTGTCGCTGGTCGTGGCTCCGGCGGCCGGCCTGGCCATCCGCTGGCTGGGCAAGATGCTCAAGCGGGCCAACCGCCGGGGCATGGAACAGATGGCCCAACTGTTCAACGTCCTCGAGGAATCCTTCCGCGGCATCAAGATCGTGAAGGCCTTCACCAACGAGCCCCAGGAGCGCAAGCGGTTCCACGTCCGCAGCAAAGAGTATTACAAGAAGGCGATGAAGATCGCCCGCTACGATTCCCTCTCCCACCCCATGACCGAGATCATGGGCATCCTTACCGTGTGCCTGGCCCTGCTGGCCGGGGCCTGGCTGGTACTCAAGGGCCAAACGCACCTGCTGGGCATCCCCATGGCCGCGCGGCCCTTGGACCTGGGCTCGCTGTTGTTGTTCTACGGCTTCCTGTTCGGCACGGCCGATCCCTTGCGCAAGCTGTCGGACATATTCAGCCGGCTGCAGGGCGGGATGGCGGCGGCCGACCGCATTTACGGCCGGCTGGACCGCGTACCGGCGGTCCGCAACGCGGCGGCCCCGGCGGCCTGTTTCCGCCATCGCCGCGAGCTGGTACTGGAGGGCGTCGATTTCCACTACCACCCCGGCCAGCCGGTCCTGGAGGACATCCAGCTTCGCATCCCGTTCGGCCAGGCGGTGGCGGTGGTCGGCCCCAACGGCTGCGGCAAGTCGACCTTGGCCAACCTCATTCCGCGCTTCGCCGATCCGGTGCGGGGCGTCATCCGCCTGGACGGCGTGCCCCTGGCCGATATCCGGTTGCGGGACCTGCGGGGCCAGATCGGCCTGGTCACCCAGGACCCCATCCTCTTCGACGACACGGTGTACAACAACATCCGCTACGGCCGGCCGCAGGCCAGCCGGGGCGAGATCATCGAGGCCGCCAAGCGGGCCCATGCCCACCGCTTCATCGAGTCCGAGCTGCCGCAGGGCTACGACACGGTCGTCGGCGCGTTGGGCGGCCGGCTGTCCGGCGGCCAGCGGCAGCGGATCGCGCTGGCGCGGGCCATCCTCCGCGATCCGGCCATCCTCATCCTCGACGAGGCCACCAGCCAGATCGACCTCGAGAGCGAGCAGGCCATCCAGCAAGCCCTGGAAAGCTTCATCCGCAACCGCACCACGCTGATCATCACCCACCGCCTGGCCGTCCTCTCGCTGGCCGATCGGATCATCGTCATGCAGGCGGGGCGGATCGTCGACGCCGGCACCCATGACGAGTTGTCGGCCCGCTCGGGCCTGTACCGGCGGCTGCAACAGCTCCAGGCCGAAGACCTCCGCCGCAGCGCGTAGCGGGCGTGAAAAGAAATGATCTCAAGAGAGCAAATCCCTGGTCCCCTCTCCCTCCGGGAGAGGGCTAGCGTGAGGGCAGGCAGCGAGAACACGGTAATAACCTGTGACGGCGCCCGCGAGGCCCTCACCCCCAGCCCCTCTCCCAAAGGGCGAGGGGAGCAGTTGACCCCGTAGCTCAATCTCCGGCTTCCACCTTGATTACGACCAGGGTGACGTCGTCGCTGGGCTTCTTGCCGCCGGCGAACTCCGTCAGCGCCTCGTGGAGGGCGGCGGTGATTTGGCCGGCGGTTTTCCGGCGGTCGCGGGCAACCACCCGGATCACGCGCTCGGGGCCAAAGGGGTTTCCCGTTGCAGACTCCGCCTCCAGCAGGCCATCGGTAAACAGCAGGGCAATGTCGCCCGGCTGAAGCGCGATCGGATCCCCGACCGGGAAGCGGGCGTCGGGCATGACGCCCAGCGGAAAAGACGTGCTGGGAAGGATGTTTTTCACGGCCCCTTGGCCATCGAAAATGTACGCGGCCGGATGCCCGGCGCTGGAGTAGACGAGGGTCCGGGAGCGGGGATCAAGGCGTACGAAGAGCACGGTGACAAAACGGTCCGGTTCGGTCTCGCTTACCAGAATACGGTTTGCACGGCCGAGGATCTCATCGACTTCCGTGCAACTCGCCGCCAGCGAGTGCAGATAGGCGTGGGTGGAAGCCATCAGGATGGCGGGGCCGATCCCGTGTCCGGCCACGTCGGCGACGACAATTCCGATACACTGATCGGGCATGGGGAGGAAGTCGAAGAGGTCTCCGGCCGTGAACTCGGCCGGATACGAGGCCCCCGCGATATCGAACCCCGGCAGCACCGGCGGCCGCTCGGGCAGAAGGTGCTCCTGGATCTTCTGCGCCACTGTGAGCTGCGACAGGTTGTAGCGCAGGGCCTCTTCCGCCCGGCGGCGCTCAGTCAAGTCGCGGATCGCCGCATAGACCAACAGGCCTTGTTCGGTTCCAATGGGGCTCAAGGCGATTTCGGCGGGAAACTGGCTGCCGTCCTTGCGAAGACCGCTTAGACCGGGGTGCATTCCCATCATTCGCGGATGGGGCTTTTCGGCGTAGGCCGCGCGCTGGGCCACGTGCTGACCGCGCAGACAATGCGGCACGAGAAGTTCCAGCGTCTGCCCCAGCAATTCGTGGCGGGAGTATCCGAACAGTGTTTCGGCCTGGGCATTTACCAGGACGATCCGCCCCCCGCGGTCCACCACGACCATCGCATCGGGAGCCGACTCGACGAGCAGTCGGAATCGCTCTTCGCTCACCTTCCGCTCGGTAATGTCCTCGATCAGCCCGTCGTAGCGCACCAAGCGCCCTCCGCCATCGTGGTGTGCGACGATCTTGTGGCGCACCCAGCGAACGCTCCCGTCGCGATGCAGAATCCTGTGCTCGATCGGGCCGCTGGCGCCGTCCGCCAGTATATTGGCCGCGTGTCGCTGCACCAATTCGCGGTCCTGGGGATGGACCATGGTGAACCACAGGTAGGGATCGGATGCGAAGTCCGCGGGGCTGTAGCCCGTGGCAGTCAAGCATCCCATGCTGTGCGAGGTTGAACGCGGCACGCCGTCGCTGAGATCGACCGAATAGGTATAGCTGGTTACCGCCTCGAGCAGCCGCCGATAGCGCTCGTCGCTCTCGCGCAACGCCGTTTCAACCTGTCCTTGCTGGCTCACGTCGTTCCCCGAAGAGTCACAGTGGCGTCTCGTGTTGATCCGGGTGTTTCCACGCAAGGTGGTTCCAAGAAAATAATAGTCGCGACTTGCAGCCAGCCAAGCCATTCTGCGGCGGAAAGGTGCAGTTGACAAGAACGCACCCCAAATAAGGGCTGCCAAGCGCGCGGGGTGAGTTTGCGCCGGCGATTGACTTTGCGGTGGACACCCCGCCGCATGCGGAGCTTGCCCGGAGCCGGCCGCTGAAGCCTCAGCCGGCGTGGCCAGCCCCCGCGTATTTCGGGCGGCCGGGCGGGGTACGAAGCAGCCAGCACCCGGTACCCAGCCGTCCGCCCCGCCCCCTCCCTAGCCGGGGTCCCTAGCCGGTGGACTTCCAAAGTTGTCGGCGTTTAGGTACACTAACTGGATGGTCGTACCCCGTGGTCTGGTGGCGGGGCCTGTCGATGGCGATTACCGTCGAGCAATTCGTCGAGCAACTGACCCAAAGCGGGCTGATGTCGGCGGCTGAAATCTCTCAGTTTCAGGACAGCCTGCCGCCGGACCAGCGGCCCCGCGATGTTAAGGCCCTGGTGACCGTCTTATACCGGGCCGGAAAGATCACCAAGTATCAGGCCAAGGCGGTCTACGAGGGCAAGGCTAAGTCGCTGGTCTTCGACGCATACGTCGTGCTGGACCAGCTCGGCGAAGGCGGGATGGGCGTGGTCCTCAAGGCCCAGCACCGGCGGATGAAACGGCTCGTGGCCGTCAAAATGCTCCCCGCCGCAACGATGAAATCGACCGTGGCCGTGGAGCGGTTCTATCGCGAGGTGCAAGCGGCCGCCAAGCTCTCGCATCCGAACGTCGTCCAATCTTACGACGCCCGCGAGCAGGGTGGACTGCACTGCCTGGTGATGGAGTACGTCGAAGGCCGCGACCTGGCCGCGGTGGTGAAGGCGCATGGGCCGCTCCCGGTCGGCCAGGCGGTCGAGTGCACATTGCAGGCCGCGCGCGGACTCCAGTATGCTCATGAGCAGGGCATCATCCACCGTGACATCAAGCCGGGCAATCTGCTCTTGAGCACGAGTGGGACGGTCAAGATCCTCGACATGGGGCTGGCCCGCGTTGCCGATTCCGATGCGGCCGTGAGCGGGCCGGAACGGTTGACGACCACCGGTCAAGTGATGGGCACCTGCGATTACATGGCACCCGAACAGGCCTTCGACAGCCACAACGTGGACCATCGGGCCGACATCTACAGTCTGGGCTGCACCCTGTACCGGCTCCTGACCGGCAACCCGCCTTACGCCCGCGAATCGCTCATGCAGATCCTGGTTGCGCACCGCGAGGACCCGATCCCCTCGCTCTGCCAGGCGCGCCCGGAGGTACCCGCCGAACTGGACGACGTCTTCCGGAAGATGGTGGCCAAGCAGCCCGAAGACCGGCAGCAGTCGATGGCCGAGGTGGTGGCTGAGTTGGAGGCGATCTTGGGCGCATCGTCCGGTCGGCCGGCTGCCCGCGCGTCGGAAGAGCCCTCCAGCGCGGTCTTGGTCAAGAGCCTGGCGTTTTTGAAGGAAGATGCGCCACCGGGCACGCTGACCAAGCAAAAGAAGCCCACGGTCGCGGAGCGCACCGAACCGAGCATCGGCCCGGAGCACGAGACGGGGTCAAACATACTGGGCAAGGCCCGCCAGGCGGTCGCCAAGGTCCGTCACAACCCGCCGGTACTGGTAGGGCTTGCCTGCAACCTGGTCTTGCTGTTGGGAATCGTCCTGGCACTTGCGCTGCGCCATGGGACGCTGGTGGTCGAGATCGACGAGCAACTGGGCCGGGACGCGCAAGTGGCCGTCAGCCAAGGCGGCGAGCAAGTTCAACTCGTGGATGCCCGCTCGGGCTGGACGCTCAGCCTCAGCCCCGGCAAGTACGAGCTTGCCGCCAAGGGTGGCGACGCACAACTCCTGCTCGATTCTCACACGATCATGGTCACGCGGGGTGGCCAGGTGCAGGTCCGCGTCACGCTCAAACGGGCGGTGGCCCCCTTCGACGCAAAGCAGGCGCGAAAGCACCAGCGGTGCTGGGCCAAGTACGTGGGCCTACCGGTCGAGTCGACCAACTCCATCGGCATGCAGTTCATACTGATCCCGCCGGGGGAGTTCGAGATGGGCGACCCGGGCGGCGAGGAGAAAGACAAACCGGTCCACAAGGTGACGATCACGAAGCCATTCTACCTTGGCAAGTACGAGGTGACGCAGGAGGAGTGGGAGGCGGTGATGGGCAACAGGAACAACCCGAGCCAGTTCAAGGGGCCGAAGAATCCCGTGGAGCAGGTCAGTTGGGAGGATTGCCAGGTCTTTCTCACGAAGCTCAACGAGAAGGTGCACGATGCGCGGGGGAACTACCGTCTTCCGACCGAGGCCCAGTGGGAGTATGCGTGCCGGGCCGGGAGCGCGGGCAGCTATTGTTTCGGCGACAGCGAGGTCGATCTGGATGATTACGGTTGGTTTGAGAGGAACTCGGAGAAGAAGACCCAGCCTGTGGGCCAGAAGAAGCCTAACGCCTGGGGCCTTTACGACATGCACGGGAACGTGTGGGAATGGTGTGCGGATTGGTATGCTCAGGACTACTATAAGGCGTCACCTGGAAGCGACCCAACGGGGCCGCACTCCGGATCGTGCCGCATTGGTCGTGGTGGTAGCTGGGACTTCCCGGCGAGCGGCTGCCGGTCGGCGTACCGCGGCTATTTCGAGGCCGAGCGCCAGAGTAACTGCATGGGCCTTCGAGTCTCCCTAGTCTTGGCGGACAAATAGCGGAGATCGAGCGTATAGCGGCGAGTGCTTTGCGGAGCAGCCGAGCGGAGCGAGAGTCCGCCGATAGCTCAGGGAGTGCAGCCCTGTGCCGCAGCGTCGTGTTCTGGACCGGCCACTGCATACCCGCCGCCCCCTCCCTGGGCGGGGGCTTCCGGCCTTGTCGGTGGCTGTGTATAGTAAAAAGATGTCTGCACCCCAGTGCTCTGGTGGCGGGGCCTGTCGATGGCGGTCACAGTCCAGCAGTTCATCGAGCGGCTCACCGATAGCGGCCTGATGTCGGCAGCCGAGGTCTCCTCGTTTCAGGACAGCCTGCCGCCGGACCAGCGGCCCCGCGATGTCCAGGCCCTGGTGACCGTCTTGTACCGGGCCGGAAAGATCACCAAGTACCAGGCCAAGGCGGTCTATGAGGGCAAGACCAAGGGGCTGGTCTTCGGCGAATACACCGTGCTGGACCAGATCGGCGAGGGCGGCATGGGCGTGGTCCTCAAGGCCCAGCACCGGCGGATGAAACGCCACGCGGCGATCAAGATCCTCTCCTCGTCGGGTATGAAGATGGCCGGGGCCGTCGAGCGGTTCCACCGCGAGGTGGAAGCGGCGGCCAAGCTCTCGCACACCAATATCGTCACGGCCTACGATGCCGGTCAACACCAGGGCGTGCACTACCTGGCGATGGAATACGTCGAGGGCAAGGACCTGGCCAGCATCGTCAAGGAGCGCGGGCCATTGGGCATCCAGGAGGCGGTCGATTGTATCCTCCAGGCTGCCCGCGGCCTGGAGTACGCACACGGTCAAGGCATCGTCCACCGCGACATCAAGCCGGGCAACCTGCTGTTGGATCGCAAGGGCACGGTGAAGATCCTCGACATGGGGCTGGCCCGCATGGCAGGGGCCGACGCGGCCCTGGGCGGGCCGGAGCGGTTGACGGCCACCGGCCAGGTGATGGGCACTTGCGATTACATGGCCCCCGAGCAGGCCTTCGACAGCCACAACGTGGACCATCGGGCCGACATCTACAGCCTGGGCTGTACGCTCTACCGGCTCCTGACCGGCCAGCCGCCCTATGCCCGGCAGTCGCTCATGCAGATCCTGGTTGCGCACCGCGAGGACCCGATCCCGTCGATCTGCGAGGCCCGCCCGGAAGTACCCGCCGCCTTGGACGCCGTGTTCCAGAAGATGGTGGCCAAGCAGCCTGATGACCGGCAGCAGTCTATGGCCGAGGTGGTGGCCGAGCTGGAGGCGATCTTGGGCGTATCGTCCGGCCGGCCGGCTGCCCGAGCGTCGGAAGAGCCCTCCAGCGCGGCCTTGGCCATGAGCCTCGCATTCCTTCAGGAAGATGCGCCGCGGGGCACGCTGACCCGCGAGAAGAAGCCCACCGTCGCGGAGCGAACCGGGCCCCACGCCATAATCCCGACGGGCGACGGACGACGGACGACGGACGGGAAAGCCTCGGTCCGTCGCCCGTCGTCTGTCGCCCTTCAATCGTTGGCGTCCGTCGTCCGTCGCCCGTCTTCCGTCGCTCTCGCGGCGGGCGGCCTGGTCTTGCTGCTGGGGATCATCCTGGCGAGCACGATGCGCCACGGGACGCCCGAGTCCAAGATCGGAGATTTGAAATCTGAAATCCGAAATCCGAAATCCGAAATCGCCCCGCTGGCCGTGGCCCCGTTCGACGAGAAGAAAGCCAAGGAACATCAAGAGGGCTGGTCCAAGCATCTCGGCGTGCCGGTGGAAATGACCAACTCCATCGGCATGAAGTTGGTGCTCATCCCGCCGGGGGAGTTTATGATGGGCTCGCCCAAGGAGCTGATCGAGGACGAGTTGAAGACGCATGGTGATGAACCGTGGTACAAGGATCATCTGCCAGGCGAGGGGCCGAGGCACCGCGTACGGATAACGCGGCCCTTTTACCTTGGGATGTACGAGGTGACGCAGGGAGAATATGAGCGGGTGATAGGGAAGAACCCCAGCAAGTTCTCGGCCACGGGCAAGGGGAAAGACAAGGTCGCCGGTCAGGACACGAAACGGTTCCCTGTGGAGCAAGTGTCGTGGGAGGAGGCGGCGGAGTTTTGCCGCAAGCTATCGGACCTGCCGGAGGAGAAGGCAGCGGGGCGAACGTACCGCCTGCCTTCGGAGGCGCAGTGGGAATATGCGTGCCGTGCTGGGACTGCCGGTCGGTATAGCTTCAGTTTGGGCCGCAGCGGGCTTTCACGGGAGCACGAGGAAAAGGCGCTTTCCGACTACGGGTGGTTTGGCAGCAACGCGGGTGACATGCCGCATGCGGTGGGCGAAAGGAAGCCGAACGCGTGGGGATTGTACGATATGCACGGAAACGTGTGGGAGTTGTGCCACGACTGGTACGACAGGGACTATTATGCGATCTCGCCTCTGGACGATCCGGGCGGTCCTCCGGCGGGCTCGTGCCGCGTGGATCGCGGCGGTAGCTGGACCGACCCGGCGTGGCATTGCCGGTCGGCGTGCCGCGACCTCTACCTCCCCGAGCTCGGCCACGATAACCTGGGCTTTCGTGCTTCCCTAGTTCTACCGGACACCGTGGCTGAGCGGGCAAAGATGGGTCCTTCCAATGATGCCGCACAACCTCCTGGCGGCTCGACGGCCAACAAGCCATCTCCCGCCCCTCCAGCCCCTAATCCCCAATCCCCAATCCCTCCTCCCGCTGTCGGCGGTCTTGTCGGTGCCGATGGCAAATGGCAACTCCCGCCGGGCGCTCCGTTTCCCGCCGTCGCTCCGTTCGACGCCGCCAAAGCCAAAGAGCACCAAGAGGGCTGGGCCAAGCACCTGCGCGTGCCGGTCGAGATCACCAACTCGATCGGCATGAAGCTGGTGCTCATCCCGCCGGGCGAGTTCCAGATGGGTTCACCCAAGGAACTGATCGAGGAGGAGATGCGGTTGTACGGCGGCGACGGCTGGTACAGGGACCTTCTTCCGGGCGAGGGGCCACAGCATCGGGTACGGATTACCAGGCCGTATTGGCTGGGCGTGACCGCCGTGACACAGGAAGAGTACCAGCGTGTGATGGGCAGTAATCCGAGCAAGTTCCCAGGGGACCCGAAAAGGCCAGTGGAGCAAGTATCGTGGGGTGAGGCGGTGGAATTCTGCCGGAGGCTGTCGGAGTTGCCTGGGGAAAAGGCGGCCAAGCAACGGTACGGGTTACCGACTGAGGCGCAGTGGGAATACGCGTGCCGAGCAGGAAGTACGGGGCGGTGGTGCTTCAGTACGCAGAGGAACCCTTTGCCACGGGTAGTGGAAGGAGAGATCCTGGGTGAGTATGGGTGGTTCAACGCGAACACGGACGTTCCGACCCACCCGGTGGCACAGAAGCAAGCGAACGCATGGGGATTGCACGACATGTACGGGAATGTGTGGGAGTGGTGCGAGGACTGGTATGATCGGGATTTCTACGCGAAGTCAGCGATAGACGATCCGACGGGTGCTTCCGGGGGCGCGCGGCGTGTGCTCCGTGGCGGTGGCTGGCGCTACCCGGCAGGCATCTGCCGGTCGGCGTCCCGCGACTGCTTCGAGCCCGGGAACCGTGACGGCCACCTGGGCTTCCGTGCCGCCCTGGTTCTGGCGGACAAGTAGGGCCAGCGAGCGGAGGTCGAAAAGACGCCATAGCGCTGTCGAGCGGAGGGAGGGCCTAGTGGTCCGTCCATCTCGACTTTACGAGTTAGGTGCCACTGCTGGCTTGCCCAGCAGTGCCGGACACGGTTGGACAAGCCAACCGTGGCACCCGTAAGCTCGACTTGGACAGGCCACTGGCCTGTTTTCGTATGATCAGCCGCCGTTTGCCAGGCGCTTCATCAGCCAGGCCATGTTGCGGGCGAGGTTCTTCACGGTATCCAGGCCCTCGGCATCACCGCGCACCTCGCCCTTCTCGCGGCCGAAGGCCACGTTCCAGTAGGTCGAGCCGGGCACGATCATCTCGCTGATCAGAAAGAAGTAGTTGAGTTGGGCGAAGGTGAAGTTCTGCCCGGCACGGCGGGCGACGACAATCGCCGCGCCCGCCTTGCGGCGCAGCAGTTGCGGATACTTGCGGGCGACGAAGCCCACGCGGTCCAGCAAGGCCATCGTCTGCGGCGTGGCCGACCCGAAGTACACGGGTGAGCCGATCAACATGCCGTCGGCCGCGGCAAACTTGTCCAGAATTCCCTCGAAAGCGGGGTCTTCCTGAACGCAAC
>JBEKTY010000079.1:0-36604 GCA_049515555.1 Thermoguttaceae bacterium
AGTTCGACGTCTACCCCACCAAGGCCGACGTGATCGACGAGAGCATTGGAGGCCCGCCGGTCTATGGGCTGGGCGGGCTGGACAAGCTCCTGCTGATCATGCACGTGCTGGACAATGCCACAAATGATCGCCCCTTCGAGAAATTCGGCCGTCTGATGCACTCCGAGGGCCGCTACTGGACCTACAACCTGGGCTACAAGGAGGAGATCAAGCAGCACGGAAACAGTTGTCTCGCCAGCTACATGGCTGCGGTAGGGCACGGCCACTACCTGCCCCTCTCGAAGTTCTGGGCAAACAACCCGCAGTTCTTGTACCTCGCCTGGCGCTACAACGACCCCGTACTCGCCTGGCACCACTACGCGAACCCCGGCAGCATCGACTCGCGAGACTTGCCCAATTTCATCGAGAACGGCCTGTGGAAGGTCACCTCGTTCAACGACCGGCGGATTTCCTGGGACATTTGGACCTTCCTGAGCTGGGGCAGGGTCGCCCCGAAGAGTCCCGTCGAGGCCGGCTGGCCGCTCACGGAGTTCTGGCCCAATGCGGGCGCGTTCTTCATCCGCAAGAGCTGGACTCGGACCGCGCGCCTGGCCAAGCCGGGTGAAAAGACGGGCGTCATCTGGGGCTGGGCCGGGCCGGGCGGCTCCAAGGACCGCGTCTCGTTCGGCACGCTGCGCTACGACGCCGACGACCACGAAATCCTGAGCTGCGCGCCATTCGGCGGCAGCGGAGGCGCGTCGCCGGATTCACTCAAAGGCTTCCACCCGGCGTTACAGAACGTCCTTTTGGTGGACGGCGCCGGGCAGAAGTGGTTCGGCAACATCGACCTTCTGCGGCTCCGCCACGGCGTCACCACGCGGCTCGGGCCCGATACGTTCCTCATGGACATGAGCCCGCATGACCGGCCCGACTTTCTCTCGGAATACGCGCACCTTCCCGTGGGCGGCGTCTGTTGGACCCGCAAGGTCCACTACGACCGGGAAAAAGACATCCTCTGGATCAAGGACGTTGCCTCCACAGGCGACAAGAAGTCGCATCGCTTGCGTTTCAACTGGATCAGTCCCGAGTTGGAGGTGGTGGATGCGGGAACCGTGAAGCTCGCGGGCGGATACACGCTGGTGGGCAAATCGCTCGATCCGCACTTCGCGCTCACTTCCGAGCTGCACACGCATCGCGAGGCGTACGAGGAATTCCAGGCGATGCTCAAGAAGGATCCCAGCCTCGAACAATACAAGAAGGACGCGGAGGGCTACACTTGGAAATCGGTCTACGCGGGAGTCGACGCCCCCACGGCGGAGATCGTGTGGGCCATCGGCAAGGACCCGACGGCACTGAGGGCCTATCTGGACGAGCACCGCGAGGTCCTTATTCCTGAGGGGACCATCAGGCCCGAGGCCCACTCTTTGACAACGGGGGCGGAACGCCGCGAGAGCGAACCTTCCCGAACCGCGCCGGCGTTCGAACGCAAGGCGCGTGCTGGCGGCCTGAGCGGGACCAGCGTCGGCCTGTTCTTCCGAGAGGACTGGCGCGAAACGCCACCGGAAACCCCGATCAGCCAGGCCCACGTCGCCAACCCAGACCTTGTTCTGACGCTGCACGGTCCGGGACAATCCGGCATCAAGAAGAGCCACCACACGCAGCCGGCCGATGATCCGTATTACGTATGGTCGGGCACCGCGGAAGGGAATTGGGCGGTCAGCCTTCGCCATCGCTCGAAGTCGGCAGATCTCACCGGCTCAGCGAAGATCCGCTGGAGAAGCAAGCAATCGGGATTCCGTCAACTGCGGGTGATCCTGAAGCTGGCCGACGGCACCTGGCTGGTCAGCGAGCAGTCGGACGGAGAATCCGAGGATTGGCACGTGAAGGAGTTTCAGGTTGCGTCGTTGACATGGCGCATGCTTGACATTTCTAAAATCGTTGAAGGGGCGCCTTGCCGAACCCCCGACCTCACGCGTGTCGAAGAGGTCGGCTTCAGTGACCTGATGGTTGGAGGCGGAAGCTCGGCTTGCTCACGCCTCGATTGGATCGAAGTCTACGGCAAGCCACGACCGCAACCCTGACCATGCTTGTGTCCGGCGCGTGTCGTATAATGCTCAAGAGGAGCCAAACGATGCGATCACTCTCTTGCATTCTCGCCGGCCTGTCCGGCCTGTCACTTCTCGCAGGCACTCTTGCTTCGGCAGCCACATGGGACGACACCCAGATGGCACGCAGGATCGTCGATACGGCTGGCGTCTCGCGGGGCGTTTGCTCGCTGCCTCGTTGCGACGACGGAGCATTGGCGATTCACCTGGCGGAGTCGGGCTTCCTGGTCCACGGCATGGACGCCGCCGAAACCCACGTGGCCGAGGTCCGCAAGGCGGCCCGGGCCGCTGGCATCCTGGGCCGCACGTTCTATGTCGAGCGAGGCTCGCCGGCGTCTATCCCCTTCGCCGATGATTACGTCAATCTGCTCGTCGTGGCCGACGCCACCGACGAGAATCTCGCCGCGATACCTCTCGACGAGGTCCTACGCGTGCTCGCTCCCGGAAGGGGCCGAGCCTTGGTTGGCCTCGCCCCGGCTACGCCGGGCAAACTGAGACACGAGAAGCTGTCGCAGTGGCTCAAGCAGTGTCCCGCGGCACGCAGCCGGGTGGTCGAAGGTGAAAGCGGGTTGTGGGCCCTGGTGAGCAAGTCGCCAAAGGCCGGCGCCGTGGCCTGGACGCACCGCCTCTTCAACCCCAGCAACAATCCTGTATCGGGCGACACGGCCTGCGCCTGGCCGCTCATGACCCAGTGGCTCGGAAAACCCTACTTGGCCCAGCAGCCGCTGATGCTCGTGGCCGGCGGCCGGCTGGCGTCCGTGCGGCCAGACTGGAACCGGGCAGTGCTTGAGGTCCTCGATGCGCACAACGGCGTACTACTCTGGCGGCGCAAGTTGCCGGACGCCTCGGTCGCCACGCGAACCAGCGGCATGGTGCTCCTGCCGGATGCGCTCTATCTCGCCGAAGGGCCCAACGTTCTCGTATTCGAGCCGGCCACCGGCAGCAAGAAGGGACAAATTCCGTGCGAACAGCTCGGTCAGCAAGTGAAATGGCTGGCCATCGAGGCCGGACGGCTTTGCGTCATGGCGGGTTCGGCAGAGGAGGCTCTGTTTGCTTCCCAAACGTGGAAAGTGTTTGGCGATGCGCCGCGCAACTTCGGCAAGTGCCAAAGTCTTGGCGCCTACGATCTCTCAGCCGGAAAATGGCTGTGGACCCATCGAGAAGAAGCCGAATCGCTCGACGAGTCGCTGGTCGGCCTTTGCAACGGACGACTGTACTACTACGTCACCGGCCGCCACGCGGCCTGCCGCGAGACCACAACCGGCAACGTCTTGTGGACCAATGCCAAGGTGGTGGAGAAGCTCAAGCCGCCGCCGGGCAACATCGACACCCGCGGGCATCTCGGCGCGCTGATTTGCGGCGGGAAATTCCTGGCCTTCCACAGGACCAATGCGGGGACCGCGATTTGCTCGGCGACCAACGGCGAGCCGCTCTGGACGATCAAGGCTACTTCGCTCTTGTTCTTCAACGACCTCTTGATCCGCAAGGGCGGCGACAACTGGGGCAATCCTGCGGTGTTCGAGGCGGCCACCGGTACGCCGGCGAAGAATTGGCCGAAAATGAACTTCGGGTCCGGTTGTGGGACCTTCACGCTCACGCCGAACCTGCTTTGCGGTCAGTTCGGCCTGACCTACGACTTCAAGGTCGGCAAGGACCTTGATCTTCTCACCGGCAACGGGCCGCTGGCGCACAAGACGCCGTGCCTGGCCGGCACGTTCGTGGGCGAAGGAATGCTGCTGTTCGGCAGCGCGGCCTGCACGTGCCCTTACACGGTGCGGGGAACCATCGTGCAATCGCCGGCGCCGACCGAGGCGACGCCCACGCCATCGCAGTCATCGAAGCAAGATACTCCCCGGACAAGCTTCCCGGTTCAGCCGCCGGCGGTGGACGCTGCCGACTGGCCCGCCTTCCGTGCCACGGTCGCCCGCGGCAACGCCAGTCGAGCGAAGGTGTCTATGCGGCCGGCCATTCGTTGGACCTGGCGGCCGTCGCCAGGTATCGCAGCCGCAGCCGAGGTCGATCCGCTGGACTCCCGTCACGAGCCCACGCAAGCGACGGCGGCCGGCACGCTGGTCTTTGCCACGGAGACGGACGGCTCGATCACGGCCTTGGATCTCGCCACGGGCCGGGTCCGTTGGACGTTCCCAACCGCCGGCCGGCTGTTCGCTCCGCCCACGATAGCCGACGGCCGCTGTTTCATCGGCTCGGGCGATGGTCAGCTCTACTGCGTGGAAGCGAACACGGGCCGGCCGCTGTGGCGCTACCGCGTCGCCCCCGCCGACCGGCGGATCATGGTTTACGGCGACCTGCTGAGCACCTGGCCGATCACCGGCGGCGCGCTGGTGCATGAAGGGGTGGTTTACGCGGTGGCCGGCATTTTGGACGGCGATGGCACGCACGTCGTGGCGCTCGATGCCGCCAGCGGCACGCTCAGATGGCGGCAGGACGCCGCCGGCCACCTGGACTCCCGGCGGCGCACCGGCATAGCCGGCGTCGGTTGTCCGGCGATTGGCAGCGGCCGGCTCTGGCTCCGCCGCGACAGTTTCGATCTGGCCACGGGTGAAGTGCGACCCTATGCTGGCCTGAAGAAGCACCCCTATTATGAAATGAACAACAACGTCCTGGAACGCTACACCGGCGTCTTCGCAAACCGATTCCTCGTGACCGGAGGCCGTCGATCTTTCGAGGAGCAATTCGCCGCGGATAACGAGCGCGGGAACGAGAACGTCAGCATGATGGAACTGACGGAGCAGGGGACGGGGAAATCGCCCGCGGTCACCCCGTGGCAGTTCTGCCGGAACATGCCCGCCTGGGACGACCACAACCTGGTGGCGCTGCCCATGGCCCACTACCACTGGAGTGCCGACGGGAAACAGCCGCCGTGCGTGCGGGAAGAGGATCTGGTCTGCTGGGACACCCCGCGAGCGGTCGCCGAGTTGCGGAAGACGATCGACGTTGCGATGAAAGACCCCAATTCGCCGTATCGCCAGTTTCTCATGAATCGCGGCCTGTGGGGCAAGGAGTTGGACAAGCGCAAGGGTGATCAGTTCCAGGCCCCGCAGCAGGTCTGGAGGCGCGAGAAGCCGCGGTACATCGCGGCCGTGCTGGCCGACAACGCGGTGTTGGCGGCCTTCGGCACACCGGCCGTGCCGGGCATGGTGCCGCCGGGCAAGGAAAAGGCCGCGCCGGCCGCCTACGGCCTGACGGCCTACGACCGCGCCGACGGCAAACTGCTTTGGGAGGTTGCGTTGCCGGGCGAGCCGCTCATGGACGGCTTGTCGATCGCCCGCGACGGCACGACGCTCGTGCGGCTGCTGGACGGCTCGCTCGTAGCCGTCGGCACACCTGGCGAGCGTTAATTGGTTGTGAGCACTAGGCCAGCGACCATTATCATGACACGCAACCCGCTGTTGGGTCCCGTGACCGGAAAAGAGGCGAACCATCATTATCGTGGGAGGAGTTATGAGGATCGTCAAGCATTTGTTGCTCGTGGGTGTCATGGCTGTTTGCAGTGTGGAGTCTACGGCCCGAGCCGCCGAATCGAGCATGGGGAAGGTGAAAATCGGGGCGAACCCCAATCACACTTGGGGCGGCGCCACGATGAACGCCTTTGCGAATATCCTGTACACCTTCGCCGGCAACATTCGGGAAGACGGCGTCGGGCTGCGGGACGACACTGTGATGTGGTTTCCGGGCGGAAAGGAAAGCCTCGAGGGGCTCTGGCCGGAAAGCACGGACGATCCGGCCACCTGGTACAAACTCATCTATCATTGCGATTCCGACGCGCTCAAAGAGCGATTCGCCTTTCCCGATGGCCGTTTTACCTATGTGAAGGCGCCGGCACGGGATGGCCACGGCAATTGGACCGCGTGGCTGAAGTATAAGGAACTTTGGAACGACAGGAACTGCGAAATACGCATGCACTTTGCCCCTGCGGAACTGGATGTGAAGGGCTTCAGCAAGTTTCCGGTGACCAAATTGAAACTGCTTTACCCCGGCAGCAAGGACGACGATTTTCTGTCGCCGATTTTCAAGAAGCGGGCCGCCGGATTCGCCCGCTTCCGTTTCCTCGATCCGATGAACATGAACGGCCGACAATGTTTCTACACGTGCGAAGTGCCCAGTGCGCCCGACAGCGAATTCGCTCGCCGCGCGCTCAGCATCCCCGGTAAGAAGCCGGCGGTCTTTAAGGTCAACAGGGCCTTCGGCGGAGGCGCGGGCAAGGACCGCGAGTTCGTTCGCTGGGACGGGCAGAAATACAGCTCCCCCGATCCCATCGGCATCGGCTGCCTGGCGCCGTGCGAGTTGGAATACAAGCTGGACGGGCGATTCGCCTTCGTCAGCGCCGAGGTTGGCGTCGATCACGAGGTGGACGGCGGCGCCGGCACGCCCCACGGCAATGTCACCTTCCAAGTATGGGGAGCCAAGTCGCCCGATCCGCAATCCAAGGACTACACCTTGTTGGCCGAGTACAAGAATCTCACCAGCCGCACTCCGGTCACGCGGGTAGTCGTTGACATGACCGGCCTACAGCGGATGAAATTCGTAGTGCTCGGCAAAGGCGAGCCGTACGATCACGTGGATATCGTCTAATCGGCGTCGATGCGGTGGTTGAAGATCATCGTGGCGTTGTAGCCGGTAGTGCCCAACCAGCGGACCACGGCCGCGCGCGTGCCCGCGGGAATATCGGTTACCTCGACGAGGTTGCCGAAGGCCACGGTCGGCCCTTTGCAGCGGCTGACGGTCTTGAAGGTGTTTCCGCGGTCGAACGAGACCTGCACTTCCCAGCCGCCCCGCGGGTCGCGGGCGCGGTAGTGCGTGGCAATCGTCATGCGGGTCATGTCGCCTGGCGTTTCGACCGCGTAGCTCAGTTCGCCGTCGCGCTTCGTCGGATCGATCAAGAGACGCTCCTTCAGGTTCCGCGATTGCGGATGGAAGTCGGTGTAGACGAGTTGCCGGCCTTTGTTCGCGACGTCCGACGAACCCTCGATGCTGATCGTCCCTTCCTGCGGCCCGGCCGAGAAGGTGATCGTGTTCTGACCCTTGTCCAAGGCGGGCAAGGGGCGTTGCGAGTGCTGAACGTCGTGGTGGAAACTGAGCCCGTCCAGCCCCGTGCCGGCCCCCTGGAACGCCAGCCGGAGGCGATAGTCGTAGCGGCGGAGGATGAGCTTGCTGAGGTCGATCTGCCGCGGGCCGCTGGCGTCGATGCGGACCACTTCCTGCCAATCCAACCCATTGTTGTCGCTCAGCGCCACCGCAATCGATCCGCCGGGGCCGACGACTGCTTGCAGTTTAGCCTCGCTCTTGAGGTAGACGTAACTCGTGGGGTTGCGGATCTCCAAAACGCCCTGCTTGACGCCCTCCTTGACGCGGAGCTTGCCGGCAACCTTGAGGCCCTCCAATCGCCAGGCGCTCCTTTCGAGCGACGCATTCAACGGCACATCGTACTCCAGCGTGCCGTTGCCGATGCGTCCGGGGGCCAGGTCGCCGAACTTGGGGCAGTAGGCCGAGGTCGAGGTCTTCATTCGGGACTACCTTTGGGCCGCGCTGCCCCGGCCGCCGTTCTCGGAGGAAGACGCCGAGGTGCTCGCCAAGCGCGTCTATGATCATGTGTGGCAGCAGAGCCTGAGCGGCGCGGTATAGTTCTCGACGAGCACCATCTATTTGTCGTTGTCATCCGAGCGGTGCGCTTTGACGAAGCCCACGCGTTGCCAGACACTACCCACCAGGAACTGGCCAACGCTCAGGATACTCCTGGTGCGCTGTCACAGTCTATCGACGACTACGGGCGCATTGCCTACACTCGCATCGTGGCGGCAGTGGAATTTGCAGATTCCTTCGAGATTCGTAATCTTTACAACCTGCTGCCCCCCCAGTGGATGAGTAGCGGGCCATTCCTGGTGGACCAGGTGGTAGAATCCTCTCTCATGAAGCCCGCCGTTGCCATCGATCTCGCCCGCCGTCTTCGCCCACGGCCGCGACGCTGGCCCCAACGCCGGCCTGGGACGGGCCTTAACGAAGCCCTCTAATCGCCGATTTGCGCGGTTGCCCGCTCATCGAACGTCGTCCCAGACCATCGTAAGCAATATCCGGTGAAGCTCGTGGAACTCCTTGATCACTTCGTCAATCCCCTTTGGAAAGCCGACGCCATATTCTCGCTTGATTCTCTCCCAATGCTCTATTCTAGCCGCAATCGAAGCAAGTTTTGATTGGATCGGCTGCGGGTCGATAATCGTCAATCCTAAGACCGACATTAGTTTTTGCGCCGTATCCAGACGAAGGTTGTCCCGAGTTCCCGCTACAAAGCGCTGTAGCACCTGCTGAGGAATGCCCGCCATCTTGGCAAGCCGATTCACGCTTAGTCCGCGCCGAAGCACGGCTTCGCGTAGCCAGTTGCTCATCTCTTGACGAGGCATGGAGACCATATTACACCTTTTGGTGTATGCGTCAAGAGCTGGATCGCACGCCGTATGTCATTGTGCCGAAAGCAGCTAGAGCACGAGTCCATCCGCCACACCAAAAGTCATATAGGGCCTTTCTTCCCTTCTTGCTATCAAGTCTATGCGCGTTTCCAAATTGACTAAATGGAGGCGTTCCTGTGATCTCGAAGCAGACGAGCATGAGCATCCCACGGCAAACGGCTGAGTTTACGCTCTTCGATTTTCAGTGGTCCAGATTTTTACCTCAATCAGGAAGGAGAAAAAATGCTTACCGTTGAATTCAAATGCCAGAAGTGCGGTCTGCACTTTCACAAAGAGGTGCTTGACCGGGAGGATCCGAACGAGCGATACGTGCAAGGGGCTCCCTTGCGATGTCCGAATTGCAACAGCATGCTAATCGAGCGACTTCAAACGCTACGGCGGGTGCGGTCAGGTGGCTTGTCTTCAAGATCCAGACAACAAGGCTCGTTTTCCTGAATACAAGTTGCGATGTTCTCAGGCGTGGTTGGCAAAACGACGGCCACATCCTGTGACGAGGAGTTACATGGCTAAGCATCGAGCGTTGGTAATCGGCATTAGCGAGTATCCTGATCCAGCATGGAAACTCCCTGCGGTGGCCGCAGATGTTCGGGAGATCGCCAAGTTGCTACGTTCTCGCAACAGCACTTTCAAGAACGATGAAGTGCTCGTTTTGGCGGACGACGAGGCAACCGCGCCCGCAATTCACAAAGCCTTAAAGGACGTTCTGCGTGCGGCGAAGACCGACCAAACCGTGTTCGTCTATTTTGCAGGGCATGGGACCGTCGATCCGAGTGACAAGTCATTCTACTTCGTGTCCTACGACACCGCGCTGTCCGATCTTGCCGCGACAGCCGTTCCCTTGACCGCAATACGGGATTGCTTCGACAAAAGCGCGAGCCAACGTGCATTCCTATGGCTCGACTTTTGCCATAGCGGAGGAATCCTGGCCCGTCGCCTCGGAACGCCCCCTCTCGACGAGCAACAGGTGCTTCAGCGCACTTTGGAAGTTCTCCAAGGGAAGGGCAAGTTTATCGTCGCGGCTTGTACCCCAGAGCAAGAGGCGTATGAAAGCGGCACGGTCGGCCACGGACTATTCACGCACGCATTGCTTCGCGGCCTTCAGGGCGATGCGAAAGTGGATGGCGAAGTAACGGCCAACTCGCTTTACGACTACATTGATCGGACTATGGGAAGCGCAAGGCAGCGGCCTATGATGTTCGGCCACATGACGGGACGTGTCGTGCTGATTCACTATGCAGATCGGTCGGGTGGGCCAACTCCTAAGCCCGCAGCCGCGAATGCCGCTTTGACCGTTACCTCATCTGACCGATGGGTATTCTTGGACAAGACGTTTTTCACGGCTGAACGAGTACGCGAGAACAAGGATGCCACGATCTCCATCGAAGTCGTGGCCCAAGATTCTACGGATGAATCTGCACTCCGCAACCTCCGCGACCGCCGTGGGGGTCGCGCCGAACCGATTGGCTTTGCCCACCGCAACAACGGCCTGATTGTTCGCGTGCGCGAAATGGAGGCAACCACGGAAGGCGAGCGGCAACTATGGACCATTACGCTCGCACCCGAGGATACTCAGCATGGCGGCGCACTCGGAGACGTGACGTACCAGACTCAAGGCAGAACCTATACTCCCGATGATCTGGCCAAGTTGCGAGGCGGGCGCATCCTGCTGAATAATCCGCCTCCCGCTCCAGAGCGTCGTGGCTGGAGCGACGATTTGATGTTGGAACATTACATCCGTGGCTCGAACGTGCCCATAGACCATTGCATTATCCAGGCCATGTACAAGCAGCATAAGGACAACCCCACGCTGTTCATGCAACTGGCGCGGTTGGCTGCGGTCTTCTTCCTCAGAGCAAGCGATGTTGTGGCCGAGGTTCTGCACCTGTCCCTCGGCCCGGTAAGCGACGGCACGGTTCACGTCCAATTCAAAGGACGTAGACGCCGCGTGTACGACAATGTTGATCCCAAGGTCATCGAGATCGAGGCCGACTGCGTGCTGGAATAGCACCGCCCGCTAGAATAGAGGAGTATTGCGATGCAGGAACAACTCGTCATAGGAGTGCCATTGACGCCACAGGATTGCACGAGCAGCTTCTCGCCGCCGACAACCAGAGGCAAGGGAGTGGTATACGAATACAGTTCCGATTTCCACAGGGATATGGGCATGACCACGGCGCCCGTCTTGCAATCCAAGGCAACAGCCCCGAGGAGGCTCGGTACCTTGACGACCACCTTGCCGTCGACCAGGCATGGCGAGGCGCAATAGCCGTGTTCAGGATGCTTGATGTCGAGTACGGTCGTCCATTTCCGGTTGCCGGCCAGGTCGAAGCAGGCGACCACGCCCGGACCGTACAAGGCATATACGAAGTGTCCGTCGCTGACAGGGGTTGGCGCGGCGTCGCCCGCCTCGCAGCCGCTTTGGCCGGGATACTTCTTGGAATTCATTTTCTTCAAAAGCGCGTTGATCTTCTTGGCCTGCTTCGACAGCTCTTCGCGTGCATTGTGGTCGGGGACGTGCTTGTCCGGGTCGTCACAGTAGGCATTGAGCGCGTCGTTGATCTTCACCGACAGCTTATCGATCTCCGCGAAGACCTTCGAATTCTCTTGGCGCTCCCCAGGCGTGGCCGCATCGGCATACGAGTTGTGCTTGGCCCACAGCACCTTGCCGTCCTTGGCGGAAATACAGAGCAGCGCGCCGGCCTCGGCCTGCACGAAGAGCTTCTCGCCCACGAGGATGGGCGACCCTACGCCGGGGCCGTGGTCGAACATCGGCGTCGACCAGAGGATGTTCTTGCTCTCGTAGTCGCTCTTTTCAGTGCCGAACAGTGCGGCATTGCAGTGCCACTGAACCACGCCCTTGCTCCAGCCGGTATCATCCAGAGGGGCGACCCGCAGCAGGAGTCGGTTCCAGCCCTTCTCGATGGGAAGCTCCAGGTGAAAGCCGCACTGCAAGCCGGTAACGGCAAAACCGCCCAGAGCCTTCCCGTTCACCCAGATCCTCGCGGTGCCACTGAGCATGGTGTTCAGGAAGACAGGCTTGCCTTTGGCGGAATAGATCCACGCGTGGGCGTAAGCGACAAACCCCTTCGCGTCCTTCGCGACCTCTTGGTACATCGGCCGGAAGTCAAGATACGGATTGTCAAGCGTAACGGCCTTCCACTGGAGGTTACCCAGCTTGTCGCCCGCATCGGGCGCGAGCTCGGCCTCGTTGGTCCCGAAATCGTCTTTTGCGGCCTTTCCATTGGGGATGGGTACGGGGCCCAGTGTGAGCCAGTCCCGGATCACACCATCGGGCATCGGTTTGCCTTTTTAGCCGGGCCCGGGTTTCCTCGCCTGGGTGCTGAGATCCTTGACCGCCGTGGACAGCCGGCCCCACGCCACGGGCGGCTCGGCAGCCGGATATCGCCCTCCTCCATCGCCACGCCAGCCGATCGGATGGTCCGGGGAAGGCTGGAAGTCCGGCGAGCCGAGCGACGCCTTGTCCAACGGCTCCGCGTCGCTCGACTGCGCTTGGGTGGAGAGAAAACAGGTTAATGCAAGTAGTACGCCGGCCGCGAGCATTGCGGAGAAGACACGTGTGCGAGCCATGGTCAACGTCCTTCTTTTTCCCAGTGTGTTTCATCTCGACTAAGAACACAATATGAAAATGTCCAGGCTCGCCTGCTGGAAAGTGCCGCACCACCTCGCTAACATGGGAGGACCGATGCTCGGAGCATTTCCGAGCGGAAGTTATATAGGAAATCCTGGGTTACATGAACATGCGGAGGAGTTCGCGCATGAGTACGCCGTATCGTAGCTGGTGTCGCACCGTGGTACCGGCAACCATCGCGTTGGCAGCGTCGTGGATGAGTGCGGGCGTGAGTTGGGCCGAGACCGGTCTGGGGCGGCATAAGCAACTCTATGCCGTGCCCGCTCCCGGCCACGTCACCATCGACGGCAAGCTCGACGATTGGGATCTCTCCGGCCAGATGGAGATGTTCACTCCTTGAAGGGACAAAGAAATGAAAAGGAAAGGTACTAAGGGACGAATCATGCGGTTCATGGCGGGTTGGCTTCTGCTGGTCACCGCATCGACGGCTTGGGCGAATCCGCCGGAGGTATCTTACGTTCATCCCGACTATCCGACGGCTGGCCCACGTCTGATAACAGGCGAAGGATTCCCGCCGGCCAGTTCCGAATTAGAAGTGCTCTGTTGGCGTCCGCCGGAGAACAAGGAGGAGGTGGAAGCCGGTTTGCAGGCGTGGACCCAGGGCCAGCCACCTCCGTGGCCCGCGGAGCCGCCCAAGGATGCCACGCGCGTGCCGGTGCTCGATAGCGAAGCGCAGACTGCCGTCGCGGCACTCAAAGGTGTCGTCATGTGGGTGCGAACTCCGAAGGGGGTTTCCCAGCCCTTTGCCTACGATCTGGCCATGCCGTGGTGGCTTCTGGAAAATGAGGTCCAGCCCGGCGACATCGTGGTTCTTGGAGGGCGGGGCTTGCGGGCGATTTATCGGCAGGATGCGGTCGCGCTGCTGGCGGAGGGCAAGGCCATGCGGCTTACACCCATCCAGCCGCGGTGCGATTACCGCACGATGGACGACAACGTGATGTTTCTGCCGCTGCCGCCCGACCTTACACCCGGTCGCTATCGGGTCGTTGTCCACAATGGGAACGGTGGGCGCTTCGGTTGGCGTGACGGCGGTTGGCTCACCGTTGTGGCGAAGGACACAAAGAAGCCGCCACGGTTCGACGTACGCGATTTCGGCGCGAAAGGCGACGATGAGAAACCTGACACGGAAGCGATCGCCAAGGCGCTCGAAGCGGCAGGGAAAGTCAAGGGCGTCGTTTTCTTCCCGCCAGGCCGCTGGCTCACCGAGGAAACCTTGGTAGTGCCCGAAGGTGTCACGCTCTGCGGCGCGGGCCGCGACCTGTCGGTCATCGAAGGCGTGGGCGAACCGTCCAAACCAGGCGCACAGACCACGGCCCTGGTGCATCCCGGCAGCCGCGTCACTTTGGAGCGGCTCGCGTTCGAGGGGGTGGTCTATCGCGGGCCGGGGGCGTACTGGGAGGGTCTGATCGTGGGAGCACCTGTCCCCGGCGGGCTGCATCACGTGACCATCCGCCAGTGCCGCATCGTCGGGGCGGAGGTTCGGGCAAGCGACCGACGCGGTTTCTGGCCGGAAGTCGCCCACGCCCGGGGAGCTTACCGCCTGGCGCTGGCACTTGCCGAGGGCCATCACCATCATGTGCTCGACAACGACATCGTCGGTCCCGTCAGCGGTGGCGGCGTGTACGATCCGCTTTGGCGCAATGAGTGGACGGGCAACGTGATTCACGGCGGCGGCTCGGGTGACATGGTCTCACTGAGTCTCCTTATGGAGGAATCGCTGGTCGATGCCAACCGGCTGGTCGATGCCCCGGGGCGGTTCCTGGTCAACAGCCCCTGGCACACCATAATCCGCTACAACGAAGTAAAGGACATGTGGCGGGGCTCTTGGGCAAACGCCGAGGAAACCTACCTGCAACATGGTGGTGCGAACGACGGCGCCGACTGGTGTCCGAAGACTTTCGACACCGCCAGCGCCGCCACCCGTACCACGCTGACCGACGCCCGACGTAAGTGGAAAGCGAACGTGTATCGCGGCGCCTGTGTGCTGATCACCGCCGGCCGCGGCTTCGGTCAATGGCGACGGGTCACGGCCAACGACCCCGCCACCCTGACCCTCGCCTCGCCGTGGCGCGTCGTACCCGATGCCACGAGCGAATACTGCGTGGAGAAATTCTTTGTTGAGAACACTTACTTTGCCAACGTGAACGACACGCCGGGCCGACTGAGCCTGTGGCTCGATTGCATCGGCTGCCTGGTCGACTCGCACCGCGACGTCTTCAGCGGCGGCATGGACGTCTGGGGCGGCGAGAACACGAGTCCCAAGGCTGTGGAGCACCAGCCCGGCAAGCCGAACTTCTACCCATCGTTCTACAACCACTTCGCGCGCTGTTGGCTGGACGGGGCGCCGGCTTGGTTCTATTGCGATGTCCACAAGGACGCCACGCCACGCGGCCCAATTCTCTTTGGCTGCCGCATGACGGAGTGCATGGCCAACCGGGCCCATGCCGCCCGCACGGGCTTTGCGATGCAACACCCCTACAGTGGCGCGGTGAGCGTGGGCGGCCATGTGCCTCGCGAACTGGCCGAGCCGCAGTCGGAACGTGTCGGACCGAGCCACACCATTGTGGCCAACAACTCGCTGAGTTGGACGCCGGTGGGCGTGACGGTGGGCCAATTTGCACGGAAGACTTTCGTCGTGGGCAACACCTTCGAAGGCGTCGAACAGCCGCTTCTCGACTGGGGATTGCGGACCTTCTTCCTGGGCAATACCCGGCAGCGTCTCGACCCGCAAGGCCACCGCCAGGAGCCGCTTGCCGACGTACGCGGCGAGCGAGAATTGCGCACTGGCGGGAACCGTTGAGACGGATACGCATGTGCGTACGACACATCACGGATTCAGAGGATAAGATTGGCACGAGGAACTATACGATGTGCCGAATATCTGTTCTGGTCGTTTCCTGAGTTGCATTGGCCGCTTCCACTTCGGCAGAGAACATCGTCTTTCGGCTCTATGCCGGTGTGGCACAATTGAAGCTGTACTTTCATCCCCACGCAACCCGACCGCCAGCCATGGCTTCCACTCGATCAATCGTTCGGAAATCTTCAGTTTGCTTTAGCCATCCTTGGCGATCGCATCATGTACATTATGAAAGACGTTTCTGTTTATCCATCGTCAGGCACGCCGTTGCCGTGGTCTGACGATGCCGCCCTTCGGCAGCCACGCCGGCCCCGGACGATACGACATCGGGTCGTGGGAACATAACTACTTTTCGCAATAAACCTTGATTGCTGCCCTGTCTTCATGGTCGTCGCAGTTTCTTGACCCTACGCGCATTTGTCGTCGGCCGCTTCCGGACGGTATTATTGCCAAGCACAGCCGTAAACTTTCATGCTCGGCGACGTTCTTTCACGATTCGCGGTTACCGAAGACGTCAGTTCGCTCGGCTAGACTGTCCTTTGAGTAGGCGAAACCTACCGCTGTCAGCAATACATGACATTGCAGCGCGCTGCCTGAGACGGATTCTCCTTCTCGCTTCGGTCCTTGGCAGGCTCGTCTTGCACGCCATGCCACCTCCAAGGTTGCTGCTGACGGAAACTGCTCGACGTTCAAGGGCCTTCGGGCACACACTTCCCTGTTTCCCCGTTCTCACGAACGTCGATTCTGGCGCCGAGAGAGCCCTCCACCGTAGGGACAAAAACTCGACGGACCAGCACACCCTTTCATGCCCTGCCAGCCGGGCATCGCTGCTGACTTCCCATGTGTTACCGGTCGGAAGGAGCCTTTTGCGGCGATTTGAGGTCGTAGCAGTAGATCGCTTTTGCGTCGCGGGCGTAAAGTCTTCCGTCCGCCAGAGCCGGGTGCGACTGGGTCTTCCCGCATAGTTTCATCTTGCCGAGCAGTTCGAACTTCCCCGCCTTCGCCGCCAGAAGGGCCAACCAGCCTTCCTCATTCAGGACCAGTAGTCGCCCGTTGCCGCCGATAAGCATCGTGAAGCCCGTGACGGCCTGTTCGTTGGACTCCTCCCAAACGGTCTTCAGGGTACTGGCATCGAGGCACAGCAGATTGCTGCTTCCGCCGAAGACCCGGCCGTCCAGGCAAACTGGCGTGGACATGTCCGGCGTTAAGTCCTCGTTTGCCGCCACTGGTTTGGGGACCATTTTGCCCCCGATTTCAAATGCGTAGAGCCTCGCGCCATTGTTCTCCGTAGCCACAAAGAGTTTTCCCTCCACAGCCAGCGGCGTGCCGACGTTGTAGTCGTTAGCGTTCTTGGGTCGGACGTCCCACAGTCTCTTCCCGGTGGCCAGATCCCATCCGGCCAGCTCGGGACCGTCATAGCCGACGATCTGGACGACCCCGCCGAACGTGCCGACGATGAAACTCGCGTGCGGTTGCCCCTCACCCCGCGTTTGCCAAATCGTTGCCCCGGTCTGCGGATCGAGGGCCGCGATGCCGGCCGCCGGTCCCATCGGGCTGACGATGAGTTTGCCGTTGGCGATGATCGGCGAAGAGCAGTGGCCCCAGGTCGGGACCCGCGCCTGGAACGCCCGAGTGAAACTCCGCTTCCAGAGCCCGGTGCCCCGGGCAAGGTCCAGGCAGCAACACTCGCCAACGGCGCTCAGGCTATAGACGCGACCGTCGTGAATCAGCGGCGTGGCGCGAGGCCCGTTTCCACCGTCCATCTGAGCTGTATTGCCCACGGAGTAGATCCACAGCAGTTCGCCCGTCTCGGCCGCGAAACAGCGGACCTGGTCTTCTTCCCCGACATGACAGGCGGCCACGACAAATCCGCACGCCACCGAAACCCCGGCCGGACTCGTGCTGGCCAACGGCTGTTTCCAAAGGAGTTTCTTTTCGGGCAATTGCGCGGGCACGTCGGGTGAGAGACCGTCGCGGTCGGCCCCACGCCACTGAGGCCAGTTATGCACCGTCGGCGGCCGAACGGCGGGCGGGGTAGCGACGACAATGGTGGCAGGCATCTTGGTCTCGACCGGCCCAGGGCTCGCTTTCACCGACTCAGGTGGAACTGGTGTCTTCTCTGCTTTCGGCGTCCGCGGTGACGAGGCCGATTTGCTCTCAACATGCGCGGCGGGGCCGATGTGGCCGACTTTCACGCACACCAATTCCCAAGAAGTCTTGAGATACATTCGGCCGCGCGTCACCACAGGCATGATCCAGTCATTGAGCGAGCCTTCCTCTTTGTGGAAGTTTTCCAGCCTTCCACGTTCCCGGTAGCCCTCGGGCGTCGCCTCGACCAGCCTCACATTGTCATAGGAACGCACGAAGAGTAAACCGTCGACAAGGCTCAGCGACATGCCCCAGCGAAAGCCGGGCTTCTCCCAGACGATCCGCCCGGTCTTGGGTTCGAGGCACATGAGGTTGGCCGTCGACTTGTCGAGCTGGCCGGAGTTGAATCGGCCGCCGCCGAAACCGTAGAGATAACCTTCGTAAGGCACGAAGCTGGAGACCTCGGAGGAGAACGGGTAGACCTCCTTCTCCCAGAGTTCTCGCGTCGCAAACGGTGGCTTGCCGCGATCCACTACCAGCATGTGGCAGTGCTCTTCCTGGGCCATGTTCAGAATCAGGTTATCCATGAGCACGGGAGGGAACCGCGTCGGCCCGCCGCATTTTTGGTGTTTATGAAACCAGACCTGCTTGCCGTCAGTGATGCGCAGGGCACCCAGGCCCAGGTTGTAGCCGAAAACGGCGCAGGGCTCACCGGCGAACAGCATGACGGCCGGAGTCCCCCCGATTCCGCCGAACGTCCCCTTGCAGGGCGGTGGGTAGAACTTCCAAAGTTCCTTGCCGGTTGCCACGTCGAGCGCCACGCAGAACTGCCGAAACGAGCCGCCATGGACGATCACCGTATTGCCGAAGACCAGCGGCGATCCGCAGAACCCTTTCCATTCGCCTTTGCCCGGCAACATATAGTCGGTGTAGAGGTCCCTGGCCCAGACCTTCTTGCCCGTCGCACGGTCGGCGCAACACAAGGTTCCCATGGCGCCCAGGGCAAAGACGCGGTTTGCGGTCACCGCCGGGGTGGCTCGCGGCCCACCTACGCCCCAGCCGAAACCCTCGTACTCGCGCGTGGAGAACTTCAATCTCCATTTCTCCTTGCCGGTGGCCGTGTCTACGCAGCTCAGGGCTTCCTCATTGGTCCAGCCTTCAGCCGTTTCCAGATAGACATCGCTACCCCAAACAGCCGGCGCGCCGAGGCCGCGGCCAACCTTGGTGCGCCAGAGAATTGCTGGGCCGCCCGCGGGCCACTGGCGATCGAGGCCCTTCTCCATCGAAACGCCGTTGCGATGCGGTCCGCCCCACTGCGGCCATTCGCCCGGAGCGTCCGGCGACAGGGTTTTTTCATTGCCATCGGTTGGCACCGCGCCGGCCTCGCCGGCAGCATTTCCGCTGCCGGTGGCTAACGCGGTGGTCACAACGACGATCGCCATCCATGTGGATGATGCATGTTCTGCGGCGGCCACCAACCAACAGGCTTGAGGGACTGCGGAGGCAAGCCACCCTCGGACGAAAGGACGTGACGTCATTCCCATGCACTCCTGCCGTCCATCTGCCGGAGAACTGGGTTCCGTACCCGGCCCAAGGACCGGCGCAGGACGTAATCGGTTCGTCCCTTCGGGCGCCGGCGGCCCTTGCCGTACACAATATCGACGGCCGGCAGTGTTTCCTCGATGCGAATGTCGGAGCGGTCCCATCCCCGGTCAACCAACGTCGGGTCGATCAATTCGAATCGGGTTTGGGCTTCGTCGCGCGACATTTCATTGGGGAGGGTGATGAAAGCCTTCGCGCTGGGCAACCATGCAAAACCCCTATTCTGTGTTCCAACGGGCTTTGTGTCGAATCCGAACGGGTTGGAGAGGTATCACATCTAAATAACACCCCTCTTTGGTGGCATAATTACATGGTACAGCCGCATAGCTTTCACGGCTCCATCCAATTTCGTTAACTGCGCGAGATCCGGCAGGTCCGCGCGCGCCTGAGCCTTCTGAATTCAGGGCGCCATCCATGTAGCATATCGATTCTCGATTTCGTCGTTTGCAGAGGTTCACTTTATATGAGGAAAGTCAACAGCATGGCCGGCATCACTTGGATCGTCGCCGCGACGATCGCAGTTTCCACAATCATGTCACTCTTGTTCGGCACCTACTCGCATTGGCCGATTGCCATCGCTGGCATTGCCGTTAGACGATCTTCTAGGGTGGCCTGATTGCGGAATTGCCAGCATAGGCGTGGGACTTTCCCCTGCTGTCGATCTGCATCTTGTCACCGCCCCACGTGCAACAAACCCCAATCTCCATGCTCAAGAAGGCGTCTTTACATTGGCCATTCCACATCAAGCAGGCGTCATTAGATCAGCCATTCCGCAAAATGGCTGCCACGCACAACAACCTATAGACCCGTTCCCAATCGATGAGGTGTTCACGCGAGGACTGGGTGGAATGGGGGCCCCTGAGCCGGTCTTGTTCCATTTCACGGTGCCCACGAGTGAGGCTGGGCGCATTGTCTGGTATCTCGACAAGAATGGGACGAATGCCGCCAAGCTCTTTCCCAATTTCGACGGTGCCGCTTGCGCTCTGCAAGAACGGCTGTATCAACAGCCGCCTGAGCGTCCCTGATATTTGAGTCCTGTCCGTTTCTCCCCGCCATGCCCATCTAACCACTCGCCGAGCAGGATCGTACGAACGCTTCCAACAAGAGTAGCCGCTGGGTTGCCTTCGGTAGTGGCCCTTTGGGCCTCCCCGTCAGAAATCCCTCGTGCCAATCATCACCCCAACGCCGCCCCGTCCTCACAGACCTTTGCGTAATAGGCCAATCGGGGTTAAGCTGCCACCTGCTTCCGCCGTCGCCAAGCCATCAGCAGCCCCATAGCACCCAAGCCAGCCCAGGCGACAAGGGAGGATGGTTCGGGGACGCCAGGAGACGTGGGGGGCGTGACAACAGGGTTCTCGTACCAAACGTAATCGCCGCCGGTCTGGTCAGTGTCGAAAGTAAGCACAACTGTTGCAGAACTAATGCACCGAGCCATACTACTGCGGGGGTTGGTTTGTTCGTGCCGGGAGCTTTGAAAACGGTGATCGCCGGTTCGTTGACGTCTGTAATTCGGAGCACGTTGTCGCCCCTCGATGGCAATTCCCGTTCCGCTCCCGTGGAGCCACGGCCCGGCATTTGGCCCTTGGGCCACAAAGGGACGGTTGCGGTGGCGCGCAAGGAGGCGGGTTTCTCCGCCCGGGCTGGCGCTCCCGAGGAAACGCATAGGATCGCAGCGATGATGGGGATAAGTGGGTTCGCTTTCATAATTTTGTCTGGGATCGGTTCCGCCGGCTGCTCCACTCGGAGCAAACCGCTCGCCGCGCAAGCATCACCCAATGGATGGCCAAGCGAACGTTGGAGTGGGTGAGCTTCCAATCGGTGCAACTATTTCCCATGCAGTTTCTCCTGCTCCAGCGACTTCTTGATGGCGTCGTTGAACACCTTTTCGTGCTCTGCTGGAGTCAGGACGGAATCGGCAGTCCATTGCCGCGAGTATTCCCCGCCCTCCCATCGCAGGTTGCGGATTTCGCGCGGGCCCTGCCATGCTTTGCCGTCCGCTTTCACTTTCTGGCCGCCTTTCACCGTCGTGCCGCTGGGACAGATGCTGAACTCGGTGACGGTCTGCCAATTGGCGAGCGGAGCCCTGACTTTGGGATCGGTGGCGATGAGTTCGTTTAGGCTGACGGCCACGGTTTGCCAGTCCGGGGAGGCTTTCAGCGTTTTGACGGCCGTGTAGTCCACGGCAGGCTTGCCGGGAATCATTGCACCCCACGCGTTGCAGTTGAAGGTTAGCACGAGCTGGTTGTCGCTCTCGCACTTGACTTCAAGGTGCAGCGTGGCGCCGTCCGGGCCTCGCCATTTGGCGTCCTTCAGCTTGCGGGTCGTGGCCGTCCACAAGGGCGGATGTCCCCAGTTCAGCAGATACCAGTCGTGCCAGCCGCGCGCACCGTCATCGATCAGCCGGTCGGGCTTGTCCGTGGCCTTCACGCCGGCTGCCCGCAACTGCGCCGGCGTTGCCGATAGCACCCTCGAACTGATGGCGAAAGTGTCGGTGTTATCCTGTCCCGGCGCGTGTGCCACGTTGCGATATTGCGTCGGAGTTTCGTAGGCCACATCGGCGTAAGCGAAGACCGGTTGCTCAAGGTTCATGACCGGGCAGTCCGCCGTCCATTGTTTGCCAACCTTCACGGCCTTCCCATCGCGCCAGAAGCGGGTCAGTTCATGCGGGTCGAGCGAATAGTAAATGTCCACCCGCTTGACCGGCTGCGAGTCGTCCGGCGTGACGATCATGCGGGGCACGCCACTGGGTGTCTTGAGATTCAGGACGAACTGCGGCGTCTGCGGCATCTTGAAAACGCCCTTCAGGTGCTCCTCAAACCAAAGATACTGGGTGATGGCGTGCTCGTCCGTATGGCGATGATTGAGGTGTGGAGAAATGCTGAAACGCACGCGGTCATCGGGCACTTTGCGCCAGTTCCAAGCCATGTTGTCGATGTGGGCGTGGAAGTCGTTGGTTGGCGACAGCCATAGCACCGGGCAGGTAATCGACGGGATGTAAGCATTATCGGAGATGCAGGCCAACTCCATGGCCGTGGGATTGGTCTTGATGCCTCCCGGCATGTCGTTCTGGCTCTGCAAAAGGTCTCCTGCGCCCCCGCAGGACGGTACCGCGGCTTTCACCCGTTTGTCGATACCGGCCAGATCGGTGGTGAGCTTGCCACCCATGGAATGACCGTAGGCTCCGATTCGCGCGGGATCCACTTCCGGCTGCTGTTCCAGGAAGGTGATGGCTCGGCGTGCCGCCATGAGCACCAGGAACCAGTTGCTGTTCCGAGGCGACTGGACCGTATCCAGCGTATAGTCGTCGGGAGTGAGCGCCCCGCCGACGAAATGGTTCACCTTGTTGTGCTGGGGCGGATGCGTGGCGTCGAGCTTGCCCCAATCGGTTTGGGGACCGCCATAGGTCATCTGTGTCCGGCCAAAGTTCAGCTTGTTGCCACCCCAGTTGATCGAAATACTGGCATAGCCGTGCTTGGCGTCGGTCACCACGCAATCCAGCGATGCCGACTGGCCGCCGCCGTGCATCTGCAACAAGCCGGGCAATTGCTTCGCTCCCTTCGGAAAAGCGTAGAATGCGGCGACCTTCGCCGGTGCTCCTCGGAAAATACCGACTTGGTAGCGGACGATTCGGCAGACCACGCCGTCCTGCTCCCACGCCTTGAGGATCTCGGTCTCAAGCGGGGCCTTCCGCGGGTCGAAATCAGCCCACAGTTCGTTGACGGACTGAGGTATATCGGTAGCGTGCAGAGCCGCCGGTGGTACCAGCAGCCGCACGGCGATGAAACCCAAGAGAAAATGTCTTATTGTGCAGTTCAAGAGGCGGATTCCAGTTCGCAGACAGGTGGATATGCGATACGATTGTGGAGATCGCGGCTAGCTCGTCGACCTTGAGTGTAACAACGCCGATCCGGCGTCGCAAATGGTTCGTTGGATCGAACCGTGTCGGAAACCTTACCTTTAATGAGAAGGCAGCCGCTGCTGAACGTCCCATCAACCGCATCGCGTTCACTTGTGATATACGGTGTGGCCGCCGACAATCGTCTCCAGCACGGCGATATCCTTGATCCGGGCAACGTCGACCGCCAGCGGATTCTCAGCCAGGACGACGAAATCGGCCAGTTTGCCCGGCTCGATGGAACCTCGGCCGCCGTCCTCGAAATTCTGCCAGGCCGCCTCGATGGTCACGCTGCGCAGGGCCTCGACGACGGATATCCGCTCCCGCGGGCCGAGCACCTTCCCATCGCGGGTCACGCGATTGACGGCCGTCCACGCCAACATGAGCGGATCCACCGGCGTGACGGGCGTATCGTTGTGCACCGTCATTCGCACCCCTAGCCGGAGCGCCGAACCGAGCGGACTGATCCGCTCGGCACGCTCGGGGCCAAGGAAGATGTCGCGGTGCCGGTCGCCCCAGTAGTACACGTGCGCGACGAAAAACGACGGCGTCACGCCCAGTTCCTTCATCCGCTTCAGTTGGTCTTCGCGTGCCGTCTGGCAGTGCCCATTGAAGGGGGTTCCGCAACACCGAGTTACACCCGTATGGCAAACATTCTCGGCCGAAGCACAGGTGCGGCTTTCGACGGAGGTTGGGAATAGCTGCTGAATATTGATTTCGGCCGCTGCTGGCCGATCAACGGGGCCTACGGATCACCGTTTTCAGCCCCATATTCTCGATCAGACGGTAGCCCGCGCACACAATAGGATCTAGATTGTCTCAGCCTGCGGCAGGCGATGGAGCGGGAAGGAATCGATGCCTTGCCGATATATTGCCCCGAGGGCCGGCCGTGTGCTCGTCCGACGGCGCGGCGGTTGATCGACCTTTTCGCGGCGGTTCACCAGCAAGAGTTGCCACGCTTGAAGAATGAAACTCACAGGGCACCGGTGCTGAGATCAAGGGACAAAACCTCCGCATGCTTCGGCAGCCCGAGGGAGTCAACCGGTTGATATCAACGCTTCCTGTCCATCTGTAAGTGCCGTGGTATTTGACACTTACACTTTGGCCTAGTATTTTGACCATTCGGGGTTCGATCAACCCACTTGTGCCCCGGAAAAGTAATACAACGAGGCCGACCAACGGGAGGCCGGTTTTGTGGCAAGAAGGTCGGACGGCCGTGCCATTGCTTTGCTGAACATCAATAAAAGCAGGAGAAACAGCCTATGCACGCAAGCCATGAATTCGTCCGGCTAGTCGCCACCGCGGCGATCCTCGCCGGGGCCGGCGTCTCGGCGTCGGCGCAGACCGCGGCCGGCCAACGGCCCAACCGGCCGTTGGGCCTCGACAAGGTCATCGCCTTCTACGGCGCTCCTAAGGACATCGCTTCGGCGAATTTCGTGCTCGACGCCGACTGGAAGTACTGGCGCGGTCGCGGCGGCGTCGCCTCGCGCGGAATCACGCACCAGCAGTTCCTGCAAAAGAACGTCGACGAGGCGGCCGCCGTCCTGGCGAACCTCGACGTCGGAAACAACCCCAACCCGGTCGTCACCATCGATGAGTTCGGCTGGGACTACGACGGCGGAATCGATCGTCAGTCGGCGGCAGTCCTGAAAGCCGTGCACCAGAAGAAGCCGGGGCTGAAGATCGCCGTCTGGCAAATGCGCGGCCCGGCGGCACCCGAGCTGGCCGCCGTCTACCGCGACACGGTCGACCTGATGCTGATGGAGACCTACTACGATCTGAACGACGCCTGGATGATTGCGTTCCAGTTGCAGGCAGCGCGGCTCAACGGCCTGCTGGGCAAAACGATCCTCGGCCTGGGAATCGGCCGCGAAAGCCCCGACCTCGGCGGCCAGCCCTGGACGCAAACCGCCGACGAGCTGGACCAGCAGCTCCGCCTGATCCGGATGGTCGGGCCCGAGTCGCCGGGCGTGGCCTTCTTCGGCCTCGCCAATCTCGGCAAGTGCCCGTTGACCCGGCAGCAGCTCGACCGGCTCTGCGGGCAGTTCCCGCAGATCCCGACGGACGGCGCCGGCCTGAAGCCCGATCTGTTGAAATTGGGTAAGACCTTCACCGCGCAATACGCCGGGCCGGCGATCTTCTGCTCCCATTGCTTCGTCATGCCCTTCTTCCACAGCGGCCACGACGGCGGCCCCTGGGGCAGCACCCATCAGCCGCCCGTGGCCCGAGTGCTGATGATGAACCTGGGCCACAAGAACGCCGCCGGCGTCCAAGTCGCCTTGCGGACCCCGGGCCAGTCGGGCGGACCCTGGGCGGCAACCTCCGTCGACATCCCGGCCCGGTCCGTCGTCGTCGCCTTGTTGCCCGTCCTGCCCGGCAAGAAATGGCACGGCTGGGCCGGCACCGAGCTGCTCGACGTCCAGGCGCCGGGCTGCGAGGTGTTCAACTTCACCGATTCGCACTTCAAGCCAAAGTAACCCATTTTGGAATTCATCATGAACTGGACCGCTCTCGGATTATCGCTGTTCATCGTGCTCGGCCTGTCCATCGCGCAGGCCGCCGACATCCGCCGCATCACGCTCGAAGGCAAGGAGGGAGCGCCCGCGCCGGCCGTGGAACCGGGCAAGGACGGCATCGACCGCATTCACAAGGTCGACGTCCCGGCGCTGGAACTGTTCCCGGCCAAGCAGCGGCCGGCCCTGGGCACCGTCCTGATCTGCCCCGGCGGCGGCTACAGCATCCTCGCCATCAACCACGAAGGCTACTTCGTTGCGAAGCGGCTGAACGAGTTCGGCTACGACGCGGCGATCCTGCTCTATCGTGTCAGCGCCGGCCCGCAGACACGGGAACTGGCCTTCGTCGACGCGCGAGCCGCGCTGGCCCTGTTGCATAAGCGCGGCGGCGAGTTCGGGCTGAGCACCCGGAAGATCGGCGTGATGGGTTTCTCGGCGGGCGGCCACCTCGCCGCGCGGCTGACGCACACCGCCGCAGCCGACACGCCGCTCGACTTCGCCGTGCTGATGTACCCGGCCTACCTCGAAAAAGACGGCAAGGTGCTCGACGACGTCGCGCCGGTGAAGACCCCCGCCTTCCTCTACGTCGCCGGCGACGACAAGGCGGCGCCGAGCTGCATCGTGTATGCCGCGGCGTGCAAGAAGGCCGAGATCCCGTGCGAGTTCATCATGCCGCCGCACGGCGGGCACGGGTTCGGCCTGTTGCCCTCGCTGCCGCCGGACGTGAAAAACTGGCCCGAGCGGCTCCACGCCTTTCTCGACGGCTTGAAGTGAGCGGACGGCTTTCGATATCTGGGGAGCAGGCCAACGGCAACCTGCCCTTTCCCACTGTGCCGGCGAGGGTGCGCTAGCTCAATGGTTGCTTGCCCGTAGCGGGCTTGTAGCGGTTGTAGCGAAGATGAAGGACACCGAAGATCGCTGGCCCAGCACAGTCGGATGTAATCAGCCACCGATCATTGAGGCGAAGAGCTGCGTGCAGAAGATCGTTCTGGGAAAGAAGGAAAAGAAGTAAGCCGAGGTCTTGAGCAGACGAACCGGAGCCAATCGCTCATGTTTCCTGTGGGCGAAGTGGCTATCGATCCACGTGAACCAGCGCCACCGTAAACTGCGGCAGGAGGCAGGGGCCGTAGCGCACGTCGACAGGCATCACGTAGCGGCCGGGTGAGGTGCCCGCCGGAACCGCCAGCGCGAGGTGTACCCGACCCTCGGTCTTGGCCGGGATCTCGGCCTTCGGCCAGTCGCTCCCATCGGCCAGCGAGGCGGGGGGAAGCGGGGGAGTGGCCCAGGCCCGCGGCGGCACCGCCCGGCAGGCGGCGGTGCGCGGCGCAGAGGAATGATTCATCACCACCACGTCGAAGGCCGCCCGGCCGCCCGCCTTCACGTGGACCTCGTAGGGCCGGCACATGATCCACCAGCCATCCAAACCGTAATTCGGGTCGTCCCAAGGCAGCAGCGCCGCCAGCAGTGGTTGCCGATCGGCCAGGTTGCCGCGCATCAGGCGCAGGTCGGCGGTCGTGAACAGGAGCGGCCGCAGGCTGTGGGCATACAGCAGGTGCGTGGGCTCCATCCGCTCGATCAGTTCCAGGCAGCGGTCATAGCCCACGCCCGGCCCCTGCCAGTTGCGGTTGTACGGGCAGTAGTCCTCCAGGCCGTCCCAATCGAACGAATCGCCGGCGAAGAACAGCCGCAGATCGTCCTTTTCCGCCAGCAGGCCGCCGTGATAGAGGGTCTGGCTGGGGAAGAAATAGGCGGTGAGCCGGAACTCGTGCCAGCGCCAGGATTCGCCGTCATGGGTGACGCGGTCCACGCGGACCGGTTCGGCCATCAGGCAGGGCAGCGGCGGCCAGGCCGACGGCTGGCCGATCACCTCTGCCACATGACTGTCGGCGAGGATGTTACACGCGGGAAAAGCCTTGCGGAACTGCGCCACCCCCTCGCAATGGTCGTCGTGATAATGCGAGATCCACAGGCACTCGACGCCGGGCAACTCGCCTTTGCGGACCATCTGTTGCAACTCCCTTTCCACGCCGTTGCCGCAATCCACGAGGAAGGCCGCGCCGTCCTTGGACCGCAGCAACCAGGAGGTCGGACCGCGATGGCTGAGGCAGGCCGGCACGGGCCGCTCACGCCACAGCGGGCCTTCGCCGTAAACCTTCCCGTTGCCCAGCCGCGAGAGCTTGGCGAACAGGGGCAGACAGTCTTTACGGGCGAAGTCGAAGTGATTGAGGAAATGGTCGGGAATCCCGCCGCGCAGGCAACTGATCGCCACGTACTTGTCCCAGCACTGCTCCAGCCGGGCGGTCAGCGCGTCCACAGCCTTGGGCGGATCGGTCATGATCCGGCCATGCGAGGGGACGAGCATCGCGGGTCTGGCCGCCTTGATCCGCGTCAGACTCTTCTCCAGTTCGCAACGGCCCCACAGGAAGCCTTCGTACTCGAATTCCGTGTTGCCGCCCCAGCACGGACCCGGCCCGTCGGCATAGGGCATGCCCGCCCTCGTCAGGCCGTATAGCTCCCAGGCTTGGCCCTCGTCATAGATGCAATCGCCGGAGAAGACCACGCGTTGGCCGTCCACGGCCACGAGGTAGCTCATCGCGCCGCGGGTGTGGCCGGGCGTGGCCAGGGCGCAAATCTCCGCCGGCCCCCAGCGCAGCGTCTGCCCGTCGGCATACGCCGCGTCCACCTTCAGCGGCTCGGTCAGCACCAGATAATCCGGATGATAGGACCAGTTCACCCAGCGGCGGTCGAACCAGCCCAGGGGCTGCTCGAACAGGCCACGCTCGGCGGCGGGCACACCAATCTTTGCCCCGGCGGCCACCAGCGCCGGCGCGCCGCACGCTTGGTCGCGATGATGGTGCGTGAAGAGGATGCGATCAACCGCCTTCACGCCCAACTCGTCCAGCCGCGCGGCCACGGCCCCGTCGCCGCAGTCGATCAACAGCGCCTTGTCCCCGTTGCGGATGACGCCCACGTTGATCGGGCCCGCGTAAACCCAAAGGTGTTCCGCGATCTTCTTGAGTTGCAGGCTGGCCGATTGCCCATCAAGATGCGTCTTAGACGGTGCGACGGACGGTGCCTTGATCCGCACAGGCTCGATCACTGGCGGCTCGACCGCGGCGACAGTCGGCCTTGGCCCTGGGGCGGCGACCCGGCCTTGTACGGGGGCCACGGCCGGCCGCCGCACAGGCTCGATAGTCTGCCGCCCTGATCCGCCGTCCGGTTGGTCCAGGAGCGTGAAGAGGACCTGGTCCAGGGTCTCCTTGATGACAATCAATCGCCGGGTAATCCCTTCCTCGAAGGACGGCCACAACGCCGCATACCCGAAACCCTTCGGCCAGGCCCCGCCATGGTTGTCCGTATCGACAGGGCTCATCAGCTTGCCATAGTCCTCGTCCCTCCGCGCGGCATTGCGGTACATGTCGAAGACCCGCGCTACCGGGACCTTGTTGTCCTCGCACATCTTGGCCAGGGCATCGCTGAGTGATTCCTCGGGCGAGCCGATAGGGTTGGTTCGCGCATAGGGATTGGTCGTGGCATAAATCACCACGGTGCCCTGGCCCTCGAACAGCTTGATCATCTCCAGCGTATTGCTCACCACCGTCTTGCGGTCGACGGGGGGATTCGCCCGCAAGTCTTCGATGCCACAGGTGAGCAGGCACAACTCGGGCCGGAGCGAGAGGATCTGCTTGGCGGGGTCCTTGAGGTCCCGGAGCAGCGTGGCGCTGGTGGTCACCGGGCTGAGATCGACATTGGGATTGCGAATCTCGTTGAACAGGGTGTACGGCAGCAGCGGCACGATCGCCCGGTTGCGGTTCTGGGTCCGGTCCAGGTAGTTGATCGAATCGCCGTAATGATACACGAAGCCTTTTTGCGCCCGACCGGCGCCGGCAGCGTGGACGGCGCGCACGTGATCGGCATAGTACAGCGCGTCGGTGGCGACCGCGCTCGGCGCCGGCGGGGCAGAACCCTGGGCAACCGTGGCGCTGACCACCGCCGACCAGGGGCTCAAATTCCGCTCATAGTCCGCGGCCAGCACGCGATAGCGGTAGGTGCCCGCGGCGGGCAGCGTGTCCGTAAACGTCAGGTTCGCGGTTTGTGCGATTTTTGCGAACGGTTTGTTCTCGGCGGCGCGCGAAATCACGTACCACGCCACACCCACGTTGTCGCGGGCCGCTTTCCAGGCCAAGTGTACGGTCGAGGCGTCGGAGCGGGCGGTCAATTGCCCGGGCGGCCCGGGCGGTGTGGTGTCGTCACCACGGTAGATAACCAAATTTCGCACTTCGTTGCGTGTTGCCTGGAAGGTCATGCAAGTAAAGTGTGCGAGATGGCTGCGACGCGGCACGCCGTCGTGAATCAAGGCCAAGCCACCCGCCGTTTTCCCGTCCTGGGGCAGGAACTGATCGGCCCGATATAGGCATGGCGTCCAGTCGCCGCCGCCCCACGAGTAGGTGCCGACCGCCAAGGGCCAATCACCCGTGAAACGATAAGCGTCCCGATGATGAGACACGTCTCCCAGCCATGCCTCGTGCAGGGTGAATTTCGTCTGTAGCTCGCTGCCCTTGGTTTGAAACGCGATCTTTACACCGTCTGCGTTGGCGATCGAGAGTGGGATCGGTTTGGCCAGATCGACCACGTCCAGCCGCGCGATCACGGCTACCTCACCGGGCCGCGGTTTTTCCGCAGCGGCCCCCAAGGCTGGGGCATCGAGCAATCCAACGTCGGCGATTACCGCCAGCAGCAGCGAGACCAGAGATGTCGGCATTCTGTTGCTCATCATGCTTGTTGCGCCTTGCGGGCGGGAGCGGCCAGGAGGAGCGAGCAAAGGGGCACGAGTGGTGGGCTCGGTCGCGGCCTGGGCGGTCTCCGCGACCAGCCGTCGCGCAGGTGCCACTGCTGGCTTGTCCGAGGCTGTCCAGGAATTGAAATTGACCTGGGCCCAAGAACCTCCGTTGGTTAGGTTTCGCTTTGCGTAAACCGACATTTCCTGATTACGTCATAAAACCACGGCCTTTGGCCGTGGACCCAAATAGCTTCGGAGCGATCCGGCGTGCAATGGGTTTCCATTCGGCATACGCTCTTCTTCCAGGAAGGCCCGTTGGGGCAGGAAGGAGACGCCTATGCACGAATGGCAAAGCCTGTCCCATGTGGGATGGGAGTGCAAGTATCACGTGGTCATCATACCAAAGTACCGGCGAAAAGTCTTCTACGGGAAACTGCGGAGGCAGATTGGTGCGATCCTGCGGGAGTTGTGTTGTCAAAGGGGAGTGGAATTGCCGGAAGGGTATTCGACAAGCCGAAATTCATGTACCAGGAAATCCAGTCTCATCCTGGCTACGCACTGGATACCTCGCGGCAATACGGCAACAACAAGACGTTCTTCATCGCGTGCGACGACCTGTACTTGTTGAGCGTTCTCAATTCGCCGCTCACGTGGTGGCATAATTAGCGATACCTTCCGCACATGAAAGACGAAGCACTCTCGCCGGTGCCGTTCCTGATGGAACCGCTGCCAATCGCAAAATCGGACGACGCGCTTCGTGCGAAGGTCGAAGCGGCGGCGGGGCGATTGATCCAGCTTGCCCGGCAGGGGCAAGTAGCATGCGGCGACTTGCTCGACTGGCTCCGGGTGCAGCACCAGATTGAGAAGCCGAGCAAGCGGCTGGAATCGCCGACGGAGTTGGACTCCGACGCCTTTGTCGCGGAGGTGAAGAAGCTCCGCGGGCGGAAGAAGCCGCTCAGCGCACCGGCTTTGTAGAGTCTGCGGGACGAATACGTCCGGTCGATCGAGCCGGCCCGCACACTGGCGGTCGAGGCATTGCAGCTTGAGCACGAGTTGAGCGGCTTGGTGCACGCCGCCTACGGCCTGACCCCGGACGAGGTTCGCCTGATGTGGCGCGCCGCCCCGCCGCGCATGCCCACCACACTGCTGCCGATCACGACAGACTGAGCCGTGAAGTCAGGCTTAGGGGCGGCCGCATCTGGCCCCGCCAGATGGACTGCCTCGCCCGAAGATTGTCCGACTTGTGATCACGCTGCGTAAGGTGTAGGCTCGTCAGGGAACAGTTTGGCGATCCCGGTGGAGTGAAAGCGACCTACGACCCGATGAGTAACAGCGATCCACTGGGACGAGGAGCTCACGAAGGGCGAAGCGGTTGTCGGCGAAAAGTGATGGAAATGTCTAACCAAGGGGATAATTCATGTCGAGCAAGAGACTGTTCTGGGCAAGTGTCGTCATGGCTGGGATGGCTGCGTCATCGTGGGCGTCGGATGCCGCAGGCCCCGATTACCTGAAGGTGAAGGACCTGACACCCGTGAAGGTTCTGGCCACGCCGCAGCACGCTCCGGTGGTGTTGGTGACTGATGGGCAACCCAAAGCCAAGGTTTACGTCGCGGTGGAGAAGCCCAGCGCAACCCTGGACATTCTAGTGAAAGAGTTGGTGGGGACGGTCAAGATGTCCACCGGCGCGGAGCTGGAGATCGTCAAGGAGGTGCCCGCGAGGGACTTGCCGGCGATCGTGATTGGTGACTGCGACGCCTCGCGCGCGGCCGATATCCAAACCAGCGCCATCCCTGTCGAGGGATTCGTCGTCAAGACGGCGCCCAATCGCGTGTTCCTGGTGGGCAGTACGATCAAGTTGCCGGAGGTCGCCGGTTATGACGGTCCCTATAGCAATGAAGGGACAGCCTGGGCGGTGGCGGACTTCCTGGAGCGATTCATCGGCGTACGATGGTACTGGCCGGTGAACGCGGGCGGCCGTAGCGTCGTCCAGGCCAGGCACCTGGTGGTCCACCCGGCGCATTACAGCGACCAGCCGGTGTTCCACAAGCGGCAATGCTTTCCCGAATACCCCTATGATGTGCCCCGCGACGGCAGCCAATTCCTCAAGCGCGGCATTCCGGCGGGCGTCGCCAAGCTCGACATGGCTGTGATGTTGGCGGGCCTGCGAAACGGCAACACTTGCCCGTACATGATCAAGGTCCATAATCCCCAGAACGTGTGGCAGAACCAGAAGCTGGTCGATACGCACCCGGAACTGTTCAAGCTGAAGGAGGATGGCAAGAGGAACTACAGCCAGCTCTGCTATGGCCACCCGAACACGCTCAAGTTCCTGTTGGCCGGCTGTGAGGCGTATTGGGACAAGAAGGCGGAGGCCATGACGCCTTGGTGCGGTCACGGCGTCAGTTGGGTCACCACGACGTGCGTCACCCTGTCTCCCTGCGACGAACCGGTCGACTGCCACTGCGGGAACTGCAGGAAGCTGTACGACCCCAAGGGCGGCAACCGCGGCACGGGCTCGCAGATCATGGGCCTTTTCCTCAAGAAGTTTGCCGACGAGGTCAAACGCCGCTGGCCCGGCAAGAAGGTTTTGTACCTGCCGTACTGGAACTACACCGTGTTTCCCAATGGTCTTGATCTGCCCGACAACCTCGAGATCCAGATGTGTACCATGTCCTTCGCGATGATGCGCCAGCCGATATGGCGAGGAGAGATGGAACGTTGCATGAGGAACTGGGGCCAGCAGGTCAAGGGCAAGATCCAGACGTGGGAATACCACCACCGTACGATCGACTACCCGGGCGTTTACATCCAGTATCCGCACCTGGTCAAGGACTACTACCAGAGGAATCGCGATGTGCTGAGCGGCTCGTTTCTGAACGGCGGCGGGATCGCCGACTGGACCGCGGCGGCCCCCACGCACTACCTGATCATGAAAGTGCTGTGGAACCCGGATTTGGACGTGGACGCGGCCTGGGACGTTATGTGCGAGCGGCAGTTCGGCAAGGCCGCCGACACCGCGTGCGAGCTGCTGAAGCTGGCCGCCTACCGCTGGGAAAACGCTCCCTGGAGCATCGAGAAGCAGGGAGGCATGGACGACATGGGCTACCTGGAACCCTCGATCTACCGCGAGACCTGGCCAGACGATGTCGTCTCCAGGATGAAGGCACTGTGGCAGAAGGGCCGCGAGGAACTCAAGGGTGATCCGGCCGCCCTCCAGAGGTTCCTGTACGTCACCTGGAAGCTGGAGGATTTCATCAAGGAAGTCAAGACCCGCTCCTCACGTCGGTCGTGAGGCAAGGAGCGACCGAATCTCGCTGGACCACCACACCCGCATGGGCATTCTACGAATCGCCTTCTTCTTTCTCCGCGGTCTCCTGCTTGGCCCTTTGGCCCTGGCCGCCGAGAATCTCGCCCTGCGACAACAGCTCCTGGTCCTTCGCCGATCCGTCAAACGGCCCCACTTGCGACGATGCGATCGTGTCTTCTGGGCATGGCTCTCGCGCTGGTGGAGAGAGCGGGATCTCGGGCGAGTCCCTCAGTGAGCAGCACGCTGCCTCTCTGCGCCGATCCTTGCACAGGCATGCTTCTGGTCTCCTTCTGCGGCGTGGAGTCATTACTTCCCGTGCGTCGCTCCATCGAATTGGCATGCGAGGCCTGCGTCCCGGGGTCGCCAATCGCCCGGAATTCGACTACCGACTTTCGCGGGACCATGCAGGTGCACCTGGACCACCACACCGCTACGCGGTTGCAGTCGAGGAGATCGCTAGCGGCCTGCGCGCCGCGACGGAGTTTCAGGTGATGCGCGAGTGACCGTCCCCCTCACCTGCCGCTCAGCACTCGGACAACTTGAGAACCGGCGTCAGAACCCTTCCTTAGGATGTTGGTTGCGCAGCATGCGATGGCAGCGGTCGCGGACCTCCGCGGCGAACGCGCGGACGTCCAGGTCGCGAGTGTCTTGGAAAACGATCTCCTGCAAGACGGCCTTGACGTACTGGCGGCAGCGCGAGACACGCTCGTCCTGGTCATTCCCCAGTTCCCGGATCTTGCCGATGGACGCAACGTCCGCATACTGGTCCGCCTTCACCCTCCGGAGGAGTTCGGCGATGCGATCTTTCCAGTAGGCCTCGGAATTCGGGCCCTCGAACTTGTGCCGGCCGAGATCGGAGTTCAGTCGCCCGAGGTGCGCCAGGGCCAGGTCGGCGATCGGCTTGACCTTCGGGTTCTTGGCCGACTCCCGTTTGCAGAACGCGTCCGCGTCGGCGCCCCATTTCTTATACTCCCGCAAGCGATCGTGGATGGCGTGCACGAAGTACCACATGTCCTCGATGGCCTGGATCAGGTGGGTCTTCGTCTTCTCGTCGAGCGGCTCGAACGTGCCGTCGGCCTTCGTCTTGATTTGGCGAACAATAGGGGAGATGTGGGCGCTCCACAATCCGCAGGTGGCATAGGCCAGCGTCTGGCGGTCACCGCCGGCCTGCCTCGGCCGCACGCCCGCAAGGTCGAGGATGTATTCGCAGGGCCCCTGCCCCAGCGTCTCGCGCATCAGGTCGACGGGCGTGAAGACATCGAGCGGGGTGCCCGCATTGCGGCCCAACGGGTAGATGATCACGCGCTCGTACACGTGGGGCTGGCTGCGCTTGCTCTTGTCGACATAAAGGCACAGCCGAACCTCGTCGCCTTTGACAACTGCCGGGTAGATGAAGAAGTTTGCGAGCGACTCCTGCCAGATCTGCGGGGCGTTTTCGTCGCCTTTCTCCCACCACCGCACGCCCTGCTTCCACCAGTCCGCGTTTCTCGCGCTGCTGGTGGCGGCGAGGAATCGCGTGTCAAGGACGTCGCCGCTCTCCTTGGGAGCGGCGCTGGTGCTCCTGAAATCGAAGGACTGATTGCGGGCGGGCCAGTCGATGAGTCGCTTACCCTCGGCGACGATAAAGTCTCCGCGCCACCTCGCCTCGAAAGGCCGCTTCCACGCGATCGCCGTGGGTTTGTACGCCGGCAAGGCGGAAGCGTCTTCATCCTGCCAGATGCCTTTCCGCTCGATGACCCCGGCGTAGACCGGCTTGTTCTGAAACTCGATCCGCGCCGCGGATATTCGGCGCGCCTTACCTTCGCCGGCAAAGACCAGGTCCACCCGCGGCTCCGCCCCTTCCTTCTCATCCTTGGCCGCTTTTCCAGCGATGCCCGCCTTGATCTGCTTGAGTCTGCCCGGCCAGATGCACATCACCATCGTACTGCCGCCTTCAAGGAACTGGAGAAGGAAGTTCTCTGCGGGCACGGTGAGTGTGGGCATGGCGAGATGCACGGGGTCGAAGACCGCGTCATCGGCAAAGAGATCAAGCAGGATGGCGTAGCGTGCCCCGGTCCTGACCTCGACGCTTGCCGCGTTCTTGCCCGGGCTGATCGTAACGATGCCGCCGCCCCCGAGGGAGAACTCGGCCTCGGCGCTCCCCGTGCTGACTCGCAGTGCCTTCCGGTCGGAATCGCTCTCCGCAACGACAACCTCACGAATGGGCGCCGCCTGCGCCGCGCCCGGCGCCAGCACTGCAAGCTCCATGCGTCTGCCGTCCGCCCCGGACTTGGAATACACCGCCACGCCGGTTTGGCCGGGCGCCGCCGCAAGGCGAAGCCCCATGTTCTCCAGCCCGACTTCACTCTGCGCCTGGACCGAAGCCGCCACGCCGCACACCAGGAGCGGGGCGATCAACGAAGCTCGCGACACGCGTCCAGATTTCATGAGGTATCCTTTCGACCTAGTGCGAGAAACACCCAGTTTCGCCATCCGTCGCGGTTCATGCAAGGCGGGAAATCGAGTTGCAGAAAGACCGAGGGGCCGAATCACGCCGAAAGCTCGAGAAACTCCGCCGAGCATCATTCAGCCTCCATATTTATCGCCGTCCTGCGCCATGTCGTCAGGCATCGGCCGCCAGCAGCGGCCTGGGCGTCTTCCATTGTCCGCGGGTGAAGTCCGGCACGCTCACGGGCACACTCCCCTTGGCGACGGACGCTACGCTGAGCGGGAAGACGCTGGACCAGGCGGCTGCGTCGTACACGGTCATGTCCAGGGGGCGGCCGGCTCGCAGGCACTGGATCAGTCGCCAGTTCATGAGGTAGTCCATGCCGCCGTGTCCGCCGGACTTGAGGGCCTCCTTCTTCTGTCTCCAGAGCGGGTGGCTGTACTTCTCGAAATACGGGGCGAGGTCGCTCTCCCATGCGTGCTCCTTGCCTTTGAGCGCCAGGCGGGGCGGGTAGTCGGCAAACGTGCCTCCAGTCCCGGAGACCAGGTTGATCCGGCTGTACGGTCGCGGCGTGGCGAGGGAGAACTCGACCATGATGCTCCGGCCGAGGGCGGTCTTGATCAGCGTGGTGTTCATATCGCCGCAGACGTAGGTTTCGCGGCGCCGCGGGTCGTCGGCCGGCAGGGCGTCGCGCACTCGGCTGAGCGACCGCTGGGACGAGCTCATGGACACGAGATAGTCGAACCGGTCGCCGCCGTGGATGTCCATGTACAGGGCCAGGGGGCCGAGACCGTGGGTGGGGTAAAGGTTGCCGTTGAGCTTCATCGCGTGCCGCCTCCGCCAGACGCTCGAGTCGGCGGTGCTGAGGAGGGCCTCGGCGTAGGGATGGATATAGCCGGCCTCGCCGTGGGTCAATTCG
>JBEKTY010000080.1:0-36233 GCA_049515555.1 Thermoguttaceae bacterium
CGTCCCGTGACGGCCGCCACCGTGCAGCGACCGGCGACCTGGAGGGAAAATTGGGCAAGCTGCCGGCAATCTGGAGAAAGTTCAGCCTTGGTGGTCTAACAATTGTGATTTGCGGCACTAGCCGGCGCGCTCTTCGACCGTGGAACACGGCCTCCCGCACGGCGCGCCGCGGGCCACCGCCTGGCTCCGCCATCCCGCGCACCCGAGCACGGCGCTCGCCTTCCGGCTTTCGCGGCGGCCGATCATAATAGATGCCATGTCTGCCGATGCGACGTTTGCCAGAGACTTGGAATTATATGGTCCCGAGGGCCGAAACCCCAAGCCACCCACGCCGCGCCAGGCCCGCCGCTACTGCCGCCGCCTGGCACGGCGGCATTACGAGAACTTCAGCGTGGCAAGCTGGCTGCTGCCGCGGAAGCTCCGCCGGCATTTCTGCAATGTATACGCCTATTGCCGCTGGGCCGACGACCTGGCCGACGAGGCGGGCGACGCCTACCGGAGCCTGTCGCTCCTGGCCTGGTGGGAGCGGCAGCTCCACGCCTGCTACGCGGGCGAGAGCCGGCATCCGGTGTTCATCGCCTTGGCCGATACCATCCGGCGGTTCGAGATCCCCCCCGACCCGCTGGTCGATCTGCTGGTGGCGTTCCGGCAGGACCAGCGGGTCAGCCGCTACGAGGACCTGGGTCAACTGCTGGACTACTGCCGCTATTCGGCCAACCCGGTGGGGCGGCTGGTTCTGTACCTGGGGCGATGCCACACCCCCGAGCGGTTCTTGCTGGCCGACTGCGTTTGCACCGGTCTGCAACTGGCGAACTTCTGCCAGGACGTGGCCCGGGACTGGGATCGCGGACGGATCTATCTGCCGCGGACCGACTGCGAGCGGTTCGGCTACGACGAGGCGATGTTCGCCCGCCGCGAGCGGAACGAGGCCTTCCGGCGACTGATGGCCGCCCAGGTCGATCAGGCCGAAGGGTTCCTGCGCCGCGGACTGCCGCTGGTGCGGATGATGCCGCTGGAGCTGCAACTCGACGTGGCCTTGTTCATCCACGGCGGGCTGGCGATTCTGGCCGCGGTCCGGCGGCAGGATTACGACGTGTGGTCGGCCCGCCCCCAGGTGTCCAAAATGGAGAAGTTGCAATTGCTGGCCCGTTGCTGGTGGCAACTGGCGACGAAGAAAGGATAATTAGTGGCTAGTGGCTGGTGGCTAGTGGCCAGTGGTGAGGACCAAGTTCGGCGCGGGTCTCCCGACCCCGCCGCGGCCTGACCGAAGGTCTCCGGGGCTGGTGAGACCTTCGGTCGGCGGCGTGGCTCGGTCGGAGACCGGCCACAACGCGGTGACTATGGCTCGTCACTCGCCACTCGCCCCGTTGGTTGCACGATGCAGTTCGCCCCGGAGACAATCCAGGCTGCTTACCGGGCATGCCGCCGCATGACCCGCCGGGCAGGCTCCAGCTTTCCGGCGGCGTTCGTGCTGCTGCCGCCCGCCAAGCGGCGGGCGATGGACGCCCTGTATGCCTTCCTGCGCTTCAGCGACGACCTGGCCGACGATCCGCGGCCGGGCCAGCCGCCGGCCGAGGCCCTTGCGGACTGGCGGCAGGCCCTGATACGGGCCCTGGACCAGGAATGTATCCGGCACACTCCGTGTGCCGTTGGTCTTGCCGAGAAGGGTGAGGGCCCCGCGCAATCCAGCCAGCGGCACACGGAGTGTGCCGGATACATTACGGCCGGCCAGGCCCTGCTGCCAGCCGTGGCCGACATGGTCCACCGCTTCCACATTCCGCGGGAGCACCTGCTGGCCGTGCTGGAGGGCATCGAGATGGACCTCTCGCCGCGGCAATACCAGACCTTCGACGAGTTGGCCGTGTACTGCCAGCGGGTAGCCTCGGCCGTTGGTCTGGCCTGCATCCATATTTGGGGCTTCACGGGCCGTGCGGCCCTGGGTGGCAGTGACGTCTCGCCCGTGTCCTGGAAGAGCACTGGCGAGATGTCGGTGCCACCCAGCCCGAGCACCGGCGAGGCGCCAGTGCCGCTGGCCCTGGCCCGCAGCGCCGGGGTGGCCTTGCAATTGACGAATATCCTCCGCGATCTGGCGGAAGACGCCCGGCGGGGCAGGGTCTACCTGCCGCTGGACGATCTGGCCGAGTGCGGCTACCCGGTCGATGAGCTGCTCTCCGGCCGGGCCACGCCCGGGTTCGACCGCTTGATGGCCCTTCAGACCGCCCGGGCCGAGCGGTTCTATCGCCAGGCGGCCGAGCTGACGGGCTGGCTTCATCCGGACGGACGGCGGGTGTTCGCGGTGATCTTGGCTACCTACCGCGCCTTGCTGCGGAAGATCGAGCGCCGGCCCCGCGACGTATTGACCGGCCGGGTCCGACTGAGCGGGCCGGCGAAGCTGTGGATCGCCTGCCGCCACGGGCTACTGGGCGGAAGGCGGAAGGCGGAAGGCGGAAGGTGGACAGGGGCGGGCATGAAAGGTAGCAGGCACACTCCGTGTGCCGTCCGCGGTGGCTGTTCCGCTTCAGCGGACGGCACACGGCGTGTGCCTGCTACTGTCGCGGTAATTGGCGGCGGGCTGGCGGGCATGGCGGCGGCCGTGGCGGCGGCCCGGCGGGGGCTGCGAGTCGAACTGTTCGAGCGTCGGGAGCGGCTGGGCGGCCGGGCCGGCTCGCAGTTCGACCCCCAGACCGGCCGCTGGCTCGACCGCTGCCCCCACGTGGCCCTGGGCTGCTGCACGAGCCTGGTGGACTTTCTCCGCGACGTGGGCCTCGGCGACCGGCTGAAGCGCCAAGCGGCGCTGCACTTCTTCGGACCCGAAGGCAGGCAGTACGAATTCTGCGCCAGCCGGTGGCTGCCCGCCCCGCTGCACCTGCTGCTGGCCTTGATGCGGTTGGGGTTCCTGTCGCGCGGCGAGCGGTGGGGCATCGCCCGGGCGGTGCTGGCCTTGGCCCGAACCGCACCCGCCGACCACCCCGGCGCCGAAACCATGGGCCGTTGGCTCCGTCGCCAGGGGCAAACCCGCCGGGCTGTCGAGAGTTTCTGGTCGCTGCTGCTGGAAAGCGCGCTGGGCGACACGGTCGAGCGGGTGTCGGTGGCCGCCGCACGCAAGGTGTTCGTCGACGGGCTGCTGCGCTCCCGCCGGGGCTACGAAATGCTCCTGCCCGAGGGGCCCTGGGGCGAGTTGTGGCAGGGCGTCGGGGGGTGGCTCACCGGGCGGGGCGCCAGGATTCACCTCGGCACGCGGGTCGTGCGGATCGAGCCTGATGCAGGCGGTGAACAGGAGACCGCTCCTATTTACGGCAGCGGTCCGGCGGGCGCTTCGCACCAATCGGACCTAGTACCCCCACCGTCCTCGGTTGACACTTTGGGTGCCACTGCTGGCTTGTCCAGCAGTGCTGAGAACACGGTTGGGCAAGCCAACCGTGGCACCCGCTGTTTCAGGCCGGTCGGTGCACTAGCCCCCGCCCCGCTTGCCGTGCTGCTTTCCGACGGCAGCCGCCGGCGGTTCGACTTCGTCGTGGCGGCCGTAGCCTGGCGACAGGTCCGCCCGCTGCTGGCCGAGGGGCTGCTGGATGCCCTGCCGGGGCTGGCCGCAGTCGAGGACCTTCGGCCGTCGCCGATCACGGCGGTGCACCTGTGGTTCGATCGCCCGGTGTGCCCTTTGCCGCACGCGGCACTGGTCGGACGGCTGAGCCAGTGGGTATTCCGCGACGGCAGCTCGCCGGCGGGCGAGCACCACTGCCAGGTCGTCGTCAGTGCCTCGCACGCGTTGGCCGGCCGGCGGCGGAACGACGTGCTGGCCGAGGTGCTGGCCGACTTGGCGGCGGTGTGGCCGGTGGCCCGCCAGGCGCAGTTGCTACATTGGCGGATCATCACGCGGCCGGCGGCGGTGTTCTCGGCCGCGCCGGGCAGCTCACGGCTCCGCCCGGGTCAGCGAACCGCCGTGCCCAACTTGCTGCTGGCCGGTGATTGGACGGCCACCGGTTGGCCCGCCACGATGGAGGGCGCCGTGCGAAGCGGCCGCCTAGCCGCCGCGGCCATTCTTGAAAGCGTTGGGAAGGGGCCGAAGCGGGAGTAGGGATTAGCCGGGACTATTCACGAGGCTTGTAGTGACCCGATTTATCGGGTCTGGAGGGCGTGAACAGGTCAAGGACCGCATGAATGCGGTCACTACGAACGATTGGTGAATAATCCGGGTTAGGGATTGGGGATTGCGGACCGTTGGCCGCTCAGGGGCCGAAGGTCAATTCGTAATACAGCGTCTTGTCGCGGGCGCCGTCGATGCTGAACTGTCCGTTCTCGACGGGCAGCACTTTTCCGCTGCGGCGGCCGTCGTGGTCCAACACGTGAACGGCCGTCACGGGCCGCCCAGAAACACTGATCGCGGCCTTGACCGGCTCCAGCATGATGGGCGGCTTGCCGTTGTCGATGATCTTGTCGCCGATGGCGAAGTAGCTGAAGCCGCTGTTGCAGTTGCGGGCCACGGCCGAGAGGAGGGCCCGGGGGGCGTCGGCCAGGGTGACCTTGCGGTCCAGCGCGGTCAGGAAGATCGAGGCGTAGGGGCAATCCATGCGCACTTTGAGGCTGAAGGGGACAGTCCCAGTTTCGCCGGACGAAACTTGGGACAGTCCCCCGCCCAGCACAATCGGCTTGCCCTGGGCGAACCCCACCACGGCCTTGGTGCCCGGGGTATTCACGGTGAAGAACCCCTTGCCGGCGGTGTCCCAGGCGAGCTGGCCGGTGGCGGCGACGATGGCCGAGCCGCGGCGATACTTCCGCATGTCGGGCAGCAGCGGGGGCTGCGGTGCGGCGGTGAAGCGGACGACGACCCGGCCGGCGGCCAGGGCCTCGGGCGGCACGCTGCCGCCGAACGTTTTCACGTCGCCCTGCTGGAACACCTGGTCGGAGAATGAGAACTCGCCGGCGGCCAGCTCCCGGGGGCTCACCGAGCGCACGGAGATCACGTCGGCGGGCTTCACGTCGCCGCGATAGATCATGCGTGCCAGGGCCGGATACTGGCCGAGTTGGGCCGGTACGTCGGCCTCCCAGACGCCCCACGGGGGCGCGCCGGCCCGATCGCCGAAGGCGTGCGGCCCGGCCTGCGACTGGAACTCGTAGGAGGCGTCCCAGCCTTGCAGCCCCAAGCCGTAGGCGGCGATGATCGCCGGCCCTTCCGCACTGTATAGCGAAGGATAGACGTGGATCCATTCGGACAGCCCGAAGGGGCGATCAGCAACCTGCTGCAGGCCGCTGGAGAAATATCCGCTACCGGGCTCGGCGAGCATCGAGTCCAGCAGTTTGCCGCCGAAATAGTTGTGCCGGTCGATGTAGCCCACCAGGTAGTCGGATCGCAGGTTGGCGTAGTGCGGCAGCATCGAGGGGGCCTGCCAGGGCGAGCCGATGAGGGGGCCGCGGTAGCCCGCCGCGCGAATGGCCTTCTGGAACTTGCCGTAGTACTTGTCTTGCACGTCGTGCAGGAAGGCGGCCGTATCGAGCAGGCGGCGGCGGGCGCCGCCCTTCTGGCCCGGCAGGTGAGCGTCGCTGAAGAACCAGGGATTGAGCTCGGGGACGACGTTGTGAGCGGCGAGGCTTTCGCCCGGCTGCACCGCCCCTTGCCAGGCGGCTCGCCACTCGGCCTGCGAGCCGTACCGCGCCCGCAGCCAGTCGGCGAAGCGCTCCTGGAACCGCTTGCGGTAGGTGGGGCAGGCATTCAAGGCCCCAGCCGAGGTGTAGAAGAAGATGTCGTCCTCGTTCTGCATCTCGACAAACGACAGGGCCGGCTCCTCGGCGTAGGTCAGGCCCGTGTACGGATTCTTGTGCCCCAGCAGCTTGACGACCATCTCGATCATCAAGTCCTGCACGTCCTCGGCAAAATTGATGAAGGCGTAGGTATTGCGGTGCAGATTCTTGTCGATCTCGTCGTAAGCCAGCAGGCGGCCGCGGTTGCCCGGGCAGACGTGAAAGCCGTAGGTGTGCGACCAGCCGAAGTACACCCCCTGCCGCTTGAGCTGCTGGGCGAAGTAATCCAGCCGGTCCAGGCCCTCGGGGTCCATGGCCGTGGCGTCGTTGGGGTCGCCGATGCCCATCTCGCTGGTGGGATAGGAGAACTTGTGCAAGCGGACGCCGTTGATTCCGTACTTGGCCATGCGGGCGGCGGTGAAGTCGGCGGTCTTTTTTTCCGGCGCGCAGTTGCCGCCGTAGGCCAGGTTCACGCCCCAGAACTTCACCGCGGCGCCGTCCTCGAACTGGAAGCCGTCGCCCACGGTCCGCACGCCGCCGTGCTTGCCTGCCGGGGCATCGAGCCAATCGTTCATGCCGATTACGCTGGGGCCCGTGTCGTCCGACGGTCGGAAGGCGAACCAGTCGGGGCCGGCTATGGTTTGGGTCAGGCGCTTCAGGTCTGCCTGCCGGCCCAGGAAGGCGACGGCCTCGGGCAGGGTGATTGTCAGCTTGACGCTCCGCGCTCCGGCCTTGAACGTCTCGGCGGCCAGCATGATGCGCAGATCGCCGTCGCACGAGCAGTCGCACGGCGGGTCGAGCGTCAGCAGCACCCGGCCCAGGCCGCGGAGCTCGAGGGCCGCCTTGGCCACGGGCGGCGCCAGGCCCCGGCCCAGCGGCAGTTTCCAACTGCTGGACTTCCCGTCGGCATGGGTCATAACGAGCTGGCCCTGGGCCCGGGCCGGCTCCACCGCCAGGCTGGCGATGAGCATGGTGAGGGGCACGTCTTTCTCCGCCCGCAGATCGTATTGGAAACAAACCTCGCGCGGAGCGCTGCTCCAGGCCTGGTACGTAACGTCGAGCACCTGGCCCTTGCCGCGGTTGACCACGAAGGGGACGGGCGCCACGAGCCGCTCGGCGGCGGCCCGCCGATCCGACTGCAAGCCGATCCAGGCCCATTGCGGTCCCCAGCCCCCCAGGCTCAGTTGGAAGGCGGGCTTTCCCTCGGCCAGGAAGGTGGTGGCAAGCGAGTTATCCGGCGAGATGACCGCCGACCAGGGTTTTTCCGCGGGGCCGGCCGCCGCCGAAATCCCGGCCGCCAGGCCAGGCACCATCCACAACACGGCCGCCGCGAGGCGGGCGCTGAAATCGGTTCTCATGATCGGGCTCCCTTTGTGACGCGGGCTTTCAAATCAATCCCCTTTCCCGCGTGCCGCTGCGGCACGATTGGGAGAGGGGCCGGGGGTGAGGGTGGGTAGAGGATACAGGCAGGACATCTGCGCACGCAAGTCCAGGCTGATTATGGCCCCCCATTGCCTGCTGAGCAATAGGCCGCATGCCGCCGGCCGGTAGCCGTTCACGGCATTGAAAGTAGCAGGCACACTCCGTGTGCCGTCCGCTATATCTTTTTCCGCTTCAGCGACGGCACACGGCGTGTGGCGTGCTACATTGAAGCGGACGGCACACGGAGTGTGGCGTGCTACTTTGGGCGGCATGGTGGCGGCGTGGCCGCGGCCAAGTTATACTAATCGCTATCACCAATTCGTAATCCCTTTTTTGCCCGGAGGACCTGCCATGAAACGTTTGATTGCAACGCTTGTCTTGCTGGCCTGGTGCCAGGCGGCCGGGGCGGCCGAGCCGACGGTGCCCACGTTCAAGAAGCTGTGCTTGAGCGACAAGTTCTATTGCGAAGGGGCCTATTACGCCGACTTCAACCGCGACGGCAAGCTGGACGTGGTGGCCGGCCCCTACTGGTACGAAGGCCCCGACTTCCAGAAGAAGCACGAGATCTACCCGCCCAAGGTTTTTGATCCGCACGGCTATTCGGACAACTTCCTGACCTACACGGGCGATTTCAACGGCGACGGCTGGCCCGACGTCCTCTACGTGCCCTATCCCGGCGGAGAGGCTTACTGGTACGAGAACCCCGGCGCCAAGGGCGGGCCGTGGAAGAAACACCTGGCCCTGAAAGACGTGGGCAACGAGTCGCCGGTGTGGGCCGACATCAACGGCGACGGCCGGCCCGAGCTGATCTACAACACCAGCGGCTACATGGGCTACGCCACCTACGATCCGGCCAAGCCCGACCAGCTCTGGGTCTTCCATCCCATTACGCCCAAGGGCGATTACTTCCAGTACACGCACGGGATCGGCGTGGGCGACATCAACGGCGACGGCCGGCCGGACATCGTCGAGCGCAGCGCCTGGTGGGAGCAGCCGGCCAAGGCCGGCGATCCGTGGATCAAGCACCCCTTCCAGTTTGCCGACGCCGGGGCCCAGATGCTGGTCTACGACGTCGACGGCGACGGATTGGCCGACGTGATTACCGCCTGGCACTGCCACATGTACGGCCTGGTGTGGTACAAGCAGATTCGCGGCCCCGCCGGCGAGATCACCTGGAAGCAGAACGTGATCCTGCCGCCCAATCCGGACCTGAAGTCGCCGGCCCTGCGGATCAGCCAGATGCACGCCTTCGACCTGGCGGACATGAACGGCGACGGGCTGAAGGACATCGTCACCGGCAAGCGCTTCTGGGCGCACGGCCCCCACGGCGACGCCGAGCCGGACGCCCCGGCCGTCCTGTATTGGTTCCAGCTCACCCGCGACAAGGAGCACGGCGTGCGGTTCATTCCGCACCAGATCGACAACGACTCGGGCGTGGGCACCCAGGTAGCCGCCGTGGACCTCAACGGCGACGGCATCCCCGACGTGATCGTGGGCAATAAGAAGGGCGTCTTCGTATTCCTGAGCCAGAAGTCGCCCTGAAGATTACCGGAACCGCCGGGACACAGTGCGGGAGCCTGTTATTGACCCGGATTATTCACCAATCGTTCGTAGTGACCGCATTCATGCGGTCCTTGATCTGTTCACACTCTCCAGACCCGATGAATCGGGTCACTACGAGCCTCGGTGAATAATTTCGGTCAAAGGGCCCAGGCTGTGTTGCCCAGTAGATAGCGCTTGGATTCAATCTTTGCCCGGACTTTCTGCCCCCCTAACCCTCTCCCGGAGGGCGAGGGGACCGGGCATCGCCGCTCAATGCACGCGTTGGCCGGGGCGGGCGCCTTCGTCGGGCAGGAGCAGGTGCACGTCGCCTTCGCCGCCGGCGGCGAGGATCATGCCTTCGCTCAGGCCGAATTTCATCTTCCGCGGCGCCAGGTTCGCCACGCACACCAACAGCCGGCCGACCAGTTGATCGGGCCGGTAGTAGCCCTTGATGCCGGCGAACACCGTTCGGCAATGGTTGCCGCCCAGGCTGATCGTGAGTTTGAGGAGCTTCCTGGCGTCGGGGACCTCTTCGGCGGCCAGCACGCGGCAGACCCGCAGGTCGGCCTTCGTGAATTCGTCGATGGTGATCTCGGGCGAGAGCGGCTCGGCCAGCAGCGGGGCGTCGCTGTCCTGGGGAGCGGTCGTTTCGGGCTGCGGGGTATCCGGCTCGGCACTGGCTGCGACCATGTTTTCCACCTTCTTTCGATCGACGCGTTGCATGAGATGTTGGAACTTTGCCACCGGCCGGCCGACCAGCGGCCGCTGGGACTGGTCCCAGGCGGTGATCGGATCGCCCAGCAGTTGGCCCGTCTGGTCGGCCATTTTGGGCAGTACGGGGGCCAGGTACACGGCCAACTGCCGGAACAGGTTCAGGCCGATGGTGCACACGCGGCGGAGATCGTCGGCCTGGCCGGGAGCGCGGAGGTTCCAAGGGGCGCTGGCCTCGACGAAGCGGTTGGCCCGATCGCCGGCGGCGAGGATGACCCGCACGCCGCGGGCGAAGTCGCCGGCCTGGTAGGCCTCGGCCACGGCCTGGCCGTCGCGCGCCGCCGCCTCGAACAGGCCGCCGTCGGCCGGATACTCGGCCGCCAGGCCGGTCCGCTCGGCGAACTTCGCCGTGCGGGCGGCCAGATTCACCACGTTGCCCACCATGTCGGCGTTGACCTTCGTCACGAGCTCGTCGAAGTTCAGGTCCAGGTCGTCGACGCCGGGGCCGATCTTCGCGGCATAGTAATATCGCAGGTAGGCCGGGTCGAGGTGCTCCAGGTACGTCGCCGCCCGGATGAACGTGCCCTTCGACTTCGACATCTTCTCGCCGTTGACCGTGAGAAAGCCGTGGATGTGGACCTTGCGGGGCAGGCTGAAGCCGGCCGTCTTGAGCATCGCCGGCCAGAACAGCGTATGGAAGTACGTAATGTCCTTGCCGATGAAATGGTGCACCTCGGTCTGGGGACTGCGCCACCAGCGGTCGAAATCCTCGCCGTGCCGGTCGCACCATTGGCGGGTCGAACCCAGGTAGCCGATGGGTGCGTCGAACCACACGTACCAGTACTGGCCCGGGCAGTCCGGGATCTCGAAGCCGAAATAGGGGGCCGGCCGCGAGATGTCCCAATCGTGCAGCGGCTCGCCCAGGAAGTGCCCCTTAAGGTAGTTGGCCACCTCCGGCTGCAAGGCCCCGCTGTGGGTCACCCACTCGGCCAGAAAATCGTGCCAGCGCTCGATATTGACGAACAAGTGCCGGGCCGAGCGGAGCTCCGGCTTCGCCCCGGAGAGCGTGCTCAGCGGGTCGATCAGGTCGGCCGGGCCGAAGTGCGCCAGGCACTTCTCGCAACTGTCGCCGTACTGCTCCGGGGCCTTGCACTTGGGGCAGGTCCCCTTGACGAAGCGGTCGGCCAGAAAGGTCCCCGCCACGGGATCGAAAAGCTGGGTCACCTCCCGCTCGGCCACCAAGCCGGCGCCGCGCAGGGCCCGCCAAATCTCCTCGCAGCAGGCCCGCGTCTGGGGATCGTTGGTGCTGCCATAGTTGTCGAACTCGATCTGAAAGCCGCGGAAGTCGGCCAAATGAGCGGTCTGCATGCGGGCGATCAGGTCCTCCTCGCGCAGGCCCTCCTGCCGGGCGCGAATCATGATCGCCGTGCCGTGCGTGTCGTCGGCACAGACGTACACGCAGCGGTTCCCCCGCAGCTTCTGGAACCGCACCCACATGTCGGTCTGAAGATACTCGACCAGGTGGCCCAGATGGATCGGGCCGTTGGCGTAGGGCAAGGCGCTGGTGACGAGAATCTGCGGCATGGCGAACACAATTCCGCGGCAAGCTGCACAAAACGGCTGATTGTAGTGCCCAACACGTTTCAGAGCAAGGGCTTGCGGGGGCAAAGCAGCTTGAGTCGGCGCAATGCCGTGGATATACTTGTCTGGGGAGGCGCTGCCCTCGATGCCCGACGAACATCAGGTAAACGCACGGCCGTCGACTCGCGAGCAACACGAGCAGGGGCAGGCCCGCAAGACGAGGGATGCGACGCACGGGAAAAAAGGGTCGGGTGGGCGGTTCAGGCGGCAACAGCGCCGGCGGCGTCCGCAGCGGGAACGAGAGGGGTAGGTTCCATGGCGAAAAACGGATTTGATGACAGAATCTGGCGTCTGTTTCGCCAGGGCAAGTGGGAAGAATCGCGCGACCTCCTCGAAGCGGAACGAGAAACGGACCCGCAAAACCACTGGCTCCTCACCCAGCTTGGCGTGACGTTTTACGAACAACAACGATACAACGATGCGTTGAAGTTGTTTCGGGCGTCGCTGAGAATCGTCGGCGACTGCCCGCTCACGTTGTGGAACGTGGCCGGTACGCTGGACGCCCTCGAGCGGCCTGCCGAGGCCATCGCGGTCTACACCCGGCTGATCCTGAGCACAAAATCGTACAAGGACGACCCGTGTTGGGAAAGCGAGGAGTGGACCAGGGCGCTGAAGACCGACTGCATGGATCGTCTGGGGGTCTGCTTCCGACACTTGGCGGCACGGCGGGCGGCGGCGCGCCGCGGCAGGCAATCCGAAATCGGCAGAGGAGCGATCGCGGCCGTTAAGTCTGCCAACAGCGTGTTGCATCGCATGATGATCAAGCCGGCGGAAGGCCGGCAAGGCACGCGCCCGGCGGCCAACCGCGAAAAGCCCGTCGGCCGCCGCGTGGCGGCGAAGAGGTAGTTTCCGGTTTGGCCGGTCCCAAGAAAAGGCCGGGCCCGGAAGCGGACACCCTTGCGGGTTCCCCTTCCGGGCCCAGGACCGTGCCAAGAATCACTTAGATGTCGTAGTACAGGCAGAACTCGTAGGGGTGCGGCCGCAATTGCATGGCCTGCACTTCGTTGACTGTCTTGTACTTGACCCAGGTTTCAATCACGTCCTGGGTGAAGACCTCGCCGCGGAGCAGGTACTCGTGATCGGCACACAGGGCGGCCAGGGCCTGCTCCAGCGAGCCGGGCGCCTGCGGCACCTTGGCCAGCTCCTCCGGCTCCAGGTCGTAGATGTCCTTGTCCAGCGGCTCGCCCGGGTCGATCTTGTTCTGGATCCCGTCGATCATGGCCATGAGGATGGCCGAGAACGAGAGGTAGGGGTTGCAGCTCGGGTCGGGGCAGCGGAACTCCAGCCGCTTGGACTTGGGACTGGCGCTGTACATGGGGATGCGGATGGCCGCCGAGCGGTTGCGCTGGGAGTAGGCCAGGTTGACGGGGGCCTCGAAGCCGGGCACCAGCCGCTTGTAGCTGTTGGTGGTGGGGCAACTGAAGGCCAGGATCGAGGCGGCGTGCTTGATCAGCCCGCCCGCCGCGTACAGGGCCATGTCGCTCAGGCCGGCGTAGCCGTTGCCCGCGAACAGCGGCTCGCTGCCCCGCCAGATCGAGGCGTGCGTGTGCATGCCCGACCCGTTGTCGTTGAACAGCGGCTTGGGCATGAAGGTCACGGTCTTGCCGTACTTCTTGGCCACGTTCTTGGTGATGTACTTGTACAACATAACCTTGTCGGCCATGGCCACCAGGTTATCGAACTTCATGTCGATCTCGGCCTGGCCGGCGGTGGCCACTTCGTGGTGCTGGGCCTCGATGCTCACGCCGCAGTCGATCAAGGTCTGCATCATCTCGTTGCGGACGTCCATCAACTGGTCGGCCGGCGGCACGGGGAAGTAGCCCTCCTTGTAGCGCAGCTTGTTGCCCAGGTTGGGCTTCTCTTCACGGCCGCGGTTCCACTGCCCCTCGATGCTGTCGATGAAGTAGAAGCCGCAATTGGTGGCCTGGTCGAAGCGGATGTCGTCGAAAATGAAGAACTCCAGCTCGGGGCCCATGTAGCAAGTGTCGCCGATGCCCGTGCTCTTCAAATAGTTCACCGCTTTGCGGGCTACGTTGCGCGGGTCGCGGCTGTAGTCCTCGCGGGTCACGGGGTCCATGATGTTGCAGATCATGGCCAGCGTGGGGATGGCGGCGAAGGGGTCCATGGCGGCCGTCTCGGGCTGCGGCACCACGAGCATGTCGCTCTCGTTGATCGCCTGCCAGCCGCGGATGCTCGAGCCGTCGAAGCCCACCCCGTCCTCGAACACGTCCTCGTCGAGCTTGTCGACGGGGATCGTAAAGTGCTGCCAGATCCCGGGAAAGTCCATGAACCGCAGGTCCACGGCCTTCACGTTCTTCTCCCGGCACAACGCCAATACTTCTTTCGGTGTCACAACTCCATCCTTTCTTTGCGGAAAAGGCGACAGGGGCCTTCTCCATGACGGACAACTCGACCACAAAGTCGAACAACCCAACCACAAAAGAGAACGATCCAGGCCCCTGACGCCTGGGAACCGCCCCTTGGCACGATCAGGCTAAGGAAGCATGGGCCGGTGCCTTATGCAAAGCGGGTGCCAGCACCGCCGGCAGACTATGGCCAGACCGGCGTAAGTTACAAATTAGCAACAATTTGGGCCTATTCGTCGATTTCAATTTCGTTTGGCACGACGGTTTTTAGCTGCCCACATCTTGCGCAGCCACCGCCCGCATATTGTGCACAGCGTTGTACCATCCGTCGAGACCTCGGGTGGAGCCACCACCGGGAATACCTTGAAAACAGGCTATTAGCTCCGCTTATCATGGATCGCCGGCTAACCTGGATCGTCCACCAACCGTTCGTAGTGACCGCATTCATGCGGTCCTTGGCCTGTCCACGCTCCCCAGACCCGATAAATCGGGTCACTACGAGCCTCGGTGAATAGTCCCGGTTAACCGCCGCACGACAGGGCCGGAAATTATACCAAGGGTCGGCCCCGGTTGCCCAGCCGGGGGAGCGCGATTTCCGCCGGCTTTATCCGGCGACCCGATCGGCCTCGGCGAAGGCCCCGGCGAGCGCATCGGAGGCCGCCTCGAAATGGGGGCCGCCGAGCTGCTGGCCGCCCGCCGGGGCGGCGTCGGGAAACCACCGCGCCCACAGGGCCAGGAACGCAGGCACCAGGATCGTGCGAATGATGAACGTATCCAGCAGCACGCCCAGGGCCAGCGAGAAACCCAGCTCGAACATGCTGCGGAGCGAGCCGGTGAGCATCGAGCTGAACGTGCCGGCCATGATCACGCCGCAACTGGTAATGATCCCCCCCGTCCGGGCCACGGCGAACCGCAGCCCTTCCAACGCGCCCCGCCGCCGCTGCTCCTCGAACACCCGGGTGACCAGGTAGATGTTGTAGTCCTCGCCCACGGCCACCAGGATGACGAACAAGAAAGTGGGCAGCTTCCAGTCCAGCCCTTGGAACGTAGCGCCGAACAGCCAAGCGAAGAACAGCTTGGTCAGCCCCATGCTCACCACATAGCCGAACAGCACGGTGAAGATCAGGTACAAGGAGATGACCGGCCGGCGGAGCAGGAACACCAGCACCCCCAAGACGGCGATCGAGACCAACAGCGCAATGCGGAACGAGTCGCTGGTGTTCACCGCCTCGAGGTCCCGGATGCCGGGCGTAATCCCGATCAGGTCGAAGCTCGTGTTGTGCCAGGCGGAGCTCGGATCGACCTCCCGCTCGTGCAGCAGCCGCTCGATCGCGCCCAGCAGCCGCCGGCTCTCGTGCGAGAAGGGCGGGTACTGGCAGACCAGGTCCAGGCGGGTCACGTCGCCGGGATAGTCGGGCTGCGCGGAGAGAAACACGGCCCGGGCGCGGGGATTGCGCAGGGCCAGCGTATTCCGCCGCGCCGCCGCCGTGAAGGGGCCCAGCGTCAGCGGCCCGCCCAGCGGGTTGGTCAGGCTGCGAACGCTCAACACCGGATGCGTCTCGGCGCCTTGGCTGTCAACGTACGTGAAGTCGTTCAGTTCCCTGCTCAACAGCGAGATGTGCCGCCGGGCCTCACGGCCGTCGAAGTTGGTGCCCGGGCGGTGGGCCAGGACAATGATCGGCCCCGTCTCGCCCACGGGAAAGAACCGCTCCAGAAGCCGCATTCCCTGCACGCTGGGGCGGTCGTCGCTCAGCTCGCTGAGCATGTCGTAGGTCACCGGGACCGACAGGCCCTGGTACGCCGGCCAGGCCAGCAGCAGGAAGCTGCCGGCGAGGATCAGGCCCGGATGGCGGACGATGGTGCGGGCGATGGTTTCCCACAGCCACCCGCGCCAGCCGGCCTGCGCGGCGCCGGAGTCGGCGGCGGCGAGCGGGGACTGTCCCGATTTTCGTCCGACGAAAATGGGACTGTCCCCTTCAGGGCAGCGGCCGGTCTTCGCCCGCCCCACGCCGAAAGGCCAGAACACGCTCCGGCCCAGGGCCCGCAGCAGGGCCGGCGCCGCGGTCAGACACGCCGCCAGGGCCACCACCAGCGACAAGGCGATCGTCGGCCCGCCCGAGCGGTACTTGCCGAAATCGGCAAACAGCATCGTGCCCAGCCCCAGGATCGTGGTCATGGCGCTGCCCGCCAGGGCATGGCCGGTCCGGCTGAGGGCCTCCTGGATGGCCTCGGCCGGCGCCAGGCCCCGCTCCAGCTCCTCGCGATACCGCGCAATCAGGAACAGGCAATAATCGGTGGCCGCCCCGAACAGAATCACCACGATGAAGATTTCCGTGGTCTTGAAGACCTTGTAATCGAACCAGCCGCTCACTTGCGACCAGCGGGCCAGAATCGCAATCAGGTCGCACGAGACGAAGAACGACATCACGATGGCCAACAGCGGCACGACGACCAGCCCCGGGGCCCGATATACCAGCAACAAGATGCTCACGACCAACACGATCGTCGTCCACTCCGTGTTGCGGATGCTCTCGGCCGAGGCGAAGAGCATGTCCGTGCCCACGGCCGCCGTGCCGGTCACGCCCACCTCAAGCCCCTTGGGAAAACCCTCTTCCTGCCGCAGGCGCTCGAGGGTCTTGTAGACCCGGTCGATGAAGGCCATGTTGCCGACCTCCATGAACTCGTTGCTGAGTTGCAGGATGACGAGCACGGCCTGACCGTTAGGACCGACGCGACTCACCAGGGCATGGCCCAGCACAGGTTCGTCGCAGCTCAACACGGAGGCCACCGGCGAGGACTCGCCCGGCTTGGGCGCAAAGGTCTCTGCCAGCTTGGCGGCCACGGCGTAGTCTTCCTCGCGGAGCCGGCCCTTGGGCCGGCCCACCACCAGGACCAGCTCGCTCTTGGATTCCGCCGCGGGAAAGGCCTGCGCCATGAGCTTCTCGCCCCGGACGCTGGTCATCCGCGGGGGCAGGTACGCGAAATCGCCGTCCCGGGTAATGTCGTCCCAGCGGGGGGCCACAAGCTTCAGCCCCACCAGAACGGCAACCCACGCCAAGAGGACGATCAACCAGTGACGGGAAACGAAACTCGCCAGACGTACAAACATACCAGTAGTCTTACCAAATCCTTGGTCCGAGTGCAAGACTTCCGAGAACGCCCCGACCTCACAGATTGCGTAGACTACCCATATTCTGGCATAACGCCTCGTCAATGGCCATGAAACATCGGTTCCCCGTGCGTCTGGATACGTGCTTTGATCCATTCCATGCGGTGGGCCTTCTTCTCAGCGTCGTAGTTGGCAAACTCCGGTAGCAGCCACTTGCACTTGGGGTCGAAGCCTTCGTCCAGGATCCTTGCCATGATGTCCATGTCGATACCTTCGTCGGCTGCAATGCGCTTCCACTCTTTCTTACTAGTATCACCCATCCCATAGGCATCGATGGCCCGAATCATTTCGTGGTAGATGCGGCATCTCGTGCCTTCCCCAAGTCCCCACTTGACACTGCCGCCACCTGATGTCTCTCCCTCGTAGAGTAAGACAATGGCCAGGGCGACCAGCAGCATGGCGGCTACCCCACCGCCGATGTACCAGGCCTTAAGCGATCTGGCCTTCGACTTTTGGCGGCCTGGGGCGGCGACGGTCCGCGGCGCCGGTTTCGCCCTGGCCCTGGCCGTTTTCGCCTTGGCCGCGGCTGGTTTCTTCACCGGCAGACTGGCCGAGCTCAGATCGGCGAAGAAATCCGTCTCACCGGATTCTGGTTCAATAGCTAACTCATTGGTGGGGTCATCCGCCGGATCGGAACCAGACTCCTCGGGTACCTCGAACGTGGCTTTGCACTTCGGACAGGCGAGCCGTCGCCCCTGAAACTCGCTTCTTACCGAGAGCTTGCGTTGACACTGGGGACACGAGATCACACGGCTCACGGAAACACCTTTACGTTTGCCCGGCACGAATATACTGTCTCCTACACAAGGATAAGCTAAACCGATCGCCGCGGAAAGTACCGAAATGTTCCGGCCGTTTCTGTGGAAACTGCCGTTGCCTGTTTTGCCGAGTTTTGGGATAACCACGCCGCCCAGCGGCCCTAACTAGCCCCTTGGAAACTGCTGGTTCATGGTCCCCTCTCCCTCCGGGAGAGGGTTAGGGTGAGGGGGCACCAGCGAGGATTCTGCTTTGCCGATTTGTAGGCCCAGCGTGGATTCCCTTCACCCCGGCCCTTTCGCGGCAGGAGCGGGGGACTGCTCGCGGAGCCCTCCCGGCCTTCCTCTCTTGGACTTCTTGTATCAGCCCGTCGCGCGGGACTTCCCCAACCGGCTGGAGCGGCCGCCCGGTGAGTGCCGGCCGATGGCCCGCCGCGGCCTGTTGCTGTTGGGGCTGGTGGTGCTGTGCCTCCTGCCGCGTGCGGCCATGGCCTGGAAGATGAGCGGTATTTGTCCCGACGCGATCTTGTATTTTCGCCTGGCCGAATGCCTCGACGAGGGCCGGCTGCACGAGGCCCTGGCGACCTTGCCCCTGAATTTGTATCCGGTCATATTGATGTTGCTGCATCGAGCGGGCCTGCCGTGGGAGTTTGCCGGCACGGCCTGGGGCGTGCTGATCTCCAGTTGTACCGTGCTGCCCCTGTACGGTTGGGTCCGCCGGCAGTTCGACGACCGTGTGGCCTTGGCGGCCGGTCTGGTCTACGCCTTGCACCAGGGCCTCGTCCGCTGGAGTCCCGAGATCATTCGCGACCCGACGTTCTGGTTCTTGTTCAGCCTTGGCTTGTACTTAATGTGGCGAGCGATCGCGGAGGGCCGCCGGTGGCTGTTCCTGGCGGCCGGGCTGGCCGTCACGCTGGCCTGCCTGACCCGCTTCGAGGCCCTGGTGCTCCTGATCCCGCTGGGGCTGTGGTCGCTGGGCCGGTTCAGGGCCTGCCCCCAGTTGCGCCGACGGCTGCTCGTTGGCGTGACCCTTTCGATCGCCGTCTTTCCCATGCTGCTGACGCTGGGCTGGGTGCTCTGGTTTCGCGGCGAGGGGCCGAGCCGGCTCGTCCGGCTCCAGCCTCTGGAGCTGGCCGGCACCTGGGCCCGCTCCGGACCGCCTGTGTGGCACGCCCTGAGGGACGAAGGGCGTGGCGAACCCGCTAATCACGCCCTTCGCTACGCTCAGGGACGTGCCACCCCTTACGACGTTGACGTGACCCAACCACCTCCGCCGGCCTCCTATCTGCCCGGGGCCCAAGCCTTGCCACTGGCCAAGCGGCTCGAGCGTTTCTGGCTGGGCCTGGTGAAGGGGATGACGCCGCTGTTTCTTCTTATTTCGCTGGGCGGCCTTGCCCGCTGGCGGCACGTTTGGAAGCGCTGGGATTACCAGCCGTTGTTTTATTCCTCGCTCGTGATTCTGCTGGCGATCTGGGTCCACCTGTGGTGGTCTGACGAGGCCGGCCAGCGCTATTTCCTGCCCGTGGCGGTCATGTCGCTGCCGTTTGCGGCCCTGGGGCTGATGGAATGCTCGGAAATCCTGATGCGGCTCGCGCGACATGTAGGGTGGGTCGATCGCAGCGCGCCCCACCACACGAACTCATAGCAAAGGGCGGGGGGGCTCGCTGCGCTCGACCCACCCTACGTGCTCCCGTCCGTCGTCGCTGTGCTTCCGGCAGCCCTGTTCGCGCTGACCAGCTTGGTGCTTCTGGCGGGGCTCGACTGCCGGTTCCGCGCGGCATCGGTCGAGTTGGGGCATTGGGCGGGGCGGCAGTTCGGACCGTCGCCCTTGCTGTTGGGACCCGAGGGTGTGGTGCAGGTGGTGGGCTACTACGGTCGGGGCCGCTGCGAATCGTTCCGCGACGACGAGTCCGACGGCTCGATCATCGCCCGCGCCGGCCGGCTGCGGCCCGACCTGGTCCTGTTGCCGGCGGTGCGAAAGCTGCCCGGCGACAATGCCCCGTTGTTGGGCCGGATCGAGGACCTCGGCTTCCAGCAGGTCGATCGGTCGCAGTTCAGCGGCGGATGCCGCAAGGTGCTGGTCCTGGCCCGATGCCGGCCGGCGGAGCAGGTGGCGAGTGGTGAGTGGCGAGTGGTGAGTGGCGAGTGGTGAGTTGAAAGCTGATAGCTGACCGCTGACCGCTGACCGCTCAGAACTGACAACCGACAACTGACAACCGACAACTGGCCCTGGCAAGGATGCCAGGCTTTGGGCAATGGATTGCAAGTGGCTGGCGCTGCTGATCCCGGTGGGGGCGGCCTTTATCGCCTGTTGGGGCCTCACGCCGCTGGTGCGGCTCCTGGCCCGCCGGGCCGGCGTAATGGCCTACCCCGATGCCGTGCGGCGGCTGCACGCCGCACCCGTGCCCCTCGGCGGCGGCCTGTCGGTGTATCTGGCCCTGCTGGCCGGCTTGGCCCTGGCACTGGTCTGCCAGCCGGTAGAGCATGAGAAACTGTGGCAGTTGGCCCGCGTCATAATTCCGGCGGCCGGCCTGGCCTGCCTCTTCGGCGCCGCCGACGATTGCCGCGACCTCCATCCCCGGCTCAAGCTGTGCCTGCAATTGCTGGCCATAATGCCGGTCCTGGCGGCGCACTGCTCGATCGACGTGATCGCGCTGTTCTATTGGCAGATCGACCTGGGATGGCTGGGCGTCCCGCTCACCGTCTTGTGGCTGCTGGGCTGTATCAATGCCCTCAACCTGATCGACGGCATGGACGGCCTGGCCTCGATGATCGGCCTGTCGATCGCGGTCATGGTGGGCATCATCGCGCTGGGCACGGGCAACCCGCACGTCTCGGTGGTGGCCCTGCTCCTGGCCGGCGGGCTGGCCGGGTTCCTGGTCTACAACCGGCCGCCGGCCAGTATCTTCCTGGGCGACTCGGGCAGTACGATGATCGGCCTGTGCATCGGCATCCTCGGCATCCAAGGGAGCGTGAAGACCTCGGCCACGCTGGCCATTACCGCCCCCGCCGTGGTCATGACCCTGCCCATGTTCGACGTGCTGCTGGCCGTGGTGCGGCGGCGGCTGACCGGCCGGCCCATCGAGTTGGGCGACCGGCAGCACATTCACCACCGCCTGTTGGATCGCGGTTTGAGTCCCTGGCAGGTGCTGTGCGTGATCGTGGCCTTTTGCCTGGCCACGGGCGCGGCGGCCGCGGCCGCCGTCGCCCTCCGCATGGACGCCCTGGCCTGGGTCGCGGCCACGGCCCTGGTGGCGCTGATGGTCCGCCTGCGCCTGTTCGGCAACCACGAGCTGCGCCTGATCCGTCACAGCCTCCGCCACGGCTTTGTGGGCCGAGTGCTTCATGGTCGGGTGGAAGCGGCAGAGAAGGGATTGGGGATTGGGGATTGGGGATTGGAGGAGCCGGCCATCGGCGAAAAGGGATTAGGGATTGGGGATTGGGGATTGGAACAGGGTATTGCTCGTCCACCCGCCTCCTCTTGCAGCGAGGGTGGCACGTCCCTGAGCGCAGCGAAGGGCGTGGTTTCCAGGCCCCTCACGCCCTTCGTTCCTCAGGGACGTGCCACCCAAGCCTATCGACCTCATCCTTCATCCCTCATCCTTCCGCCTTCCGCCTTCCGCCTTCCGCCTTCATTCGACCTGGACGTGGGCATCGTATATACGCACGAGCGCGAGTTGATCGGCCCCTTGGTTTCGACCTTGAAGGCCTCGGCCCCCGGGCTGCGGGTCCGATTGCTGCTGGTCGATAACGATTCGGCCGGCGGGGTGGCGCCCTGGAGCCATGTGCTGCCCGACACGCTGGTCTTGCACAATTCCAGCCGGCTGGGCTACGCGGCCAATTTGAACCGCATCTTGGCGGCCTCGGCCGCGCGTTACGTGCTGCTGCTGAACACGGATATGTTCTTCGAGCCGCGGGAGCTATGCTTGGCCCGCATGACCGCCTTCATGGACGCCCGTCCCGATTGCGGCGTGGCCGGCTGCCGGCTGTACCATGCCGACGGCCAGGAGGCCTGGGCCGCCCGCCGCTTCCAGACCCTGCCGGTCCTGCTGGCCCGCCGCTTCGGCCTGGGCCGGCTGATGCAAGGCACGCTGGATCGCTACCTCTATCGCGACCGCGATCCGGCCGATTGGTTCCAGTGCGAATGGCTTTCCGGCTGCTTTCTAATGCTGCGCCGCGCGGCATACCAGCAGGTGGGGCCGTTGGACGAGCGCTTTGGCAAGTATTTCGAGGACGTCGACCTGTGCCTGCGAATGGCCCTGGCCGGCTGGAAGGTCATGTACCACGGCGGCACAAGCTGCTATCACATCGAGCAGCGCGGCAGCCGCCGCCTGCTGTCACGCGACGGCCTGCGGCACGCCCGCGCGTATCTCATGTGGCTCAGAAAATGGGGCCCGCTCGGAAGCCGGGGAAAGGTGAGCAGGCGAGCAGTTGAGCAGGTGATCAGCCGCCCTTCCCCCTTCCACGTTCATCCTTACGGCGAAGTTGCAGCGACGCAGGAGGAACACTAATCAGCGCTAATTAGCGCTGATTATTGTTACTCCTGCGTCGCAGCAACTTCGCCCGAAGCATGAACGCGGAAGCGGGAATAGGGGGCCGGGAGCGGGTGGGTGAAAATTGGTCGAGGGTGATCCGGTATGGACTGGCCCCTCTTGTTCCGATAACGGTGTACTGGCTGAACCGCAAAGCGGTTTAACAACAGGGTTGCCGCGCAGCGGCTACCCCGGGTGGCCGTTTTGGCAGCCCGTTGAACCCTGTAAGGGTTCCACAGGGGATCGTGCAAACCCTACAGGGTTGCAACCGCTATTTCAATCCTGGTCCCAGGGTGGCGCTTCGCGGCTTCGCCGCTTCGCTTACCCTGATACGATATGTGACGCTTTCAGCGTCCGGTCGAGGCGGCCCAGGCGGAACAGGGACGAAGAAGCGCCAGGTACCATTTGTGAGGCGGGCGACTGTTCGATAGGCGAAAGGAAGGGATTGGGGATTAGGGATTGGGCATTGGGGAATGACGCGGGGACGCGGAGACAAGGAGAAGAAGCCCCAAGCCACTAGCCACCACCGCCAAGACCCAAGACCCAAGACCGTTACCGCACGCGGCAGCGGAAGCGGAGGACTCCGCCCTCAACGGGCCTGAGCGGGTCGGCCAGCTCGCAACGCACCAGCACCGAATCGCCTTCGTTGGGCGCCGTGCTGAAGCTGGCCTTCCGGCTGCACTGGGCGCTGTCGGCGATGTATTCCAGCCGGCTGCTCAAACTGTCGAGAATCGTCACCCGGCCGATCGGCTGATTGCCCACGTTGTCGAAGCGAATGGTGAACGACACCTCGTCGCCCGGCTCGGCGAAGGGCGTGGAGGCGACCTTGATCACGCGCAGGCGGGGATTGGCCGGCGAGGCGCCGACGATGTACGTGGCTTGCAGCCGCTCGCTGCCGATGGTGGCCGCCGCGGGCTGGCGGTCCAGAAATATCTGCACCTCTTGGCGATGGGTCCAGGCGACCGCGGCCTGGACGCCCTGGGCCAGGAAGGCGGCCTCCGAGCCCAGCAGCACGCCCTGGCGGATCGCCGCCACGTTCTCGTAGGCCTTGTATAAGTTATCGAAGCTGCGGGGCCCCAACTCGTTGACGACCGCGGCGGAGCCCTGCCGCGACCGCATCAGCTCGGCCGGATGGCGGCCCACCTCGTCGATGGGCTGGAAGTTCTGGGCACTGGTCACGACGACCTCGCTCGTCTTCGGCACCGCGGCGCTGGCCGGCTTGTAAACGCCCGCCGCACGGTCCCGCTGCTGATCGACCTTGGCGTTGATCACCTGGCGGACGGCCCCGAAGCGCGGGGCGTAGAGATAGACCGTGTTGCTGGGCTCGACGAGGGTTCGGCCGTCGAGCGTGTTGAAGTGCGCGACCGTGTCTTCCATTTGCAGGCCGCGGACCTCGCCCTGGCGGGTGACGCGGATGGGCGGGCCGGCGTTGCCGCCGTCGACGATGAACTCGTCCGGGGGCCAGGGCGAGGCGATCCCCGGCGGCTGCCACGGCCCGATCGGCGTATAGGGCAGCGGGACACCCAGTTCCATGCCCGGGGGCCCGGCGGGGCAGGGCATGAAAGTGGTGAGGGGTGAGGGGTGAGGGGTGAGTGAGGGAGGAGGGGTGAGGGGCGATTGAGGGGTGAGGGGTGAGGGCTGAGGGGTGAGGGGCGAGCCGGGCGGCACGGGCGCCGCTGGCGGCGGCGGTGGTAGTGCCGGGTTCGCGTCATTTTCAGCGCCCTTGGCTGCGCGTGGGCCGAGGGCCGGTCCGGAACAGGCGGATAAGATCAGCACGCCCGCGGCAATGACTGCCAGCCGCCACAGGCGGGACCAGCGGATCGAGGCTGGGCAATGTATCCGGCACACTCCGTGTGCCGCTGCTTCCCATCGGCACACGGAGTGTGCCGGATACAATTTCGCCCCGTCGCCCGTCGCCCGTCGTCCGTCGTCTGTCTGTTTCATGGCTGCGGTCCCGGCGGAGCGGCGTTTGGTGCTGGCACTACCTCGGCCGGCGGGGCCACCGCGGGGGCCGGCCTTGCCAAAGGTGCGGCGGGCTGCACGACGACCGGCCGCGGCGAGAAGCCCACCCAGGCCGGCGCGCCGAAGAAGAACCCCGGGTCCGAGCCCTGATCGGGCACGCGGGCCCCCAGCCGCAAAATGGCCACCGGCCGGCCCAGCCCGTCGGCCACCGCCAACACGTCCCGGCCCGGTCCCACGTCGAACCACGTCTGCGATTGGCCCGCCTCGGCCGGATTCCGCACCGGCAAAGCATTGCGCTGATCCTCCAGGTAGATCACCCGCGTGACGAACTTCCCGTCCAGCGCCATCAGCAAGTCTTCCTGCGTCAGTTCGACGGGAATGGCGAAGCGAACCTGCTGGTCGGCGGGGGCGTAGAGCCGGTCGATGACCTCGACGGTCGGAAAGACTTCCAGCCCTTCGGCCCTGGGGATGCGCGTCACGCGGAGCCGGTAGACCGAGCCGATCAGAAGACCTGCGCGGCGCGGGGCCGGCTGGCCCGCGTCGAATTGATTCCCCGCAGCCAGCGAGATCAAGACCCCCGCAGGAGCCTTGATCTCTACCGGCTGGAAGAACCCGGGCAATGGTCCGCCCCGCTGGAGTTGCCGGGCGCCAATCGCTCCCGGCGGCATCACGCCATTATGCCAAAAGTGGGCTCCGGCTTCCTGGGCGGCCAGCATGCCGGCCAGGCCCAGTTGCAGGAGCGCCACCATTGACATTCCGCCGGCAACTCTTCGGAGTCGCGTCCAGGTTGCCACACCGCGGGGCGCTAGGACCATTGTCAGGGGTTATCCTCGAATCAGTTGCCGATCTTGGCCTCGCCGGCGGCCGTGGCGCCGCTCGCAGCCATTACGCTGCCCGACGACGTGGCGCCGCCCGCCATGGGCGGATCGCCGCCGGCCGGGCAAGGTGCGGCCGGCGCGGCCACGCCGGTGCCAATCGCCTGGTGCCGCTCGGCCATGGGCTGCGGCGTAATGCCGGGGCTCGGGCTGGCCTTTTCCACGATCCACGCCCGATTGGCCGGCACCGGATAGCTAAGCCCGGGCTTCTGCTTCACGTCGATCCGCACGTTGCGGCTCGGCCCCGGCACTTCGACGTGGGTATGATTGACAATCGTGTGCCTCTGCAAGCCGGCCGGCACTCCCAGCGGCACGTGCGGCGGGCCGGGCAGGCCGATCGGCGTGCCGGTGATGGGCATGCCGTATTGCGGCGAGCTGACCCCGGCCACGTAGGCCGGCGGCGGCATGACGCCCCCGAAGGCCAGCATGCACGGCGGCTGGCCGGGCATCTGGTAGCCCGCCTGCTGCATCCAAGCCGCCGCCTCGGCGGAGCCGGACTGGATCTGCAAGTCCTTGTTGCCCAGCCGGACGATGGCCATGATCGCCCCGCGGCGGTCGGCCTCGACGATCGGATCGACCCCCGGGTCCAGCCGCGTGCTGACCAGCGTGCCCACCCCCGCCAGGGCCAACTCCTGGAACTCCGGATCGGGCAGGTAAATCACCTTGGTCACGAAATTGCCGCTCATCACCTGGTCGAAGTCGTCTTCGGTCAGTTCCATGGGCACGGCGTTGTGGGCCAGGAAGGCTTCGGTGCGGGGCACGGCCAGGCCCAACTCCAGCGTGGGATACAGTTCCACGCCCGGCCGACCCGGTATGTTTGCCAGCTTCAGCCGATAGAGGAAGCCTTGCGGGAAGTTGTAACGGGCCGGGGCCACCAGCGACTCCGAATCGAAGCGGCCCGGCATGGTCACGTCCCATTGAATCGTCATTCCCTCGGGTCCGACGAAGTGGACCTGCGAGGTCGCCCCCACCGGGGCCGGCGGCGGCTGATAGGTCATTACGCCAGGCCCGGGTCCGTCCACGCCCGGACCGGGATGCATCAGCATTTCCGACGGCGGCAGGTTATTGTGCAGATGTTTTTCACATCCCACGGCGGCCGCCAGCAGCACCAATAGGAGCACGCGCGCAATCCTCATGGTTTCCCCCCTCAATTGACATAGACCGTTTGGCGGAGCCGTCTTACAATACTGGCCCCGTGTTCCACCCCTTCGTCGGCGCGGACCTTCGTCGGCGCGTACGGCGGCGTGGCGCAGGTTTATTCTGCCAGCGGCCAGGAGTGAGACGAACCTCTCCGTATTGTTACGGTTCGCATCAACTCAAGCCGTGCAGGGCATAAAATCGGGAAATTCGCCCGTCTGAGGTCTATTGGTCGGCCTGTTACATCACGAATCTTTGGCAAATCCGTCATAACCTGCAAATTAACCCAATGACATACAGGCTGCCTATCCTTCTTATTTTGGTGCTCTTGACTGCGGGCCTGGCCTGGGCGGTGCACGCAGGTTGGTTTCTGCGCAGGTCGCATCCGCTTGGGGCGGGGCCGATTGCAGCCTATCGCACGGACCAGTCGGCGGGGCCTGGCGTGGCGCCCCCCCTGCCGCGGTCGATCCTGCAAGCAGCCATCCGGGCGGCCGAAAGTCGCCGCTGCGTCTCGGCCCGCATCCGCCAGCAGGGCGAGCTGTTCGGCTACGGCTTGCTGGGATCGGGCCGATACCTGGAGGCGCGCGGCACGGCCATCCCCCTGCTGCGGCTGGAACTGAGGATCCAGGTCGGCGACCAGACAAGCAGCCTCGTCCAGGTGTGCGACGGCCAGGCGCTGTGGAGCTATCGCAAGCTGCCCGACGGTCAGAAACTCAGCCGTGTAGACGCCGTGCGGGCCAGTGCGGAGCTGGCAAAGCTTCCGCCGCCGGCCGGCCGGCCAGGCGGCCCGGCGACGCTGCCCGGGCTGGGCGGCCTGTCGCGCCTGCTCCGCGGACTCGACGCCACCTTCCAGTTCACCGTGGCCGAGCGCGGCCAGTTGGCCGGGCTGCCCGTCTGGAAACTCGAAGGCGGCTGGAAACCCGGCTACCTGGTCAACTTCCTGCCCAAGCAGCGGAAGGCCATCGAGGAGGGCAAGCCCGTCGATCTCAGCCGCCTGCCGCGGTATCTGCCCGATCGGGTAATCATCCTGCTCGGCCAGGAGGACTTGTTCCCTTACCGCATCGATTATTGCCGCGGCGGTCGGGGTGAGGGCGCCGACGGGCGGCAGGGCCGATCGCTCACCACGCTGGAGTTCTTTGAAGTGAACCTGAACGCCCCAGTCGATGCCGGGCAGTTCGTCTACGCCCCCGGGGCCCTGCCGGTCTGCGACGAGACAGAGCAGTACCTGCAATCGTTGGCGGCGCTGAAGTAGGCGGCCGGCCGTTACAGGAACACACACATGGGGTCACACACACACATGGCACACACACATGGGGTCACACACACATGGGGTCAGGCCGTCGTCAGTCATTAGTGAGTTTCCCCATCACGGTCGCGATGGTCTTGTGTCACCGGGCCTTCAAAACAGTAGCAGCCACGAAACCGTACGTCAACGCCTAGCGCCTAGTAAGGATTTGGCCAGTGGCGCGCGGAAAACCAGCTAATGACAAACGACGGCCCGCCCCCACGCTCCCACGTTTGTCGGTTCCGCGACACCGGGACGCCTGGGCTAGCGCGTCGCCTCCGGTCTGGTGTCCGGCACCCGCGCCTTGCCATTTGAAAGAAACAAGAGTTGGCAGGCGAACATGGTGATGCAAAACAGGCCGAGCATTCCGTGAAAATAGAACAGCCCGGGCTCCAGAAAGAGGGCGACCACGAGGAAGAATGCTCCAGTCAGGAATCCGAAGAGGAATCCAAATATCGTTCCCGCCCTCCCGGTCTGGGTCCGCTGCTGCGTGGCCGTAATCTTCGCCTTCCTGATGAACCACACCAGCAGCGCCGATACGCCCCAACTGAAGACCCCGAAGGCCGTGGAGATCCAGGCGGAAATGGGCCGGCTTGGAAAGGGGTAGTGCCCCGAGAGAAACCACACATACCCGAATGCAAACAGCAGGGCCAGCGCCAGCTTCAGCGCTTCGCTAGGCATCCTTAGTGCGGCGAAGAGGGCCCGGATCCCCTCGCCCCTGAGATAATTGGCGATGCGGTGCAGAACGACGCATTGGAAGACCACGAAGGCAAATATCCAAAGCAGGCCCCACAGCGGCATAAGAACCCGATCCTCCCAGCCTTGCACGACGAAGATGGTGTTGAGCTGGTCGGAGCCGTGTGCGGCAATGCTGACGAACATGCGGAATCCCTGGAGCGCCACGAATCCGAAGCACTGGAGCAGGAAGAAGGCGGCAATCGCGCCCCAGGGGGAGTGAACCCGGTATACATCGGTGTCTTGCATCATGTGTCAATCGTCGGCCAGGGCCAGGCGCTGGGCGATGGGCGGGTGGCTGTGGAACAGCAGTACGTCGAGCCAGTGCGGCGAGGGATCGTCTTTATTGATCTCGGCCAGCTTGCGGAAGGCCGAGCGGTAGGCCTCCCGCCGGCCGGTCCGCCGCAGGGCGTAGCGGTCGCACTGCCGCTCCATGCGGCGGCTGACGGCGTTGTGGAGCGGCTCGGAGAGCATGGCCAGCGCGGCCAGGATGAGCATGATCTTGGGCAGCGTAGCGACGCTCAGGGCGGCGTATTGCAGGCCGGCCGGCCCCGCGCCGGCCCACAGCGCCAGCAGCCGGTCGCAAATCCAGAACCCCCCGCCGCTCAGCACGGCCCCGGCCAGCATCAGCTTGCGGATGTGGCGGAACACGTGATGCCCGATCTCGTGGGCAAAGATCACCTCGATCTCGTCGGGCGTGAAGCGTGCCAGCAGGGTATCGCCCATCAGGACGCGGCGGGTGCGGCCCAGCCCGGCCAGCATGGCGTTGGCCTTGACCGTCTCGTTGCTGAGGGCCAGGCGATATACGCCTTCGATCGACAGGCCGGTGCCGGCGGTCAGGCCGGCCATCCGCTGGCGCAGCTCGGGGGAGTCCAGCCGCTCGATCTTGTAGAACAGGGGCAGGATGAGGACGGGGGCAAGCTGCCCCAGCACGGCGGTGACCAGGAAAAAGGCCCCCGCGCCGAAGAGCCACCACCATGGCCCCGTGGTCCAGATGAGCCAGTAGAGGCCCAGCACGAGCGGCGCGGCCAGGGCCAGGGCCAGCAGGTTCCGCTTGGCATAGCGCCACAACCAGCCGGCCCGGTTGAGCGTACTCAAGCCGAAGCGATGCTCCAGCACGTAGCCGGAAAAATAGGCCAGCGGCAGCGAGATCAGCGTGTGCACTAGGGTCATGGCGAGAAAGAACAGCACCAGCCGCAGCGACTGGCTCCGCGCGGGCCAGGCCCAGCCTTGCAGCCAACGGTCAAGGGCGTCGGCCGCCAGCACGGCCACCGCCGCCAGGAAGGCCAGATCGAGGAGCTTATCGGCCAGCGAGCAGACCAACTCCCAGCGGCCGTAGCGCTTGGCCTCGGCCAGTTGTTCGGGGCTCATGCCGGCCGCGGAGTAATCGCCCGCAGCGGCCGGCCCGGCAGACTCGACAGGTTGCGACATTATTTCAGCATGGCCTGTCGGACCGTCTCCAGGTCCACGCCCAGCAGCTCCTTGGCGAGTTTGGCCAGGGTCGGCCCGTCGGCCTGGACGTGGATCGTCCGATGGCTGTGCACGAGCGACTGGCCGCGGGCGAGCGGCTTGGCCGGCGAGAGCGATTCGATCTCGTAGAAGGCGCCCATGCCTTTCTTACCGGGCGCGGGCGGGCCGTCGTTGTAGCTGTTCACCACGTCGCCCCGGTAGGGTTCGGCGTGCGGGCCGCCCCACTGATTGTTCATGTAGGGCCAGCGGGTGGGGTCCTCGGGCATGCTGAACGAGACCAGCGTGAGCACGCCGCCGCGGAAGTCGATGGAGCCCAGGATGTTGCGTGCCCGCCGCTGCGAGACGCCGATCTTCGCGCGGCAGTGGCCGTCGGCCCGCAAGAGCACGGCCTGGGGCAGCGCCTTGAGCCGCTCGGGCGGGACCGCGCCGAAGTAGTCCGACTTGACCGTCGGGCCCAGCTCGGCCTCCGGCCCGGCCTGATAGGGCACGATCACCACCGTCTCCGGTCCGCTGTTCATCATGCCCAGGATCCAGATCGAGACCAGCCCTTTTTCGCGGGTCACGGGCTGGCCGCGGTTGGTCAGCCGGTTCTCGGTCTCGTAGGCCACCATTTTCGCGGGGGGTGCGGCGATAATTTCGGCCGCCGAGGGGCCCAGCAGCCGGCAGATCGCCTCTTTTTCCAGCAGCCGTACTTCGCGATTAACGTCCAGATGGAACGCCGTGCCGGAGGCGTTCTGGAACTGCATGCCGGCCGTCATGCGGACCGGCTCGTTGGGCCCGGAAACCACCCGCCAGGCCCCTTCGTTAAAGGCGGGCGGGGTGTACCAGTCGGTCAGCGTTTGGGCCTGGCCCGGCTTGAACCACAGGCTGAACTGCCCGCCCTCGGGCGATAGCCACAGCCGCTCCTCGCCGCCGTAATTGTTGAAGTGCAGGTCTAGCTTGCCGGCCGTAATGTACTCGTCGTTGATGAAACCGAAGCTGGGCCCGTCCGGGCCGCCGCAGGTGGAGGTCATCACCCGCCCCTGCCAGCCGGGACAGACCGCCACGCGGCCGCCGCTGGGATTGGTCAATTCGACCACTTCGGTATGCTTGGCCAACATCGCCCGCACTTCGCCGTACGTCATGGGATTGCCTTTCGTTTCGGCCCCGTGGGCACCGGCGGCCGCCAGCAGTGACCCAATCGAGGCCAGGATTGCCAACCAACGGCCCATGGAAAGCCCTTTCGCAACTGGGGGTTAAGGATTCGGAATTTCGGAGTTTTTCTCTCGCAAAGGCGCCGTCGGGTGCCACGGGTGGCTTGCCCACCCGTGCTTCTCACACTGCTGGACAAGCCAGCAGTGGCACCATCGCAGCACGGAAATGGCACACATGCGCCGTCCCCTGCCGCTTGGAACCAGGATACCCTAGTCCGGCGGTCTGTCCAAGGCCCGCGGCGGTCGGCGCGGCCAAAAAAGCCCCTTGACAGCCGCGGCCCGCTAGCATATACACAAGTATACTGACAACTGACAACCGACTCCCCCTACGACCGAGGTTTCCTTATGCCGGACCACACGGGAAAGAACCTGCTGCGGCTCATGGCCGCCGGGGAATTATCGCTGCACCAGGTCGCCCAGCGGACGCACTTGGACGAGCGGACCGTCCGCGGCATCGCCCGGGGAACCCACCAGCCGCACGCCCGAACGCTGCACCGCCTGGCCGAGGGGATGGGCGTGGCGGTCGATGAGTTCTTCGTCGATCCGGCGCAATTGTTGTACCGGCGTTTCGACCGCCGCACCAATCCGGTCGTCGAGGAGGTGCTGCAGGATCAGCCGGAGTTGTTCGAGGGCTGGGGCGAGGCCGACTTCGACGAGTTGCACAGCCGGGTGGGAACGGGCGGGCCACTCACCCCGACCGGCGCCATGGCCGCCATCGAGGCCATAAATCGCCGACGCGACCTGCACGAAAAACTCGACCTGCTCCTGGAAAGCAGCCTGTCGGGGACCGTCTCCGGCATGCTTGATTTGATGCACCAGCAGGTCGTGGTGGAGCCGGAAAGCGGGCCAGACGCCGCGGCAGTTGTGGAGAGCCATGATAGGGTGGGTCGAGCGCAGCGAGCCCCACCATTTTCGACGGACGACGGGAGACGGACGACGGAGCGGGGTGCTTCCGTCCGTCGTCCGTCGTCCGTCCTCCGTCGCGGTTCTGGTGGGGCTCGCTAGCGCAGTGCCTCGCTCAAATGGGACTTTATGATCTTGGGGGTGCCACTGCTGGCTTGCCCAGCAGTGGTGCGTACGACGGTGGTTCGACACTGCTGGACGAGCCAGCAGTGGCACCCAGCGCTCAGGGACGTGCCTTCGGTATCCTGCTCGCCGCCGGTCCCGACACCAGTGGCACCAGCGCTCAGGGACGTGCCACCCTCCGTCCGTCGCCCGTCGTGGTTCTGAGCCACCCAGCCGTCTTAGCAGATGCGGGGCATCTGCTCGCCGGAGAGGAAGTCGAGTATTCGGGCCCCGCCCAGGAGGCCGCGGATTTCGACCGTGCCGGGGTACCGCTCGCTCACGCGGCCGATGCGGGCCGGGCCGCAGCTTGCCCCGTGGCGGCGCATGACTTCGAGCACCGCGTCAGCGGCCGCCGGGGCCACGAAGGCCACCAAGCGGCCCTCGTTGGCCACGTAAAGCGGATCCAGCCCCAGAATCTCGCAGGCGGCGGCCACGGGGGCGGAAACCGCGATGGCCGACTCATCGAGCGTAATACCCACCCGGGCGTCGGCGGCGATCTCGTTCAGCGCCGAGGCCAGCCCGCCGCGGGTCAGGTCCCGCAGGCAATGCAGGTCCGCCCCGGCGGCGAGCATGGCCTCGACCAGGCCGGCCAGCGGCGCGCAATCGCTCTGGAGGTCGGCCTCGAATCCCAGCCCTTCGCGGACCGACATGACGGCCATGCCGTGCCGGCCCAAGTCGCCGCTGACGAGCACCACGTCGCCGGGTACGACCCGGGCGGGCGAGATGTCGATTCCCGGCGGCACTACGCCGATGCCCGAGGTGTTGATGTATATCCCGTCGCCCTTGCCGCGATCGACGACCTTGGTGTCGCCGGTGACGATCCGCACGCCGGCCGCCGCGGCCGCCTGACGCATCGACTGGACCACGCGGGCGAGCGTGTCCATGGGCAGCCCTTCTTCCAGCACGAAGCCGGCACTGAGCCAGAGCGGCCGGGCCCCGGCCATGGCCAGGTCGTTGGCCGTGCCGTAGACGGCCAGCGTGCCGATGTCGCCGCCGGGGAAGAAGAGCGGCCGCACCACGAACGTGTCGGTGGTGAAGGCCAGGCGGCCGGGGGGCGGTTGCAGCACGGCGCTGTCGTGGGCGGGGGCCATGGGGACGACGGACGACGGACGACGGACGACGGACGGCACGGCGCTATCGTGGGCGGGGGCCGGGGGGGACGACGCTCCGGCTGGGCTGGCGTCAACGAAGGCCGGGCCGGCCTCGGCGGCGAAGGCCGGCCGGAACATGCCCTCGATGAGCATCCGCATCCATCGCCCGCCGCCGCCGTGGGCCATTTGGATTGTCGCCTGATCGGCCAGCGGCAGCGGACAGCGGAGGGCCATCTCCTGGGGCGAGTTCTCGGTCATGGGATGCTCCGAGGGAAGGAGTTAGAAGTTAGGAGTTAGAAGGGGGACGGATGAGAGGACCGGCCAAGTCGCTTCTAGCTTTGATTGTTTGACAGAATGCCATTCTAACTTCTAACTCCTAACTTCTAACTCCTAACTTCTCATTCATTCCGCCGGCGGTAGCGGTAGTAGGCCGCGCAGGCCCCCTCGGCAGAGACCATCGGCGCGCCGAGCGGATGGTCGGGCGTGCAGCGGATGCCGAACGCCGCGCACTGCTGCGGCTTCTTGTGTCCCTGGAGCACTTCGCCGGCGATGCACTCCGGGGGCTCCTCGGCGGTGATTCCACCGACGCCGAACCGCCGCTGGGCGTCCAACTCGGCATAGGCCTCGCGCAGGCCCAGGCCGCTAGAGGCGATCAGGCCGATCCCCCGCCACTTGCGCGGCACGACCTGGAAGACCTCGTCGATCTGCCGCTGGGCGGGCAGGTTGCCCTCGGGCCGGACGCTGCGGGCATACTGGTTCTCGACCTCGGCCCGGCCGGTCTCGAGCTGCCTCGCGCACAGGAGCAGGCCCTGGAGGATGTCCAGGGGCTCGAAGCCCGTCACGACGATCGGCACCTGATACTTTTCGGCGATGGACCGGTACTGGCCGGTGCCCATGACAGTGCACACGTGCCCCGCGGCCAGGAAGCCTTGGACGCGATTGTTGGGGGCGTCGAGCACGGCGCGGATGGCGGGCGGCACCAGCACGTGGGAGACGAGCAGCGAGAAGTTCTTCAGGCCCAGCCGCGCCGCGAGGATGACGGCCATGGCGTTGGCGGGGGCCGTGGTCTCGAAGCCCACGGCGAAGAACACTACCTGCCGCTCGGGGTGTTGCCGGGCCAGGGCCACGGCGTCCAGGGGCGAATAGACCACGCGGACGTCGCCCCCTTCCGATTTCACGGTGAACAGGTCCTTGGCCGAGCCCGGCACCCGCAGCATGTCGCCGAAGGAGCAGAAGATCACCTCCGGCCGCGCGGCGATGGCCAGGGCCTGGTCGATCAGCTCGATGGGCGTGACGCACACCGGGCACCCCGGGCCGTGGATCAGCGTAATCGCCGGCGGCAGCATCTCGTCCAGGGCGAAGCGGAGGATGGCGTGCGTCTGGCCGCCGCAGATTTCCATAATGCTCCATGGCCGGGTGGTGGCCCGGGCGATGGCCGCCGCCAGCCGCCGGGCCCCTTCCGCATCGCGATATTCATCGAGGTATTTCATGGCTTTCCGAAGGCTGACGGGGGCAGTTCCGGGTAGGTGAAAACTGCGCGGTGGGTGCCACTGCTGGCTTGTCCAGCAGTGTGGGAAACACGGGTGGGCAAGCCACCCGTGGCACCCGACGGGTCGCCCAACACTGCCTTATGGTTCTTCAAGCTGGCCGATCTCTTCCAGGTAGGAGAAGATCTCCCGGGCCTCGGCCTCGTCGATGCGGCTGATGGCGAACCCCACGTGGACGATCACGTAATCGCCCACGGCCGCCTCAGGCGTGTAGGCCAGACACACTTCCTTCGTAATCCCGCCGAACTCGACCTTGCCCATGGGCAGGTCGTTCTGCGTATATAGCTCGGACACCTTACCGGGAATTCCCAGGCACATGGCAGAGGCTCGTTTTCAGTTGTCGGTTGTCAGTTGTCGGTTGTCGGACGACGGGGGGCAGTTGCCGGCTGTCGGTCGGCGGTTGCGACTGGCAACTGGCAACTGACAATAGGCGGCGACAAACACCTGGCCCAGCGCGATGCCGCCGTCGCCGGGCGGGACCTGCCGGTGCATGAAGACCGAGTAACCCGATGCCGTCAAGCGCTGGAAGACCCGCTCGGTCAGGAGCGCGTTCTGGAAACAGCCGCCGCTGAGGCAGACCTGCCCACAGTCGCCATGCCGGGCAACGGCCACGGCCAGCTCGGCCAGGGCGTTATGAAAGCGGGCACTGATGCGGCCGACCGGCTCGCCGGCCGCGCGGTCGGCCAGGACCGCCCGCGCCAGCGGCTCCCAATCGGCTGTGAGCAGTGGCGAGGGGCGAGGGGCGAGGGGTGAGGGGCGAGGGGCGAGTGGTGAGTCCGCGGGCTTAGCCCCCGCTGACCGCTGATCGCTGACCGCTGACCGCTCCCTGGCCAGCGGCGGGGAATCAGGAGATGACAACTGACAACTGACAACTGACAACTCCTCTACGGCACCCGCGGGCACCAGCGGCAGCGGGTAGGCCTCTTCGACCGAGGGATCGGCGGCGAACTCCAGGGCCATGGCCGCCTGGGCCTCGAACGTAACCACCGGCGGCAGGCCGACCAGGGCGGCCACGGCGTCGAACAGCCGGCCCATGCTGCTGGTGCGCGGCGTGTGGCGCCGGCTGGCCAAGAGGGCGGGCAGGACCTTCCGCTCGGCCGGGCGGAACCAATATTCGACCAAGGGGAGGGCCCCCTGGCCCAGAATCTCGAACAGCAGGCCCAGGGCCGTGCGGCGGGGCTCGCGGACCGCCCGATCACCGCCGGGCAGGCCGAAGGTACGGAGGTGTGCCAGGCGGCGGAACTCGCTGCCGCGGCACACGAGGGCCTCGCCGCCCCACACCGTGCCGTCGGGTCCGTAGCCCGTGCCGTCCCAGGCCAGGCCCAGCACGGGGCCTTCCAGGCCATGCTCGGCCATGCAGGCTGCCACGTGGGCATGATGATGCTGAACCCGCACCAGCGGCACGTTCCAGCGGCCGGCCAACTCCTCGGCCTGCCGCGTCGAGGCATAATCCGGATGCAGATCGCACGCCACCCGTTGCGGCACAACCGCGAAGAACTCGACGAGATCGTCGATCGCCCGGCGAAACACCTCGACGCTCAGCACGTTGTCCAGGTCGCCCACGTGCGGGCTGAGCACGACCGATGCGGCGCCGGTCCCATCGCCCAGGCTCAGGGCCACGGCGTTCTTCAAGTGACCGCCCAGGGCCAGGATGGGCGGGGCCGCAAACCGCAAGCGGATGGGCAGCGGGGCGTAGCCCCGGGCCCGGCGGAGCACCTGCAGGCCCTGCGGCCCCAGCCGGGCCACCGAATCGTCCACCGGGCGCACGATCGGGCGATCGTGCACCAGCAGCCGATCGGCGATCGGAGCGAGCCGCACCAGGGCGTCCGGCGTGTCGATGGCCATCGGTTCTTCCGAGAGGTTGCCGCTGGTGCAGACAACCGGCCGTGCCAGGGCTTCCATGAGCAGATGATGCAGCGGCGTGTAGGGCAGCATGACGCCCAGATACGGGTTGCCGGGGGCCACGGCGTCGGCAAGGGGCGAGGGGCGAGGGGCGAGG
>JBEKTY010000081.1:0-35350 GCA_049515555.1 Thermoguttaceae bacterium
AGACATGGGGCTTGACAAAGGCCGACTCATAGAAGCCCGACTCCGTTTCACCAGGCAAAAGAAGTATACCGCGAACAAATCAAGAAGACATGGGGCTTGACAAAGGCCGACTCATAGAAGCCGGGGCGGCCCGGGCAGAAACAACGAGCGAACGCCCGCCAGCCATCTTCATCAGCATATTGGCTGCATGGTGCCAGGGCCGGTTGTACCAAAATCCGCCGATCCCCCCTTGACCCGCGCTGGATATATGGTAACAATTACTATTAGCGTTACATTACCAGGGGCCTCGAGCCGCGACCAATGGCCTCAGACACCTTTTACCGCAATACCCGTCAACGCCGGATCATCCTTGAAGAGCTCCGCGGGGTGAAATCCCATCCCACGGCGGTTGAAATCTTCGAGCGGGTCCGCCGGCGGCTGCCCAAGATCAGCCTGGGAACGGTCTACCGCAACCTGGACCTCTTGACCCGCCTGGGTATGATTCAAAAGCTCGAGTGGTCGGCGGGCGAGGCCCGCTTCGACGGGGCCGTCGCCGCGCACGATCACTTGCGCTGCCTTGGCTGCGGGCGGGTAGACGACGCGGGCCGCGTGAGCGTCGATCTTTCGTCCGTGCAACCGAAGGGGACAGTCCCATTTTCGTCGGACGAAAATCGGGACAGGCCCCGCGATTTTGGCGGGTACGAGGTCCGCGGTTATCGTCTGGAGTTGCTCGGGCTTTGTCCCCGCTGTCGCCAGCAGCGACGGACGACGGGCGACGGACAACGGACGTTCGACGGGACACAGAGGCCCACATTTCCTTCCAACCATTCAGTTTAAGGAGACGCAGAGCATGCTTAAGTCCAACGTTCAGGATGCGTTGAACAGCCAGTTGAACGCCGAGGTGGCCTCGGCCTACTTGTACCTGTCGATGGCGGCGCATTTCGAGTCGCAGAACTTCCGCGGCATGGCGCATTGGATGCAGACCCAGGCCCGCGAGGAATGGAAGCACGCCATGAAGTTCTTCGGCCACGTCGTCGATCGCGGCGGCCGGGTGGTCCTGGCGCGGCTGGAGGCCCCCAAGGCCCAGTGGGGTTCGGTCCTGGAGGTCTTCCAGGAGACCGTGAGCCACGAGCGCCACGTTACCGAGCGGATCCACAACCTGGTCAAGCTGGCCGTCACCGAGTCGGACTACGCCACGCAATCCTTCCTGCAATGGTTTGTCGACGAGCAGGTGGAAGAGGAATCGCAGGCCCAGCAGATCGTGGACAAGCTGAAGATGATGGGCGACGGCAACATCGGCCTGTTCATTCTCGACGCCGAGCTGGGCAAGCGGGCCGCCGAGTGAGGGCCAGGGGCCACTATTAACTGGAGTCTTGCAAATTGCGGATGCCCGGTCCCCTCTCCCTCCGGGAGAGGGTTAGGGTGAGGGAGAATCGGTGTGGATCCTGCCACTCCGGCCTTTTGACGCGGAGACACGGCGACGCGGGGACGCGGAGACACCGGCACTCCCCGCGTCACCGCGTCTACCCATCTCCGCGTCACTGCGAACAACGCAGCTTCCCCTCACCCCGGCCCTCTCCCGGAGGGAGAGGGGGACCGCTTATGAACCAACCGAACCCAATCCCGAGGAGTTTCCACATGTCTACACTGGTTACGAAAAGTGCCCCCGATTTCACGGCCAAAGCCGTCATGCCCGACAATTCCTTCGCCGACCTGGCACTGGGGTCGTACCGGGGCAAGTACGTGGTCTTGTTCTTCTATCCGCTGGATTTCACTTTCGTCTGCCCGTCGGAGATCATCGCCTTCGACAAGGCGCTGGCAAAGTTCCACGAGAAGGGAGCGGAGGTGATCGGCGTGTCGGTGGATTCGCATTACACGCACCTGGCCTGGAAGAACACGCCGCGGAACCAGGGCGGGCTGGGCCAGATCCGCTACCCGCTGGTGGGCGACCTGACCAAGAAGATCGCCGCGGACTACGGCGTGCTGCTGGCCGAGGCCGGCATTGCCCTGCGGGGCCTGTTCCTCATCGACCGTGAGGGGATCGTCCGCCACGCCTTGGTGAACGACCTGCCGCTGGGCCGTAGCGTAGAGGAAGCCCTGCGGGTGCTGGACGCGCTGCGGTTCCACGAGGCCCACGGCGAGGTCTGCCCGGCCAACTGGCGGGAAGGCGAAGAAGGCATGAAGCCCACCGCCCAAGGCGTGGCCCAATACCTGGCCAAGCACGCCACATAGCATTACAGCGCTAGGTCGGTCCGGGATCCGGTCAGAAATGACCAATGACCAAGCACCAATGACTAAAGAACTCCCTGCGATCGGTCGCCCGTTGTCGTTGGTCATTAGTCATTGGGATTTGGTCATTTGCATTACATTTTGTTTGCCGACCTAGCTCTGTAATGCTAGGAGAACCTTTGGCCAACGTTTTGTATCAAAGCTGGCTGGTGCTGGGCGACCTGGCCCCGTATCTGCTGCTGGGTTTCGCCGCGGCGGGGCTGATCTCGGTGTGCATCTCGCCGGAGTGGATCGAGCGTCATCTGGGGGGCCCCGGGCTGCGGCCGGTGATTAAGGCGGCGCTGTGGGGCATCCCCCTGCCCCTGTGCTCCTGCGGCGTGGTTCCCGTGGCGGCCTCGATGCGCCGTCACGGGGCCAGCCGGGCCGCCACCACGGCCTTCCTGCTCTCCACGCCGCAGACCGGCGTAGACAGCATCGCGGCCACCTACGCCCTGCTGGGCCCGGTGTTCGCCGCGTTTCGCCCGGTGGCCGCACTGGTGAGCGGACTGTTGGGCGGAACGTTGATCCTGCTGGCGGGCCCCGGGGCCGACAACGGCGGCGGCGAACCGAAGCCCGCGCCGTGTACCGAAAGCTGCTGCCACGGCGATCGCCGGCAGAGCCCGCTGTTGCGGGCCGCCCGCTACGGCTTCGTTACGCTGCCCCGCGACCTGGCCCTGGCCCTGCTGGCCGGGGTGCTGATCGGCGGGGCCATGGCCGCCTGGCTGCCGCCCCACCTGCTGGACTCCTACGTCGGCGGCGGACTGACGGCCGTCGTGCTGGGCGCGGCCGCCGGCATCCCGGTCTATGTGTGCGCCACGGCCTCGGTGCCCATCGCGGCCGGGTTGATCCACCTCGGGGCTTCGCCGGGGGCGGCCCTGGCCTTCCTCGTCGCCGGCGCCGCCTCCAACCCGGCCACCTTCACCACCCTATGGAAAGTGCTGGGCCGGCGGACCGCCCTGCTGTACCTGCTCACGGCCGTCGCCAGTGCCGTCATTTGCGGACTGCTGTTGGACGCGATCTTCCTCCTGCCCGCTGCCGGCCGTTGGCTGCCGCAGTTTTCGGCCCACCCGCATGTCATGGCCGAGTCTGGCTTGGGACCGAACCTGTGGGCCGTCGCCTTGCTGCTCGTGCTGGTCAATTCCTGCGTCATGTCGCGGAGGTCTGGGCACTGATGAACGTCACGCTCCGAGAGAACATCTTCTGGGTCGGCTCGATCGACTGGACGGTCCGCGATTTCCACGGCTACGACACCCGCCGCGGAACCACCTACAACGCCTACCTGCTGCGCGACGCCCGCACGGCCCTGGTGGATACGGTCAAGGAGGAGTTCGCCGCGGAGTTGCTGGCCAACATTCGGGCCGCGCTGGCTGGTGACTGCGGGGCGGAGAACTGTGACGGCCGTCCGCCCGAAGCGGCCGCCGCTTCCGGTGCGCCGGGCGGCAGCCCCGGCGTCGATCTCATCATCTGCAACCATGCCGAGCCGGACCACTCGGGCGCGTTGCCGGCGGTGCTGCGGGCGTTTCCGCGGGCCACGGTCGTGTGCGACGCCCGCTGCCGCACGGCGCTGGGGCAGCACTACGACACGGCGGGGTGGACCTTCCACGTCGTGGCCGAGGGCGACACGCTGAGCCTCGGCCGCCGCACGCTGCGCTTCATCGAGACGCCCATGCTGCACTGGCCGGAGTCGATGTTCACCTACGTGCCCGAGGAGAAGCTGCTGTTCTCGATGGACGCCTTCGGCCAGCACTACGCCTGCTCGGCACGGCTGGCCGGCGCGGACCGCTGGGAGACGGTCATGGACGAGGCCCGCACGTATTACGCCAACATCGTAATGCCCTACGGCAAGGCCGTGACCGCCTGCCTGGAGAAGGTTGCGCCGCTGCCGATCGAGCTGATCGCCCCCAGCCACGGGCTGATCTGGAGCGACGGCGCGGCGGAGATCGTCGAGGCCTATCGCGGCTGGGCCGCCGGCCGCGTGAAGGCCAAGGTGCTCGTGCTGTACGACACGATGTGGCAGAGTACGCGGCGTATGGCCGAGGCGATTGTGGAGGGGGCCCGGCAGCCGGGCGTCGAGGTGCAACTGGCCTCCTTGCGGAGCGGGGTGACGCAGATCGCCGCCGACGTGCTCGAGGCCGGGGCGGTGGCCGTCGGCTCGCCCACGCTGAACCGCGGGCCGATGCCCGCCGCCGCCGCCGCCATGAGCTATCTCCGCGGCCTGCGGCCCGTGGGCAAGGCCGGCCTGGCCTTCGGCTCCTACGGCTGGAGCGGCGGCGGGCCCGACGCCCTGGAGGAGTCGCTCCGCAGTCTGGGTTGGGAGTTGCTCGACCGGCCGATCAAGGCCCAGTACCGGCCATCGCCCGCCGTGCTGGACCGCTGCCGCGCCGCCGGCCGGCAGTTGGCCGACGCCGCCCGCCAACGCGCCGCGCAGTGAGCAGCGGAGCACGCGAAATAACCGGCTAAATGGCCCGTGAGCGCCAACCTCCTCCGTCACCTACGAACGGTGCTTTTCAGGTAGGCTTGTTTCGGGTATCCTCTCCTGGGTTGGGTGAACCACGCCGGACCCCATCTAACGGGGCATTGCCTGCGGTTTGCCACATGGTAGGATGCCGTAATGCTAAATCATGCCCTAGAGCTTCAACACCGATTCGAGAACAGTATTAGCGGTAAACATCGCAAGGAGCACGGGCAAGTTTTCACCCCGCCCGAAGTGGCCCGCTTCATGGCCGGGCTATTTGGAACGATTCCGCCGGAATATGTCTTGCTTGACCCTGGGGCAGGCATCGGCACTTTGACCGCCGCATTCTGTGAGAGAATCGGCAAGCTGCGATCCCCGCGAATTGTCACCGCGCATGTTTTCGAAAACGACGGGCAGCTAATTCCCCTGCTCAAACAGAACCTTGACAACTGCAAGGGCGTTCTGTCTGAAGCCGGTCATACCTTCAACTACGTTCTACACGCCGACGATTTTATCCTCGCAACCTCCCACGGTCTGAACGGTAGGCAACTCTTCGACGAAGCCCGTTCTAGCGTGGAATGCGACGGCGTGATCATGAATCCGCCCTACTTCAAGTTGCGCAAGGATTCAGTGCACGCGAAGCTGATGGAGAAGATTGTCCACGGCCAGCCGAATATCTACGCCTTTTTCATGGCCCTGGCCGCAAGACTGCTTAAGCAGAACGGGGAAATCGTGGCGATTACACCCCGTAGCTTTTGCAATGGCCTGTACTTTCGCGGCTTCCGTCATTGGTACTTTGACCGCGTTACCCTTGACCATATCCATATTTTTGAATCCCGAACGGAAACTTTCAAGCATTCCAACGTCTTGCAAGAGAGCATTATTACTAAGGTTCATCGGTTAGGTTCCCCCTCGGCTACGATTGCAGTTACGACCAGTTTCGGGGCAGACCTAACCAACGGCTCGCAACGCTGCGACGTTCCGGCAGGTGACATAATCGACAACTCTTCAGGCGACTACGTTATCCGTATTCCTGAGGGCCAAGACGACCGCGACATAATGCAACTGGTCGAATCCCTCCCGCTACGTTTTGCCGAAACCGGCTTGCGCATTTCCACTGGTCCCGTTGTTCTGTTTCGTGCTACCGAATATATCTTAGGCGGCGCAACCGACAAGTCAGCCGTTCCGTTGCTTCACCCGCACAATGTCAAGCCATTCGCCACCCCCTGGCCGTTGGCGAAGAACGGGAAGCATAGAGCCTTTAAGTGTTGTGAAGATTCGCTGCGCCTGTTGGTTCCTACAAGGAACTACGTTCTAATCAAGCGATTCAGTTCAAAGGAAGAAAAGCGAAGGTTGACGGCCGCTTGCCTTCTCGCGGCTGACTTCCCTTTTCCCTACGTAGCAATAGAAAACCACGTCAACTACGTCTACCACGCCGAACGCGGCTTGACCGAAGATGAGGTATACGGGATTGCCGCTTTGTTCAACTCAACGCTGATTGACCGTTACTTCCGAACAATCAGCGGGAATACACAGGTCAATGCAACGGAGATACGAGCGATGAACTTTCCAGACCTAGACCAACTGGCTCGGATCGGGAAACAAGTCAGACGCAACACAGAGCAAGCCGAAGCCGTTGTACTGAAAGCGTTGGGCGTTGCCGGTTCCTTGCACAGTTGCCTGGTCGGAACATGCAATGAGTAAGCAAGACGAGGCCCTGCAAATCCTTCGATCACTGGGCCTTCCACGTGCTCAGCAAAACGAGCGTTCGGCGCTGACCTTGCTCGCCTTAGCCGGTTTGGGTCCAAAGGGCTCGTGGGCCAAGACAAGAAAGCCGTCGCTCCGTATTTGGGACATCATGGGCTTCATGCGTGACAAGTACGGCAAGAATTACGCCGCTAACTCGCGTGAGACAATCAGGCGTCAGACAATACACCAGTTTGAGCAGGCCAGGCTTGTTGACCGAAACGCTGACGAGCCGTCCCGCTCAACCAACAGCGGGAACAACTGCTATTGTCTGACTGATGCCGCAATCACCGTCTTGAAGACGTACGGGACGCCCGACTTTGACGACTCCGTTGAAACATTTGTTCAGAAGTTCGGCCAACTTGAAAAGGCTTACAACAAACGGCGTGACTTACAAAAGGTCAAGCTGGAGCTACCGACGGGGGCAACGATTCAGCTTTCACCGGGGAAGCACAACGCTCTACAGGTTGCGGTAGTTGAAGAGTTGGGACCACGGTTTGCCTCCGGCGCAAAGTTGCTATATCTTGGCGACACGGCGAGAAAGCGCGTCGTGTGCGAAACCGATGAATTGGCTGAACTGAACGTCGGTATAACAGAACACGACAAGCTGCCGGACATCGTTTTGTACCACGCCAAGAATAAATGGCTGTTTCTCATTGAAGCCGTAACCACTCACGGCCCCGTCAGCGCAAAACGACACGCCGAGCTTGAAACCATGCTTGCAGAGTGTCCCGCCGAGCGTATCTACGTAACCGCCTTTCTCGATAAGGCCGACTTCAGAAGATATGCTGCCGATATTGCATGGGAAACGGAAGTATGGATTGCCGAGACCCCCGACCATATGATTCATTTCAATGGGCCGAAGTTCCTGGGGCCATATAAACGGCGTGAGGGGTGACGGGCAGCGCCACCTTGTTTGCAAGGGCTTTATAATGCCGCCGCGCAAAGTCAATTCCGTGCTCGAGCTGGTGGGGAACACCCCGCTGGTGCGCATCAACCGCATGAACCCGGTGCCCGGCGTCGAGGTCTGGGTGAAGCTCGAGTACATGAATCCCGGCGGCTCGGTCAAGGACCGCATTGCGCTGCGGATGATCGAGCAGGCCGAGGCCGCCGGCAAGCTGACCGCCGGCAAGATCGTGCTGGAGGCCAGCAGCGGCAATACGGCCATCGGCCTGGCCATGGTCTGCGCGGTCAAAGGCTACCAACTCCTGGTCACGATGAGCGAGTCGGCCAGCGAGGAGCGGCGGCGGATTCTCAAAGCCTACGGGGCGCAGATCCTGCTGACGCCGGGCTACCGGGGCACCGACGGGGCCATCGAAGAAGCCTATCGCCTGGCCCGCGACGAGCCGGGCAAGTACGTCCTGGTCGACCAGTTCAACAACGAGGCCAACTGGCAAGCCCATTACGAGGGGACGGGCAAGGAGATCTGGGAGGCCACCGGCGGCCAGGTCGACGCCGTGGTGCTCACCATGGGGACCACGGGCACGCTGATGGGCATCTCGCGGGCCTTGCGGACACTCAATCCGGCCGTGCGCGTGATCGGCGTCGAGCCCTTCAAGGGACACAAGATCCAGGGCTTGAAGAACATGAAGGAGAGCTACCCGCCCGGCATCTTCAAGCCCGAGGAACTACAGTCGATCGTGAACGTGGACGACGATTCGGCCTATGAGACGGCGCGGCGGCTGGCGCGGGAAGAGGGGATATTCGTGGGCATGAGCGCCGGGGCGGCCTTGAAGGTGGCCCTGGACGAAGCCCGGACGCTGGGCCGCGGCAGCGTGGTGGCACTGCTGCCCGACGGCGGCGAGCGATATCTCTCCACGTCGCTGTTCGTGTGCGAGACGGTGCCCGAGCCGCTGCGGTTCTACAACACCCTGCCCCGCAAGATCGAGCAGTTGGAGCCCGTGGCGGCGGGCAAGGTTTCGATTTACTCCTGCGGTCCCAGCCTGGACGGGCCGCCCGACCTGGGACTGTGCCGGCGGGTGGTCTTCTCCGACGTCCTGCGGCGATATCTCGAGCAGCGCGGCTATCAAGTCCGCACGGCCATGAACCTGGGCGACATCGACGACCGCACGGTCAAGGAATGTCTCACCAGCGGCGGCAATCTGCGGGAGTTCACGGCCCGCTGGGAGCAGGTCTTCTTCCAGAGCCTGGATACGCTGCGCGTCAAGCGCGCGCATCAATATCCCCGCGCCAGCGAGCACGTGGGCGACATGATCGACCAGACGCGCAGTCTTCTGGAAAAGGGATTGGCCTACGAGAAGCTGCGATCGGTCTACTTCCGGATCAGCGGCTCGGCCGACTACGGCCGGCTGTCGGGCATCGAGCCGCAGCGGATGCGGAGCGAGGCCTCCACAACCTACGACTACTACGAGAAGGACAGTCCCGGCGACTTCGCCCTCTTCAAACGCTCGACGCTGGCGGAGCTCAAGGCCGGCATTTTCTGGCCCACGCCGTGGGGCAACGCCCGGCCGGGCTGGCACGTGGAGTGCGCCTGCATGGCCGTCGGGCACCTGGGCCAGCCCTTCGACATCCATACCGCCAGCAGCGACCTGATCTTTCCCCACGGCGACAACGAGATCGCCATCGCCTCCGCCTTGCAGAACAAGCCCTTGGCCAAGCTCTGGATGCACTGCGAAGTGGTGATGGCCGACGGCAAGAAAGTGAGCCGTGCGGCGGGCAACGACCTGACCCTGGAGCGGCTGTTGGAACAGGGCTTTCAGGGCCCGGCGGTTCGCTACTGGCTGCTGGCCACGCATTATCGCACGGTGCTGCATTACTCGGTGCGCGAGCTTCAGCGGGCGGCGCATTGCGTGGCGCGGCTCAGCGAGTTCGTGGCCCGGCTGGGGCAGTTTGCCCCCGGCCGGCGCAGTCCAGACCTGGATCAAGCCCTGCAGGCCACCCGCACCGGCTGGCAGGCAGCCATGGACAACGACCTCAACCTTCCCCAGGCCCTGGGAAGGCTGTTTGCCTTCATTCGCCACGTCAACCGGCTGCTGAACCAGGGAGAGTTGGACGGCGACCAGGTGCGGCAGGTCCTGGATTTGATGCGCCAAGCGAACGGCGTGCTGGACGTGATCGATTTCGAGCCCGCCCAGCCCGATGCCGAAGTGGCGCAACTGGTCGCGGCGCGTGACGCCGCCCGCAGCGCAAAGGACTTTTCCCGAGCGGATGCCCTGCGGGCCGAGCTGCGGGCCAAGGGCGTCGAGCTGACGGACAGCCCCTCCGGCACCTCCTGGAAAAAGAAGGCGTAAGAATTGTAGTAGGCACACGCCGTGTGCCGTAACATGCGGACGGCACACGGCGTGTGGTGCGCTACATTGGTAGTTGCAGGGTCGGTCGAGCGGAGCGAGCCCCACCAAAAGCCGTTTAAGGACTGGAGTCTTGCGAGTTGATCTCCCCTCTCCCTTTGGGAGAGGGGCCGGGGGTGAGGGCAATGTGGGCGACATCACAAGGAACAAATGCTTTCCTCCCACCCGCTCTCACCCTAACCCTCTCCTAGAGGGACAGGGGACCCGGCATCCGCAATTTGCAACGCTCCATTTGGTGGTTTGTATTTCGTTGACACGCCCTGGTCCTTCGACTAGAATGGACACGTACACTCGTACCCTTCGTACGCTTATCGAGAGGAGGTCCGCGCATGGCCCGCGAAAGCCAAGGTTTGCAAATCGCTCTGATTATCTTCGTCATGCTGACGATTGTCCTGATCGTCACGACGTTTCTGTATCACAGCCGCTACACGGAGGCCGAAAAAAAGGTCAAAGACACCGAGCAGGCCGCCGCCAAAGAGCGGCAGAAGACGGGCGAGAAGGAGACCGAAAATGCCGACCTGCGGCGGATTATCGGCCTGGCGGAGAAGTCGGGCGCCGAGATTCGGGAGCAGTTCGACAAGGACATGAAGGCCTACGGGTCGAATTTTCCGGACGAAGCCCGGTTCTACAGCCCGATCCTCAAGCGCCTCTGGGATACGGTCGAGGACCGCACCAAGGAATTGGCCGATTCGAAGCAGAAGCTCAAGGACCTGGCCGAGCAATTCGCACAGCGGGAGGCGGCCAAGGACGCGACGATCAAGCAGTTCCAAGACGCGGTCAACAAGGCGGGGGCCGACGTGAAGACCGTCAGCGAAGATTTCGCCAAGTCGCGCGGGGTGATACTCCAGGATCAGAAGAATCTTTTGGCCGAACGGGACAAGCTCAAGACGAGTTACGTCGAGAAGATAGGCGTGGCCCAAGCGGAGGTCAAGGTCGCCAAGGAAAATGCGAACGTCGCGGCCGGGATCGTGGTCGCCCAGGGCAAGCAACTGGAGGGCTACCTGCGGCCCACGATGGACGTCCCGGCCGGCGAGATCACGTATGTCAATCAACACAACCGCACGGTGTCGATCAACCTGGGCCAGGCCGACGCCCTGGAGCGCCAGACGACCTTCAACGTTTACTCGGCCAATCCGGGCGACATAAGCAAGGCCGTGAAGAAGGCGACGATCGAGGTGACCAACGTCTCGGATGGCCATTCCGAGGCCCGCATCGTCGAGGACAAGAATGCCGATCCGATCACGCCGGGCGACAAGATCCACACCCCGCTGTGGAGGCCGGGGGAGCGGACGCACTACGCCCTGGCCGGTTTCATGGACCTCGACGGCAACGGCCGCAACGCCGTGAGCACCGTCCGCAATCTGATCATCGTGCACGGCGGCGCGGTGGATTGCTGGCTCAACGAGCAGTGGAAGCGGACGGGCGAGATGAACGCCAACACCCGCTACCTCGTGGTGGGCGACGAGCCGGTCGGCCGGGGATCGCCCGAGGCGCTGGAGGCCTTCACCCTCATGAACAACGAGGCCCAGAAACTGAACATCCATAAAATGCCCCTGTCGGAGTTGAAGCAGAAGATGGGCTATCAGAGGACGGGCACGGTGGAGCGTTTCGGCGCCGGCGCGCCGGCTGACGTTGGCCCTCGGCCGGTGGCTAGCGGCGCGAAGGCGGCGCCCGCCGGCGGAGCCGCAAAACGCCGCACCCCGCCCAAGGTCGAGGGCGGCGCGGACCAGCCGTAGACGGCGGCTTCATCCCCTGATCTGTTCCTGCGGCCAGGGAGGGACATCCAGGGTCGGGCCGGGCACGGCCGGCAGCAGCGGCGTAGGTGGCGGCGTGGCCGAGAGCGGCTCCGTATGGCCGCCTTGTGGCAAGCCGGCTTCTATCGTCGTCGGCTCCGGCTTCTCGTTGGGCGGCTCGGTAAACAGGCGGTCGCGGATGCCTCGCAACCGCTCGGCGCGGGCGGCCAGCTTGGGGCGCAGTCCGCCGGGACCGAATCGCTCCGGCTCCAAAAAAATCCGCGCGGGGTCCTTGAGCCCCTGCGACCTGGCCAGTCGCCACAGCAGCCACCACTCGGACCAGCGTAGCCGGTGGGCCTTGCACAGACTGAGGAACAGCCGCCGCGGACTGTCGTACGCGCGGTGCCGTGTGCCCATGGCCAGCAGTCGCGAGAGGGCCCAGATTGCGGCCATCAGCGCGGCCACGATCAGCAGGCCCAGCAGGATGTCGTCGCGGCCGGACGTTTCGGACCGGCCGCGGAGCGGCAAATTGAGGCTACCCAACCGGGTCCGGTCGGCCAGCAGGATGCCGCGCAGTGCGGCGAGCGATTGCATCGGAAGGTTCCAGCAGTATGCGGTCATGGAGGCGCCCTCACCCTAACCCTCTCCCGGAGGGAGAGGGGACCGGAGGGTTAGTCCAAACGGAGGGGGCTCTTGGAGCGGGTGGCCGGCGGCGGGCCGATTCCTCGAGGCTCCGCTGGGCGGCCTGGCGGACGATTTCGCTCGTGTCGCCCAGGGCAGCCTGGAGTGCCCGGCGGGTGGCCGGGGTCGCCGATTGCGCCAGGGCGGTAACCGCCTCGAGCCGCACGATGTGGTCCTCGTCTTCCAGCAGCTTGATAATGGCGCCGTGCAGGGCTTCGACCACGTCGATGGTTCGGGCGATCACCAGGCTGCGGAGCCGCCGGCTGCGGACCGGGGAGCCCATTTCGTCTTCGAGCAGGGGCAGGGTTTGCGGGTCGATCTTCTTGACCAGCAGACCGGTGCTCCGTCGCACGTCGTCTTCCAGCAGATCGAAGGCCGCCAGGTAGCGTTTGAAACTGAATTCGGTCAGTCCTTCCCGCGCGGCCCGGCGGACCACGTCGTGGGGGCTTTCGATCATTTGCAGCAGAATGGTCAGCACGCCGGGGATTCCTCGGCCGCGGAGTTGGAGAGCGAGATTGGCCTGGACCTGGGGGTCGGGGTCGGCCAGGGCCCGCATGGCCAGGGCATTGGCGTCGGCCCCGTGGAAAGCGGCCAGGGCCCGGGCGGCCTCGCGGCGGCCCCCCGGCTTGCCCTGCAACAACACTTGCTCGATCACCGCCATCGCCTGCTGACGCGGAATCCCGGCCGTCATCGCCAGGCGGACGATGGCGTGCTGGCCGGCGTCGTCGATCTGACCCAGGAGCCGCCCCGTGTCGCCGATCCAGACCACGGATTGGAGCCGCTTGAGATTCTGGGCGACCGTGGGGGACGGCTCTCGGCCGATCCGTTTCAACAGGTAGTGGAGGAATCGGTCATCGCTGCGCTGGGCGAGCACCGCCAAGGCCGCCGGCGGCGCGTGCGGATCGTCCAGGAAATTCAAGAGCAGCCGGATCACGCCCCGCTGCGGACTGCTGGCAAGCGACTCCATGAGCATCGCGTGGGCCACGTGGTGCGGTGTCTGCAGAATCTGCTTCAGGATCACGTTGTCGCGGTTGACCAGAAGCAGGAAGCACTCGACCACTTCCCGCCGCTGGTGATGGCCGAACCGCCCGACGGACAGCTCCAGGCTGCTGACGACGTAGCGGCGAATCAGTTGCGGATCGCGGCGATCGCTGGGATCGCGGGTGCCGGCCAGCTCGTCGTAGAGCAACTCCACCAGTTCCGCGACGGTGCGGGCGGCCAGTTCGGCATTGGGCCGCTTCCGGTCTTCCAGGGCGCTGAGGAGCGTGGGGACCAGGTCGTAGTCGCGGAAGAGGATGATGGCCCGGCAGGCGTTCTCGCACAGCGTCAGGTCGGTGCCCAGGAGGGCGTCGCGAAGGGTCCGCGCCATGCGGCCGCGGTACTGGCGGATGATCGCCTGCCACTGCGGCTTCATCCGCGGCATGCGATCGAGAATCTCGCGTCCGCCGGCCGAATCGCGGCGACGCAGAAGCGCGGTCAAGGCCTGTTCCTGAATCACCGCATTGGCGGAATCCAGCGCAGGAATCAGCACCCGGACAGCCGCCTCGTTGTCCGTTTTGGCCAGCAATTCCAGCGTGGTTTCCAAGCCGCTGCGCAAGGTATGGGCCCTTTATACTCCGCGCGGTTTGAAGTGACGCGAACCGTAACAATAGGGAAGACGTTGGATCATTCCGGGCCGCTCGCAGTATATTTCCGGCCACTACCCCGTATCTGGGATCGGTTGGACAGTCCGGGAAACTTCACCGCGGGCAGCGAGACGGGGGGTTATGCCGGTTGTGACAATCCGCACGCCCAGCGCGGACCAATCAGGGTGGCACGCCCTGAGGGACGAAGGGCGTGGCGAGGCGCGCAGAACCACGCCCTTCGCTGCGCTCAGGACGTGCCACCCTCGCTGGCCAGTTGCCCCGGCGGGCTTGCTTTGCCGGCGGCGGCGTGCGAGAATAGCTTCCCGTCGAGCGACCCGGCAGGCCATCCCGGGAGAGCTGACCCACAGGAGAGACTACCACCTGGGGCTAACCATGACACACTTGCCGACCCCACCCCAACCGCTGGACCGCGACTTCCTGACGATCCGTGCCCGGCTCGTCGAGTTGGCCGCCGCGCTGGACCGGATCGATCGTGCCGGCGGCGGGGCGGCCGCCGATAGCCGCCTGGACAAGATCCGCCAAAGCCTCGATGTGTTGGGCGGCCCCACGTCTAACCGGGCCGCCGAGGTGCAGATGATCTTCTCCCTGCCGTACTCTGAGGACTGGCGGAAATAATCCACTAGGTTGCATAGCATGCACTTCTTCGATCCGCACATACATATCGCCGCGCGAACCACCGACGACCTCCGCGCCCTGGCGCTGGCGGGTTGCGTGGCCGTGGGCGAGCCGGCCTTCTGGATGGGCTACGACCGCTCGGGCGCCGAGAGCTTTCGCGATTACTTCCGGCAGTTGACCGAGTGGGAGCCGAAGCGGACGGCCAATTACGGCATCCGCCATTACGCCTGGATGGGCGTGAATGCCAAGGAGGCGGAGGACGTCGGGCTGGCCCGCGCGGTGATCGCCATCCTGCCCGAGTTCCTCGATCGCCCCGGCGTGCTGGGGGTCGGCGAGGTGGGCCTGAACCGCAATACCCGCAACGAAGTGACCACCCTGCTGGAACTGATCGAGCTGGCGCTGGGGCGCGACGAACAGCTCCTGTTCCACACGCCGCACCTGGAGCACAAGTACGCGGGCACGCGAATGATCCTCGATCTGCTGCGGGCCGACCGGCGGGTGGACCGCAGCCGGGTGTGCATCGACCACTGCGAGGAGCACACCATCCGAGAGGTGCTCGACGAGGGTTACTGGGCCGGCATCACGCTGTATCCGACCACCAAGGCCACGCCGGAGCGGGCGGCGGACATGGTCGAGCAGTTCGGCCCGGAGCGGATCCTGGTGAACTCCTCGGCCGACTGGGGCCCCTCGGACCCCATGGCCGTGCCCGAGTTCATTCTCGCGATGGCCCGCCGCGGGCACCCCGACTCGCTCATCCGCCGCATCGTCTACGAGAACCCGCTGCGGTTCTTCAACCAGAGCGTGAATTTCCAGTTTACCCCCGGCGAGCCGGGGTAACGTTCAGCGGACGGCACACGGAGTGTGCCTGCTACCTTTCATCCGGGCGAGTCGGGCTGATCGTCAGCGTGAGCGTGGCCTTCTCGACCGGCTCGGCCAGCTCGATTCCCAGCCGCGTGGGAATGCGGCCCCCGTGCAGGTCCTCGTGGATCTCCGTGGGCTCGATGCGGAAGGCGCGCCCGCCGGCGTCGATGCGGACCTCGATGGTTGCCGGCCCTCGGCCGATCTCGAGCCGGCCGGGCGTGACTTGCTTCCAGGGGGAGAAAGTAATCAGGGCCGTGCCCAGCGGTTTGGGACTGGCCAGCTCGATCTGGTCCGTTACGCGCAGGCTGCCCAGGCCGGCCCGCGCAAAGACCATCGTCCGCTCCAGCCGCTTGAGCTCCTTGACCGGATAGGCCGAGCGGAGGTCCATCGTAATCCGGTCGGCCCGGTCGCTGAAGTCGGTGGCGAGAATCTTGGCGCAGGCCTGGCGGCCGGGGCTCTGCAGGACACCGGCCACCCGCGGCACCGAATGGCCGAAGGAGTTAAGCACGTTGCTGTCAAAACGATGGGCGCTGAAGGTGCGGGCCGTGTAGACCTCGGCGCCGGGATCGGCCAAGGGCGTGTCGCCGTCCAGGGCCACGATGAAGGAGCCGAGGTCGTTGTGGCCGTGGTTCTGGCCGTTGTCTCCGCCCTTGATGGCCACGCCCATGCCGGCCGGCCGCTCGGGCGACGGCCGGCAGACGAGCACGCCGTTGTCGGGGAACCAGTCGCGCAAGGCGGGTGCCCCGGCAAGCGGGACAGTCCCATTTTCGGCCTGTCCGGAGGGACAGGCGGACGAGAACTGGGACAGTCCCCGCAAATCATCCAGGCCGTAGACGCCCAGCTCGAAAAGGTTTCGGACCGAGCCGGCGGACGGTTTCGCGCCGTGTCGCGGGCTGGCGGCCCGCGTGCCGTCGCCCGGGCCCTTCGATGGCGGCGGCCGGCTGCCCGCGCCATCGGGCCCGTAGCGACGCTCCAAGAAGGCCGTTAGCCGCGGGTCCGGCCGGGTGTCGGGCGAGCAGTCGGCCAAGGCCGGATAAATGCCCGGCAGGATCTCCATGCGGAGGCCGAAGCGGGCAAGCTGCCGGACCTTGGGGTCGGCCATCAGGTCCACTTTTCCGCCGGTCGCCTGACGGATGGTCTCAGCCAGCAGCGTGTAATGGCCGAAGCCGTAGTTCCAGTAGCCCAGGCCCTCGACGCAATAGCCGTCGGGGGTGATGCCCGCCAGATAATTGCGGATGTACTTTTCGGCGGCGGCGATGAAGAATGCCCGGCGGTCAGGCGACTCGACTTGGGCCAGGGCGGCCCCGGTCACGCCGGCCAGGCACACCGCGTTCCAATTGTTCGTGCTGGTCAGCCACCACATGCGGGGCTTGCCCCGGGTTATCATGCCCGTGAAGGGGGTGAAGATCCGCCGCTCCAGCTCGTCTTGGACGAGTTTGACCGTAGCCGGGCTGAGCCGGTCGCCAAGCCAGAAGGCGGCGGTTGCCAGGTTCCAGGCCACGGCGGCGGCCTGCAAGTCGATCTCCACCAGCGTGCCCCGGAAGTTGGCCAGGCCCCCGTCATGGGCCGGCATGACCCACGTCTTTTCACGGCACTGTTGGCGAATCGCCTCATCGAGGGCCGGCAGGAATCGGCCGCGGTTGTCGAGGCACTCGGCCAACACCAGTGTTACGAGCCGCCCATGCCGCTGGCCCAGCACGGCCTCGGCCCGCCGCCGATTGCCGGTGCGGGAGTAATCCAGGTAAAGGTCGTCGGTCAGTGCGGGGATCGGCTGGCGGAGCAGCCTTTCGGCATTGGCCACTGCGCCGGCCAGTCGCGGCGAGCGGGCGGCGGACTGCCAGGCATGGCGGTCGGCGATGGTCGGCCCGACGCCGCAGGGCCGCTCGGTCAGCAGGGCCGCCAGTTCCCGCACCCGCTGGGGATCGGGGGCCGTCGGCGCCGCTTGGGCCCGACTCACGATCAACGCAAACGCGATCCAGAACAGCACAGCACGCAACGTCATGGCCGAAACTCCTTGGCAGGGTCACAGGCTAATTGTCACGCCGAACTGCGCCAGCACGATGGCCAGCACGTCGGTGTCGGCCAGTGCATCGGTCGGGGGCAGGATCGGCCGCGAGGCGAGCATCACGGTCCGCTGGCTGGCATCGACGGCCGGCGCGCCATGCGAGCCCCGCACCAGCGTGGCGTCTAGGGGGATGCCCCGGCCGGCCGGGTCCAGGTACAGTTCCACCGGATCGTAGCCCGGCTTGCGATGAATATCAACCGTGCGGGCCAGGGCCGGGGCCCGGTCGTCGGAAAGCCACCAGTAGTACGCCTGCCAACTGTCGGGCGTGGAGACGAGGATCACTTCGCCGCTGCGGGGATGATCCAGGGCGTAGCGGCCGCGCTGCGGGCCGACGAGCACCTCGGCGATGCCTTCCCGGCCGCGGAACAACTCGGCTACCCGCTCGGCCAACTGCCAGTCGCCGCCGGCCACGAAGATGTGCGAGTGCTGATGGTCGGCCAGGGCCCAGGCCCGGCTGGCCGCCAGATCGAGCTGCTCGCCCGCAGGCCCTTCGCAAACGGCCAGCAGTCCGGCCTGGCGGAGCACGCGGTTGGGATAGCTGACGTGCCGCACGGGGGTGATGGCATATTCACCGGCGGCGAGCCAGAGCAGCCGCGGGCCGTAGATCTCGGCCAGGGCGGCGTGCAGCCGGCCCAACAGGTCGTCCAATTCGGTTACCGCCTGTGCGGCGGCGGGGCTGTCGGGGCCGCTCCGCTGGGCCGCGTAGTCCAGGTGCGGCAGATAGATCCAGAAGAAATCCGGCCGCCATCGCCGCGCCGCCGCCACGGCCGAGGCCGCAATCCACGCGCTGGAGCCGATGCCGGCCGCCGGGCCCCAATAATTCCGCAGCGGGAAGTCGCCCAACTCCTCACGCAACTCGCCGTACATCGCCAGCGGCCGCGTGTAGCACCACAGCGACTCGGAACCGTCGGGGTTGTGGATCGGTTTGGGCGTGCACACGTAGTCGGCCTCGCAGCCCACGCTGTGCATGCCGAACCAGACGGCCGAAGTCGGCCCGCCCTCGATGTGCGACAGCAGGTCCCAAATCTGCGGCCGGTCGATGCAATCGTTGGGCGCAGTCCACATCTCGACCCGCTGCGACTCCCGCCAATACAAACCGTTGGCCACGATCCCATGGTCGGCCGGCAGCCGGCCCGTGGTCATGTTGGCCTGCACCGGGCAGGTGACGCAGGGAAAACTGGGCACCAGTTCGGCAATCTGTCCCTCGGCGGTCATCTCCCGCAGGCAGGGCATTACGGCCACGTCTTTCTCGCGCAGGCCGGGAATCGACAGCAGAATGAGCGGCATGGGGGGATGAGGGGCGAGGGGCGAGGGATTAGGGGTGAGGGATCAGGGATTGGGGATTAGGGATTGGGCTTTGCCATGTCGCTTGCGGTTTCGCCGATGATTGCCGAGAGGAATTCAAACGCCCGGCGGGCGGCCGCGGGGGCCTCGTGACTATGCCGGCTGAGCTCGACGTGGACGCCGCCGGAATATCCCGCCGCGGCCAACGCCCGCAGGATGGGGGGGAAGTCGATCTCGCCTTCGCCGAACATCAGGTGCTCGTGGACCCCGATGCGCATGTCCTCCAGGTGCACGTTGGCCAGCCGAGGGGCCCAGCGGCCGATGACCGCGGCGATTGGGCCCTCACGCTGGCAGTGCAGATGGCCGACGTCCAGGGTCAGCCGCAACGGAACGGACCCCAGCCGCTCGAGCAACTCCTCCCACGCCCGCATCGTGTCGATGACCATGCCGGGCTCCGGCTCGAGGGCCACCGTCACCTGCCGCTCGGCCGCGTGCTCGAGCACCTGAGCGAGCCCCTCGACGAGCCAGTCCATGGCCCGGTCCCGTGGCGTTTCACGCAGCACGCCGGACCACAGCGACACGCAGTCGCTGCCCAACTCGGCGGCCTGGTCGATGGCGTACTTGTAGAAATCGATTCGCCGCACCCGGCCGAGGAGGTCGGCCGTGACGAGCGTCGGCTCGTGCTTGGTCCACGGATCGAGGAGGAAGCGGGCCCCGGTCTCGATCACCGACCGCATACCGAGATCGTCCAGCAGATGTCGGAGCCGCCGGCTCCGCTGCCGGCCGTAACCGCCGTAGGGCGGCAGGGCCGTGTGATCGATGGTAATCGCCACGCTGCGATAGCCCACCTCGGCCAGCAGGGCCACGGCGTCGAACAGCTCGTGGTGGGCCATTCCGTTGGTGTTGTAGCCGAGGAGCATTTAGGTGCTTTCGATCCAGCGGCCCAGCAGGCCGGCCGGCACGAGCAGGCAGAGGATCAGGAGGGCCCAAAACGGTCCGCAACCGGCGTAGCAGGCCGCCGCGTCGAGGAAGATCAAGGAAAGGATGGCCTGGGCGACGGCGGTGCGGACCCGGCCGGGCACAGGCGAGGCGACGGCCCACAGGCACCGCCGGCAAGTAATCGCGCCCAGCACGCCGACGAGCAGATACCACCAGCCGGGCTCCTGCTGGATCGCCCGGAGGATATTGTCGGTCCAGCGGGGCAGCCAGGCCAGCAGGCCCACGCCGGCCATCATTACCGCGGTGGCGGCGGCGAGCTGCGCTCGGGCGCTGCGCCCGTGCTCGCGCCGTGCGAACCAGGTGATGCCCGCCGCGTAGACCCCGATGGCGGCGGCGATCAGCCAATGTTCGCTCGCCAGCGGGGTGCGGAGCACGCTCATGCCCAACAGCACGTTGAGCATGCGGCAGGCCCCCAGGGCCAACGGCCCGGCCACGGTCGGCTTCAACAGGGCGTCGTACAGCACAATGGTCAGGGCCAACGCTCCGGCGACTATCGCCGGGCGAAGGGCGACCAGCGCGTCGGCGGCCGCCGCCGGCCGATGGCGATACAGCAGCAGGGCCACGCCACAGGGCAACGCGGTGCCCGCCAGCAGCGATTCCCAGCCGATCCAGCGGGCCGCGCGGAGCGAGACCCGGCCGGAAGGCAGCGGCCGCTGGGGCCGCTCGCGGCGGTCGCGCTCCAGGTCGAACACGTCGTTCAGGACCACGCCGGCGGCGTACAGCAGGGCCGAGGCGACGGCCAGCACGGCCAGCACCCAGGCCCCGATAGGACGCAAGTTGATCGGCGGCGGGTCCCAGGCCCAACTGGCGCGGACGAACAGAAAGCCCATCGCCACGTCGGCCATGGCAGTGAAGAGATTGGGCAGCCGCAGCAGTTGCAGATACGCGGCCCACGCTGCAGCGCCGGCCCCCGAGCTTTGAACATTAAATCCTGTGTTCACCGTCACCCCCTGCGTATGTATTCCTCACGCTCCGCGTGAGGTTCGGTCGTACGGCCTCTCGCGGAGCGAGAGGAATACGACATCAAGCCTTTATTCCTGAACCCTGGATGATCTGCTGGAGGAACTGTCGCGCCTCGCGGCCGGCCTGGTCGGGGTCGTCGAGGTAGGGATAGAGCTCGACGGTGAGCCAACCCTGGTAGCCGCTGTTGGCAATTTCCCGCAAAACGGCCGGGAAGTCAATCGCCCCCCGGCCGGGAATCAGGTGCCGATGCTCCCGGTCGCCGGCGATGTCTTCCAGGTGATAGTGCTTGACGTGGGCGGCCATTTGCGGGATCCAGTGCTGCGGGTCCTGGCCCACGCAGAAGGCATGGCCGATGTCGAAGTTCAGCCCCAGCCAGGGCGAATCCACCCGGGCGGCGAAGTCGAGGTACTGCTCGAAGCGATCGATCAAAAGTCCCGGCTCCGGCTCGACCAGCAGATAGACTTCGAGCCGCTCGGCCAGCTCGACGCAGGGCATGATCTCTTCGTAGAACACATCCAGGGCGGCCTGCCGGGAGCGGCCCGGCTCGAGCGGTCCGCCGGGCTCGGTCTGGATCGACGGCCCGCCCAACTCCTTGGCCAGTTGCAGGGCCCGCTTGGTGTGCTCGCAGCGGATGGCGCGATAGTGCGGATCGGGCTCGATCCACGACGGATACCAGTAGGGCTGCCGCGGATCGGCCACGGCGTGCATCATGAAGGCGTTGACGTTGGCGATCGCCAGGCCGTGGCGGTCCAGGCATTGGCGGATCGCCCGGCGGCGCTGGGGGAGCAGCCCGGCCGGCCAGGCGTGCGGCACGTCGGCCAGCAACTCCAGGCCGGCATAGCCCAGCGCAGCGATCCGCGCGGCGGCCTCCTCGATCGGAAAACGGAGATAGGCGTTGGAGCTGTAGGCGAGACGCATGAGGGGTTGAGGGGTTGAGGGGTTGAGGGGATTAGGGGCTTGGGGATCTGCGGGCTGGGTTTGGAGATTAGCCCATCATTGTACAGGCTTGGACCCGGATGGGCCAACGAGCAAGCGTTCACTGGTGTGACTGGGAATCACCAGGGGGCCACGGATATCACGGAGAAAGAAGAGGGGGAACGCCGTCGGGGGCCTGACGGCAGCAGCGAAGGTGGCGAGGCGCCGCAGGGATCGGCTTGAACCGAGTCCAACAGGAGCTGAAAGACCGCGCGGCCCTGCTGGGCACGGGTACGCATGTCGCGCTCCCGAAACAAGATCAACGCCAGCCTCGGCGGACCGGATTCTTGGAAAATTCTTGGGGGGGGCGGGGCACTTGACAAAGCCAAAAGCCGTGACCAAGATCGTATTTGTTGGGCTACCGCAGTGGGGTTCCGGTGCCCGAAACAACGGAACGGTAAGAACCCGTTGAACGGTTACGGCCTGTGGAACTGGTGTGACGCAGTGCTCGCATTGCGAAGCCGTGGGAACATACAAAGTCACGATGCAACAGGGCGGCCAAGTGATTAGCTGCCAGCAGTGTCGCAGGAATTTCGCGGCGGAGGTGTGCCAGGGGCAGTTTAGTGGCAAGAGTCGTTAAACGATGTTCGACGGTTCATTGCTGTCGGTACGCGCGGACGCGCTATGCAAATCCGCAAGCGAGACTTGTGGCTAGCCTACCCACGGCGAGTAAAGGCGGACACCCATATACTGGACAAGATGCGATGCATCTCTTCACTAGACTGCACATTATGGGTGTCCCGTTTATCTCTCTGGTCGCACGTGTCCCTCGGGACGAGAATTGAAGAAGCCCTCACGCGCAAACTCGATGGCTGACCGATAGCGCTTTTCACGGCCCAGTGGGCAAAACGATATAGGACAGCAGTAATGAATCGGAAGTTCACAAAAGAGACGGCCGCCTTCTCCGCCCGCAGTAAAGACGGGACGGAATACACGATCCTTGAGTTCACCGATTTTGTGGAAATCTGTACGCGCGGAGGGTGCGAGGTACAACCAGAGGCGAGGAGGCTGAGAACCTCAAAAGGGGAACACGTAAACCCAGTCGAGAAAGGCAAGTATCGGATCGTCGGCCTGGTGGCGATTGACCTTGTTTCGGACGATCCAAACGCCCCGTGAGACGACGGCAAAGGCGTACGGATTCAAGGCCGCGGACCAATAACGCGGGACAGAGCGCGGAAGGAGGGGGGGCGATGCGACGTAGCGCTTTCCAATTGGCTGTATGCGTTATCTCGGTGCTCATCGGATATCGTTTGGATGCGGGAGAGCCAGAGAAGCCCGACGACCGGCCGGCTGTCGGGGCGGCCATAGGCCCAATGCGCGAAGCAATGCCGATTCTGAAAAAGAACAAGTTTCCGATGCCTCCCGTGCGCAATGGGGTTTGCGTAACGGCCGTGAACCCTGGCAGTCCGGCCAATCTCGGCGGCATCCACAGCCTAGACATCATCACCAAGATTGACGATACTCCTATTTCCAACGAGGAAGGATATCGTAAGGCCATAGGTGCACTTTCCGTTGGTGAGCCAGTTAAAGTTTACCTACTGTCGCTGACAACGAAACCGAAGATACGATGGGTCGCAAAGACAATCATCGTAACGCCGACCACGATCGCCGAACTGCGAAAAGCGATCGATGCTTGGTGTCCGCTTGAAATCGTTGCCGTGGGCGTTCGCCGCAATGTGATTGGCGTGCCAGAAGTGTCCGTTCGTCTTAAGAACCCCTCACCGTCCGACGCGGTTGCCGTCGAGGTCAGCGTGGAGTGTTGGAATCGCTTTGACGAGAAAGTGATGGACTGGGGTGGAAAGACACACATCTTTTCGGGGCTGGGACAAACGACAATCAAGGAACACGAAGAGGGAAGCATGTCCTGGCAACTTGTCGGTCATGAGAACACCGCCAAGGTGCGAGTGACGCTGACACGGGTCAAGTTGGCGAGCGGACGGGAGTGGAAGGCCGACAAAGACAAGAGTGCGCCGACGCGGCGCGCGGAGATCCAGAACTAAGCCCGCGTCCAGAAATAAGCTACGGCAAGTTCCGGGCAAGTTCCGGGGACAGCATATAGAATTATTGAAGGATCACATGAGTTGCGTATGCTGTCCCCGGAACTCCTGCGGAACTCCTGACGTATGCTGTCCCCGGAACTCCTGTCCGGAACTCCCCATGGCGGGCAAGCCGGCCGGTAGGATCGGAAAATGGGCCGTCGCCGAGACTGGCGGATTTGGAGCGATGACTGGCAAGCATCGTTGAGGAATGGAGGGAAAGCCGCGTTTTCTTTACCGGCTGCGAACCCATGGTACCCCTTGCTAGAAGGGATTGATGGGTTATAATCTCATATTGGAGGCGCCCATGAATCTCACCAATGAACAAGTGCAGGCCATTCGGGACGGCGAACCCGTCCCTATCGTTCCTCCGGAAGTGGGCGAGGAGTGTATCGTGGTCCGAAGGGATGTGTACCAGCGGGTGAGGGAATTCGCGAAAGATGATCTCCCAACATCACGCGCCATTGGGAATCTTATCCGGGCCACTCTTGAGGATGACGAGTTCGACGACTACCAGGAATACCGGCGATGAATCGCGGTGACATCGCCACCGTGGATTTCTCGCGGTACGACCCGAGTGACAAGGTGCGCCCGGCCCTCGTCGTGCAGAACGACAGGGATAACACCCGCATGGCAAAGACCATCGTCGCCTTCATCACTAGCAACGTCCAACGCACAGCGGAAGATACGCAGTATCTTATCGCAGGTAATCATCCCGATTTTCCCATCTCAGGGCTCCGGCGGGATTCCGTCGTCAACTGCTCGAATCTCTATACCATCCGACAGTCAGACGTTACACGCGTAATCGGACGAGTCTCCAAGGCGACGATGGAGAAAATTGCTGATTGCCTGAAAGCCGCCTTAGAGCTGCATTGATTGCGATGCAACGCCAGTGGCACTCGATGTCAGCCCCTTTCGTCCGCGCCACCGGCGGCAAGGGGCCTTACGACACTAGTGTGGAATCGCCCACACGAGTAGGATTTGAGGCTTACCGGCCGTGTGCCCATGCGGCGTCACGCGGCAGTTTGGTACGATCTTACTAAGCATCTTCGTAGATCAGGCGACGCTTACAAAGAAGCTTAGGAAGAACGTTATCCGCGCCGGTCAACTGCTTGCGCTGCGGTAGCTGGCCAGGGCCTGCTGGAACGTCCGCCGGGAGGCCAGCAGGCAGGCCGCCGCCGCCGCCAGGGCGAACAGCGGCAGCAGCCAGCTTTCCGGCGTTTGGGGATCGAGCGGCCGGATCAGGATCCGCGCCGGCACGTTGACCGCAATCAAGATGGGAATGGCGAAGGTGAACATCCGCCGCAGCGGGTCGCCCCACGGCCCGCGATAAATCTCCATCGGGTAGCGGGAGAAGTTCGTAATATAGAACCAGAAGTCCAAAAGCGTCAGATTCCGCCCGATCCACACCGTGGTCGAGGCCAGCGTGATCATCAGGCTGTAGTAGATCGCCACGCCGCAGGCTACGTACAGCGGATAGAGCACGATCTGCACGAGTCCCGGCACGTAGCGCAGCTCGACGAGCGAATAGACCATCAGGGCCAGGCCCACCGCCAGGTTCGATAGCGACGACCAGTCGATCCGCCGCAGCGACACCAGGAACTGCGCGTCCATGGGCCGCAGCAGGATGAAGTCCAGGCTGCCCGTGCGGATCAGGTCGCTCAGCTCGTCGGCGTTGGTCATGAACAGGGTCTGGACCAGGCTGTTGATCAGCAAGCTGGTCGCGAAGAACAGGAAGAACTGGTACTTTCCCCAGCCGCTGCCGGCGCCGATCATGGGCGTGTACTGGAAGATCAAGAGGTAGAAGGCCAGGTTCATGAGGACCCAGGCCATCGAGGTGACGCTCTCGATCAGGAAGTTTCCGCGGAAGGTCATATCCCGCACCAGGCTGTTGCGGGCAAAGGTGGCCAGGACGCGGAGGTAACTTCGCAGCGGGCTCATCGGTGGGCTCATCCTCCGAAACCGCTATAGTGCCGCACGCCGAACTGGAACGCGCTGCGGGCCGCCACGAAAAACACCGCCACCCACGCCAATTCTGCCGCCAGGCTCCAGGCCAACTCTGTGCCGCTTACCTTCCCCAGGAACACGGCGGCCGGAAAATAGGCCAGGTATTGCAGCGGGATGGAGCGGAACAAACGCCCCCAGCCGCCCGGCAGCATGTCCAGCGGAAACATGTGCCCCGAACAGAAGAAACTCAGCAGCATGTAAACGAACAAGAGCGAGCTGACCTCCAGGAACCAGAATCCGATCATCCCCAGCGTGGCCTCCAGAAAGAACCCCAGCAGGAAGGCCATTACCAGCGAGGCGAGAAATGCCGCCAGGGTCAACAGATCGGGCCAGCCGCCGAAAAAAACCCGGCACAGGTAGAACACCAGCGCGAACGGACCCAGGGCCACGATGTAATAAACCAGCTTGTGCGCCAGCCGATTCAGCAACAGGAACCCCAGCATGTCGATCGGCTGGAGCAGAAACTTCTTGACCGTGCCGTCGCGAATATCCCGGGCGATGCCCGAGGCCAACCCCGGCATGCTGGAGAAGGCCCGGCTGATCATCGTGAGCAGGAAATAGGCGATGAAGTCGTGATAGCCGTAGCCGGCGATTTGGCCTTGTTGCCCCGGGGTTCCCATGCCCGAAAAAACGGCGCCCCACAGGAAGATCTGGGTGACGATGGGCAGGAACCGCATCAGCGTGCCCAGGGCGAAATCCACGCGGTACACCAGCCGCTCGGCGATGCTGATTCGCAGGATGGTCCACCAGAGGCGCGGGCGGGAAAACATGGCGAGCTTTATACTCTGCGCGGTTTGAGATGACGCGAACCGTAACAATAGGGAAGACGTCGCATCATTTCTGGCCGCTCTCAGTATGTCCGTCAGCCTTCGTTCCGGAACACCTCGGCGATGGCCTCTTCCAGCGGCGGGTCCTCGACGCTCACGTCCTCGATCTGCTGCTGGGCCAGGATGGCGGCCAGCACCACGGGCACGGCGCCGCGCTCGACGCGGATCTTCGCCCGCGGCGGCTCGACCGAGAGCACCTCGCCGTAGCGGGCCAGGTCGGCGGGGAATCGCCCATCCGCCACTTGCAGCGAAATGATCTTCCGACCCCCGAACTGGTCGAGGATCCCCGAGAGCGAGCCATCGTAAATAATCCGGCCGTGGGCGATGATCACCACCCGGTGGCACAAGGCCGCCACGTCCTTCATGTAGTGGCTGGTCAAGAGGATCGTTACCTGGCGGCGCTGCTGGTAGTCTCGCAGGAAGGTCTGGATGTTGTGCTGGGCCACCACGTCCAGGCCGATGGTGGGCTCGTCCAGAAACAGCACGTTGGGCGAGTGCAAGAGGGCGGCGATCAGCTCCATCTTCATCCGCTCGCCGAGCGACAGCTCGCGGACCGGCTGGTTCAGCAGTCGCGTCACGTCGAGCATCTCGGCCAGCTCGTCGAGGGTCTTCTGGAACTGTTCCGGCTCGATGCGGTAGATGTGTTGGTGCAGGCGGAACGACTCGGCGGCCGGCAAGTCCCACCAGAGTTGGTTCTTCTGGCCCATCACCAGGGCGAAGCGGCGGCGGTAGGCGTTCTCGCGCCGCCAGGGGACGTGTCCGAGGACCCGGGCCGTGCCGCTGGTGGGGGTGAGCACGCCGGACAGGAGCTTGAGTGTAGTCGTCTTTCCCGCCCCATTGGGCCCCAGGAAGGCCACAAACTCGCCCTGCTCGACCGAGAGGTCGATCCCCCGCACCGCCTCGACCAGCCGGTACTGCCGGCGAAACAGCCCCCGGATCGAGGCCGACAGTCCCTCTTCCTTCTGATAAACCCGGTAGGACTTCGCCAGCCCTTCGATCTCAATAGTGGCCATATGGAATCATTATAAGTGGGGGAAGGCAGAGGGGGGAGGGCGGAAGGGGAGAAGGCGGAAGGCGGAAGGCGGAAGGCGGAGGGCGGAAATAGCCCCCGGCTAGTCCGGATTACTCTCGAACCGTTCGTAGTGACCGCATTCATGCGGTCCTTGACCTGTTCGCACTCTCCAGACCCGATAAATCGGGTCACTACAAGACTCGGTGAATAATCCCGGCTAGTGCCAAAGGCGACCATCCTCCTTCTCCTCCCCCCTCCGCCTTCCGCCCTCCGCCTTTCCAGTGAACTTCCCCCATCGCCCGATTTCGCCTATAATTCGCCCCGTCGGGAGATCGTAGGGTGGGACAAGCGTAGCGCGGTCCCACCAACCGCAGTCGCACGAATTCCGGTGGGACTGCGCTCGGGCTTGTCCCACCCTACGGCTTTCCGCGACAGAGACTAGTTCGGGAGAGAAGCCACGGACGGACCACGCGTCGGGATTGGACACGACACCCATCGGCTGAAGCCGGGTGGCCCCCTGCGGTTGGGCGGAATCGATATTCCGCACGATCGCGAGTTGGTGGGCCATAGCGACGCCGACGTGCTGTTGCACGCCGTGACCGATGCCCTGTTGGGCGCCGCCGCCCTGGGCGACATCGGCCAGATGTTCCCCGATACCGATCCGGCCAACCGCGGGCGCGATTCGGGCGAAATGCTCCGGGCCGCACGTGACGCCGTGCGGGCCATCGGCTGCCGCATCGTCAATGTCGATTGCATCGTCTTCGCCCAACGGCCCAAGCTCCTGCCCTATCGGCAGGCCATGCGCGAGCGGATCGCCGACCTGCTCCAGATCGACCCGGAGCGTGTGGGCCTGAAAGGCAAGACCGGCGAACAGGTCGGCCCGATCGGCCTGGAAGAGGCCGTCGCCGCCCAGTGCGTGGCCCTCTTGGAAATACAATGAGCAATGAGCAATGAGCTATGAGCTATGAGCTATGACTAACAGGGGATAAGGGGTTTAGGGGATGAGGGGATAAGGGAATAAGGGGATGAGGGAACCGGCTGTCGGCTGATGGCCGCCGGATGCCGAAGGGGCGGGTTAAGCAAGAAGACCGCCCTCAACCCCTCAACCCCTCAACCCCTCAACCCCTCAACCCCTTAACCCCTCAACCCCTCAGCCCCTCAGCCCCTCAGCCCCTCAATCCCTAAATCCCCAACTCCCCAAATCCCGCCCCCAATGATCCGCGTTTACAACACCCTGTCTCGGACGAAAGAGCCCCTGGAGCCGGTTGAGGCCGGCAAAGTGGGTATCTACCTGTGCGGGCCGACCGTTTACAAGCCCAGCCACATCGGGCACATGGTCGGGCCGGTGATCTTCGACGCCGTCAAGCGCTACCTCACCTACTCCGGCTTCCAGGTAACGCTGGTGGTCAACGTCACCGACGTGGACGACAAGCTGATAGCCGAGTCGCGGGTGCGGGCGGTCTCGATGCCCGAGCTGGCCGCCGAGATGACGGCCGACTACATGCGGAACATCGAGGCCCTGGGGGTGGACACGATCGACCATTTTCCCCGCTGCACGGAGAACATCGACGAGATCGTGGCCTTCACGCGGACGCTGGTGGACAAGGGATTCGCCTACGTGGCCGACGGCGACGTGTATTTCGACGTGGCCAAGGACCCGGAGTACGGGAAGCTGAGCGGCCGGCAGACCGAGGCCATGCAGGGCGAGGGGGGCTCGATGGCCGAGCGGAAGCGGAGCACGGCCGACTTCGCCTTGTGGAAGGGCGCCAAGCCGGGCGAGCCCGCCTGGCCCAGCCCGTGGGGACCCGGCCGGCCGGGCTGGCACATCGAATGCTCGGCCATGAGCCGCCGCTACCTGGGCCAGACCTTCGACATCCACGGCGGCGGGCTGGACCTGGTCTTTCCGCATCACGAGAACGAGATCGCCCAGAGCGAATCGGCCCACGGCCAGGCGATGGCCAAATACTGGATGCACAACGGGCTGATGCAGGCCTCCGACGAGTTGGGCAAGGTGGGCGGCCGGGCCACGCGGCCCGCCGACGGCGATCTGGCCGCCCAACAGGCGGGGAAGATCAGCAAATCCAAGGGCTCGGCCCCCTTCCGCGAGTTGCTGGCCGAGTTCTCGCCCGAGACCATCCGCTTCTTCCTCCTGGCCACGCACTACCGCCGGCCGATCGACTATAGCGAGTCGCGGCTGCGGGAGACGGAGGTGGCGCTAGAGAACTTCTACCGCTTTTTCAAGCGATACGAGCGGCTCACGGGCCGGCCGTTCCAGGCCCTGGCCCCGCCGGCTACCCGCCGCCAAGGCGACTTCGACCCGGCCGGCGATCCGCTGCTGGAGGACGTGGCCCGCCTGCGCAGCCGCTTCCTGGACGCCATGGACGACGACTTCAACACGGGCGGCGCTGTGGGCGACCTGTTCGAGCTGCTGCGCCGCCTGAACCGATTCATCGACGAGGAGAAGTTGGAGAAAGACGGGCCGGCAGCCCCCGAGAAGATCGCTTCGCTGCGGAAAGGGACCGCCAAGCTTCGCGAACTGTCGGCCGTGTTGGGACTGTTCCGCTCCGCGCCGGAAGAAAAACAGGCCGCCGGCCGGGATGCCCTGGCGGGCCAACTGGTGGGCCTGCTCGTCGAGCTCCGCACCGCGGCCCGCAAGAACAAAGACTTCGCCGCGGCCGACCGCATCCGCAAGGGCCTGGCCGCCCTGGGCATTACCCTGGAAGACCGGCCCGGTGGAACCGAATGGACGCTGCCTTGATGGATACCGCACAGCCCACGACCCGCATTCTGGGCATCGATCCGGGCCTGAACGTGACCGGCTACGGGGTGCTGGAGATCGGCGGCGGCCGGCCGCGGCTGTGCGAGGCGGGCATCATCCGCGGCACGACGCGGGGCTCGCTCACCGCCCGGCTGCTGGAGATCCATCAAGGCGTGGCCGACGTGATCGCCACCCTGCGGCCGGCGGTGATGGCCCTGGAGCAGCTTTATTCGCACTACCAGCGGCCACGGACGGCGATCCTCATGGGCCATGCCCGAGGCGTGATCTGCCTGGCCGCCACCCAGGCCGGCATTCCCGTGCTGCACTACTCGGCCACGCAGGTCAAGCGGATCCTGACGGGGGCGGGCCGGGCCGGCAAGGACCAGGTGCAGCGGGCCATCCAGCGCGAGCTATGCCTCCCGCAACTGCCCGAGCCGCCCGACGTGGCCGACGCCCTGGCCGTCGCCCTGTGCCACTGCTACCTGAAGGACAAACTCGGCCTGCACTCGGCGTCTGCTCCCGCATTCCGCGGCCGCACCAAGATCCGGAAAAGCCCATGATTACCCGTATCAGCGGTCAACTGATCGCCCTGGAAGATAATTGCCTGACGCTGCGGATCGAGCATTTCGAGTACCAGATCCTCATTCCCGAGTTCACCCGCCGGCAGTTGCAACAACAGATCGGCAGCGAGATCAGCCTGCACACGATCCAGTACCTGGAAGGCAATCCGATGCAAGGGCGGATGACGCCGCGGCTGATCGGGTTCCTGAGCGAGGTGGAGCGTGAGTTCTTCGAGCTGTTCTGCTCGGTGGACGGGGTGGGCGTGCGGAAGGCGCTGCGGGCGATGGTCCGGCCGGTCCGCGACGTGGCCACGGCCATCGAGGAGCAGGACGCGAAGTTCCTGGCCTCGCTGCCGGGGATCGGCCCGGCCATGTCCGAGCGGATCATCGCCAAGCTCCGCCGGCAGGTGCCCAAGTTCGCGCTGATGGTCGCCCAGCGCGAGGCCCATGAGGCCGATGTCCGGCCCGACGTGGTCTCCGAGACCTACGAGGTCCTGCGAAAGCTGGGCCATTCGGAGAGCGACGCCCGGCGGCTGCTGGATACGGCCCTTTCAGCCAAGAAGAAATACGCTGAAGTGCAGGACCTGCTGGAAGCCATCTACCAGCAGAGCCATAAGTAGTGGCTGGTGGCTGGTGGCTAGTTTTGGCTGCCACCCGTCAACAGCCACCAACAACTAGCAACCACAAGCAACCAGCCACCAGCAACTAGCCACCAACCACCAACCACTAGCCACTACACCCATGCCTCGCGAACCGATACTGCAACCCGGTGCCGAGCCGGCCGACGAGGACCGCCTGCTGCGCCCGCGGCGGATGCAGGACATGGTGGGGCAGCGCGAGGTCTACGCCCGGCTGCAGATCGCCGTCGAGGCGGCGGCCAAGCGGGGCGAGCCGCTGGGGCACATCCTGTTCGACGGCCCGCCGGGCCTGGGCAAGACCACCTTCGCCACCTGCATCCCCCGCGAGCTGGGCGTGGGGTTCCAGATCGCCATCGGCGCCGCACTGGCCGCCCCCAAGGACCTTATCCCCTACCTGACGAACATCGAAGAGCGCTCCGTATTGTTCATCGACGAGATCCATCGGCTGCCCAAGGCGGTCGAGGAGTTCCTGTACCCGGCCATGGAAGACTTCCGCATCGACGTGACGCTGGGCGAGGGCGTCAATGCCCGCACGATCAATATCCAGATCAAACCCTTCACGCTGATCGGGGCCACGACCCGCAGCGGCATGCTGTCGGCCCCCTTGCGGGACCGCTTCCAGATGCGCGAGCACCTGGACTTCTACACGGTCGAGGAGTTGGCGGAGATCGTCCGCCGCAACGCGAAGAAGCTGCGGGTGGAGATCGCCGACGAGGCGGCCGCCGAGATCGCCGTCCGCAGCCGCGGCACCCCGCGGGTAGCCAATAACCGCCTGAGCTGGGTCCGCGATTACGCACTCAGCCGGGCCGACGGCCGCATCACGCTGAGCGTCGCCCGCGACGCCCTGGAAATGCTGGGCATCGACGTGCTGGGCCTGGACCCGCAGGACCGCAAATACCTGGAGACGATCGCGCGGGTCTTCGGCGGCGGGCCGGTGGGCGTCGAGGCCATCGCCCACACCCTGAACCTCGAGGTCGATACGCTGATCGACGAGGTGGAGCCCTTCCTGCTGCGGTCGGAACTTCTGGTGCGCACCCCGCGTGGCCGGCGGATGACGGCCGCGGCCTTCGAGCACCTGGGCCTCGGCCCCGCCCCCGAGGGCAGCCCGGAAGGCCAACGCCGGCTGTTCTAATTGCCGGTAGACTCGATGGAGATTTAGGGCTCCCTCTTTCGGTGTATTGCCGGCTTTGCCGGTCGTGATAGAATTAATCATTGGATTAGCTTTTCTGAGCCGATCGTCGGCTTCTTCATCATGGAGGTCGATATGGCTACCGCCGCTACGGGCTGCAAATTGGACGTCGACCGGGGTCCCCAATGGCTGCTGGTGAAAGTCAGCGGCTTCCAGGCGGATCCGGCCCATCCGCTGCCGCTGGCGGACCTGCTGTGGGCCGTGGCCCAGCGGCACTTCTGCTACCGGCTCGTGCTCGATCTGGAAGAGGTCCCGCTCGATAGCCACCTGCTCGGGCAGTTGACCCAGCTTTATGAGCTGATTCAAGAGCACGAGGGCGTGCTGCGGCTGTGCGGACTATCGCCCCAGAACCGCCGGATAGTGCAGAGATGTGCCCTGGCGGACCGGTTTCAGGCCTACCAGACGCGGGAAGAGGCGGTCCTGGGCGGCTGCGGCGATCCGCGGCTGCCGCGCTAGAAGGCGGAGGGGGGAAGGCGGAAGGGGGAAGGCCCGCAGCCGCTACCAGCAGACTTCCAACTCGTTGGCGATCTCTTGCACGCCTGCCACGTGGCGAATGGCTTCCTGGGCCATCTGCTTCTGAAAGTATGTGCCCACGCTCCCCCGCAAGGTCACGCGGCCCTCGGCGGCCTCGAATCGAAGGGTCCGACGCGGCACGTAGGGATTACGCTCTAAGGCGTTGAGCACCATGTCCTCTAACGGTGGCATATCGATCATGAGACTGGAAAGGGCTAGAATTGGGGGGCGGGAATCTGGTACGGCCGGCAGTGAGCAAGGCCACCTTACTAGGCTACCTCACAAAACCTGATACCAGGATCGGAAATCTGGGCGGTTTGCATAAAAGTTTTGCCCCCAATGAACTGGAATATCTGCGTAGCATGATTAGTCAGTAACGGAATTTCCGGTTGTAGCGATGCCCGGCGTTCCGCGAGCAATGACCAATGACCAAATCCCAATGACTAGAGAGCTGGCGATGATGAGGAAGTCGAACCGGATGCTTGCCGTGCCCCATTAGTCATTGGTGCTTGGTCATTGGTCATTAGCGTGCCGCTCGATACCAAACAAGTGGATTACGCAACCCCATTCAGGAGCCGCATTCCATGACGCCACGCCAGCGAGTATTAGCAGCAGTCAACCATCAGGTTTCCGATCGCGTGCCGATCGACTTGGGGGGCATGAAGGCCTCGGGCATTGCCGTGACCGCTTACGACCGGCTGAAGCGGAGGCTGGGCATCGGCACGCCCACGAAAGTGCTCGACCCGCGGTTCATGATCGCGGTGGTCGAGGAGGAGGTGTTGCGGCGGCTGCACGCGGACGTGGCGCCGCTGGACCTGTCCGGGATTCTGGGGCTGGTGCGGCCGGACGCGGAGTGGGTCGGCCGCCGCTTGTTCGACGGCACGCAGGCCCTGTTTCCGCCGGGCACGCAGATCGCCGAGGACGCTGCGGGGAACTGGGTCCTGCTGGCGGCCGACGGCTCGCCCACGTCGTACCAGATGCCCAAGAACGGCTTCTACTTCGACGACAAGTCGTTCAACCAGGGCGACCGCATCGACCCGCAGAAGTTCCAGCCCGTGGCCGACATCCCCGACGAGCACTTGCGGCTGCTGGGCGACTACGCCCGGGGGCTTTACGACAATACCGACTACGCCATTCTGGGCTGGGGGTTCGGCGTGTGTTTCCTGGGCCTGAGCCTGATCACCGACCGATCCGCCAACGTGACGCAGGGTCTGACTAGCGAGTGGATGGCCATGCTGATGACCGAAAAGGAGACCTGCCACGAGATGATGGACCGCTCGGTGGAGGCGAGCATCGCGTGCCTGAGACTGGTCGAGCAGGCGGTGGGCGAGCGGCCTTTCGCCTGGGGCATCGCCGCCGACGACAGCGGTACGCAGCGGGGCGAGTTCATCCGCCCGGCGCTGTGGGCGGAAATGATCAAGCCGCACTATAAGAAGTTGTGCGGCTGGATCCATGCCCACACCGCCTGGAAGACCTTCCTGCACTGCTGCGGCTCGGTCTATAACCTGCTGCCGGAGTTCATCGAGGCGGGGGTGGATATTCTCAACCCGGTGCAGACCTCGGCGGCCAACATGGAGCCCGAGCGGCTGAAGCAGGAGTTCGGCCGGCGGCTGGTATTCTGGGGCGGCGGGTGCGATACGCAGCGGGTGCTGGGGCAAGGCAGCCCGGAGGAGATCCGCCAGCAGGTCCGCCAGCGGCTGGAAATCTTCCGGCCCGGCGGCGGCTACGTGTTCAACCAGGTCCACAACATCCAGCCCAACGTGCCGGCGGAGAACATTTTGGCGATGTTCGAGACGGCCTACGAGTTGGGGTGAGCCGCGGGACGTTGGGTGCCACTGCTGGCTTGTCCAGCAGTGTTGGAGGAGGCACTGCTGGGCAAGCCAGCAGTGGCACCCGGCGTCAGGTTTCTTTTCGGGAGGCGTTGCGCTCGACGAGGGCGCGGATCAAGAGCGGCCAGGCGATGGTTGCGTCGCAGTGGACTTCGGCGAATCGGCCGCCTTCCTCGGGGCTGACGAACTTGCCCCAAGAGACGCCCTCGCTGTAGGTGCAGCCGCTCAGTCCGCCCCAATGCACCGGCTCGGGGCAGAGGCGTACGCCGTATTGGAAGCGGCATACGGGCAGGTGGCTGCCCAATCGCATGTTCACCAGCTCGGTGAAGGGCCCTACCTGCTGGGCCCAATTGCGGGGCACGCCGCCGCCGATGGTGAAAATGCCCAGCCGCTTGGCGCGGTG
>JBEKTY010000082.1:0-35200 GCA_049515555.1 Thermoguttaceae bacterium
ACACCGCACTGCTGTGGATTCATGGTGCGACCGACGCTCTGCAAGGCGCGAGGCCATATTTCCAAGGAAAGCGTCGAATCCCGGCACCAGTTCTGCTTCGTCGCCATGCGGGGACAACGGACCTTGTAGTGTTGTCCGAGGAAATCCTTGGTCTTTCTAAGATGAACTGGAACTCGGCAGACCTTTATTCGCACCTTCCCGCAACCGTCGATTCGTCCAAGCAAATTGCACAGCTTGGTAAACTGTTGAATCGCTTTGGCCCACTGTCATACGACTATCGCCTGTTCATCTAGGCATCCAGTTGGAAAACCGACATGAGTCTTCACCCCATCAAAGCCCTCGATCACGTCATTGAAGAATACGCCGACTACCTACGCACGGAGTTCCGGGCCAAGGACCCGAAGCTGCGGGCGGCGTTAGAGTCCGAACTCGACGCCCGTGGTTTCCTGGCCCAGGAGCCGTTCTACCAGGCCCACCGACCCTTCAAGAGCGGTGCGGCATGGCGGCAGTTGCCATTGGATGCCAAGCTGGCGCAGGTGATGGAGAACCGCTCCAAGAGCAAGACGGCCTATCTGCACCAGGCCGAGGCCATCGCCGAGTTGCTCTCCCCAGGGGCGCGGCCCGTCGTCGTGACTACCGGCACGGGCAGCGGCAAGACTGAGGCGTTCCTGTTGCCGGTCATCGAGAACGCATGGCAAGACGCCACCAAGTTCAGCAAGTCGGGCCTGACGGCCATCCTCGTCTACCCGATGAACGCCTTGGCCAACGACCAGGAGCTGCGCATCAAGCAGTACCTGGAAGAATCCGGCCTGGCAGGCACGATCAGCGTGGAGAAATACGACCGGGGCACGTCCCAGGCTGACCGCGAGCGGCTCCGCAAGAGCCCGCCACACATCCTGCTGACCAACTACATGATGCTGGAGTACCTGCTGGTCCGGCCCGCCGACCGCGAGGCCATCTTCGCCAATCACCGCTGCCGGTTCCTGGTCCTGGACGAAGTCCACACGTACCGGGGCATCCTCGGCAGCAACATCGCCCTGCTGGTGCGGCGGCTGAAGGTCCATCTGGCGCGTGCCAAGCAAGAATGGAAGGTCGATGTATCCGATGAGGACCGACCCCGGCGTTATCCGGCCATGGTGCCCCTGGGCACGTCGGCCACGATCAAGACCGTGGCCGAGGAAGGGCTTTCCTACGAGGAACGCATCCACCAGCGGGACCAGGCCGTGCAGGAGTTCTTCGGTACGCTCGTGGGCGTCGAACGGGCCACGATCCGCGTGTTCGGGGAAGAATTGGAAGACATCACGATCCCCAGCGAGGCCGCGTATCCGAGGAAGCCCGGCAGCGTGGACATCGACGCGCTAAACGTCTCCAACGTCGAAACCGTCCGGCAGGCGCTCTGCCGCCTGGCCGGGCTGCCCGGCGAGACACCGCTGGACCAGGCCGTCCGGCGTTACCGGCTGCTGTGGGATCTGAACCGCTGGCTCATCGCCCGCCCCATGTCCACCAGCCAGATCGTCGCCCAGTTGAAAGCCGACGTCCCCGAGCGGAAGGACGCCACTGAAAAGGAACTCCGCGCCGAGGTCGAGGCGGCCCTTACCATCGGTGCCGCGTTGCCCGAGGACACGCCTGGTGGCTTGCGGCTCCGCGCCCATCGGTTCATCCGGGGCGGCTGGCAGTTCCACCGCTGCATCAACCCGGCCTGCGGTAAGCTGCACCCGATGGGCGAGGAGAAGTGTAGTGCGTGCCACCACGACACGGCACCGCTCTACCTCTGTCGCAACTGTGGGGCGGACTACTTGCGGCTGGTCGGCGATCCAGAAGCCTTCCTGAAGCCGAGCGCCCGACCGGATGATGGCCCCGAATGGATGATCTACGAGCCTGGGCGTTTCGAGAGCGTGGGAGTGGATGAAGAGGACGACGAGGACGAAGGCGGCAGTGGGGCAAGCAAGGGTCGCCGTGCACGGCAAGTACCGGAGCAGATCAAAAAACGGCCCCTGCTGGACGGCTCGCTCGACCCGGAAAATCTCCGCTTCAGCATCAAGCCGGATGACTACGCGCTGCGGGTGACGCTTGTGCCCGCACGGACCCGCTGCCTCTGCTGCGGCGGCACGGCAGGGAGCCGCAACGTCATCACGCCGGTGAGCCTGGGCACGTCGGCTGCCGTGAAGGTGGTCGGCGAGGGACTTGTCGAGGCCCTGGCCGAGGCGAACAAGGACCGGCCCGGCCACGACGGCAAGGAGCGGCTGCTGGTCTTCAGCGACAGCCGCCAGGACGCCGCCCACCAGGCCCGCTTCCTGATCTTCGCCAGCCGCTACGACCGCATGCGCAGCCGGATGGTGAAGATCCTCAACACGGAGCGGGTGCTGACGCTGCAACGGGCGGTGGAGATGCTAAGCGACGCGGCGGTGCAGAACCGCGACAATCCGCATGTGCCCGACGAGATCCGCTTCATCCCCACGCAGACCCGCGACCGGATTCGGGCCTGGGAAGAGGCACCGCTCTTGGACGAGATTGCCGTCAACGCGGGCTACCGGGGAACGCTGGTGAACCTGGGGCTGGTCTACGTCAGTTACGACCGGCTCGACGAGTATGTTGGGGCCTGCGGTGCGGAGCTGGCCGCGAAGATGGGCATCCGGCTGGAGCAGTTCGAGCATGTATGCCGGACGGTGCTCGACGAGATCCGCACCCGTGGCTGCCTGTCGCGCGAGATGTTGCGCTATCACCCGGCCAACGTGGTCTGCCCCGAGAGCATCCAGCAGGCCGAATGGGAACGTCGCATGAAGCAGCCGCAGGGTTATCCGGTGACGCCTGGCGGCGAGCCGCTGGCGTTTCAGGATAGTGAACGTGTTCCCTACGGCATCCGCTGCCACAACGCCTGGCGCAAGCCTAAGTCCGGGGGCCGGGGGCCGAGCCTGGAACGGCTCCTAAAGCAGATGCTAACCAAGTTCGGGGGCCAGGAACCGGACGCGGAGCTGACGGTCGATCTGCTCGCCTTCCTGAAGAAGGGCAGCTTCCTGGCGTCGGTCGAGCTGGCCGGTGCTCAGGCGAAAACTCGGCTGTTGCAGGTCAATGAGGAAGTGGTGCGGTTGCAGTTGGCCACCGAGGACATCCGCATGCACTGCGACGTGTGCGGCGCGGTGCTTTCCGGTGCGAAGCCGGGGATGCCCTGCCCCCGGTGTCACGGCACGTTGATCCGTTGGCGAGACCAGGAGGTCAACTTCAGCCGGTCGGTCAGGCGGATCAGAAAGCCGGAGACGATCCCGCTCGTGGCCAAGGAGCACACGGCCCAGATCACCACGGACGACCGGCTGGACTACGAGAGCGGATTCAAGGCTCGGCCCGACGATCACGAGGTCAAGGACTGCAAGGTCAACGTCTTGGCCTGCTCGCCGACGTTGGAAATGGGCATCGACGTGGGGGGCCTGGACGCCGTTGTCATGCGGAACATCCCACCACGGCCCGACAACTACGCTCAGCGTGGTGGGCGCGCCGGGCGGCGCTCGCGGGTCGGCCTGGTGCTCGGTTACGCCCGCAGTACGCCCCACGATCAGTATTTCTACGACAAGCCCCGCGAGATGATTGCTGGCGAAGTCCCCGCCCCGGCACTATCACTGGGCAACCGCGATGTCTTGGTCCGGCACCTCTACGCCATTGCCTTCGGGGCTGCCGAGCCGGGGCTGGCCGGTAGGATGGTGGAATACGTCAAACCCAGCGGCGAGATCAACCAGGAAGCCGTCGATGCCCTGATCGCCGCCGTCAAGGCCCAGGCCGGGCATGCCCTGGCGGTTGCACGTCAGGCGTGGGGCGACGACGTGCTGGCGAAGGCCGGGCTGGACGAGGCGAAGCTCATGGCTCTGCTGGAGAAGCTGCCGGAGCGGATTCAGTACGTCGTGAACTGCACGGCCCGGCAGGTGCTGGAACTGCGGCAGCCGGTGGTTTCGTTCGCCGAGGGGCTTCAGAAGGGCTTTGCGGCGGTGCGGGCCGGGACGCTCATTAACCGGCTGCTGGGCATCCCAGCGGATACCCAACCGGGCAGTCGGGACGCCGACGATCGCTCAGCTGGTTATCCGCTGCGGCGGCTGGCCGAGTTCGGCATCCTGCCCGGCTACGAGTTCCCTTCGCAACCAGCGGCGCTGCGGCTGCTAGGCGACAGGCACGAAGAGGACCCCATCTCCGTTGTGCGGCGGTTCGGCATCGGCCAGTTCCAGCCGGAGGCCCACGTCTACGCCCGGTCGAAGCGTTGGAAGGTCATCGGCCTGGATATGGCATCGCCCTGGAACCCGCGCAGCGAGGGGCCAACATGGTCCTACCGCGTCTGCAACGTGTGCGAACTGCGATACAACGCCGACGAGCCCAAGTGCCCGCGATGCGGCACGGCCAGTCCGGGGCAGCCGCTGCCATCCTACGAGTTTGCGGGCTTTGTGGCCCTGCCCGACGAGACGCCGATCCTCGACGAGGAGGAACGCTACGCCGAGCGGAACCTGGTGCGGACGTATCCCCAATGGGGCGGCGACGTGGTGGGACGGTGGACGGTTGGTAGCGGCTGGGCGCTGCGCCTGAGCCGCGGCGAAGAGGTACGCTGGGTGAATGAGGGTAGACCGCCGACTCCCAAGGACTTGGAAGAGGGCCTGGTCTTGCATGGGCGCGCCAAGGGTTACCTGGTTTGCCCATCATGTGGGCGGATGTTGCGCCAGCCGGAGCCGGAGAAGGCCGCTGGTGGCCGCCGCAACGCCAAGGCCGGGAAGAAGCAGGACGACATCGGCCACACGGAAGGCTGCCCGCGCCGGGGGAGCAACCCCGTGCCGCTGGCGATCAGCACCGCCGAGCAGATTGAGGTGCTGCGGCTGCTCGTGCCGGTGCCCGCGCACAGCGAGAAGGATCAGTGGACCTCGTGGGGCATGTCGCTGGGCTATTCGCTCCTGGCCGGGATACAGCATTTCTTCATGCTGGGTTCGGGCGAGTTGGACTTCGAGTTGGAGGGGCCGTGGCAGACCGGGGACGCCGAGGCCCGCTACAGCATGCTCTCGCTGGCCTTCATCGACCCCAGCCTCGGGGGCAGCGGCTACCTGGTCCGCATCGCGGAACAGTTCCACAAGACCGCCGAGCAGGCCATTGACCATCTAATTCACCCGGAGTGCGAGACGGCCTGTTACCGCTGCCTGAAGTCCTACTACAATCAGCGGTATCACCAGGAACTGAGATGGCCACAGGTCATGCCCGCCTTGGAGGGATTGGCCGGGATCACGCCACAGCACCGGCCCCGCGAGACCGGCGACATCGACGATCCGCGTCCCTGGCTGGAAGCCTATGCCGCTGGTGTCGGCTCGCCGCTGGAGTTGGCGTTCCTGCGGCTGTTCGAGAAGCACGGCTTCCATCCGCAGAAGCAGGTGCCGGTGGCCCCGAATCCCGGCGAGCCGCCGATTTCCATCGCCGACTTCGCCGTTCCCGAGCGGCGGTTGGCCATCTACATCGACGGTGCGGCCTTCCACGTCGGCCAGCGCCTGCGGCGGGATCGGTTCATCCGTGACAGGCTGCGCCACGGCAATCCGCCGTGGCGAGTGGAGGAGTTGAGGGCGGTGGATCTTGCGCAGGGAGCGAATTTGATCGAAAGGTTACAGCGGTAGAACCATGATTATCGAAGAGATTCGACTCTTGTCATTTAAGGGATTTCGCGACTTTAGCGTAAAATTCTCTCAGTTCACTTGCTTAGTTGGTCCCAACAACGGCGGCAAGACCAGTGTACTTCAAGCAATTCAGTTAGTTCACGACGTCTTCAGACTGGCATTTGGTAACGGAGAACGCCCGAGTTTCGGGAACGTCCAATGGATTGCCAACCCGGAGCAGAGTCTGCGCCGTTTGAGCTTCGGCGACCCAGATACTGTGTGGCTTCACAAGAAGACCGCCGAACCTTGCAAGATTGAAGTGAAGCTATCAACTGGAGTTGAGATACGGCTGCACATAAAAGGGCGGAATCAGTACCACCTGAGCCTTCTATTAGATGGAAAGCCTATTGATGGCCCATCGCTTGAAACGCAACATCGCGATGTGGTGAACGCGGTATTCGCCATACGACCTGTATACGTGCCTCCGGTAGGAGCGGTCACGCCTAGTGAAAACTTTCTTCCCCAACCTAATCTTGCTGGCTTACTTAGCGAAGGGCGAGGTTCGGCCTGCTGGCGATCCCAGCTCTACTGGCTTTGGAATGACGGGGACAGAGACGCTTTCGACGGCATTGTACGCCGGATACAGGAGTACTTACCAGATGCAACGATTCTACCTCCAAGGCTCACCCACGGTAATCCTCCCGATGTTTTGATTCAGTTTCAGGAGGAAGGGACCACGTTCGATATAAGCACCAGCGGCGGCGGATTGCGAACATTACTGAACCTCGCGGTTGTCTTGCAATTCTCAGGATCGAATTGTCTTTTGTTGGACGAGCCCGACGCGCATCTTCATGGTACGCTCCAGAAGGCAGTTGCCAGAATGTTGCTGGACTTCTGCCAAGAAGAAGACATTCAGGTCATCGTGGCCAGCCATGCGCCTGAAATGATTGCAGAAGTTCCGGTCGCGTTGCAAACGTGGATTGATCGAAAGACGACCGAGGCAGGCACGACGAATAGCCTTGGTACTTTCCTGGCGGACCTGGGGGCCCTGTCAAAAGCGGACGCTATTCGAGCTTGTGGCGCGGACAAGGTTCTATTCCTTGAAGGTGCATTGGACAAGCGGTTGCTCAAGCACCTTTTCAGTCTGTCGGGGGTTCGCAGTCCCTTTGATGATCCCCAAGTGATCGTCGCATCTTTGCCGAGCGGGAAAGGCGATTCAGTCCATCTCAAGATGTTCCACCGTCTCTTGTTCGAGGCATTTCATCTTGATGTAAAGGTGGCGTGCATTACGGACCGCGACTTCGAGTTGAAGGAGAAGGATGGTGCCGATAACGATGCGCAGGTCTTGGCCCTGGGCCGGAAGGAAGTCGAGAACTTCTTCCTCGTCCCAGATGTTCTTCTGTCGGCGGTGAACCATGCCGCCGAGAAGCGTATTGCGAAGACAAGGCAACAGGTACGACGGCCCGTAACCGAGGAAATCATCGGCGCGCTCGAATCAGTCGTGAGCCAGGCAGCGGTAAAGAACGCTGTCCGTTGGCAGCTTGTACCACAGTTTCGCGAGTCGCTCGATAGGAGCCAGCACCCCTCTTCAAGGGAAGCAGAGGCCGATGCGTGGTTCGAGACTCGATGGTCAGATGCCAGCTGGCGGATCAAGAACTGTCCGGGCAAGCAAGTCCTGGCTGAGTTTAGAAGATGGTGCCAAGGCAATTTCGGGTTGACCCTAACGAACACCGAACTGACACGCGCCATCGTTACGTGCCCCCCTGACATTGCCGAAATCGCCAGGAAGTTGAGCGAACATTTCTACCAGTGAAGGCGCGTGCTTAAAGATCGTGCGTCCGTTGAAGAAGGTAATGTCCTGCGAAAATAGCCAACGTGGAGCCCTTCTCGGCCTCGCCATCGGCGATGCCCTCGGTGCCGCCGTCGAGTTCGCGCCGCCAGGCACCTTCCCCGAGGTGACCGGCTACCGTGCTGGCGGCCCCCACGGCTTGGCCCCCGGTGAGTTCACCGACGACACCAGCATGGCGCTGGCCCTGGCCGACAGCATCGCCAGCGTCGGCTGGGACCTCAACGACCAGGCCCGCCGCTATCTCGGCTGGTACGAGAAGGGCTGGTACTCGGTGAACGGTCGCTGCTTCGACATTTGCATGACATGCCGCAGCGCCCTTAGCCGATTCGCTAGGACAGGGGACGCCAAGACCTCCGGTGATCGTCGGCAACGGCTACGTGGTCAAGAGCCTGGAGGCCGCCTTGTGGGCCTTCCACGACGCCCAGGACTTCCGCGAGGCCGTGCTGCGGGCCGTGAACCTGGGCGACGACGCCGACACCACCGGGGCCGTCTGCGGCCAGCTTGCCGGGGCGTATTGGGGCGAGTCGGGGATTCCGCAGGATTGGCAAGATGGGTTGGCCAGGAAGGACATGGTCGAGAAGGCCCTTCAAGGGTTGCTGGGAGGGAGGAAATGACGAAGCCCAAGCCGGATTGGGGCCACGTCGTTCTTGCGCTTCTTGGCGCAACGCTGGCGGCCTTTGCAGGCGGAGCTGGTTCGTGGTCGGCTTGGCCGCCACGGCCCGCAGCAACGTGTTCTGGGGCCCCTGGCGGGGTCTGGAAGTGATCCAGAAGCCCTTCCCAGGTCGTTGAGAGACAGAGCATGACCGGGTTCATGCTGACGTTGGCGTTGCCCGACGCATTACGGCGTTGTGATTCACGCCCTCCAAGCCCGGTGGCGGGGGGGGCCTATCGGAAAACGGAACACTCAGCCCCCTCTTGTGACACAGTGTGTGCCCGCCTATGCTGATAGAAGTGGAAATTTGGTTACTGGGTAAGTCAGGCGGTGGAGACGAGGATGGCTTCAGGGCAACCAAACACTCCACCGGCCTTCGCTGATGCCTTTCGACAGGGCATCCGCGTCGGCTTCAAGTGGGATCGGTTCCTCGCGGACAACTGGCCCGTTCGGTCAGCCCGTCTCACTACGCCTGATGGTCTGAGGCAGTGTTTATTGCCATGGTATCTTGGGGGTTCGGGACGGGAGGTTGCTTACAACGAACCGGATGCTAAGCCGTTGCGGCTATCCAGCATCCCTCAGGTTCTTGACTCGCTGAAGGCCGACCGTCAGGCGCGCATCCAAAGGTTTGTCGCTCAGTTCAAATTGGCCACCGCTCCGGTCGAGTTCTCAGTCCCAGCATACTCGCTCGCCAGCGACGGCTATCTTGTGCTCGACGGCAACCACCGGCTCTCGGCGCTTACACTGAGTTCGGTACCGTTCGCAATTAGCTTGTGGAGCGTCTGTGGACCGTTGGAGGATGATTGTCTGCCCGATCTCGTTCATTGGTCGAAGTCACAGAGTGCCCAACCAGGCTCACCTGCCGGGGCAAGGCGGCCAGGGGTCAGGAGCTTTGGAATAGGAGGGTTCCGCATAATACAAGCCTTTCAGGTTGAGGGTGCCAAATGCACCCTGGATACCTAAAGGACTATTCGCGGAAAAATCCGGGGAAACAGCGAGTTCCACGGGAAATACGGCGTTTTTCTATTCGCGAATAGCTGCCATTCGCGATTGGAAGGCACTCGCAGGCGAGCTACCGGCGAAAGTAGACGCGCCGGGGCCTGTCGCGTGGGTCGTCTTCCGCCGAACTGGGTTCGGAATCAGCTTCCTGTTCCGCTATTAGTATGTCTAGTGCTTCCTGTTGGGCGTCGTCCCGAGTGACAGCCTCCAGTTTCTTCGTAAAAGTTACTGTTCTGGAACTGCCACCCTTCGTCCTGCCGCGTCGGCTTTGCTGCATGGTACGCTTCCACAACGTGGTCTTGTGAACAGTGGACGGCGAGCAGGTTGTGCCGGTGGCTTCACTGATCTTCCTTGCCCACTCCTCGGCTGTGCCGTTGACAAAGGCATGGTCCTTCTCTGTCAACTCCGTTGCAACTTGATTTGCTTTGGCGACAGTCAGGTGGCCCTTCTCAGCAGGCTCGTCGTCCACTGACGCCCTACTGTCAGATGGGAGTGACGGATCGGCTTGTTCATCTGGCGATGTAGCTGCGGCATCATCCTGGATGTGCCCAACGCGCCGAACTTGGCTAGGGCCGAACGGAACAACGTGAAAATCTATGTCGATAGCGGCTGGGTGCTTGTCGCGGATGGCTCTGAGGAGTCTCATAATCGACCCAATGGGAAACGCCCTCGCCAGAACCCGGAAACGGTCGCTATCGTGTTGGCCGGTGGCAAGGGACTGCGTCAGCAAGCTGCCCACGTCGGCCCAAACGGCTAGGCTTTCTGGCAGTCCTGCAAGCAGCACGAGGTACGCCTCCCGGAACTGAGACCAGTCGGGCGACGCCAGGGGCGAATGTTCTTCCTCGGTCTCCTGAGAGAGCACCCCAGCCGCGTCTATGGATCGAAGTACCTGTAAGTGCTCAGACCCCATCCATTTTTGCTCATAGGCAGTCCAAGCCTCGATGAGATGCGTCCCAACATCGACTGCCAAGCCTTGAGCAGCTTCGGAGAGGCCAACTAGATCCCGCAGATCGTTCACAACTTTCTCTGCGAGAAGACGGAGGCTGGAGGGGAGTTCGCGGGACCCATCTTCGGCGCATCCCCGCAGCCAGCAGAAATGAATCCCTTCGACCAGATGCTCCGTTGCCTGACCTAACTCAACGAGCTTGCGTTCCACATCCTGCTGCGGTATCGCCATGATGCCTGCCTTTATGCCGGGCCGGATCAGGCAGGAGGCGCAAGGCAAATGGAAGGCGGCAACCTACCTGGTCCGCTTGACCAAGTGAGTGGCCGCGCCGCCATCAGATGGCACCTCGCCGACCAGTGCCAGATGATTGGCTTGGAAGGATAGGTAATTTAGAAAAACTCCGTAACAAACGGCATTGCGAAGTGGGGCAACGCCCCCTGCGATTCTTGGCGCAACGCTGGCGGGCTCGGCGGGGAACAGGGTGGACATTGGCTCGACCTGGTGTCGGCGTCCACGGGCACGCTGGCGGCCTCTAAGGGCACGATCACTCAGGCTAGGGTACCCCGTCCGTCGCACCTTTCGCCGCACTTTTCGTATCACCAATCGTATCACCGAGCGCAAGAAACGACCACGGCCTATTGCGAGGCCGTATTGTAAGTCGTTTACTTGTAATCACTTGTATCGAGTGGAGCGGAGGAGGATCGAACTCCCGACCTGTACATTGCGAACGTACCGCTCTCCCAGCTGAGCTACCGCCCCGAAATCCTGATAAAAGGAGCAGTATAATCGCATTTTGCGATGCCCGCAATGGGGGCCAACCAGTTGTAGCACTGCCGCGTTGCAACTGGCCGCCCACTATCCGGCCACCACCATAGGCCGGCTGGCCGACGATGCCGTGGCCGGGCCGCTAGCCCCCCACACTCGGTTCGCCGAGTCGCGACTCGCGCCCGACGTGTTTCCCATCCGTCGCTATCCGCAGTTCGACGACACGCTCAATCGCAATGTCCTCGATCCGTTGACGGCCATCCATTTCCGTGTGCCGTGTACCAAGGGAAGGTGTTCCTTGGGGGAGCCGTATGCAATAATCCTGCACGTAAGGACCTGTGGGAGCCCCGGGCAGGCAACCGCCCGGGGGCCACCCGGCCCTTTTCGTTTCCCCATTCATTCCCTATTCCGCTTCAGCGGACGGCACATGGAGTGTGCCTGCTGCCTTGGCACGGGCGCGTGGACGGTTACTGAGCGGCCAATAATTCAGCCCCCCGCTTGCGGAGGGGGCGAGGGCAGCGGAATCCCTGGGAAAAGGGCCGCAAGAAACTGCCTCCCCCCGCTTGCACGAACCGTGGCTAGGGTTCACACTGGAAGGAAGCGCGAAGGGCAAAGGGGTACTGGGACCTTTTTCTGTGCGAAGCACATGACAGGCTGTGGGCGGCAAAAGGCGCCTGTCCCCGTCCCGATAGGAGAAGCCGCAGATGATGAAGTTTAGCACGCTGGGGCAGGCCACCAAGCCGGTGGCCCAGGCGGTGAAATCCGGGCCGTTGGGGTCCCTGGACTGGGATGCCATCTACCGCGACGGCTCACCTCCCTGGGACAGCGGTATGGTGGCACCCGAGTTGATTCGCGTGCTGGACGAAGGGCTGGTCGCTCCGTGCAAGGTCCTGGAGATCGGCTGCGGCACCGGCAGCGACGCCGTCTTCCTCGCCCAGCGCGGGTTTGAAGTTACCGCAGTGGATCATTCGCCGATGGCGATCGAGCGGGCCCGGGTGCGGGCCGAGCTCGAGGACAGCCTGCCGCGGTTCCTGCTGGCCGATGTTTTCGAGTTCGCACAGACGGCCGGCCAGTTCGATTTCGTCTACGACGCCGGCCTATACCACTATGTCCGCCAGTTCGACTTGGACCGCTATCTGGACGTGTTGTGGCGCGTAACGCGCCCCGGCTCGCTCTATTTGACCCTGGCCGGCGCGTCGGGCGAAGCGGGGCGGGGCGGGCCGCCCCACGTCACTAAACGCCAACTCTATAATGAGTTGGGCCGGTTGTTGGAAATGGTCCGCCTTGCGCCATGCCGGCTGGCAAGCCCGCACAGCAAGGAAGGTTATCCGGCCTGGTCCTGCTTGATGCAACGGCCCGTGGTTGGAAAATAACGTGGGGACGGTCGCAATTCGCGCGTGGCGAACGTAGGACGGTCCCCGTCCGAATCAGAGTGTTCCCTGAAGAAAGAGGAGTCTATTCGATGCAAAAGACCGCTTGGATCGTTCTGGTGGTGGTGGGGCTAACGCTGGCCGGGTGTGCGGCGGAGCCGGAAAAGCCGGCCGGTGGCCCGGCGAAGGGTGCTCCGGCCGAGAAGGCGGCTGCGCCGGCGGAATCGCCGCCGGCGGCGCCGGCCGGCAAACAGGCGGCGGAAGACCCGTTTGCCGCACCTGCGCCAAGTCCGGCTGCCCCAGGAACGGCACCGGCTTACGCCGCACCCCCGGAAACCGCTCCGCCCGCAGTGGCCGGAAAGGCCGGCAAGGAGCAGCCGGAGGGCAAAGGCGGGAGCGTGTTGGGCGCCATGGGCAAGGCCCTGATGAAGGCCGGGAGCGAATCGGGCAAGTCGAAGACCCAGAAGGCCACCGACCAAGCCCCCCCGACCGCACCCTAACGGCACGATCGGTAATGTGCTGCGGGGCTGGCTGCCACTGCTGGCTTGTCCAGCAGTGTGAGAGGCACTGCTGGACAAGCCAGCAGTGGCACCCGCGCGGACTCATTTCTTCTGCAAATAGCCGGCACTGGACTGGAAGAATCGGCGGCGGCGGCCTTCCGCGGCCGCTGCCGGGCTGCCGGCGTGTTGGCTCCGCAGATCGGACAGGCTGGCCTGGCAGTAACGGCAACCGACCACGTCGAGATGGAACGCGACGTAGCGTTCTACTGGCTGCGGGAGCACGCCCAGCAGGAAGCTGCCCAGCTCGTGGCGTCCGGGACAGCTCAGCCGGTGGCGGCGCCAGATTGCCCCCAGGCAGTCCAGGCCCGAATCTCGCCGGGCAAGGATCGCCGCCAGTCGGCCCGCCAGGGAGGCGTCCTCGCGCAGCGCCCGTTCGATCCGCGCCATTTCCTCGACGGGCAGCGCCTCGTCCAGGTACGCCTCCAGATCGGCCTGCCGGAAGGATGAAGTCATGGATCTTCGTCTGGATAGAGCTCCGGAAACACGTCCTCCGGCAGCCCCTGCGCCCGCACGGCGGCGCGGAGCCGGGCGACGGTCTCGAACTTGTAGTCCGCCACCCGCTGCTCGGAAAGCCCCAACCGGGCGGCGACCTCCTTGTTCGACCAGCCGCGGACCAGCAAGAGCTCGATGCACTCCAGCCGCTCCCACTGCCCGCGGCCGCGCCAGTGGTCGATCTGCTCCCGCAGTGCGGCGACCAGGGCCGACTGCTCGAGGCCGCGTTTCTCCCGGCTGCGGGCGATGCTGCTGGCCGGCCTGGTCTGGGCGGCCGGCTCCCAATCGCCGCCGCCGGGGCCGGTCGCCAGCGGCACGGTCGGCCGGCGGCCCTCGCGCCTCAGCAGGTCGGTCAGCTTGTGCGCGGCAATCGAGAACAGGTACCCCTCCAGCGGCTGCCGGCCGTCGTAATGGGGCAGACTGATCAAGAAACCGACGAAGGTCTCCTGGACCACGTCCTCGGCCGCCGCGCGGCTCGGGGCCCGGTGGGCCACGTACTCCAGCAACCGCCCCTCGTACCGGCCGATCAACTCCCGCCAGGCCTCCGGCTGGCCGGCGAGAATCTGACGCACCAACAGGCTTTCCGACGGGCTCGTTGTCATTTACCCCCAAATGCGTTTCTGTTGCAGAATGTCGGAAACTTGGTGGGGCTCGCTGCGCTCGACCCACCCTACTTTTTTTCAGAAACTAACGTTCTCCCCGGGGCAGACGGGAACCTGAGCCGGCCCTCAAAAACAAATAGACTATCCCCAGCACCAGCAGCACCGCGGCCAGGGCGACGAAGACCCGCTGGAGCCGGGCCAGCACGACGACCTGCTGCCACTCATCCTCGATCCACTGCTTTATGTTCTGGTCGAAGGCCAAGCGGGCATGGAGTTGGACCATGGGGCCAAACGAGCTGGCCACCGGTTCTTCCCATTGTTCGCTGACCAGCCGCTGGCGGAGCTCGTCGGGCGGCAGTTGCACGCGGCCGGCCGCTTCCCGACCGAGGTAGAGATCGATGTACTCGGCCAGGGCCACCTGGAGGGCCGCCGGCAGATCACGCTGGCACTCCAACAGCGTCTGGTACGGTCCAGCCTTGGCCGTCATGTAATAGACGCCTTCGATCTCGGCCGGGGCGGCTCCGACCCACTGGGGCGGTTTCGGCGCGGCAGCAGGCTTCGCGGCCGGCTCGGGTTTGACCGGCTCGGGCCTGGCGGGCCCTTTGGCCGGTGGCTGGTGACTGGTGGCTGGTGGCTGGTGGCCGGTGGCCGCCCGCGGCGGCCCGCCGTTCTCGGTCTCACCCATCGCGGCGGTCGAGCGATGCACGCCGCCGTGGTCGAGAATGACAACCTCTGGCCCGCGTGACACATGAACGCTCGCCGTGAACCAACCCAGCGTCAACAAAATGAAGATCACGCCCACAAGGAGCAGGCCCACGACCCGCGTCGGCCGGTAAAAGATCAGGGCGCTGATGCCCGCCAACACGAGCAGCAGAACGAGCAGGACGATGAGACTAGGCACGACCGTCATTCGGCACCTCACACGATCATTTTTCGCTGGGGGCGCAACCGCTGGTGAAGCGGGACCCAGGGGCTGGACAATTGCACCGAGACGGACATGATGCCCGCCACCATGACGAGCCACGGCTGGGGGAATCGCCATCCGGCGGCCACAATGGCCGCCGCGATGCACGACAGCAGCACCGACCGCAGGCTGAGCCGCACCGGCCGCAGCGGGTCGGCCTGGAGCCACCAGCGGACCAGCAGGAACAGCGTGCCCAGCGCCGCCACGTAGGCCAGCGTCAGCGGCTCGCCCCCGGTAGCGTAGAAGGCCCGCGGCAACCGGTCGCCGGCGTGCAAGGCCACCTGCGCCAAGTGCGGCGGGGCTGGCATGGAAGCACCAAGTGCTTGCCCGAGCGGGGGCCAGCGCAAGGCCACCTGCGTCCCCGGCAGCAAGGTAACCAGCAGGGCCTCGGCCGCGCAGGAGGCCGCCATTCCGAGTCCCAGCCCGACGATCATGAGCACGAAGCGGCGGAGCATGGCCTCGCCGGACCGGCCTTCCCAGAACTTGGCCGGCACGAGCACGGCCCAACTCCCCCCCATGCCCACCAGGAGCAGCCAGGCCCATTGCTCGGGCCGGGGCGTGGTGTCGCGAGCGAAGCTGTAGATCAGCACCATGACCACGGACATGACCATGGCGGCGGCGGCACTGGTCAAGAGCGAGCCGACCAGCTCGGTCAATCGCGTCCGAGGCGCCTTGGCCTGTAGCGCCTCGGCGGCCGCCCCGCCGGGCGGCCGATCGCGGGCCGCCGCGCGGCGCTGGCCCGCCGGGCTGGCCGCCCCGAATAGCGCCAGATACACGAACCGCACCCCGCGATACAGCAGGTAAGCCAGGCCCAGCAGCACCACCAGCGGGATCCAGAACTGGGCGGTAAACAGCAGGCCCAGGGCACCGGCCACAACGAAGATGATTTTGATGGGCAGCGAGAGGACTTTGGCCGCTGGGACGAGGCCGGCATCGGCCCAGGCCGCCCGGACCTTCTGCCAGCCCAGGCTGACGGCCCTGGCCACCGGCTCCTCGGGCGGCTCGGGGAGCGGCTCGGCCTCGATGGTGGCCCGATCGGCACTCACGTTTGCCGCCGGGGCCGCGGCCGCCGGGCCGGCCGCCCCCACTGCCCCCACTGCCCCCACTGTGGCCGCCCCGGGCGGCAAGGCGGCGAGCATCTCGCCCACCGAGGCGAACCGCTTGGCCGGGTCCTTCTGCAAGGCCCGGGCCACGACGCCCCGATACGGCTCGGCCAGCACCGACACGTCCGGCTGGGCCGTCAGATGCTTCATCAGCACCTCGCCCACGCTCTGGCCCTCGAACGGCACGTTGCCGGTTAGCATCTCGTAGAGCATGACGCCCAGGGCGTAGATATCGAGTTCCTTGCCGTAACGGCCGTGGGCCACTTCCGGCGCCATGTAATGCACGGTGCCCACGCTCTCGGTCTGTCCGCTGCGGCGGCTGGCGGCGATGAATTTCGACAGGCCGTAGTCGCCAATCTTGACCACCCCCTGATCGCAGAAGACGTTGCCGGGCTTCAGATCGCGATGCACGATGCCGCGATCGTGCAGGTAAGCCACTCCGGCGGCGATACCATGGAACCAGGCGAGCACCTCGTTGGGCGGCAGGCCGTGGGGATGATCGGCCAGCACCGCCTCCAGGCTGGGGCCCGCCGCGTATTCCATTACCACCCAGGTGTCGCCCCGGTCGTCCTGGCGAATGTCGTAAAGATCGAGCAGGTTGAGGTGTTTGAGGTTCAGGCACTGGCGGATGCCGCGGAGCTCGATCTCGAGATTGCGGCGGACCAGTTTGAGGGCCACTTCCTTGCCGGCGTCGCTGGTGGCGTAGTAGATTTCGCCGAAGCCGCCGTGCCCAACGCCCCGCTTGATGCTGTAGCCGGCCAGCGGCCGCGACCCGCTGGCGTAGACGAAGGGGCCGGGGCCCCGGCTGGCCGGGGTATGGCCTGGCCGGGCGTCGGCCCGATCCCGCGTGTCGCCTACCTCGCTTTGCACGGTAATCTCCCTGAACTCCCGCGCCATGCCCTACATTGTACATGAGAATCGCGAATCCTTACTCCCCAAACCATAAGATCACTACGCTATCGGCTCCAAGGTAAAGGAGAAGCCTTCGCCCGAGACGTGGGAGTTTGGCCCCAGCGGCCCGCGGTCCCGGCAGGCAACCCCGTCGATGGTCATCGGCCCGGCCGTCCGGCAGAACAGCCGCCCCTCGTGTAGGAAGATGATCACCTCCCGGTTCCAATCGCGGCAGACGACGTGGCTGTGGGGCCGTGGGCCCAGCACGCAGGAGTCGGCCATCAGCACTATGGCGTCCGAGGGGGGCTGCGTGCGGTGCCGGCTGAGGAAATCGACCCGCGCCGTGGCACTTAAGGGATGCGGCCGGCGAATGGCCAGCTTCACCGACGGGCCCAACTCGATCTGGGTGCCCTCGCCCAGCCAGCCGGCCTGCTGGACCGGCCGGCCGTCGAGCCGCACCTCGCGGTAGGCTTCCAGCAGGTAGTGCTCGCCGTCGCGCCGGATGCAGGCATGCCGGCTGGAAATATCGGCCAGGAGCGGAATGTCCGGCCGGCCCGGCGCCCCGGGCTGGCCCAGCACTACCGCCGGGGCCAGGCATACCCAGTAGCCGCCGACCGAATCCACCCACAGCATGAACCTCATAATGACCAATACCCAATGAACAATGACTAACAGTGTTCAGTTTTCAGTTTTCAGTTTTCAGTTTTCAGTTTTCAGTTGTCGGCGTTCGTTACTGAACACTGAACACCGAACACTGAAAACCGCTACGCTCACTTGCCCGCCTTGGCCACGGCCTTGGCGTCCGGGCCCCGAAAATACTCGCTCACTTGCTGGACGATGTTCTGGGGCGTGACGCGATCCAGGGGGATCTCGCCCTGGAACTCGCTCTCGGCGCCCGCCAGCTTTTCGGCGACTTCCAGGCGGGTTTGCAGGTCCGAGACCAACTCCTTCGCCTGCCCCAGGCGGCTGTCCTCGAACTGGTAGTTGCTGGTGGTCTGGGCGGCGGCCACCATCTGGTGGCGGGCCTCGAGGTTCTCGACCTCGACTTGCAACCGTCGCCGTTCGGCCAGCATGCCCTCCAGCTTCTGCCGGGCGGCCGTCAGGCTTCGCTCCCGGGCCTGGCGAATCTTGCGCAGGCTGGCCAGCGTGGCCTCGCCCGTCTTGAAGCGCTCGAAACGGTTAGCCAGGTCGGCCTTGACCTCGTCGGGCGTATAGTCGCGGCCGGCATACTGCAAGACCGGCTTCCCGGCGGCCAGGTCGGTCTTCAGCCGCAGGATCTGCTCCTTCTCCTTGGCCAAGCGGGCCTCGGTCGCGGCCACCTGCTCCTCCAGCCGCTTGATGTCCACTTCTTCCTTGGCGATCAAGTGCATGTTATTGCGGACCTCCGGGGTCAGGTCCTTGATCATGTCACGGGCCCGATCGATCTCGAAGCCCACCGGCACGCTGTTGTGGACCGACTCCCGCACATACCCCATCGAGGTGCGGATGTAGCCCAGCGTGTTCCGCCCGAACAGCATCAGGCTTGCCAGGAGCACGCCTCCCCCAATCATAGCAGTTTTGCGAATCATAACGAACCTCCCAAAAAAGGTGGTGTCAAGAGAACTTTCCACGGGCCGTGAACGGTTGCCCCTCTCACCCACAAGACGGACGGCGGCAAGGGGCGTTGGGCGCCGCCGGCGCAGGCATTGTGCTCCCGGCGGGAACAGGGGCGAGCCGCCCGCGCCACGCCGCCGCGTCATTCACCTATTCGCTCGGCCGGGCGGAATCTTGGAGAACCTTCCCCGGTTCATTTGGTCGGCCGTAACGGTTCATGGGCCGCGCCGCGGTAGCAGGCACACTCCGTGTGCCGTCCGCCGTACCTTTTTCCGCTTCAGCGGACGGCGCACGGAGTGTGGCGTGCTACCTTCCATGCCGTGAACGGTAGCGGTCGGCCGGGGCGGGCCTCCCACCCGCTCCCTGGCCCGCAGGATTAACGAGGGCATCGCTTTGGGGGCAGATTCCGGGTATGATTTCTCGCGGATCAGGCCAGCCATTGATTTTGCCGCGGGAACGATCTGTCGCGGAAAACCACGGGGTGCGCTGATTGCAGAGAGCCCCACCGAAGTCCCCTATGCCCGACGCCGCCGCACGCATCGCCGAGAACGTAGCCCGGGTCCACGGGCGGATTGCCGCGGCCGCCGTTCGCTCGGGCCGCGCGGCCGACGCCGTCCGGCTGGTGGCGGTGACCAAGTATGTCGGCCCGGCCGAGGCCCGCAGCCTGATTGCCGCCGGCTGCCGCGACCTGGGCGAAAGCCGGCCGCAACAGCTTTGGGAAAAGACGCAGGCCCTGGCCGGCTTGCCCGTTTGCTGGCACATGATCGGCCACCTGCAGCGCAACAAGGTTCAGCGGACCGTGCCGCTGGTGGGCATGATCCACTCGGTCGACAGTCTGCGGCTGGCCGCGGCGATCGACGAGGCGGCCCGGGGACTGTCCCAGGTTCCGTCCGACGAAACCGGGCCTGTCCCCTTCAAGGCCGGAGTGACGGTTCCCATCCTCCTGGAAGTGAACATTTCCGGCGAGCCGGCCAAGCAGGGGTTTGCCGGGGAGGAGATCGAGCCCCTGTTGCCGCAGTTGGCCGGTTTGGGTGGAGCGAGGGTTTGCGGCCTGATGTGCATGGCGGCCTTGGAGGGCGGCCTGGACGAGGCCCGCCGCGATTTCGCCGCCCTGCGCCTCTTGCGCGACCGCCTGCGGATTAACTGCCCGGGTGGTGTCAGCCTGGATGAGCTTTCCATGGGCATGAGCGGCGATTACGAGGCGGCCATCGAAGAAGGGGCCACCATCGTCCGCGTCGGCTCGGCCTTGTTCGAGGGACTTTAATTGAAGTGACACCCGACAATCTGAAGAATCTGATCCAGGCGGGCAACCCGATCATCTCGATGGAGACGCCCGACGAGCCGCGGGCGGTCCGCATTGTCCGCGACGTGGCGCAACAAATGGCCATCCCGCTGGCGGAATGGTCGGTGACCGAGGGCCTGATTACGTCGCCGCCCATGGCGACCGAAAGCCTGGTCGAAGCCGGCAAGGTGCCGGCCGCGCTGCGCTGCGTGCGGGACCGGGCCTTTTCCACGCTGTTTCTGTTCAAGGACCTCGGCCCGCACTGCAAAGACCCGCAGGTGGTGCGGTTGATTCGCGACCTGTATTTCTCGCCCGACGCCCGCTTGTGGACGTTGATCCTGATCGACTCGGCGGGTCTGCCGCCGGAGGTTCGCCGGCTGACGGTGCCCTTCGACGTGGGTTGGCCGGACGAAGAAGAGCTGACCGAGGTTGTGCGGAAGACCTTTCAGGACGTGCAGCGCCGCAGCCTGCGGCAGATCGAGTCGAAGCTGACGAAGCGCGAGCTGGAGGTCCTGGTGCAGACGCTGCGCGGCCTGACCAGCGAGGAGGCCGCCCGGGTGATCTCCGGCGTCATCCAGCAGGACAACGCACTGGACGGCTCGGACCTGCCGCGGGTCGTGGAGGCCAAGCGGAACCGGCTGGGGACGACCGGCTGCCTGGAGTCGATTGCGGCCGACGTTTCGCCGGAGGAGATCGGCGGGCTGGGGAACCTGAAGCGCTGGCTGAACCTGCGGCACGGGGGTTTTTCGGCCCGGGCCCGCGAGTTCGGGCTGGACGCCCCCCGCGGCATCCTGCTGCTGGGCGTGCAGGGCTGCGGCAAGAGCCTCTGCGCCAAGGTCGTGGCCTCCGCCTGGCGCATGCCCCTGGTGCGGATGGACCCCGGCGTGCTGTACCAGAAATTCATCGGCGAGAGCGAAGCCCGGCTCCGCGAGGCCCTGCACCAGGCCGAGTCGATGGCCCCGGTGGTGCTGTGGATCGACGAGATCGAGAAGGCCTTCGCCTCGGCCAGCACCGACTCGGCCGACGGCGGGCTGTCGCAGCGGATGTTCGGCACCCTCCTGTCCTGGATGCAAGACTACCGCCATCCGATCTTTCTGATGGCCACGGCCAACAACATCTCGCGGCTCCCGCCGGAGCTGATGCGGAAGGGCCGCTTCGACGAGATCTTCTTCGTCGATCTGCCGGGCCCCGACCAGCGCGAGGCCATCTTCGCCATCCACCTTAAGAAGCGGGGCCGCGATAAGGGCAAGTTCGACCTGACGGCCCTCGTGGCCGCCGCCGAGGGCTGGACCGGCGCCGAAATCGAGCAAGCCGTCGTTTCCGGCCTGTTCGCCGCCTTCGCCGTGAAGACCGAGTGTACGACGGACCACATCCTGGCGGCCATGAAAGCCACGCAGCCGCTGGCGGTCGTCATGCGGGAACACGTGGAGCAGCTCCGCGCCTGGGCCAAAGACCGCTGCGTGATGGCGGATTGAGGAGGAGGGGATTGGGGATTGGGGATTGGGGAGGAAGGCGGAAGGAGGAAGGATGAAGGAGGAGGGAGGAAGGATAAAGGAGGGACTCGAGCTCGAATCGCACAAGGACGGGACGCTGCTGGCGGTGCGGGCCCAGGCCGGTGCCCGCCGCAATGCAATCGCCGGCCTGCACGGCGGCATGCTCAAGATCTCTGTCACCCAGGCCCCGGAAAAAGGCAAGGCCAACAAGGCCATCGCCGAGCTTCTGGCCGAGCGGCTGGGCGTGCCCCGCCGGCAGATCGAGCTGCTCTCCGGCGGGACGTCGTCCCGAAAGCGGTTCCTGATCCGCGGTTTGACGCCGGCCGAGCTTCAGACGCGAATTGCCGCCGCAATTGGGCAACGGCCATCCGGCGAATGACCAAGACCGTTGGTAGTGACCGCATTCATGCGGTCCTTGACCTGTTCACACTGTCCGGACCCGATAAATCGGGTCACTACGAGCCTCGGCGAATAATCCCGATCACATTTCGTTTGCCGACCAAGCGTGTAGTGTCAGGGCTTGGCGGGCTTTGGGAGCCAGCGCGAGTCGGTGGGGGGCGGGTCGGCCACCTGGATCGTGGCCACCCCGGCGATCGGCACCCGCACCGTCTCCCGCTCCCGAACCGTCGCCGCCGCGCGCCGCGGCGACGTGCCGTATTGGATCCGGCCCTCCTCGGTGGCACCCGCCAGCACGATCTCCTCCGCCGTAACTTCGGCCACCTTGCCGGTATAGCACTGGTACGAGCCGGAAGCGGCCGTCGGCGGCACAACCATGTCGATCTGGCAGAGCATGCCGGGGCGGACGTCGGCGGGGGCGATTTCGCGGACCGACTGCGGCGTGTCGGCCTTCGACCAGAACGAGGTACTGCAGCCCGCCGCCGTCAGCAACATTGCCCCGGCCCAAGCGCAGGCGATCGACAGCATGCCCCGGCGGTACCGAGCGACCATCGCGGTCATTCCTTCTGGTGAGACCATCCCGGGGGCGAACGATACAAGAACCCCAGCCTCGCGGCAAGGGCAGTTTGGGCCCGGTTGCCGCTGCCGGCCGGCCATGATATCATTGTCCGGCCTGAGGGGAGCAGTCCTGTTTTCGCTGGGTGCCACTGCTAGCTTGTCCAGCCGTGTGAGGAGCACTGCTGGACAAGCCAGCAGTGGCACCCTATGCACGAGACCGCTGATGAAGCTGCAACGTTACGCCGGCAATCCGATCCTTTCGCCGCACCCCGATCACCCCTGGGAAGACCTGGCCGTTTTCAACCCCGCTGCCTGGTACGACGCCCAGCGGGGGCAGGTCTTGCTGTTGTACCGCGCCGCCGAATCGCACTGCGATTACAAGTGCTATTTGGGGCTGGCCGTGAGCGACGATGGCTACCACTTCCGGCGCGTCGGCGATCGGCCGGTGCTCGGTCCGAGCGTCGAGGGGTTCGACGGGGCGACGATTCAAGACCCGCGCTTGATCAAGCTGGGCGCGTGGTACTACCTGACGTATGCCTGCCGGCATTATCCGTTTGGGCAGTTCTGGCGGCCGGAGGTCCGGCGGCGCTACCTCACGCCCGATTGCCCTCCGGAGTTTCCGCGCTACCTGCGGAGCAACGCCACGCTGACGGGCCTGGCCCTGACGCAGGACTTCCAGACCTGGATCCGCGCCGGCTGGCTGACCGACCCGCTGCTGGACGATCGCGACGTGATCCTCTTTCCCGGGCAGGTGGGGGGGAAGTACGTCATGATCCACCGGCCGCTGGAATGGGTCGGGCCGCAGTACGGCACCCGCGAGGCCTGCGCGTGGATCGCCGCGGCCGACGACCTGCTGGGTTTTCCGCAGGCCCCCAGCAAGCTGCTGCTGGCGAACCGCTATCCCTGGGAGGCCTTCAAGCTGGGCGTGAACACGCCGCCCATCCGAACGCCCGACGGCTGGCTGACGATCTACCACGCGGTGGGCCCGGACAAGTTCTACCGGCTGGGGGCGGTGTTGCTGGATCTGGCGGAGCCCGGCCGGGTGCTGCATCGCACGCCCGACTGGCTCATGCAGCCGGAGGAGGATTACGAGATCGAAGGCTACTACCGGGGCGTGTGCTTCCCCTGCGGGGCCGTGGTGATCGAGGGCACGCTGTTTGTGTATTACGGCGGCGCGGACAAGTATTGCGCGGTGGCCACCTGCCCGCTGGACGAGCTGCTTGAGCACCTGCGGTCGTGCCCGCCGTAACGCACCGGCGACGGACGACGGACGACGGGCGACTGGAGGAAGTAGAGTTGTAGGGTGGGTCGAGCGAAGCGAGCCCCACCGGAATTACGACGGACGACGGGCGACGGACGCAAGCACTCCCGTCCGTCGTCCGTCGCGTTTGTATTCAGGAGCCCGCATGCACCCCGTCGATCTGGGAATCATCGTCGTCTACCTGCTGCTCATGGCGGTGGTGGGCGGGTGGGTGGCCAAGCGGGCTTCGCAGAGCGCCGAGTCTTATTTCCTCGCCGGCAAGAGCCTCCCCTGGTGGATCATCGGCGTGGCCCACGGCTCCAGCGGCGTAGACATTACGGGCACGATGTGGTTCGTAATGATGTTTTTCATCTACGGCGTGAAGGGCGTGTGGCTGTTGTGGATCTGGCCGCTGTTCAACGTCGTCTTCCGCATGATGTACTTGGGCACCTGGGTCCGCCGCTCGAACGTGCTCACCGGCGCCGAGTGGATGCGGACGCGCTTCGGCAGCAGCCGGGGGGCCGAGTGGGCCTATCTGAGCGTGGTGCTGTACGCCCTGGTCAGCGTGGTGGGCTTCCTCAGCTACGCCTTTCGCGGCATCGCCGAGTTCACCGCCCCCTTCTTCCCCTGGGACCTGCCGCCCGAGGTGTACGGCACAATCATGCTGGTCGTGACGGGCGTGTACTGCGTCGTGGGTGGCATGTACAGCGTGGTGATGAACGACCTGATCCAGTTCGTCTTGAAGGTGGTGGCCGCCGTGGGGATCGCGGCCATCGCCGTTGCCACCATCCGGCCGGAGCAGATCACGGCCGCCGTCCCCGCCGGCTGGGACCAACTCTTCTTCAGTTGGAAGCTGAACCTCGACTGGTCCGCCCTCATCCCGCAGCTCAACGAGCGGATCTACGGCTCCCAGGGCGACGGCTATGCACTCTACATGCTGTTCATCGCCATGCTGTTCTTCAAGGGGGTCCTGGTGAGCATGGCCGGGCCGACGCCGAACTACGCCATTCAGCACATCCTCTCGACGCGCAGCCCGCGCGAGGCGGCCCTCGAGAACATGGTCATGGCCGTGGTCTCGCTGGCCCCCCGCTTCCTGCTCATCGGGGCCATCGCCGTGCTGGCCATCGTGTTCTTCAGCCCCGAGCTGGCGCAGCTCGTGGCGGCAAAGGGCCAGGGGGCCCGGTTCGAGGAGATCCTGCCCCGCGTGCTCAGCGGCTCGTACATTCCCGTCGGGTTCAAGGGCATTTTGATCGCCGCCTTGCTGGCTTCGTTCATGAGCACGTTCGTGTCGACCGTCAATTCTGGCGCCGCCTACGTGGTCAACGACATTTACAAGCGCTACATCAATCCGCACGCCCCGGCGAAGCGCTACGTGTGGCTGGCCTGGATCACCTCCAGCGCCGTGATCCTGCTGGGAATCGGCTTCGGCTTCACCACGGCCAACGTGCATTCGATCACGAAATGGATCGTCTCGGCCCTGGTGCCGGCCTTCGTGGCCCCCAACGTGCTGAAGTGGCATTGGTGGCGCTTCAACGGCTGGGGTTTCTTCGCCGGGATGGCCGGCGGAACGGCGGCCGCCGTGCTGATCCCCTGGCTGGCGCCCGGTCTGCACGAAATCTATCTGGTGCTGGCCGTTCTGGGCATCAGCTTTACCGCCTCGATCGCCGTGACCCTCGCGACCGGGCCCGAAAGCGACGAGGTGCTGCAAAGTTTCTACCGCAGCGTGCGGCCCTGGGGCTGCTGGGGCCCCGTGCTGGCCCAGTGCCGGGCCGCGGAACCGGGCTTCACAAAGAACCAGGATTTCCACCGCGACGTGTTCAACCTCGCCGTGGGACTGGTTTGGCAGGTCAGCCTGGTGACCTCGCCCATCTACCTGGTCATCCAGCACTGGCGGGAATTGTGGCTCTCGCTGGCCGTGCTGGCCGTCACCTCCGGCATCCTGAAATTCACGTGGTACGACAAGCTGGGCCCCGGCGACATGTACTTGACCGGCGAAGATTCCTGAGCGTGCCGTATTGATGCTTAGGGCCCGCGAAAGAACAGGTTTGACAATTGGGTGGCACGCCCTGAGGAACGAAGGGCGTGGACGGCCCACGAAGCACGCCCTTCGCTCCGCTCAGGGACGTGCCACCCGTTGGACAGTTGTAAGGGTTATTATTTCGCGGGCCCTTGCATCAGCAGCGACGCTATGAGGTTATCGACGATCTTCCGCTGGATTGTACTGCTCGAGCTGGGCTGGCCCGCCAGGGCCAGGAGTGCAAGATCGCTGGCGTCGGGGGCGATGGCTCCGCTCGTGATAATATCCGGGGCCGTACCCTTGACGACCTGCGAAGGCGGTGACAGGCTCCCGTTGAAATTGCCGTCGCCGGCGTAGGAGGCCGTAATACTGTGGCTGCCCGCGGGGAGATTTCTGACGCTCAAAGTAGCCGTCGTCACGCCCTTGGCAGTTCTGAGCTTGGCCGTGCCCAACGTCGTGCTGCCGTCCTTGAAGACCACGGTCCCCGTAGGCGTCCCGCAACCGGGGGCTGTAACAAGAATCGTGGCGGTGAAAGTCAGCTTCTGGCCGGCGGCCACCACGTTGGCGGATGGGGCAACCGCGATGGTCGTATCGGCCTTGGCAACCGCTTCGGGCGGCGCCGCGCCACTGCTGGTCTTGAAGCTGCCGTTACCCGAATAAGTGGCCGTAAGGCTATGGTTCCCAACGGCGAGGCGGGCGGTGGTCAACGTAGCGGTCGTCACCCCGCCCGTCGTGCTCAACGTGCCTTTACCCAGCGTCTTGCTTCCGTCTTTGAAGGTCACCGTCCCCGTCGGCGCAGTAATAAATGAGGCGGGGGGGCTGAGCGGGGTAATGACGACCGTGGCCGTGATGGTCACCTTCTGCCCGAAAACCGGTTGCCCGGGCGACGCCGCAACCGACGTGCCCGTGCCGGCCTTGGCAACCGTCAGCGTTAGCGGGCCGCTACTGCTGGTCAGCGCGGGATTGCCTGCGTAGGTGGCCGTGATACTGTGTCTTCCCACGGCGAGTTTCGCGACGGGAAGCGTGGCCGTCGCCACACCGTTGGCGCCCGTCAGGAGGACCGTGCCCAGGAGCGCCTTTCCGTCCCTGAAGGTGACGCTTCCCGTGGGCGCAACGTTGATCGAAAGGATATTGATGCGGACGGTCGCGGTGAGGGTCACGGTCTGCCCAAAGGCCGGCGACGCGGGGGAAGCGGCGACCTTCGTAACCGTGCCGGCCTTGGCAGCCAGCACCAACTCGACGACCGGATCGCTGGTACTGCCCTGGTAGTTGCCGTCGCCGGGGTAGAGGGCCGTAATGCTATGCATGCCCACCGCAAACCTGCTGACGCTGAATGTGGCGGTCGTCACCCCGCCCGTCGTGCTCAGTGTGCCTTCACCCAGAGTCGTGCCGCCGTCCTCGAACGTCACCGGGCCGGTCGGCGTGCCGGAACCTGGCGCGACGGCGCTCACCACGGCCGTAAAGGTCACCGGCCGGCCGAAGAGCGAAGGATTTGCCGAAGCATTGCTGCCTGTCGTCGTCGAGGCGGCGGCGACCGTGCCCGCAACGTCGAAGGTAAATGGGGTTTCTGCCCCGTCGCCGTTATCTCCACTGTTGCTGAAGATTGATATCTGCTCGGAGCCTGACCATACCGCGCCCGTGTTCAGCGTCACCGTGAAGGTCGTGGTCTGCCCGGGGGGAAGGCTCGCGATGCCTGGCTGGCCGACGCTGAAATGTGTCGTGCTGGCAAAGGGCGTGGTCAAGGTGAGCGTCCGCCCGCCGTCGTTGCGGATCGTGAAGGTCTGGCCGGGACCGGCCGCCCCGACGACGGTGCTGCCCAGGCCGATGGGCGTCGCCTGTCCGTTGCCAATGATCGTAAACCGGTCGAGCACCGTGATCTCGGGTACCGCAATTACCGTAATGCTTCGGTTGGCGGCCGAGCTGCCGCACGTGCCGTCGGCGGCGGAAAAAGACACGGTGCGGCCGGCAGTGCTCGGGTTATTGCTGGTGTTGTTGTAACAAACCGCCCGCAAGGCCGCCTGGTAATTGGCCACCGTGTCGGTGCCCGTCAGCCATAGAATGCCGGTCGAACTGTCGAAGCTGCCGGTAATCGACGCCGTATTGGCGAACGACAGAACGTCCTCGCCGCGGACATAGTTGGCCGCGATCGTGACGGTTGCCGAGACGAGCGTGGAGTTGTCGGCATCGGTCACGATAATTCCCGGCTCGATGGCGGTAGGGCCCTGCTTCTCGGTATAGTTTAGCGAGCCGGGGGAGGCGATCAGCACCGGCGGCTGGGCGCTCGGCACGTTGACGTCGCCGGGAGTGAGGTACATGCCGGGTGGTTCGTTGGCGCTTTCGCGAGTTACATCGTAGTTGATCTGCGATGCAACTTCACCGGCATCGACCAGCTCGCCGCCGTACCAGGCCGTCGACGACGAGGGGGTGATATTGCCGGCAAAACGCGTGGCGGCGTCCGGGGTGCCCGCGTTATTGAATTCCGTGACGACCGCCGAACCGTAGGCGATGTCGCCCGAGGCATCTTCGTGTTTGTCGAGCAGGGCAACGTCGTCGAGCACCTGGCTTCCGGAGGGGAGATTGTCGAGCACGCCGTCGTCGTTCGCGTCGTAATCGACGCCGCTCGAAAAAGGGCTAGTGCTGTAGAACAGATAAAACGACAACGTGCCGTAGTTGAAGCCGCCTGACTGCGTGAAGAAGCAGTCCGAGACCAGCGTCGTGCCCGCGCCGAGCCAGTGGCCGGTACCGGCGACGCCGGCAACCACCAGGAGACCGTTGCTGCCCAGCGAGTACGGCGAGAGGTTCACGACCAGGTCGGCCGTGCCCGGGTTATTCGTGGAGACGCCGCCAAACACGACGAGATAAACGTTATTCAGACTTGCGCCCGGCACGCCGCGCAGCTCGACGTACTCGTACCGGTTGTCGCTAGTCCCCGGCGGATTGGCCTCGATTTCATTGAGCAGCGGCGCAACGACCGTGATCGCGACGGTGTTGGTTGCCGTCTGCGCGACGCCGGCGCCGCTGTGGCCGAGGTCGTCGGTGACGATTTGGAAAGTATCGTACCCGCCGTAGCCGGCCGCCGGCACGTAGGTCAGGCCGTTCAGGTCGTTGTTGATGTCCGCAATGGCGCCGCTAAACGTCAGGCTGGCCGAGCCATTCGAACCGGCGGTGATCGTCAGCCCCGTGGCGCCGCCGAGCGTCAAGGCGCCATGCGAAACGCTCAAGGCAACCTGCACCGGGGCGGAGCCTACATTGGGATCCGCGATCGCCACCGCGTTTCCGTTGGCCGATGAGAAGACGAGCGGGGCGCTCGCGATGACGCTCTGACCGGCGGGAACGATATTGACCGGCGGTTGATTGCCGGCCAGGTCCGTCAAAACGGTGAACGTTCTCGCGGCGGTGGCTTGCGCGCCGTCGGAGACCGTGAACGTGAAGCTGTCGCTCGCGGCTCCGCTGGCGTCCGGCGTGTAGGTGATGTTGCCGGCAAGGATGTCGTCCTGCGTGAACGAGCTGCCCGTAGTCAGGGTCGTGCTGCCGTTTTTCAGCGTCCCGTGTGCCGGCGCCGTGCTGCCGACGGTGTAAGTAATTTGCGAGCTTGGAATGCCGCCGGGGCTTACGGCCGTCGACAACTGGCTGCTGGTGATCGTCGCGGCCTGGCCCGGGCTGACGGTGAGTACGCTGTTGGCGACGGCGGGCGCGGCGGCATCAGCCGAGAAACTGAAGTTGTCGATGGCCATGGCCGCCGCGCCGCCGGAGTTCGACTCGCGCCACATGAGAACCAGCGTCGAGCCGTTGTTCCAATTCAAGCCGGAGATGACGTCGGACACCCCCTGCTGAAAGTCCGCGCTGCTTCCGTCCACGAAGGTGGGGCTGCCGGCGGTTTGGGTGGTCGCCCAGCTTAGGTTCGCATCCTGCGTAAACCCCGAAGTCGAGGACGAGAGCGGCAGGGCCGTGGGTGTCGTCCCGTAGTAGAAGTCAAGCTCTTGGTTCTGCGTGTTCTCGGTCCACTGCTCATCGGTGAACGAGATCTTGACTTGCGGCAGCATGACCCCGGTGTTGTTCACCAAGGTCAAGCCGATTTCCGGCGAGTTGTAGCTTGTGAGGACCAAACCCAGGGCCCGGTTGGCGGCGCCGCTGGCCGTACCGAAGTCGTAAACGGCGCCCGTCGTGGCCACGCCCGACGAGATAAAATCTTTCAGCGTGTTGCTCGCGTATTCGGCGATGGACCATCCGGCCATGCCGGACGCGCCGATGCCCTGTGGATCATCGCCCGTGTCGCTGGTCGAGCCGCTGGCGGGCGAAATTGCGTCGAACGGACCGGACGAGCTGAACTTGCTGATGCGTGTCTGGTCCGCACCCGTGTTCGGCAGGCTGTCGAAGTTCTGCCAGTACGTGGGGCCGGTGAAGCTGAGCGTCGAAACGGACAGCATTACCCGCTGTTCGAGCAATTCCGCGCGGGGCTTGAATCCGGCCCTCACCCAACTCCCGCATCGCGCAGCCGGCCGCCGTCGCTTGGACTTCTGCGACCGCTCGAAGAAACGCGAGAAGGTGTAAGGCATGCCCTGAATACCTCGGCGAAAGTCGCACCGACGCGCACACGACCACATCGCTCGGCGAGAGAGCCGGGGCAGAACCCTCTTGCGTGGTACAACACGACCAGCGAATCATCTGGGGAGAACGTTGTCCACCTATTATAGCGTGTTTTGGGGTTGCTAGCAAGACACTGGCAAATACTATCCGGCGGCGGCGAGAGACCGCCGGCGCCGCAGGAGGGTGACCACCGCAATTAGTGCGCCGCCGGCCAGAAGCATCACTGAGGTCGCAGGTTCGGGTGTTGCCGTGGTTATCACAACGAAGGGACCGGGAGTATAGACGCCCCTACTGCTGTCGAACGTGGCTTTTTCCATCTTCGCCGGCACCGTACTCTCGTCGAACATCTTCAATATCGTCCCATAGTCCTCCAGTTCGGCTTTGTCCTGTGGGTTGTTCAAGAGGGAGGTGATGTCCCATGTATACTGCGTATAGTCGGCATCGTATGTCCCGGCCAGGTTTACGGGATCGTAATCGCCGCCGGGAGTGGTCCAACTATTGGTTCCATCGTACGTCTGCCACGTGGCTCCGCTGAGCGTAAACGCCTGGGTCAGCGGATCGAGACGCACGTCGAGCGTGCCCGACCCGCCGTAAAAAGGGAACACCACCTGGGCATCGGTTATGTTGGGGGTCGCCCAGACCTGGGGGGGGAGCATGAACAATGTCCTGCACGGTTGGGTAGGGTTGCTTGCGTTGACCACCACTTTGTCCACCCCCGAGGTGCTGTAATTGGAGGTCGTATTTCTGCTGTCGATATAGGTATCGGCCGTAATGTTATAGTCGTTTACGTCGGCATGGGCTGCCGTTGCCGCAAACATGCCGGCAGCACCGGCCACCAGGATCCACACGCACAGTAAACCACCGATTCCCGCCACTGTTTTCATCGCTAGATCTCCTGTGTTGAAACTTATTGAGTCGTACATTGAACGCGAAAGACTTCGACCACTGTTTGCCTTGGGATTGCTGGGATAACTTACGGCAGTGACACGGGCTCATCGCCGGCCCGCGTGCTTAGCGCCTGTAACACGTCTAGGGAGGTATCATCACCGAGGAACTGCGTGGAGCCGTCGGCCATGACGAAGTTCGCGCCGCCGGAATGCTGGCTGCCGAAGGCGCACAACCGCAGATCGGCATAGTATTGAAAGGCGGTGCGCGAATTCGCCGGAGGATTGGCCGTGGCGCGGTCACCGTAGGAAAACGGCAGGCGGTAGTTGATCGGCGCATAGCTGCTGAGTGTCACGTCTCCCAACGACAGGTCGCCGCCCGAGCCCGTCCAATAGCCATACTCGCCCATGGTTTGCTGCCATCCCTGGGCGGCGCAGGAATCGTAGTTCGGATCGTAATGGCTCCGTTCGCCAAAGAGGAGCGTGCGGCTGCAGCCGTCCGTAATGTCGCTGATCCTGACGCTCTGCTGGTTGGGAATGGGCCGCGAGCCTGGCCCAACCTCGAAGAAGACGCCGTCGGCTTTGAGAGCGGGCGACTCGGGATCAAAGGATCGCGTCCCCCCGTTGCCGCCGTAGCTCGTCAAACCGTACCAGGCGAGACTGCTGCGATTTTGGACCGGGTTCTTGGGGATGCGGTCGCTCGGGCAAACCAGTCCCGGCAGCACCGTGGCAGCCAATCGCTGGTAATCCGCGTTGGGACTCGTCCATTGCCGGTAAAGGGCGGCTTGTTCCAGGTAGGGCAAGAGAAAGATATAGACGGAACTCTTGGGCGACTTGGAACGATCCACTCCCGGCGGAAATGATCCGTGGGACGTATGGTAGTTGTGGGCGGCCTGCCCGAGCTGCCGGAGTTGATTGACGCACTGCACGCGGCGCGCCGCTTCCCGCGCCGCTTGCACCGCGGGAATCATCAGGCCGACCAGAATACCGATTATGCCGATCACCACCAACACCTCGACCAAGGTGAAGCCGGCCGGCGCGGGTCCGCAAGGCGCTCCCGTTTTGCTTCGCTCGTCCAGCAAGCCCTGCCGCATCCTCACGCACCTGGCCCCTTCCGGTTACCGGGCCTTCGTGCCCGACGTTTTCGCATCATGGCCGCCAAGGTGCCCGTCATTATTGACTGCCTTCGGCGGCGCCAAGCCGTCGCCGGCGTAAATGAGATACAGATGAGGCAACTTCTGGTCGCCCAGCTTTTCCTGGATCGTGGCCAAGGTGGCGAACAGCACCCGCTCGCGCTCGTAGCTGGCTTCGCTCACAACGGCGATAGGCGTATCGGACGGGTAACGGGCCTGGAGCCGCGGCAGCAGCTCGTTAAGCTTCACGCGATGGGTGAACAGCACCAGCATCATCTTCAGCCGGCCATGTTCATCGGGGGTTCCCAAGTCGTCTCCGGCCGAGAGCAAGACCGACCCGGCCTTCTTCGTCACGCTCTGTCGGAGGGCCGCATTGGCCGCATTGAACGAACTGAGGCCGGGAACCACGACCGGATCGAGGTCGGCGAAGTCTTCGGTGACCCACGACCAGGGGCAATACAGCGTGGGATCCCCCGAATCAGCGAAGGCCACCTTTTTTCCGCCGGCAACCAGCTCTCGAACATGGGTCAGGAACTTAGCCGTTTCCGCTTGGCTCTGGCGTGCCCGGTCGCGAAGCTGCGGTGGAAGGTCCTTCAGGCTCTGGCCGCGGAAGCGGCCCATAAGGAGCGACGAGGCCACCGTGATCTTGCCGGGCGGCGCGAATCGGGCGACCTCGTCCTTAAGATAGTCGAAGCAGAACACGCAATCGGCGTCCTTGAGCACTTTGGCCGCCTTGAAGGTCACGAGCTCCGGGTCGCCCGGCCCCATGCCCACCAGGCAGACAGCGCCGTTGCGGGCCGTCTCGGCGGCCAGCACGGCCGGCGCCCCGACAGCCGCCAGAAACAGGACGGCAACAGCGGCCCCGATACGGCATCTCGCGGCGCGGATAGTTGTCATCAGTGCCACGCAGCCTGTCTCCCGATGAAGGTTCACTTGGTTCCTGTGCGATGTTGCGGTTCTACTCGGATATCATCCGGACATGGATGGTGGCGACCTGCCGAACCCACCGCCCCCGCTGCTTGGCGTCTTCTTCCACGAGCTGGTACGGCCCCGCCGTCTTGGCGAGCGGCTTGCCATTGCAGCGGTCGGCTCCCTTCACAAGCACGTAACAGTCCAGCCACGGGGAGCACTTGGGGTCCCAGGTGACGCCGGCCGCATGGAGAATGTTAGCCAACGGCACGCCTTCGTAGGTTCGCTGGTCCTTGTCTCTACCGGTTTGGACCTTCGCACGCCCCAGCTTGCCAAGCTCATCTGCCGTAAAAGCGACCGGCTTGCCCGACTTGATTTGCACCGTGATCGCGACAGGGTGGTTTGCCGTGTCCGCCGGCTGGTCGCCCCACAGCGCTGCGATCGACAGAACCATGCTTGCCAGTAAGTTCATAGGTGTCTCACGAACCAGGCGGGGCAGACTGGAGCAACGGCGGGGTGTGCTATTTAACTGTCGCGGATCGGTAGTATAATATCATGTCACCCGGCTGGCAAGCAAGTGCCTGGTCGGATTTGGCGTAAATCTGGGCAGGAAAGCAGACCAAAATCCACCCTTACGGGTGGGTCGGCGCGGTATAATGCTGTCACTGTGAGATATACTGGTGGTGGCGGGTCTCAGTTGCCTTGGGCGTCGGCATTAGAAGGATGGGCGTGCATGTCGGAGGAACAGCCGCTACAGAACCGGCTCCGGGCGCGCCGCGTCGCCCGCGGCTGGTCGCAAGAGGAGGTGGCGGCGCGGGCAGGCATTTCGCGGGCCGGGGTCAGTGCGATCGAGAACGGGCGGCTGGTCCCCTCGGCGGCCACGGCCCTGGGCTTGGCCGCCCTGTTCGGCTGTCGCGTGGAGGACCTTTTCTTCCTGCACGCCGAGCAGGCCGGTGCTGGTAGCTGGGCGTGGCCACCGGAATGCGAGCCTTGTCGCTACTGGCACGCCACGGTGCGCGCCAAGAAACTGTTGTATCCGGTCGAGCCGACCGGCCTCGGCACCGTGCCGCACGACGGCACGTTAGAACGGGCCATCGTGCGGGAGCATCCCGGGGCCGACCCGCAGCAAACCCTGGTCATCGCCTGCTGCGATCCGGCGGTGAGGCTCCTGGCCGACGAGTTGCAGCGCAGCAAGGGCATCCGTTTGATCGCCATCCAGCGACCCAGCCGAGCGGCCTTGTCGCTGCTGGCCCGGGGCTTGATCCACGCGGCCGGCGTTCACTTGGGCGGGCAGGGGCCGGAGTCGGGGAATCGCGCCGCGGCGCGCAACGCCTTGCAGCGGGGCTTTGCTTTACTGCGCGTCGCCCGCTGGCAAGAGGGCCTTGCGGCCGCGCCCGCGCTGCGCGTCAGGTCGATTCACGCCGCCCTGCAATCACGGATTCGCTGGGTGGGCCGCGAACCCGGCTCGGCCGTGCGCGAACTGTTGGACGAGTTGCTCGCCGATCGCGCCCCGCCCCGCCGCGTGGCCTACAGCCACCGCGGAGTGGGCGAGGCAGTGCGCTCTTCTTGGGCCGACGTCGGCGTGTGCCTGCAACTGGTGAGCGACGAGGCGGGCCTCGATTTCGTCAGTCTCCGCCAAGAGGACTACGACCTGTGCTATCCCCTGGACTGCGAGGGCGACCCGCGCATCCAGGCCCTCGTGGAGGCGGTGCGCTCTTCCTCCTATCGCCGCACGTTGGCCGACCTGCCCGGATACGACACGGCGGCGACGGGTGACATCGAGCGCGTGGTGTGAATAAGCCCTTACGTTGCGATGGAAATGGAAGACCGTCAAAGCAGCGATGCCATGAGGTTATCGACCGTTTTCCGCTGGAGCGTGGCGCTCGGGCCAGATTGGCCCGCCAGGGCCAGGAGCGCAAGATCGCTGGCGTCGGGGGCAATGGCTCCGCTCGTGATAATAGCCGGGGCCTTCGTGGTAGCCGCGTAGGTGAACTGATAGAGCGCAGAGGGGGCCGAGGTTCCGCCGGGCGTGGTGACCGTCACGTCCACCGGGCCCGTCCTGCCCGCCGGGCTGGTGACCACGATCTGCGTGTCCGCCGTGCTCTTGATCTTCGCCAGGACCTTGCCGAAATGGACCGCCGTGGCCCCCGCCAGGTTCGTGCCGCTGATCGTCACGAGGGTGCCGCCATTGAGGCCGCCTGAAGCGGGCAGAAGTCCGCCGACCGTCGGCGCCGCGACGAAAGTGAACTGATCGGCCGAGGAGATGGCCGAGGTGCCGCCCACGGTCGTAACCGTCACGCTCACCGGGTCCG
>JBEKTY010000083.1:0-34537 GCA_049515555.1 Thermoguttaceae bacterium
GCTCATCGGGATCGAGTCGGAAGGGCAGGTCCCCAAGAAGTGGAATATCTCCCGGTTCTTGATTGTCTTGGGCCAGGAGCCGCACCGCGGCGAAATGCGGAACCTTACCGATCCTGCTGGAAGAGGCCCAGGCCACCTGATCTCTTGGTGGGGCTCGCTGCGCTCGACCCACCCTACTATATATATCTGGCCCACACCGAATAGTTATGTGCGGGATTCCTCTTGCGGCGCCGGCAGGGAGGCATTACAATCCTGCCGTCCTTCTTTTCCCTTTTGGTGGGGACGGGTGGCACGGGTGGCACGGGCATCTTGCCCGTGCTTTGGAAAGCATTGGCGCAGCATCAGTGCCGCCCAACCGGTCGGCCGGAGGGATGGAACAGGGGGCGCGCCTCCGATCTTCTTTCGGGACAACGCTTTATGTCGGCGGAAGGGAATCCGCAGACGGAACCGTCCTTGCTGGAACGGCCAATGATGGCCGTTACGGCCTTGGTGCTGCGCTTCCCGGTCGCGACCGTGCTCCTCTCCGTGCTGCTGGCCGTGGGGGCGATCGGCTGGGCTGGCCATAGTCTGTCGCTCCGCAACAGCCGGGCCGACCTGCTCAACCCCAACAGCGCCTATCATCACCGCTGGCTGGAGTATGTCAACGAATTCGGCGATCAGGACGACGTGCTGCTGGTCGTCCACGGCAAGGATCGGGCGGCGGTTGTGCCCGTGCTGGACGAGTTGGCCCTCATGCTGGAGCACCAGCCGAAGCTCTTCCGATCGGTCTTTCACAAGGTCGATCTGGCCCGACTGCGGGCCAAGGGGCTTTACTATCTAGACTTGCCCCGCTTGCAGCAGATCGAGGGCTTTTTGAACCAGGCCCAGCCGGTGTTGGAGGGGAACTGGTCGGCGCTGAACGTGGGTGGGCAGTTGGCCTGGCTCGTCGAGGGATTGCAGCGGGGTGATATGGGGACCCTGGCGGGACTGGGCGACGGTCGGGCCCAACAAGCCCAATCGATCGAGGTCTTGGCCACCGCCCTGGGTCGCCCCGGCCCCTATCAGTCGCCCTACCCGGATATGTCCGGCATCCTCGCCGCAACGCCCCGCGATGGTGTCGCGGGGATTGCCGCCGGCCGCTCTGCGGGGCCTTCGGAAGCGCCATTGGCGCAGGAAGAGCCAGACCACGGCGGATACCTGATGGCCAGCGGTGATCGGGTGGGCATGGTCACGTTCTGCCTGGTCAAGGACCCCGGCGGCAGCAGCCTCACCGAGTACGCCGGCGCGATCGCCGAGCTGCGGCGGATCGTGGCCAACGCCAAGGCCCGGCATCCGGAAACCTGGATCGGTCTGACCGGCATCCCGATGATGGAAAACGACGAGATGGAGGCCAGCCAACGGGCGATGACGTGGGCGGGCATCCTGTCGCTCGTCGGCGTGGCCCTGCTGTACATCGCCGGCTTCGGCTGCGTGCGGCACCCCATGATGGCCCTGGCGGCCCTGCTGCTGCCTATGGTCTGGTCCTTCGGCTACATCGTGATGACCGTCGGGCATTTGAACATCCTCAGCAGTGCGTTTGCGACGATCGTGATCGGGCTGGGCAGCGACTACGGCGTGTATCACATCGCCCGCTATCTCCGCCTGCGGGCCGAGAACGTGCCCACCCGCGCCGCTTTGATGGAGACGACGCGGAGCATCGGGCCGGGCGTGACCACCAGTGCCGTGGCCACGGCGCTGGCGTTCTACACGATCGGGCTGAGCGAGTTTCCGGGCATCGCCGAGCTGGGGATCATCGCCGGCGGGGGGATTTTGCTGTGCTGGATCGCGGCCCTCACCACGTTGCCGGCCATGATCCAGTGGTCGGATGCCAAACGGCCGCCGTGGCGGGCCCCCGCCCCGCTGGACGTTTACGCCTGGCTCCGCCCGCTGGCCGAGCGGCCCACCCTGATGGTGGCCGGCTATCTCATCCTGACCGCCGTGTTCTGCCTGGGCCTGGGCCGGCTGTGGTACGACCACAACCTGCTGAACCTCCAGGCCGCGGGGCTGGAAAGCGTCGAGCTCGAGAAGCAATTGCTGCGGCAGAACGATTTCAGCTCGTCGTTCGCCGTGTCGGTGGCCCGCAGCCGCGAGGAGCTCGTCGAGCGCAAGCGGCAGTTTCTCGACCCGGCCCGCTGCCCCATGGTCGATTCGGTCAAGGAGATCGTCTCGTACTTCCCGGCCGAGCCGGAGTCCAAGCGCCCGGTCGTGCGGCGGATCAACCAGCGCCTGTCGGCCTTGCCGGAGCACGTGCAGCCGATCCCCGTCGTGCCGCCCGAGGCCCTGGACCAGGCCCTCAAGCGGCTCCAGCAGTTCATGACCCTGGCCGGCAAGGCCAAGGAAGCGGAATCGGTCGAGCGGATCCGCACCCTGGTGCGGGCCCTGCCGAAGGCCGAATACTTCCGCCGCCTGGCCACCTTTCAGCAGTCAATGGCGGCCGATCTGCTGGAGCGGCTATATGCCCTGCGGGCAGTGGCCGGCCCGGAGCCGCCCCGCTTCGCCGATCTGCCCGAGGCGCTGCTCTCGCGCTTCGTCGGAAAGCACGGCTGCTTCGCCATGCAGATCTACACCAAGGCCGACATCTGGAACATGGACGCCATGCAGCAGTTCGTCCGCCAGGTGCGGAGCGTCGACCCGGACGTCACCGGCAACCCGCTGCAAGTCTACGAGTCGTCGCTGCGGATGAAATCGGGTTATGAGAAAGGCGCCATCTACGGCATCCTCGTGGTAGTGCTGGTCGTCTATCTCGACTTCCAGAGCGTGAGCATGACCCTCCTGGCGCTGGCCCCCCTGGTCCTGTCGAAGCTGCAACTGTTCGGCCTGATGGGCCTCCTCAACATTCCGCTCAACCCGGCGAACATGATCGTGCTGCCGCTGGTGCTGGGCATCGGGGTCGATACGGGCGTGCAGATCGTGCACGACTACCTCCGCGAGCCCTATCCGTACCGCATGTGCCCCTCGACGGCCGGGGCGATCGTGGTCAACACGCTGATGAACATCGTGGGCTTCGGCGGGCTGATGATCGCCTCCCACCGCGGCCTGCACAGCCTGGGCCGCGTGCTGACCCTGGGCATGGCCTGCTGCCTGGCCAGCGCCCTGGTGATGCCCAGCCTGCTGCGAATCCTGCCCAACCTGAAGCCCAAACAGCGCTCCCGCGGTCAGCCGCGGGCGGCCGGCATGGGCGATTCCGGGCTGGACCTCTCCCGCCCGCCGATCGAGCCCCGGATGGTCCGCACTCCGGCCATCCGCCGCCGCGGGGCGGCCTGAAGGCCGGCGGCTGTAAGTGTTCACGGGCCGTGCTAAAGTAGCAGGCACACTCCGTGTGCCGTCCGCTGAAGCGGAAAAAGGCATGGCGGACGGCACACAGAGTGTGCCTGCTACCTTCTATGCCGTGAACGGTTACCGGCGGCTACGCGCCCCTCAGAACCGGCCGAAAAATAAGTTCCGCATTTCCCGTATTCCTCTCGCTCCGCGAGAGGCGGGGCATCACGCTCCAGCGTGATGAGTACGGAACCTATTTGTCGGCCCATACTCAGTCGCCCGGGGACTTCATTGGCGATCCGTAATTGGCGATCTTCGCCTGCATTTCGGGGCTCAATTGCTTCACAAGCTCGGCATTGTAAGCATGGGAAGTGGTATCGGCGAGGATGGCGGGCGTGGCGCCGAATATCCGCGCGACGCCGATCGCATACCCTCGCGACTTTGCCGCGGGCGACCCGGCCCTCACCGCGGGATCGACATCGGTGGTAATGATCGAAATTGTATTGTCGCCGTTGCGGCGGATCTCGAAGGTCCGCAACTGCTGCGGAAAATCCCGGAGCGACGCCGTCTCGATCTCCCAGAAGCTCCGCTCGGGATGGTCCTTGAAATCAGCGGCATTATTCGGTTGCGCGGTAACGGTGTTCAGGTGACGATGTCCCGCGATCCACAGGATGAGATTCGGATAGGAGTGGAGCGTGGCGAGCAACTGGTCCTCAGCAGACGTGTTGTAGAAAGCATGAGTGGGCGTATTGTCGGTGAGGCTCGCTTGCGGCTTGATCGGGATATGCGCCGCGATGATCATGAGCTTGCCTTCGTCCTGCCCCTTCTGGAGCTCGCTGTTCAGCCAGTCCAGCCGGGTCTGGTCGAGACCACCGGTGCCGTAATAAAATGGGCCGCCTAGCTTGTCATTCCTCTTGTTCGTATCGTCGAGCACGATGACCTTGATCGGCAGATCCGACTTGGGCTCGAAGGCATAGCAGGCAAAGTCCTTGTCCAGATTGGCCTGGGTGAAGCCGTGACCGACCGGGTTGGAAGTGGTCGTGAAGAATTCGCGCATCCAATTCCGGGTTGTAGAATCACTTGTCACGAGGGAGTGGCGTTTCGGGTCGGCAACGACCGTTGGCGGCACGGGAAACTCCTTTTCCGGCCCTGCTCCGACGACGTTCCCGTAAGGAGTCGATCCGTCGACCACGCCCATATAGGCGCCGGTGTCATTTATGAAATTCGGATCGGTTAAGATATTGCTGTTAATGTTGAGGATGGTATTCCCGATGTGGGCCCTCTGGAGTTTTGCATTATCGTAGCCGATGCCCGACCAGGACTGATCGTGGTTGCCGACGACCTGAAACCAGGGGATGGCCTTGTCCAGCCCGGCGGCCTTGTAAGGTTTCTGATAATCGATGCTGTCGGCGCCGACATGCGCGCCGGAGCTGGCGGTGATGACCTTTCCGTCAAGGACATCGATAAACCATCGCAGTTCGTTATACTGGGTATTGTTTATGTCATCGCCGAGAGAGATGCCGAAATCGAAGGGCGATTTCTTATGTAATGCGTTGATCGTCTGGACGGCGGCATCGAGAACGTGGGTTGTCGAGAGAATGATTGGTGAATAGGAACCGGCGTCAAGCTTGCGAGAACTCGGACCAAACAAGGCGCTCCAGCCGGGGTAGATCGGCTGGGCCGGGGATTCCTTGTCGGTGACGTGAATGTCGCTGATGGCGAAGAACGTCAAGAGTCGCGCTGCATGGGGTGCGTTCGTATAGCCGGGCGCAAGTTCGGTCCGTTTGTCATAAGGTTGAAGATGACCGGGATCCTGGCTGTAATTCGTACCGGGCCCGGCCTGCCAAGCGCTATAACCGTATTTCTCGTACAGCGGGACCTCTGCCGGGTTGACTTTGGGCGTGTCGGCAGATAGTCCGACGGGGAGGATCTGCTGTTGGGCCGTCGTAAAAACATCCTTGGCGATCGGCCATTCGGCGGCCTGCCGGTCGGTGGGATCGCCCCATCCACCGATGTCGCCACATACACATCCCGCTAGTTGTAATTGGAGCATGAGCGCAAAACTCAACGTGAAAAGCCTATGATTCCTGTCGCCCATGTTTCAAATCCCCGATCGAAATGAAATTCCACGCGCTAGACGTTCTTAGATTCTCTTGGAAGAGCGGGTTGCCTGACTTCGTGCTTGGGGCCCCCGTTCACTTGCCGAATGTCAACCCGGGATCACTCGGATTGTCGCCCGCCAGCTTGAAGTTGAAGCGGTTGTCGGAGAGCAGCGTCACCTGGCCGACCATCACCGGGCTGTTGCCTTCCTTGAGGATCAAAAGGTTGTCCGCCACCGTATAGGCGCCGCTAAACTCCTGCGGCTTGTCCTTCTGGGCGAACTTCCACGTGTACTTGGCATCCTGCCCAAGGCTCAGGGTGATGGTTGTCCCGTCTGCGCGGGTGGACGTCCACACGCCGGTGACAGCAGAAGCATCTATCGGCTTGGCGGGAGTGGCGGCCGCGGCGGGGGCCGGCGGCTGTCCGGCGGCCGTCGGCGTTATCGCGCTCAAAAGCTGGGCGGACAACTGATCTTGGGGATTCAGTTGTACCGCCGCCCTGAATTGCTCTGCGGCCGCGTCGTTGTGCCCGCCGGTCATGTAGTGGTACGCCAGTAAGAACCGCGCCTCGGCCACATTCGGGTTGGACGCCACATACTGCTCCAAGGCGCGGAGCTGCCCCGAATAGACGTCCGCGCGGGGATAAAAGCTGCTCAGCGTGGCCCAATTCCAACCGGGACCGACCGACAGCACGGCATACACCGGCCCCGCCGCTTCCTTGTAGCGCTGCAGGGCGAACAGCGCCAGCCCGCGGAACTCATGCGCCGCGGCGCTATTGGGCAGCCGGGCGATGGCCTGGTCGCACTTGGCAAGCGCGCCGCTGTAATCGCCGGGGGTAAAGGCCGCCCGTGCGGCATCGAGCAGTTCCATCGCCTGGTCCGTGGGCGTCGGCTGGTTAGCACTGGCCGGTGCTCCGGCCGACTGGGGCCCCGATTGTACGACCGTGACGGGAGGCGCGGCCAACACAATCGGTTGCGAGTAATCGACCGTTGTGTCGCCAACGACCACGGGAGCGGAGCAGTACGGGTTGTAGTGCGGCCAGTAGCCCCAAGACCAAGGCGTGGCGGCGGCGACCCCCGTTGCGAACCCGGCGCCCCATGCGGCCGGGCCATTAGACCAGCCATTGTTCCAGTTGTTGGGCCAGTTCCCGTGGTACCAACTCGGGTTGGCGCCCGGCCCCGGACCCGGATTCGGATTGGGACCAGGGCCCGGATGCGGCCATGGGTTCGGGTTGGGACCGGGACCGGGATGGGGGCCGGGATGGGGGCCAGGATTGGGATGCGGACCGGGATGCGGCCACGGGTTCGGACCAGGGCCAGGAGTTGGATTCGGAGCGGGATGCCAGGGGCTCGGATTAGGACCGGGGCCGGGATGGGGGCCAGGATTGGGACCGGGGCCGGGATTGGGATTCGGAGCGGGATGCAGCAGCCCCGGACTCGGACTGGGGCCAGGATTGGGATCAGGGCCAGGATGGGGAATAGGTCCCGCAGCGGGGCCGGTGTGCGAACCTTCCCCCGAGTTGAAAGAGGGGTATGGCCGATCAAGGACGTTGGGACGAGACTGATTGGAAAAAGGCGAGCGATTGTCCGGAAACCGGTTCGTGCCGCCTTCGCCGCGAAAGCCGCCTTGGTTGCCGTTGCGATATTCGCCCTCGCCGCCGCGACGGGGGAACTCTCGCTCGCCACCGCGAAACTCGCCTTCGCCACTGCGAAATTCGCCCTCACCACCGCGGTCGGAGAATTCGCGCTCACCACCACGGAATTCACCTCCGCCTCGGCCTGCCGCCTGGCTCGAAAGAAACAAGACGATCATCGTAGCGGAGAATAGCGCCTTCAAACCGGTGTTCATGTTAGTTCTCCCGTTGGGGCGATAGACGCATGGACTAAATGACCTTGCATGATCTTGGGAGGGAAAAAGGGGACAGGCACCATTTGCCGGAACGGCCCGGAGGGTGCTTCGCACAAATGGTGCCTGTCCCCTTTTTCCCGGAATCCCGCAAGGTCATTTAGACAACGATAGGTCGCAAACACACGGTCTGCAAAACGACTTTTCCGATAGAATGGGAAGCACGGGGGTTGGCCCGTGCGGCCTGGACCACCGGCGGCGTTGGGGGTATATACCCGCACGGGGCTTGCGTGCGATTTTCGCCAAGCGAGAATGGGAGTATCCTCAGCCAATGAAGGGCTCTGCAAATGTTGATGACGACAAGAGGCATCGAAGGTTTGCGAAAGAAGATCCGGCAGTTTGACGCGGAGTGTGCCCGAGCGCTCGCTCAGGCTGGCGAGTCTGCCCAGAACGATCCGAATCAATATCACGACAACTTCGAGTACGAAGAGGGAATGCGGCAGCACGGCATGTTGGGCAAACGCATCGCCGATCTGCTGGCAATCCTCGCTCAGGCGGTCCCGGCGCCTACGCCGGTCAACACGGAAGCAGTCTGCCTGGGGCACGTCGTTAAGGTCCGGTTCCTGGACGACGGCGAGACCTCTGAATGGCTGGTATGCGGAGATGGGGAAGCATCGCTTTTCGAGAATGCTTGTTCGGTCACCAGTGAACTGGGCCAAACCCTGTTGGGGATGCGCGTGGGGCAGCGGCGGTCTTACCGCGTGCCAGACCGGTCCATCACGGTCGAGGTCCTGGGAATTCGTATCGCCGAGGACCAGGATTTCGAGCTGCAGAATCTTCCCTTCGGCGGAAAGTGAGCTTCATTAGGGGACCGAACTGTTGCAAGAGTGCGACGTCGCGGTCTTTGGTCTTTGGTTTTTGGTCTTTGGTCTTTGGTCTTGGGTCTTCGGGCTTTGGACTTGGGACTTCCGCCGTCAGTTGTCAGTTGCCAGTTGTCAGTGTTCCGGTGTTTGCTGAACACTGAAGACTGAACGCATCTGTGGCCGGCAATTGCGGGTGCTCAGCGGCCTTGCCGTCATGGGCCGCCCCCGTCCGGCGAGCCGCGACTTGGGGAGGCGTGGACGGTGCGGCCGGCACGGCGACGGCGGCGTAGGGTCGGCCGGGGAATTACGTTGGCAAGACTATTGTAGCCGGCACACGCCGTGTGCCGGGTTTCCGCACACGGCGTGTGCGGACTACATTGAAGCGCGGAAGAGAAAGGACTTTTGCGTTCCGAGCCGTTCAGTACCCACGCTGAAGGCGTGCAACCCCGTAGCCCAGGGTCGCGCAAGGGCGCACCCTGGGATACCAGGCGTTGACCGGCGGCACCCTGAAAGGGTGCGACAATTTGTGGCACCCTTACAGGGTGCGGACGATCTGTTGCTTGCGATCCCAGGGTGCGCTTGCGCGACCCTGGGCTGTGGGGTTGAACCGCTTCGCGGTTGACTGCGAGACGGGTGCTGAAATCCGAATAGCTTGCTTGGAGAGGATATACAGGCGTGATTGGTGGTGTTCAACCAACGGCCCTGGCCTTCTCCCGGAGGGAGAGGGGACCGGCCAGCGGCGAGCGATCAGCGGTTACGGGCTGGCAGCCCATGGCTCATAGCTCATGGCTCACAGCTCACAGCTCACAGCTCACAGCTCACAGCTCACAGCTCATGGCTCATGGCTCACAGCTCATGGCTCATAGCTCATGGCTCATAGCTCACAGCATCTCGCCCGAGTGCAGCAAGCATTCGCCTTCGGCTGTTTCCAGCCGTAGCGAGCCGTCCGGCGCGATCCCGGCGCAGCGGCCGGTGATCGCCCGGCCGCCCTGGGCCACGGTGAGCATCTTGCCCCGCTGCAAACAGAGGCTATCGGCGCGGGCGGCAATCTCCTCCGGGGTACGGGCCAAGCGGGCCAACTGCCGCTCCATGTGCTGCAGCGCGGACACCAGCATGACCGTCAAGTCGTGGCGCCGGCCGGTCAAATCCAGCAGCGTCGCCAGCCGGGTGCGCAATTCCGGCGGGGCGTCGGCGGCGCTGGCATTGACGTTCAACCCGATGCCCACCACGTGCTGCCCGTCGGGCAGGACCTCGATCAGAATGCCCGACAGCTTCCGGTCGCCGGCCGCTACGGCCGGGTTGGCGACCATGACGTCGTTGGGCCAATGGATACCGATCTGGCGATCTGGAACTAGCGGGCCGACGGTTTCGACGACCGCCAGCGCGGCGGCCAGCGACACGAGCGAACCGCGGCCCGGGCGCAACTGCTCGGGACCGAAGAGCAGACTGAAGGCCAGGCAGCCGGGCCCGCACCACCAGCGTTTGGCCCCTCGCCCGCGCCCGGCCGTTTGGCGCCCGGCCAGGACCACTAGCGGCAGTTTTGCGCCGCCTTCGCGGCCGCGACGCAGCGCCCGATCGTTGGTCGAGCCCAGCGACGGGTGGTACTCCACCTCCGCCACGAAAGTCTGAGAGATGATTGTCTGCGGGTCGAAATCCGGCATCAGGCGAAGGGGCGAGGGGGGAGGGGCGAGGGGGGAGTGGCAGCGTTCTTGGGTCGGAGTCTGGCACTACTTCTGATGGGATACGTATCCTTAAATTTAGTGGCACGAGCGGCGGCGGGGCCGGCTAATCGGGCTTGACGCGGCTAACTATTACGGTTATTAACTTGCCCGCTTGTCGGGCTTTTGGCTCCTGTGGTTATCGACTTGGCCGCTTGTCGGGCTCTTTTGGCTCCTGTGGTTATCGACTTGGCCGCTTGTCGGGCTTCCGTCTGCCCAAATGCCGAAATCGGAAGCCATTGTACGCAAGAGGGATTCGCAGTGAAACCTGGCGGCGCGTTTTCGATGCACGATGGATTCGCGATTAAGCTTGGTGGGGTGTTTTCGATGCACGGTGGACTCGCGGCTAAGCCTCGAGACGCGTATTGGTGGTTTATTTGCGGGCTGTTGGCCATCGGTGGGGCGCTGGTTTCGGCTCCCGCCTTGGGTCAGCGGATCCAATTTACTACGCCCGACACGACCGCGACGGCACCGTCGTCGGCAGCGGCCGGGGCGCCGGCGGTTACTGCTCCGGCGCCGGCCGCGGCCGCCCCAGCGGCGCCTTTCGGCTCGCCGGCTGCACCCAGCTATGGTTCGCCAGCCGTTAGCCCGCCGGCTTTCGGCGTACCGGCTGCACCCAGCTATGGTTCGCCGGCGTTGAGCGCGCCGACTACACCCGGCTTTGGTTCACCCGCCGTTAGCGCGCCGGCGCTGAGCGCGCCGGCTGCGGGCCCGTTCAGTCCAGGTCCGCCGACGCTGGGCTCGCCGGCGGTTGGCGCGGCGGCGGCGCCGCCGGCGGGCGCCGCGCAGTTTGGGCCGGCGCCAATGGCGACGCTCAACGGCTGCATTCAGCCTCCGCCGCCGACGTGGGACCCGTATGCCCCGCCCGGCGCCGCCCCCGGCCTGTTCGCCGAGCAGCCGTACTTTTCGGCCCCGGGGCAGTTCGTCATGCCGCCGGTGGTGGCCCAGGCGCAGCGATTCCTGCGCGACGTGGCCCTGGACTATCACTGGTTTCCGAGAAACGGAACCGGTGGGCTGGGGATCAACGACGCCGACTTGTCGGCCAGTTTTTCCTTTCCGCTGTTGTATAACGTGCAGACGCCGCTGGTCGTGACGCCGGGGTTCGCGTTTCACCTTTGGGACGGGCCGGCTTCCACTGGTCCGGTGTCGCAACAGGCCGACATGCCACCCGCTACGTACGACGCCTACCTCGACGCGGAGTGGGACCCCCAGATATCGCCCGTGTTCGGGGCGGAGCTCAACGCGCGGGTCGGCATCTACTCCGACTTCCGCCTGTGGGACAACGAAGCCTTCCGGTTTACGGGCAAGGGAATGGCCGTGATGACCGTCTCGCCGGCCGTCAAGATCAAGGCCGGCATCTGGTATCTGGATCGCGTGCGGGTCAAGCTCCTGCCGGCCGGCGGAATTGTGTGGACCCCCAACGCCGACACGCGGTTCGACGTGCTGTTTCCCAATCCCAAATTCACCCAGCGGCTGACAACCGTGGGCACGACCGAATGGTGGTGGTACCTCTCGGGCGAATACGGCGGTGGGACGTGGGTCGTCTATCGTGAGAAAGGGGCGGACCCGGGCGTGGACGACCTGGTCAGTTACAACGACATCCGCCTGGCCCTGGGGATCGAATTCAAGCGTTGCAACACGCTCGGCGGGCTGTTCGAGGTCGGATACGCCTTTAATCGCGAGCTGGTCTACAGCCACCTGGACCCCTCGACGTTCCAGGCGGGCAACTCTGTATTTCTAAGGGCCGGGCTGACGTTCTGAGTGACGAGTGGTTAGTGGCGAGATTTGTCTACAAATCTGACAACTGACAACTGGGAACTAGCAACTGGCAACCGGCAACTGGCAACTGCTTCTGGCCACGGCCGCGACGGTGTGCATGGTCGGCGTCGCCGCGCAGGCCCAGACTACGTGGCTACCGCCGGGCGGAGCGGGCGACGGGAGTGGTCAGTTGAGCGGCCAGCCAGCAGGGCCGGTGGGGCCGGCTTTCATCCCGTTTGCCGAGCCGGGCGGCGGGACCGGTCAGTTGAGCGGGCCGAAGGGGACAGTCCCATTTTCGTCGGACGAAAATTGGGACAGTCCCCAATCCGGAGTGCCGGCGGGGGCCAACCTCTTGCCGCTTACTGACCCCGTTGCGGCGGCGGCCGAAAACGATCCGGACCTGCCGCGCGACGCTCGGCCGGGCGTGTTCCAGAAGGTGCTGCTGGCCGACACCTGGCTGGCGCGGATCGGCAATCGCGGGTTCGGCATGGACGACGTCGAGCTCAGCACGGTGTGGGGTCTTCCCTGCCCGACGCGGGCCTGGCCCCTGGTGATTACGCCGGGGTTCAGTTTCCACGCCCTGGATGGTCCGTCGGGCCTCGATCTACCCTCCCGCTTATACGACATCTACAGCGAGTTTCGCTGGGCCCCGCGGTTCGGCGAGCGGCTGCGGGTGGATGTGTCGGTAACGCCCGGCTACTATAGCGATTTCCAGAACAACAGCCGCCAGGCCGTGCGCGTTACCGGTTACGGCATGGGCATCTGGAACTGGACGCCGACGCTGAAGCTCGTGCTGGGTGCGGCATACCTCGACCGGCCCGACACCAACGTGCTGCCGATCGCGGGCGTAAGCTGGAATCCCGACGAGGCCACCGAGCTGTGCCTGGTCTTCCCCAAGCCCAAGATCGCGCACCGCCTGTACTGGGACGGCGTCCACGGCACGGACGTCGAATACTGGGTTTACCTGGCCGGCGAACTTGGCGGCGGCACCTGGGCCATCCGCGAGCCCAACGGCGCCGACGGGCTGCTGGGCTACAGCGACTGGCGCTGCTGGCTGGGCATCGAGCGGAAGGCCATCGGCGGCCTCAGCGGGCGGGTGGAAATCGGCTACGTCTTCCAGCGCAAGATCCAGCCCGATACCGGTCTGCCCGACTTCTATCCCAACGACACCCTGGCACTCCGCGGCGGCCTGCGGTATTGACCGCCTCGGCGGGAATGACCAATGACCAAATCCCAATGACTGAAGCATAGATCACCGCTGCCACATCGAGATGCCCGAACTCGACCTGAACGCCCCACGTCAAGACCTCGGCCGGCTTCGCGTGGAAGAAGTTCCCCGAGCAGTCGGTGGAAGGTAGGGTGTAGGCTGCGGCTTGTTGCAGAACCCCAGGTTGTCAACATGCCAGGATCCGGCATCTCCAGCTTCAAGCAGCATCTTGTAGACTGGGCGGCCTTGCATCCCGAAGTCGGAGATCGGAATGTTGATCGTCGTCCACTGGCCCTTGGTGAACGTGCCGTACTTGTTCAGAGACACTTTCTTCGTGACTACGACATCGTGTACGGTCTCGAATGTGATCGTGAAGTTCGGTTTGTCATAGCCAGGGCGGATTGCAACCGTCCAATACTTGTAGCCCAGCGCAACCACGTCGATCGTCTTGCCCAGAACGGGCGCGAAGTTGCCGGGCGTGGGAAGAACGATCCCGACGCAGCCAGGTCCGCTCAACGCCGGCACGGACTCGTCGAACCAGTCGGTCTCGATGGCAACGCCGGGAACGGCCGGAGGCACAGTGCGGCCACCTGGCCACGAAAAGTCGCCTTCCCAATTGAAACTGCCCTCGTGGTAAATCCAGTACGGATCGGTCGCTGGCGGCGGAGTACCAGGCGCTGTGACCGTTCTTGATAGTGCCGAGAAGGGCCCGACGCCGTTCTTGTTCACGGCTCGCACTACGAAACTATGCGTTCCTGATCCGCCCTGGATCAGGATCGGGGTTCGCTTCAGTACGTGCGCCGAACCTGCCCAGGAACTTATCCAAGGTGTTTTCGGGTCGTAGGCGTAGTACCCAAGGATCGGTGATCCGCCATCGTTTGGTGGTGTGAAGCTCAGCTTAAATGCGCACGGCAGCGCAGTCACCACCAGCTCGGTCGGCGCGCCGGGAAGGTCGCCGCCGGGTGCCGGGGCCGACTGCGCCCACGTACCGTCGGCCTGAAGAACGATCAGGAAAACGACTGATACGAATTTCAGCCCGCCCGTGAACAATTCCAATGGTCGAAAAATCATGTATGTAGTCCCCGTAACCGAGAAGTTGTCCCAAAAGAGTGGATGGATAACATCACGAATGTGCACCCTAGCCTATTTGGCGGCGTGGAAAATGGCAAGTGGTCTGAGGATTTCCGGAAAACCAATTGATGCAAGAGAGTGTGACCTCCAGGGGTCATCGACACGTTCGAGGCCACCTTCTGAACCTCAGCGACACGCGTGGGCGCGGACACGGTGCGCGCCTACCACAGGACCTGCCGCCAATCGGGTTATTGTCCAACCACCGTTTTGCTGGCCGATGCTCATCTTGTTGCATCACCGGCGGGCAATTTCTGTCAAGAAGCTCACAAAGAAAGCTGGCGGGGGTGTGCAGGAAGGGCAGGATGGCCATGGCCGCCCTGCCCTTCCTGCACAGTCGCGGTAGGGACCGCCCTTGCGGGCGGCCCCCCGCACAGATCCGTACGTGAAGCACTACCTCATACGGCTCTTACCTCGGGTAATGACGATCAGCAACGCGGCGAGATTGGATAAAGGGGTCGGGAGTCTTTGATCTTCGCCTCCGGCGGCACGATGAGCGGTACCACCACGGAAAGCGGCAACAGCACCTTCTCCTATCAGGATTCCGTGGATTCCAGCCTGGACGGCGCCGGCGACTGGGGGGTCACCTCCGCCACCGGCAGCACCTCCGGCGCGGATAACGACTACTCCTCTTATTCCGGCGGCGCGACGTATTAAATCCCAATGACTAGAGCCGTATTAGTCATTGGTCATTGGTCATTGGGAATTGGGGCCTTTTACATGTGCAGCTCGACCACGTCCTGGTCGTGCAGCACGTAATCACCCTTGACGACGGTGCCGTCGTGGACGGCCTCGCCCCAGACGCGGGCGAACTTCAGCCCCTTGACATAATCCTTGTGTACTTGGCCGGCCAGCTCGACGAGGCTGCTGCCGCGGCGCATTGTGAACGGACGGTCGCGATCGGCCTCTTTGGCCGAGGGCAGCTTGCTATAGACGCGGATCACGTCCAAGGACTGGAAGATCGCCGCCCGCAGAGCCTCCAGCCCCTGCCCCTTGTCGGCCGAAATGACGTACTCGGGCAGGTCCAGCGGGCAGAACTCGTGCAGCAGATCGAGACGGCCGGAGGCCTCGGGCAGGTCGATCTTGTTGGGCACCAGGAAGGACCGCGTGTACGACAGGCCCATGTCCTGCTCGTCGAGATATGAGCGGGCCGCCAGGCGGGTCTTCGTCGTGCCCAGCCGCTCGAGCACCGCCTGGCACTGCTCGACACAGTCGTCGCTGCCCAGATCGACCATCAGCAGGGCCAGGTCGGCGGCGCGGATCAGGCCGTGCAGGTACGAGTCCAGGAAGTCCTTCGTGATCGGCGGCGTATCGATCAGTTGCACCGTGACGTCTTGCCAGGGCATCATGGCGGGGGCGGGCTGGTGGGTGGTGAAGGGATAGGGGGCCACCTCGGGCGTGGCCCGCGTCAGGCTGCGGATCAACTGGCTCTTTCCGGCGTTGGGGCCGCCCAGCAAGACGGCGGTTCCGGCGCCTTGGCGGGGAATGCGGAGGCCCCGCGCACCCCGCCGGCCGCTGCTCTTCTCCGCGGCCATCTCCCGCTTCAGCCGCGCGATCTTCGACTTCAGGTCCGCCTGGAGGTGATCCGTCCCCTTGTGCTTGGGGATCTCCTTGAGCATCACCTGCAGACAGGCCAACTCCTCTTCGGGCGACGTCGCCCGACGATACTCCTCTTCGGCCTTGAGATATTGTTGCGTGAGATTGGCAGGCATGGCTGTTGCGCGCCGTAAAAGAATCAGTGTACGCAACCGGCGCGGCTTCGACTAGTGGTCTGTCCAAGTTGCGTTTACGGGTGCCACGGTTGGCTTGTCCAACCGTGTTTCCCGCACTGCTGGGCAAGCCAGCAGTGGCACCCAACTAGTAAAGTCCCGATGGACAGACCACTAGTGCTTCAGCAACCTTCGATTGACGGGCGCCACGGTTGGCTTGTCCAACCGTGTTTCGGCACTGCTGGACAAGCCAGCAGCGGCGCCCGACCCGTCAATCATGGTTGACGGGGCACTAGTCGTGCGATGCCCGCCAGCCGCCGTCGTCTACGGCGGCCGCCGGCCGCGGGCTGCCCGTGTCGGGGCTGGCGGCGCGATCGGCGGAGGTCTGGCCCCGCGGCGCGGGGATCAACTGAGAGTACGTCGCCGGGTAGACGGTGCGAAACGTGCCGCGGCGGTCGGTGGTGTGGATCGTGGGCGTGGAATTGGCCGCCGGGGCGGCCTCCAGCCGCGGCCCGCCTTCGACCGCGGGCACTCCCTGGATCAGCGGCGCCTGGAGCGACTGCTCGTCCTTGAACGTCTTCTGCGGCGCCGCCGGGGTGGGCGACAGCGCGGGCGCCGGCGCACTGCTCGGCACGGCGGGCGCCGGGCTGCCGCTAGGCAGGCTCGGCGCCAGCGGCGCAGCCGCCGGCTCGCTTGACGACGGGACCGCCGCCGCCGACGTGCCTGCCGCACAGGACGAACAGCCCGCGCCCGAGGCGCAGCCCGTTACGCCACAGCCGCCGCAGGGCGAGCAGCCGTCGGCACACGCCGCCCCTCCGCACGCGCTGCCCAGTGCGCACGACGAGCAACCGCCCAGCGTGCACGACGAGCAACTGCCGTAGCAGCCCAGGCCGGGCGAGCAGGCCCCGCACGAGCCGCAACTGCCGCAAGCGAGGCAACTCGGCGAGTAAGCATCGGCGTACGCAACCCGATACGACGTATAGGGCACCAGGCTGGGCTGATACGTCCAGGATTGCACAGGGGAGTAGACCGTGGTTGCGTAGCCGGTGTAAGAGTTCACGCCCACCACCGGCATGTAGGCCGCCACGGCCACCGGCCGGTAATACGTGCGGAACACGGTCTGCGGTGCGCACGCGGAGCAGGCCGGCTGGGCACATACGGAACACGAGCCACAGCACGCCGGGGCACAGTACGACGTCGAATAGGGCGGACTGTAAGTGGTCCGGCCGCAGCCGAACATGTAGTCCCAGAGCGTGGCGGCCCGGCCTTCAGCGGGCATGGCGAGCACCAGCGCGCCCAGACCGCACATCACCATCGTATTGCGAACTTGTCGCCAAGCCATGGTTCGTCTCCTTCTGTAAGCACCAATTCGTCGCCTGCTCTTATTCAACTGATTCTACCGCGATTCGTCAAGCAGCGGCAACCGCCGTGGCCCCATTTGGTTGCCATTTCTGCTTGCGGGCCTTGTGAGGGTTCGTGAAGGCGGCCGGTTCCGGCTGCCTTTGCGGCCCCCCCTGAAGGCTGCGGCGGGGACGGCTCTGTATCTCGGCCCGCGAAATGGATTCCTCCCCTTCCGCGGGACAGTCCCCTTTTCGCTTGGCTAAAATCGCGCGCAGTCCCCGTCAGCGCATACAAAAGTGTTGGTCATCCTTGGTGAAAAAGCCAAGGCGGCCGGCCGGCAAGGCTTAAAAACACCCGCCGAGCGTCCTCCACCGGCGACGTTGTGCTGGAAATGACGGATTTTCCGATGTATAATTGCGGCGTTATTTTCAATTGCTTTTCCGGAGATGATTGTTATGCCCAATATTGCCACTGTGCTAAGGGACGAGATTTGCCGCCTGGCCAAGCGGGAGATCAAGTCGAACACCTTTTCGACGAAGCAAGCCGTGGTGCAATATCGCCACGTGCTTGCCCGCCTGAAGCGAGATGTGCAGGCCCAGGCGAAGGAGATCGCGTTCTTGAAGGCCCAGGAGCGGAAGCGGCTGGGGCAGCCCGAGGCCCATGACGACAAGAAGCTGGAAGGCGTGCGCTATTCGGCCCGGTCGGTGCGGGCACAGCGCAAGCGTTTGAAGCTCTCGATCGAGGCGTATGCCAGCCTGGTGGGTGTGTCACCGCTGACGATCCATAATTGGGAGAGCGGCAAAGGCCGGCCGAAGAAACAGCGGCTGGCCGCCTTGGTGGCCATTCGGGGAATCCGGCGGCGCGAGGCCTTGGCCCGCCTGGAAGCCCTCACGGCCGACACGAAGAAGACGAGCGGGCCCCGGCGGAAGCCCCGCTAACGCACGCACTTTGAAAGGGGACAGTCCCATTTTCGCCGGACGAAAATTGGGACAGTCCCCGAGCTATTTCACGGCGGGTACGATTGTTGTCGCACGCCGCGGCGGCAAGGGAGTCGGTATTGCTCAGCCTATTGGTCATCACGCTGTTGGCCGGCGGGCTGCTGCTGCTGGCGATGCGGCGGAGGCGGCCGGCGTGGGAGGCGGCGCTTTGCGATCCACTGCCCCGGGTGCCCGGCTCGCGGTGGGGAGGGATTTGGCTGGCCCTGGGTTTGGCCCTGGTGGCGCTGGCCCTGGGGCTCCTCGAATATCGCCAGCCCTATTACTTTTCGCAAGACGACGTGCTGGTGGGCGAGTTGCCGGGCACGCTTTGGCAGTGCCGCTCGGCGTGGGAAGGCCGGGTTCCGGAATATAATCCCTACGTGCTGCTGGGCGCCCCGGCCCTGAGCGAAGGCTCCGGAGGCACGTACCCGCCGACCTACCTGGCCTACGCCATTGCCCGGCACGTGCTGGGCGACGAGTATGCGACGCTCGAGGTTTTTGCGGCCTTGCATCTGCTGGCCGGGTTTGCGGCCGCCTATTGGGCGGCGCGGCAGGCCGGCATGGGCCCCATGCCGGCCTGCGCCGCCGCCGTGTCGCTGGTCCTCAGCGGCAGCGTGCTGGTGATGGGCCGATCCTGGCACACCTTTCTGCCGCTGGTGCTCTGGACGCCGCTGCTGGTGGCCGCCGTGGCCAAGCTGTCCGCGGGGCCCGTCTCTTGGAAGTGGTCGCTGGCGACTGCCGCCGTGCTGGGCATCGCCTACCACGGCGAGTTCCTGCAGGTCTGGGCCTATTCGGTGCTGTTCCTCGTGCTGGCGACGGCCTGGCTCGTGCTGATGGGGCGGATTCCGCCCCGGCGCGGCTTGCAGTTGATTCCCGCCGTGTTGATGGGCCTGGCCCTGGCGGCGCCGCTGGTGTGGGTCCAAGCCGCTCTGGCGGCCGATATGACGCACAGCGGCGGGTACGGCTGTGGCATCGCCGATGGCTTGGCGGCCATGCTGTTGCCATATCCGCTGGCGCGGGCCGGGCATCCCAACGGCTGGGGCAGTACCGAGTTGGCTTACATGGGGCATCTCTACTACTTCGGCACGCTGCTCTTGCTCCTCTTCGTGGCCCAGGTATTGGTGTGGTTTACGGCCCGGCCCCGCCGGGCGGTGTGGGCCGAGCAGGTCTGGACCGTGGCCGCCTGCGTGGCGTTTCTGCTGGCCTTGGGCCCGGCCGGCGGATTGTGGCTCGTGTTGGGCAAGCTGCCCGTTTTCGGCTCGATCAACAATCATCCGTTCCGCCTGCTTCCCTTCTTCGTGTTGTTTGCCGTACTGAGCGGCGGGTTGTTCTTGGAGCGGCTGCTGCGGCTGGCGGCCCGTCGGCGGGCCTGGGAGATCGGGCTGGGTGTCGTGCTGGGCGGGCTGCTGGTGTATCACGTGGTGATGGCCCGGGCTTCGTTCTATGCCTATGGTTTCCGGCCGTACCCGAATCTGCCCGCTGAGCTGGCCGCGATGTTGACAGGCGAAGAGGCAGGCGAAAAGGGGATGAGTCCAATTTCAGGCAGCGGCCCGGCGGGTGCCTCGCGCCAATTGGAGCGCTGGGGGTATGCGTCGCCGCAGCGGTTGGCGGCCTGGGCCCCCAATCGCTCGATCGTGCCCAGCTACGCCCTGGCGCTGCCGCATAATCTACCCGCCGTATATCGCCTGCCGGCCTTTGGCGGCTACGATCCGGTGGTGGAGAACAAACCGCCGTTCCAGTTTGCCGAGGAGCGGATGCGGCAGGAGCCCGCCGCGGCGGCCCGGGCATACGGCGTCCGCTGGCTGCTGGAGCATCGCACCGGCCGGGAGCCGGTCTTCTCGCCGAACCCCAACTTGCGCGAAATGGAACAGAGCGTGCGGCTGGACGGGGCCTTTCGCCGGATCGACCTGGTACACGTACACCGGCTGGCGGGGTTGGACGATCTGACCGTCGGCGAGGTAGGCGGGGTCGCCCCGCTAGCCTTTGCGAACGGGGTGAGGGGCGAGGGGCGAGGGACGAGGGACGAGTGCCGGTCCCTGCCTCTGCGGCTGCACGGCGGTGGCATCGACGTGGACCTAAGGGGGCTGGCGGCGGCGGGGGCCGTGACCGTGAATTTCCTCTGGTATCCCGAGATGACGGCCGCCGTCGATGGCCGCCCGGTACTCTGCCGCCGCGACGAGTGGCAGCGGATAGTGGCCGACGTGCCGGCCGGGGCCCGCGAGCTGGCGGTCCGCTATCGGCCCGATTGGGCCCGCGGAATCGTCGCCGGGGGGCTCCTGCTGGGGCTGGGCCTGGCCGGAGCCGCCGCACTCCGCCGGTGTAACCGTTCACCGGAGACTGTCTCCATCGGCCGTAGGGGGACAGACGCGTTATAGGTGTAGCTGCCGAGCGACAGGAGGTCGTGCACTCGCTGGCCCACCCCTTGTTGCGGTTTCAGTCGTCTGATAGACTCGCGCGAGGCGGCGTGGGTTTCGAGACGATCATGCACGACTGTAATGTCCTGACCGGCTGGGGGGGAATGATCCTGGGCGCCCTGCTCGGCATGGTCTTCGGACTGCGAGCGGAATCGCGCCAGTGGGCAGGCGGGTATGGCAGCTTCCAGCGTCAGGCCCTGCGTTTGGCACACGTCGCCGCCTTCGCCCTGGGAATGATCAACGTGCTCTACGGTTCGTCGACGCGGGCCCTGGACTTGTTGCCCCCCTGGGCCGTCGTCACCGGATCGGCGGCCATGATCGCCGGCGGGCTGCTCATGCCGGCAGTCTGCCTGGCCGCCGCCTGGCGCCGACCGCTGAAACTCCTGTTCCCGCTGCCCGCATCCTGCGTCCTGGCGGCCCTGACGATTCAAGCCTGGGCCTGGTGCCGGCTGGTGGCCGCGGGAGGATGATGTATGCGACTCGGCTTGCTGGCCATGAGCGGGGTGCGCGTCATCGACCCGGAGTTGGCCTGGCTGGGCGTGACCTTGCCGCAGTTCCTCGCCCGCGGACACGTCGTCGCCTCGCTGCCCAGCCTGTCGCTGCTGACGTTGGCGGCCCTGACGCCGGACGACGTCGGCGTCGAGTACGTCGAGATTCCACACATCGCCGACCTGAACACCCGGCGGCTGCCCGATTTCGACGCCGTGGCGATTTCCTCCTACTCGGCCCAGATTGGTGAGGCCTACGTGTTGGCCGACCATCTCCGGGCCCGCGGAACGAAGGTGATCCTTGGCGGGCCGCACGTGACGGCGCTGCCGCAAGAGGCATTGCAACACGCCAACGCGGTGGTGCTGGGCGAGGCCGAGCCCCTGTGGCCGCGGGTGATCGAGGATCTCGGCCGCGGCCGCTTGGAGCGGATCTACCGCGTGGCCGCCGGCCCGCTCTACGACCTGCGGCAATCGCCCGTCCCGCAGTTCCACCTGTTGGACCCGGAGAACTACAACCGCATCACGATCCAGACGTCGCGCGGCTGTCCGCACCGCTGCGAGTTCTGTGCCGGGTCGCGTCTTTTCGGGCCCGGCTACCGGCAGAAGACAGTGCACCAGGTACTGGGCGAGATTCGGGCCGTCAGCGAGATTTGGGACCGGCCGTTCCTGGAGTTCGCCGACGACAATCTGTTCGTCGATCGCCGCTGGGGCCGCGAGCTGCTCCAGCGGCTTCGCCCGCTGGGGGTTCGCTGGTTCGCCGAGACCGACATCTCCATCGCCGACGCCCCGGACCTGCTGCAAGCCCTGCGCCCGGCCGGCTGCTACCAGCTTCTCATAGGGCTGGAGAGCCTCTCGCACGACAACCTCGCGGCGATCGAGTCCACCGGCTGGAAGGCCGGTCGCCTCGACCGCTACGTCCACGCCGTCCATGCGATCCAGGACGCCGGGGTGACGGTCAACACGTGCTTCATCGTCGGGCTGGACCACGACACGCCGGCCGTCTTCGACGACATCCGTCGCTTCGTCCACGAGGCCCAGCCGCTGGAGATCCAGGTGACCGTATTGACGCCGTTTCCGGGCACGCCGCTTTTCGAGCGGCTGCGGCACGAAGGCCGCCTCGACGAGCCGCCGTTCTGGCACAAGTGCACGCTGTTCGACGTCAACTACCGGCCCTCGGGCATGTCGCGCGATGAACTGCGGCGGGGGCTTTACGACCTGTTCCGTGACCTGTATAACGACGAAGCCTTCGCCCGCCGCCGGCGCCAGTACCTGGACCTTATCCACAAGCTGCGGCGTCGGCAAGACGCCGCTGTTCCCGCCGGCTGACCCACGGCCAGGAGACCGCCGATGTGCTACGACATGTGCCTTCGGGCCCTCGACGACGCCTTGCAGACGTTCGGTAGCATGCGATACCGCCGGGTGGGAGACCAACAGGCCAGCCCGACGGCGGAAACGGACATGGCCACCCTGGTCGAGCAACTCCGACAGATCCGCTGTCGGCTCGGCCACTATGAGGGCGCCCATCTGGACGAGACGGTCAAGTGCAACGCCTGCAACGTGTACCATCACCACAACCACCAGAAGACCGAGTGGCGGGGCGATGCCAGCCGTGGCGGCTACGACGACGAGACCAAGTGGGCGGCCCGCAAAGACGGCTCGCGCTACGTGATGCGACCCCCCTCGCCGTACGCCGATACGTAACTTTCGGACGCGCTCGACCGCGAGCCCGTCGTTTTCGCCTCTTCACATTGAACCCGGGAAAGGAGAAACGCAGATGAAGACAACAACCGTCTCCGCACTTTTCATCGCGGCGGCCCTGTATGACGGGCTGTTGGGCCTGGCATTCCTTGCCGCGACGGACTGGATCTTTCAGCGCGCCCAGGTGACTCCGCCAAATCACGTCGGGTATGTCCAGTTCCCCGCCGCGCTCTTGGTGATTTTCGGGATCATGTTCGCGGTCGTCGCCCGGCGGCCTCGGGAGAATCGGAACTTGATACCCTACGGTATTCTGCTGAAGGTCTCCTATTGCGGCGTCGCCGGGTATCACTGGCTCGCCAGCGGAATCCCCTCTCTGTGGAAGCCGTTCGTGGCGATAGACCTGCTCTTCCTGGTCTTGTTCCTCCTGGCGTACCGATCGCTGGGCCAAGGCGAACGCTAAGCGTCGGCTGTGGTGCGGGCGCGTGGCACGCCCTGAAGAACGAAGGGCATGGCCGCGATTGCTCTTGGAGGGAGAAAAGAGCTGCGCCCCCTGAATCTCCTCCAAATCAGGTTACCGGCAAATGGCCCCCAGGATGTGCATGATTACCCGCCGGTCGTCTGGCGACCGGGCTTAGAGCGGATGTTCTGATTCATCCGGTTGTGCGGGACGTATCGGTCAGGACCTCTCTCCGGCCGGCCGCGGGGACAAATAGTGTGGTAGCCTTGATAGCCGGCCAGCCTGCGCTCCCCGGGGGCCGGGCGTGCCACGGCAACCTGCCCCCAGGCCGGCAATGCCGGAGGAACTGACCAGCCATGACCGATTGCCCGAAGGTCGTGATTCTGTGCGGCGGTCTGGGCACGCGGCTCCGCGAGGAAACCGAGTTCCGTCCCAAGCCGATGGTCGAGATCGGCGGCCGGCCGATCTTGTGGCACATTATGAAGATCTTCGCCCATTACGGGTTTCGCGATTTCGTTCTCTGCCTGGGCTATCGCGGCAACGCGATCAAGGACTATTTCCTGAACTACGATGCGCTGGGCAGCGACTTCACGATCGAACTTAGTGCCGATCGGCGGATCGAATACCACGGGACGCACGCCGAGCAGGGCTTCCGGGTAACGCTGGCGGATACCGGCCAAACGACCATGACCGGGGGCCGGGTGAAGCGGGTTGCCCGATTCATTGAAGGCGACGATTTCCTGGTCACTTACGGCGACGGCGTGGCTGACGTCGACGTGACCGAGCTTCTGCGCTTCCATCGCGCCCACGGCCGGCTGGCCACGGTTACCACCGTCCATCCGCTGGCGCGATTCGGGATGCTCGACGTCGAGCCCGGCGGCGAGGTGCGCTGGTTCGTCGAGAAGCCGAAGGCCGAAGGCTGGATCAGCGCCGGTTTCTTCGTCTTCCGGCGCCGCGTGCTGGATTACCTGGAGGGCGACCAGTGCGTCATGGAGCGCGAGCCGCTGGAGCGGCTGGCCGCGGAGCGGCAGCTTATGGCCTATCGGCACCCAGGCTGCTTCTTCGCCATGGACACCTACCGCGAGTACGAGGCGTTGAACCGCACTTGGGACTCCGGCCAGGTGCCGTGGAAGGTGTGGACATGAGCCTGCCGCAATCAAACGCCTCCGCCGGCCTGCAATCACACGCACCTGCCGGCCCGCAATCGAGGGCATCCGGCAGCCCGCAAATAAATGTGTTTGCCGGCCGGCGGGTGCTGGTCACGGGGCACACCGGTTTTGTGGGCTCGTGGCTGGCGATCTGGCTGGCGCGGTTGGGGGCGCGGGTGACGGGCTATAGCCTGCCGCCGCCCACGGTGCCCAGCAATTTCGTCGCGGCGGGGGTCCGCCGGCTGCTGGCCAGCCATTGGGAAGGCGATCTGCGTGACGTGGAGCGGTTGGAGCGGGCCGTTCGGCGGGCCGACCCCGACGTGGTCTTCCACCTCGCCGCCCAATCGCTGGTCCGCACCGGCTACGCGCAGCCCCGCGAAACGTTGGACGTGAACGTGATCGGCACGGCTGCCCTGCTGGACGCGGTGCGTGCCCACGGCAAGCCGTGCGCCGTGGTCGTGGCCACCAGCGACAAGTGCTACGAGAATCGGGAGCAGGTGTGGGGATACCGCGAGAACGACCCGCTGGGCGGCCACGATCCGTACAGCGCCAGCAAGGGTGCGGCCGAGCTGGTGGCGGCCTGCTACCGCCGCTCGTTCTTCGACCCCCTGCGGCTGGCCGATCACGGTGTAAAGCTGGCCACTGCGCGGTCGGGCAACGTGATCGGCGGAGGCGACTGGGCCCGGGACCGGCTGGTGCCCGACGCCGTCCGCAGCCTGGCGGCCGGTCGGCCCGTGCCGGTCCGCTCGCCGGGGTCGGTCCGACCCTGGCAGCACGTCCTGGAATCGCTCGGCGGATACCTGACCCTGGCCGCCCGGATGCTGCAATCCGACGACCCCGCCTGGTGCGATGCGTGGAACTTCGGCCCCCTGCCGGGCCAGGAATTGTCGGTCGCGGAACTGGTCGAGCGGCTGCTGGCGGCCTGGGGCGGGGGAACCTGGACCGACGCCAGTCAACCCTGCGCACCCCACGAAGCCGCCCTGCTGCGATTGAACATTGATAAGAGCCTCTGCCGGCTGGGTTGGCGACCGGCGTGGGTGGCCGGCACGGCCATCGCCCGCACCGCCCGCTGGTATCGCCGCTGTTACGACGCGGCCGGGAGCGACTTGGCCGGGCCGCCGAAGGGGACAGTCCCATTTTCGCCTGTCCGCGGCGGACAGGCGGATGAAAATTGGGACAGCCCCCGCGAAAGTCGGGACAGTCCCCGCGAACAGTTGCCCGACATGCTTCCGGCCTGCCAGGAAGAGATCGATGCTTACGAGTCGGCGTGCGGGTGGCGCCAATCCCCGGCCGCCCCGCCGCCGCTTTCCGCACCAAGTGTTTCCAATGAGCTGCCTGTCGCCACCATTTGCCGGTAGTCTGCTCCGCGAGGACCTGGAGCATGTATTGGACCACACGCGGGCCATGTGGGAGGAAGTCCGTGGCCGACGGCTGTTCATCACCGGGGGGACGGGCTTCTTCGGCGTCTGGCTCGTGGAAACCTTCCTGTGGGCCAACGAGCAGTTGGCACTGAACGCCCGCGCGGTGGTACTGTCGCGTAATCCGCGGGCATTCTGCCGGAAGATGCCGTACCTGGCGCGTCACCCGGCCTTGAGCTTCCACCAGGGCGACGTGCGGGATTTCGAGTTTCCCGAAGGGTCCTTTTCCCACGTGATCCACGCCGCCACCGAGTCGGCCCACCGGCCGGGCAGCACATTGGGTGCCGCTGCCGGCTTGTCCGGCAGTGCCGACAACACGGGTGGGCAAGCCACCCGTGGCACCCAGGAGGAGCATGTCGGGCCCCAATTCTCAGGCCACGAACACCAGGTTCTCATCCGCCTGGGAGAGTCTCCCTCGGCCTTGCTCGACACGATCGTCGATGGCACGCGGCGGGTACTGGAGTTCGCCCGGCATTGCGGGGCCAAAAAACTGCTCCTGGTCAGCTCGGGGGCCGTGTATGGGCCGCAGCCGCCGGCCCTGACGCACGTCGGCGAGGACTACGCCGGGGCCCCGGACCCGATGGACCCCGCCTCGGCCTACGGCCAGGGAAAACGGCTGGCCGAGCAGTGGTGCGCCCTCTGCGCGGAGCGTTATCGCTTGGCGGCGAAGATTGCCCGTGGGTTCGCCTTCATTGGTCCGCACCTGCCGCTGGACGCCCATTTCGCCGCCGGGAATTTTATTCGCGATGCCCTGCAAGGCGGGCCGATCGTGGTCCGCGGCGACGGCACGCCCTATCGCTCCTACCTGTACGCGGCCGACCTGGCCGTCTGGCTATGGACGATCCTCTTCCGCGGGGCCGCCTGCCGGCCATACAACGTGGGGTCGGCCCGGGAACTGACCATTGCCGAGTTGGCCGCCGCGGTGGCCGGGGCCTTTCGGCCGGCCCTGCTAGTGCGACGGGAGCGGCAGCCGCGGCCCGGCACGCCCCCGCCGCGCTACGTGCCCGCGGTCGAACGGGCCGCGCAGGAGCTCGGCCTGCGGCAAACCATCGACCTCCGGACGGCCATCGAGCGAACGGTTCGCTGGCACCAGGCCGGCAAGCACGATGAGCCGCGGCGCGGCCCGGCAGGCGCCGCGCACCCGTGGGATCTCTCCCCTTCCGCCCAACGAGGTGCATCATGACGCACGACCCCGGCCAAGTACTGTTCATCTTCGAGATGGCCAACAACCACATGGGCAGCCTCGACCACGGAGTGCGAATCATCCGCGAGGTTCATGCGGTGAGCAAGGACTTCCCCTTCCGCTTCGGTTTCAAGTTCCAGTACCGCCACCTGGATACACTGATCCATCCCGACTACCGCGGCCGCACGGATTTGAAGTACATCAAGCGGTTCCTGGAAACCAATCTCAGCGAGGAACACGGGCGGCAGTTGAAGGACGAGGCGGCCGGGCTGGGATTCGTCAGCGTGTGCACGCCGTTCGACGAGCCGTCGGTCGAGCGGATCGAGCGGCACGGCTACGACCTGGTCAAGATCGCCAGTTGCTCGCTTTGCGACTGGCCACTGCTGGAGCGGATCGCCGAGAGCGGCAAGCCGGTGATCGCCTCGACGGCCGGTGCGCCGCTGGAGGACATTGACAAGGTGGTGTCGTTCTTCGAGCACCGGCAGATCGAGTTGGCGTTGCTGCATTGCGTGGCCGAGTATCCCACCAAGGACGCGAATCTGCGACTGGGGCAGATCGACCTCTTGCGGCGGCGGTACGGGAACCTGCGGATCGGCTACTCGACCCACGAGCGGCCGGACAACTTCGATGCCGTCAAGCTGGCGCTGGCCAAGGGGGCGTCGATCCTGGAGAAGCACGTGGGCCTGGCGGCGGAGGGAATTACCCTGAACGCCTACTCGGCCGGCCCCGCGCAGGTCCGGCGATGGTTGGAGGCGGCCAGCCAGGCCCTGGCGATGTGCGGCGACGGTCGCACGCGATCGGCGTTTGCGGCCGACGAGTTAAGCTCCTTGCGGTCGCTGCGGCGGGGCCTGTTTGCCCGCCGCCGCCTCGCGCCTGGCCAGCGGCTGACCGCGGCTGAGGTGCTGCTGGCCATGCCCGCCGGTCCGGACCAGCTCACCGCCGACAGCCTCTCGAAATACAGCGAGCTTCAGGCCACGGCGGAGATTGCCCCCGGCGCGGCCTTGCTGACCACCAATACCCGCCGCCGAGATGTCCGGCAGCAGATCTACATGGCCGTAAAGCGCGTGAAGGCCCTGCTGCAAACCAGCGGCGTGGTGATCCCGCCCAAGGTGGACCTGGAAATCTCGCACCATTACGGCATCGATCGCTTCGACGAGTTCGGCCTGACGATGCTGACGGTGGTCAACCGCCAGTATTGCAAGAAGGTGCTCGTGCTTTTGCCGGGCCAGCGGCATCCCGAGCAGTACCACAAGATCAAGGAAGAGACCTTCCACGTGCTGTACGGCGACGTGTGGGTCAACTTGGACGGGCTGGTGCGGCAGTGCGGCAAGGGCGATCTGGTGGTCATCGAGCGGGGTGTCCGGCACAGTTTCGGCACGGCCGGCGGGGCGATCCTGGAAGAGGTGTCGCTCACGCACCGGCCTGGCGACTCGTACTACACCGACCCCGCCGTGGCCGCCAACGGAAATCGAAAAACGGTCCTTACCTACTGGCTCGAGTGAGGCCCCCGGCCATGAAGCTTTCCGACTATGTTATGGAGCGGGTGGCCCAAGCGGGCGTGCGGCACGTGTTCCTGCTGCCCGGCGGCGGCGCGATGCACCTGGTCGATTCGCTGGGCCGTTCGGCCGACCTGCGGTACGTGTGCAACCTGCACGAGCAGGCCGCGGCAATCGCCGCCGACGCCTACGGCCAGTACACCGGCAACCTGGGCGTGGCCCTGGTGACGACCGGCCCCGGCGGCACCAACGCCATCACCGGGCTGGCCGCGGCCTGGCTCGATTCCACGCCTTGCCTGTTCCTCTCCGGCCAGGTGAAGCGGGCCGATCTGGGCGCCGGCCGCGGCGTCCGCCAAATGGGCTTTCAGGAGTTGGACATCTGCCAGATCGTCCGGCCGATAACGAAGTATGCGGTGCGGGTGGACGACCCCGCGTCGATCCGGCGGCACCTGGACCGCGCGATGCGCCTGGCCCGCAGTGGCCGGCCGGGACCCGTGTGGCTCGATATCCCCCTGGACGTTCAGGCCGCCGAAGTAGACCCCGCGGGCATGGCGCCGACCGAGGACGACGGGCCACTTTTGCCCCCGCGGGAGGCCTTGCGGCCGGCGGTCCGCCAGGCCCTCGAGTTGCTGGCGGCCGCCCAGCGCCCAGTGATCCTGGCCGGCAACGGAGTGCGCCTGGCCGGGGCGATCGAGAAATTCCTGGAACTGGCCGATCGGCTCCAAGTGCCGCTGCTGACCACCTGGAAGGCCATGGATTTCCTGCCCGACGACCATCCCTTGTTCATCGGCCGGCCGGGGGCGGTCGGTCAGCGGGCGGCCAATTTCGCCCAGCAAAATGCCGACTACCTGCTGGTCCTCGGAGCCCGGCTGGACTTGGGGCAGACGGCCTACAATCCGCGCGGGCTGGCCCGCGGCGCGAAGAAAGTCGTCGCCGACATCGACCCGGCGGAGATCCGCAAGCTGGACATGCCGCTGGCCGTCACGCTGTGCGGCGACCTGCGGGACACGATCGAGCTGTTTCTCGAGGAGCAGCCGCGGTTCGCGGCCCGGCCCCGCGCCGCCTGGTGGAACCGCTGCCGCGAGTGGAAGCGGCGGTTCCCCGTCGTTCGACCGGAATACTGGAACGAAACGTCGGGCGTCAATCTCTACGTGCTGATGGATGTTCTGGGCGACGAGTTGTGCGGCTCCGACCTCGTTGTGCCCGGCAGTTCCGGCGCGGCCAGCGAAGTTACCATGCAGGCCCTGCGGGTCAAAGCGGGGATGCGGGTCTTCAACAGCCAGGGGTTGGGGGCGATGGGCTTCGCCATTCCGGCGGCCATCGGCGGCTGCCTGGCCTCCGGCCGCCGCACCATCGCAATCGACGGCGATGGCAGCCTGCAAATGAACAGCCAGGAGCTGGAAACCGTGCGCCGGCTGAACCTGCCGATCAAGCTCTTCGTGCTGGACAACGGCGGCTACGCCTCGATCCAGGCGACCCAGCGGAACTACTTCCAGGGGCGATACGTGGCCTGCAATCCTCAGAGTGGTCTAACGCTGCCCGACACCCTGGCCCTGGCCGCCGCCTACGGCCTGCCGGCCCTTTCGATCGGCTCTCAGACCGACTTGCGGCGGCAGGTCCGCCGGGTGTTGGAGCAGCAGGGGCCGGTGGTCTGCAACGTGAGCATCTCGCCCAACCAGTGTACGGCCCCGCGGGTCGCCTCCGTGCAACGTGAAGATGGCTCGATCACCTCGCGGCCCATGGAAGACCTCTGGCCGCTGCTGGATCGTGAAGAGTTTCAGGCCAATATGATCGTGGCGCCCATGCCGGAGTGATTATCGTAGACAAATTCCCGAAGCTCAGGACAGAACCTGCTTAGGCGGAGAAGCGTGATGCTGGACGTAAGCAACTCAGGGTTTGCCGCCGACGCAACTTCGGTTCACCCCGGGTGTCTTCCAGAAACGGCGGCGGAGCTAGGGCCGCGACCCTGCCCGGTGTGCGGCCGGACCGCGGGCAAGCTCCTTCTGCGGCAGCAGTTTGCGGCCATGTCGGCCGGCAGCCTGCTGGCGGGCTACGACGTGGTTGTCTGCCGGGGTTGCGGGGCTGGCTATGCCGACGCCATCCCGCCGCAGACCGCCTTCGACGACCACTATCGCGAGATGTCGAAGTACGAGTACCAGTTGCGCGGCGGCCGGGAGTCGGAGTACGACCTGGCCCGCTTCCGCGCCGTGGCGGCGATAATCGACCAGCTTGCCCCCTCGCGGGGCATCCGCATCCTGGATGTCGGTTGCGCGACGGGCGGGCTGCTGGCCCTGCTGAAAGAAAGAGGCTACGGCCACGTCTGGGGGCTCGATCCGTCGCCGATGTGCGCCGCAGCGGCCCGGCGGCTGTATGGAATCGAGGTTATCACCGGCTCGCTGGCCGAGTTGCAACGTGGCGGTGCTGCGGTGCGGGGATGGGGTGCCACTGCTGGCTTGTCCAGCAGTGCCCGCAGCACGGGTGGGCAAGCCACCCGTGGCACCCACCAGGAAGAAATTTGCTCCCGACTCTCTCGTCACGAATTCGAGCTGGTGATCCTCTCCGGCGTCCTGGAGCATATCCGCGAGGTCCGCTGGGCACTGGGGGTGCTGGCAAACGTACTGGCCGAGAGCGGCCTGATGTTCGTTTCTGTGCCAGACGCCACGCGATTTGCTGCGGAAGAGGACGCCCCGCTGCAGCAGTTCAGCACTGAGCACATCAACTTCTTCTCGCCCGTGTCGCTTGATAACGCCATGCAAGCGGCCGGCTTCGTGCCCCGCCTGAGCCGCCAGAACGCCTATCCGCAGGAGCACGGCACGGTCATGCCGGTGGTCGACGCGATGTTTCAATTGCAAGGTCCCCTCTCCCTCCGGGAGAGGGCTAGGGTGAGGGCTGGTGGGCGACAGACGCCGTTGTGCAGGTCGGGTAAACACCCTATGCCCTCACCCCCTGCCCCTCTCCCAAAGGGCGAGGGGAGACGGTTCGACCGGGCAACCGAGCCGGCACTGGCCGAGTATATTCGGCGCTCGCGGGAGGTAGACAAGCGGATCCGGGCCGCGATCGGTGCGATTGTGGCCCGCGGCCAGCCGATCGTCGTGTGGGGCGTGGGCACGCACACGCTTCGCCTGCTGGCCACCAGCCGCTTGGCGGAGGCACAAATCGTGGCCTTCGTCGACTCGAATCCCCGCTACCAGGGAAAGCAGTTGCACGGCCGCCCGATCATCGCCCCCGACGAGCTGCGCGGCCGAAGCGAGCCGATCCTCATCTCGTCGCGGGTCTTCCAGCGCGACATCGAGCGGCAGATCCGCGAGTCGCTCGGGCTGGCCAACCAGTTGCACTTCCTGTACAGCCTCCCTGCGGGGACTGGCTCATTTTTCGACCGGGGACTGTCCCAAGTTTCGTCCGACGAAACTGGGACTGTCCCCTTTGGCCGGGCTGAAAAATGTGCCTGTCCCCTTATCGCCCCGGATAAGGAGCCGCGATGAAACTCATCAGCATCGTCACCCCCTGCTACAACGAGGAAGCCAACGTCGAGGCGGTTTACGGGCAGGTCAAGGACTTGCTGGCCGGGCTGGGCCAATATCGCTACGAGCACGTCTTCATCGACAACGCCTCGACCGACGGCACGCCGGCCATTTTGCGGCGTCTGGCGGCGCGGGATCGCCGCGTGAAGGTGATCTTCAACAGCCGCAACTTCGGCCACATTCGTTCGCCCTACCATGCCCTGCTCCAGGCCCGCGGCGACGCCGTGATCCCCTTGGTGGCCGACTTGCAGGACCCCGTCGAGCTGATTCCAGCCTTCCTGCAAAAATGGGAAGAGGGCCACAAGATCGTGATGGGCATCAAGGTCCGCAGCCGTGAGTCACGGCTGATGTTCGCCCTGCGCAGGTGCTACTATCGGTTGCTGGGGCGGCTGTCGGAAATCGAATTGACTAGTAATTTCTACGGATTCGGCTTGTACGATCGGGCCGTGATCGAGATCCTGCGGAAGCTCGACGATCCTTACCCCTATTTTCGCGGCCTGATCGCCGACCTCGGCTTTGCGCCGGCGAAGATCGAGTACCGGCAGCCCCGCCGCGAACGGGGCCTGACCAAGAACAACTTCTATACGCTCTACGACCTGGCCATGCTGGGCATAACCTGCCACTCGAAGATCCCGCTCCGCCTGGCCACCTTGAGCGGATTCGGCCTGGGGGCCCTCAGCCTGCTGGTGGCCCTGGTATACCTCGTCTACAAGCTCGTCTTCTGGGACCGCTTCCAGGTGGGCATGGCGCCCTTGGTGATCGGCATCTTCTTCTTCACGGCCGTGCAACTGTTCTTCACCGGCGTCCTCGGCGAATACATCGGCATGATCCTCACCCACACGCTCCACCGGCCGCTGGTCATCGAAAAAGAGCGGCTGAACTTCGACCAGGACGAGCCGGCAGTCGAAAGGGGGACAGTCCCATTTTCGTCGGACGAAAATCGGGACAGTCCCCAGGTTGTTTCCCCGGCCGAGCGTGGATTGCCGCTTGCCGTCGAGTTTCTTGGAGCCGAACCCGACCTGACCGGAGCCCGCCATGTCAGCCGCTGAGGAAAAACGCCAAGCCATCCGGCGAATGGTCGCCGAATACTACGCGGCGGCCCTGGCCGAGCGGCCGTTCGTGCCCGGTCAATCGCCGGTGCACTACGGCGGGCGGGTGTTCGACGCCGCCGAGTTGCAACACGCCGTCGATGCCAGCCTCGATTTCTGGCTCACGGCCGGCCGCTACGCCGAGCAATTCGAGGCCGGCCTGGCCCAGTTCCTCGGACTGCCCGCCACGCTCTTGGTCAACTCCGGCTCGTCGGCGAACCTGGTGGCCGTAAGCAGCCTGACCTCGCCCTGGCTTGGCGACCGGCGGCTGGCCCCGGGCGACGAGGTGATTACCGCGGCGGCCGCCTTCCCGACCACCGTGAACCCCATCATCCAAAACCGGGCCCGTCCGGTGTTCGTCGACGTCGAGCTGGGTACCTACGTGCCCACGGTGGCGGCGATCCGTGCCGCGATCAGCCCCCGCACCAAGGCCGTCGTGCTGGCGCACACGATGGGCATTCCCTTCGATGCGGCGGCCCTGGCCGCGCTGTGCCAGGAACGTAGCCTGTGGCTGGTCGAGGACTGCTGCGATGCGTTGGGGGCGAAACTCCACGGCCGCCCGGTGGGAACGTTCGGCGACCTGGCCACGCTCTCGTTCTACCCGGCGCACCAGATCACCACCGGCGAAGGTGGCGCGGTGGCCACCCGCAGCGAGCCGCTGGCCCGGTTGGCGCGCTCCTTTCGCGACTGGGGCCGCGACTGCTATTGCACGGGCGGCGGGCAGAATTCCTGCGGACAGCGATTCAGCGGACAGTTCGGCACGCTGCCCCCCGGCTACGATCATAAGTACGTCTTCTCGCACGTGGGCTACAACCTGAAGCTGACCGACATCCAGGCGGCGATCGGCTGCGCCCAGTTGCCCAAGCTGCCCGGCTTCATCGCCGCCCGGCGGCGGAATTGGACCGCTCTGCGGGCCCGGCTGGCGCCCTACGCCGACCGCCTCCTGCTGCCCGAAACGCCGCCCCACAGCGAGCCCTCATATTTCGGACTGGTGCTCACCGTCCGCCCCGGTGCGGGCTTCAGCCGCAATCAGCTTACCGCGTTTCTCGAGGCCGCACGAATCGAAACCCGAAACCTGTTCTGCGGCAACCTGGTGCGCCAGCCGGCCTACGCCCAGATCGACTGCCGCATCGTGGGCGACCTGCGGAACACCGACACGATCATGAACGACACGTTCTTCATCGGCGTCTATCCCGGCATCAGCGAGGCCCACATCGATTACGTGGGCGAGGTCTTCGGGCGGTTCTTCGCCGGGAAAGCACCGTTACCGTCGACGCCGACGCGGCAGGGCGGGGCGTCGGGGTGAGCCGTGGGTCGAGCGCAGAGAGCATTGCGACGGTCCAGAGTGAGGCAGCCAGCCCGGCCCGAGCGGGCCCCGCGCTGAGTACCGAGCACTGGGTACTCGGTACCGAGTACCGAGTACGGAGCACCAAGTGCTCAGCGTCGGCCGCCGGATTCGCGAGTCGTTAGGGCGCCTGGTCGTCCCTGGGCGTTTGGAACAGCGGCGGGCGCGGTTTGCCCGTGATTCGCTCGTACGACTCCCACACCTCTTCAGTCCAGCTAGGTCGTTTGCGGAGATGTTTGAGTCGCGGTAGGGACCGCCCTTGCGGGCGGCCCCCCGCACAGATCCGTACGTGAAGCACTACCTCATACGGCTCTTACCTCGGGTAATGACGATCAGCAACGCGGCGAGAGGTTCGCTTCG
>JBEKTY010000084.1:0-34197 GCA_049515555.1 Thermoguttaceae bacterium
CAGATCGCACCGATGGTGAAGTCTCGCATCGACAGACACAACAAGGACAACCTCTGAATTTGCCGAAGATAAGCCGCAAAAGCCTTCCGAACCGTCACTGCGTTATGCAACTGGAGGGTATACTGACAGGTATGGCTCTCTGTTACCGGGTTTCCACCAATCGTTCGCGACGAGCTCGCACTGAGTTGAAGCGAGACCGAGCGCGCAGGCTTAGGTTCGAAGAGTGCGAAGGCCGCATCATGATGGCGGCCGGTCCGTTGAGCTACGGGCGCGCTTGGCTGGCCGGCGCCGCCAGTCTGACCGGGTCACGGCAGGCAGGCAACCTTGCGCCCCAGGCTACAGTCGCAACTGCAAACCTGACCGCCTATCGTCCGCAGGAGACGAGCGGTTCCAACCTCGACCCCTACGCACCTTTTGCCAAGACGGCCGTTCCCGAGCTGTCTGAGACCGATCCCAAACTCGGCCCGGGAATCCGGATCAACGGGGATAACAACAATGCAAACTTGATTGAAGTCACTGTCAGTGTGCCAGCCAGCGGGGCGAGCTACGTGCTACAGCGCAGCAGCCACAACCGCAACACCAGCGATGCGCTTCGCGTGTGGGCTTCGCCGACCAAAGGGCAGGGCCAAGAGATCGTTTTCGACACGAACAACCAGACTGCCGCGCTGACGTTTCCGGCGGGAATCTCGCACGGGACAGAGACAGAGACGGTGTGGGTGGAATGGGCGGTTCCCATCCAAGGCTTCGCAACACTCACCCTTCAGCCCCAGCAGCCCGGCACAGGCTCCGTGGACAGCCTGAAATTCCACTCGTTCACGAGTGTGGCACTTGCCATCGGCGGTGAAACGTTCTCATCCAACCCGCCTCCTCCAGATCCCGCGTACGGAGTCTGGAAGGTCGGGGCACAGCTCTACAGCCAGGGATACGACGTCTACCTGGCTAACGAAGGCTATCTTAACACGGATTATAACGAACTCTACAACGCCGTTCACAATCAACGCGTGACGCAGGTTGCCATCTTCGGATACAGCCACGGCGGGGGTGACACCTACACCTTGGCGAACGAGCTGAATACCAACCGGCAGAGTATCGGCAACTTTACGATCGCCTTTACGGCCTATGTGGATGCCATCAGGAACGATTCGGATTTCGACATGCAACCAGAGGCCCTGCGTCCGCCGGGCTCGTTGTACCATGTAAACTATTATCGGGGGCGCGGGATCATCAGCGAGTTGTATCTCCACGGGGTTCGCACCAAAGGCGCGGGCGCGGGCTTTCAACTCGATGTCAAGACCACCAAGTGGGGCGCCAAGGCCACGCACACCGGCCCCAACGGTATTTCCCTTCTCCCCCAGGTCCAAACCGGGATTCACGACCGATTTGTGGTCCACGTTAGCGAGTAGGAATCGCGGTACCGATCGCTGTTCATTCAGGCGAAGTCAATTGCTCATTCTTCACAAAGGCAGAACCACGTCATGCTGCGATTAACTCGATGGGCGGCCCTGCTTGCGCTGGTTTTCCTGGCACAGTTTTTCGCGTCCGCCCGGGCGGCAGAGCCGCGGTTCGCGCCGAAATGGGAATCGCTCGACAAACGCCCCTGCCCGCAGTGGTTCTGCGACGCCAAGTTCGGAATTTTCATCCACTGGGGCGTGTACTCGGTCCCCTCGTGGGGCAAGACCGGAGAGTATGCCGAGTGGTATTGGAACCATATCCATGACAAGCAACCGGACAACGTGTGGTGGCAATTCCATAAGAAGAACTATGGTGAGTCATTCGACTACAAGGACTTCGCCCCAAAGTTCCGCGCGGAGCTGTTTGACGCCGACAAGTGGGCCGATATCTTCGCCCGCTCCGGCGCAAGGTACATCGTGCCGACTTCGAAGCATCACGAGGGCTTCTGCCTCTGGCCGAGCGCCGAGGCAAGCCGCGATTGGGGCCGGCCCTGGAATGCCGTCGAGACCGGACCGCACCGCGACCTGATGGGCGAGCTCGCAACGGCGACGCGAAAGCGCGGCCTGAAGTTCGGCTTCTACTATTCGCTCTACGAGTGGTACAATCCCATCTGGCTCAGCGACCGCAAGCGGTTTGTAGACGAGCATCTTTTCCCGCAGCTCAAGGATGTGGTTGCCCGTTATCAGCCGGCGATCATCTTCAGCGACGGCGAATGGGACATGCCCTCCAAGGACTGGAAAAGCGAAGAGTTGCTGGCATGGCTGTTCAACGAAGCGGGCTGCAAGGACGAGGTGGTGGTTAACGACCGCTGGGGCAGTGATTGCCGGCACAAGCACGGCGGCTACTGGACCACCGAATACGCGGCCGGCCTGAAGGATGACAGTCATCCTTGGGAAGAGAGCCGCGGCATGGGCTATTCCTATGGGTACAATCGGGCCGAGCGGATCGACGATTACAAGTCGGCACGCGAATTTATCCTTGTGCTCTGCGACCTGGTGAGCCGCGGCGGCAACCTGCTCTTGGACATCGGCCCCAGCGGCGACGGCACGATCCCGGTCGTCATGGAGCAGCGACTGCTGGAGATCGGCGACTGGCTGCGCGTTAACGGCGAAGCGATCTACGGCACGCGATTCGCCGGGCGCAGTTGCCAGTGGAGCGCGGGCAAGCGTCCCGGCCAGCAGTACGGCGAATTCATGGTGAAGTACAACCTCCTGGAGCAGGTGGGCCAGAAGCCTCACGGCGAAAGGGCGGTAAAGCAGGCTTTCTTCACGAAGAAGCCCGGCGTGCTGTACGCGATTACACCTGGTTGGCCCGGCAAGGATCTCGTTCTCCGCCGCATTCGCGTCCCGGGCGACGCCGCGGTCACCATGCTCGGCGTACCGGGCAAACTTGCCCGCAAGCTCGAAGGCGATACGTTGACGGTTACGATGCCGGACCTTGGGCCCGACGCGGCGCCGTGCCGCCATGCCTACGTAATCAAGATCACCGGTGCGGAAGTCGTGCCGGAGAAATAATCGCCGGTTTCTTCCGGCGATGGGAACGGCTTTGCCGGCAAAACGGCCATTGTCGACGCCGCGATCAGCGGCCCGAGAGATTCGCCCCGGGCAGCACGCGCACGCTTCCCGGGGTGACCGCCTTGTGTCGCTCAGCGCTGGCCACGGCCGCAAAGCATAGTTCCAGACTCCGCAGATTGTCACGAGCGCCGTTGAAGGGCTCGCGGCCCTCTTCGATCGCACACAGCAATTCGCCCATGGTGCCGTGAAAACCATCGTCGAACCAGTGGCCTTCCAGGACCGGCGTGGCCTGCCCGGCGGCAGTCGCCAGCGTGAGGGTCTGACGCTTCAAATCGGGCCCGACACTGCTGACCGAGCCTAGCGTGCCGGCCACATAGGTGCGGTCCTGCGGCCCGAAGTGCGTGTCGGCATCGAAGGCCAGCGATGCCTGGGCGCCGTCGTACTCCACCAGCGCCTGGGCCAGCAGGGCGGGCCGGGCCGCCTGCTGCGGACTGTGCGCCAGCGAGGCGTAGACCCTTGTGGCCCGCAGGTCGCCGAAAATACACGTGAGCATGTCGAACCAGTGGATGGCGAAGTCGTAGAGGAGCAGGTGCTGCACCTGGTCGAATGCCGTGCCTTTGACCCAATTGTGGTCCCAGTGGACCGACAGATGGGCCGCCGTCACCTGCCCCAGCAAGCCGGCACGGATCGCCTCGCGCAGGTAACTGAAGTGCGGCGCCCAGCGACCGTTCTGGTTGACGGCCAGTCTCACACCCTGCCGGTCGGCCAAATCGACCATGCGCTGCCCAAAGCCCAGATCCAACACGAACGGCTTCTGGCTCAGCACGTGTTTGCCGGCGCGGAGGGCCTCTTCGATGATAGGCATGCGCTCAGCCGGATGCGTGGCGACGTCAACGACCTCGATATCGTCACGCCGGAGCACCTCACGGTAATCGCGATAGACCTTGGCGTCCGGATAGAACTTGGCCTTCCATTTTCGAGCGCGACTGGGCACCAGGTCGCAGAGGGCCGCCACGTGGTAACCGGCCTGCTGGTAGGCGTTCAAATGGTGCGCGGTGATCCCGCCGCAAGCGATCAGCCCGATCGCCGGCCGGTAGTGCTGCGGATCGCGCGGCTGGTAGGGCAACGGCGGGGCGGCAACGGGTTTCGAGGTCCGGGCGGTGAGCGTGCAGGCGTCGTCGGTTTTGGAAGACATGTGATCGTCCTGAATCATCAAGAAGGATGCCACTCCCTAATCTACCGCAGTTCCAGCTCGGATATGGGCCCAGGCCGAAGTTGTGGCCACCCGCAGCTACTTCGCCGCCAGCTTCACGGCGATCTGCGCGACATGCCGCCCCTGAGCGCGGGCGATGGTCAACTCGTTCGCAGTTGGTTGTCGCTCGCCGCGGGGACCGGCGATAGTTGACGACCCATAGGGCGTTCCGCCGCTCACCTCGTCTAGAGCGAGCAACTCCGCAGTGCTGTAGGGAACGCCCGCGATCACCATACCCATGTGGAAAAAGAAGGTGGACATGGTGAGGAGCGTGGTTTCCTGCCCGCCGTGCTGACTTGCGGTTGAGGTGAAGGCGCTGGCGACCTTGCCGATCAGTGCCCCCGCTAACCACAGCCCGCCGGTGGCGTCGAGGAATGCGCGCATCTGGGCCGTTGCCGACCCGTAGCGGGTGGGCGATCCCAGAATAATGGCATCCGCCTCGGCGAGCCGTCCGGGGTCAGCGACGGGGACGTGGGCAAACGCCTTCCTGGCTTCGATGGCCCCCATCTTCTCCAATACTTCCAGCGGGAGTGTCTCGGCGCACTGGAGCAGTTGAACCTCGGTCCCAGCGACCGCTCGGGCACCCTTTGCGACCGCTTCGGCCAAGCGGTAGACATGCCCATAGGTGCTGTAGAAGATGACGTGAACTTTAACGGCCATGGCTTTCTCCTAATGGGGTGATGGTTGGTCGTTCTTCGACCTTCTAAATGACCTTGCGGGATTCTGGGAAAAAGGGGACAGGCACCATTTGTGCGAAGCACCCTCCGGGCCGTTCCGGCAAATGGTGCCTGTCCCCTTTTTCCTTCCCAAGCGGGACAAAGCACGACAGCAGTTTGAACGGCATTATATTATCTCTGCCGGTTCGGCCTTGCCCACCCCCCCCTCAACTCTGCGGGCTACGGCTTTGACCACGGGAATGGAACCAACAGCGCTCCGAACAATCGTGCGTACACCGTACGCTGTGGACTCCCGGGCCGCCTTCCGTCGTAAAGACCGGCAGGTCGGCTGGGTTGGCACCGGCCGCCGCATCATCGACAATCTTACGGCCCTTTGCTACAACATCATCCGGCCGGGAGGTGTCAGATGTTAGCCGACCTGGAAGGCCATGTGTCTACCTTCTCGGCTGCTCTTGGCTGAGCCGTACCGAAACGGAAGGAAACCGCAATGAGTCTGGAAAAGGTACAGATCCGTTCACAACGTCCCATTTACCCCACCCCGGCAGGACTGGTGACGACGGTAGACCGGAATGGCAACCCGAACATCATCACCCTCGGCGAAATCTACAACCTGAGCATTCGCAAACCTGTCATCGTTGGCCTTGGCATCGCTCCCCAGCGGTATTCGCATCAGCTCCTTTGCCAGTGCCGCGAGTTTGTGGTCAATCTGCCCACCTCGGCTCTGCTGGACAAGGTGTTGGCATGCGGTAAGCCCCAACAGAACACCGGGACGGCGATCAGCACCAGGTCCGCCGCCACCGTCCGCCGATATAGGCCGTTGTCTCACGGGTGCTTCCCGTCCGGCCGCCAACGCCACGTTGACTTCGACATCGGCGTGGCCCCGGAGGTCTCGAAGCACGATCCAATCGCCCCGGACTTCCTTCCACACTCGGCCATTCACCAAGACCTCTCGTGTCTCCCATCGGTCTGGCAACCGCAGCCGCAGATGGATCGGGGCACCGGCAAGGCGGGGAGGAAGATCCAGGCGAATCCGCAATTTGCCGTCATGGACGGCCGACGTGCAGGCCAGGGAGAGCGGACCGTACCAAGTGGGAGCCTCCGTGATAAGGATCTCCTTTCCCTGATCGAGCCAACGGCGAGGTGTGCCTTGAAGCAGGTACAAGCCCCCATCCCGTTCCTGGATCATCATCGTGCGGAACATGCGGACCAGGCTGGAGATGGAATGGATGTGGGGCTGAGTATTGCTCCGCCACTCGCAGGTCGTCAGCGTCTCGTGGGACACGTTTGCGGCGAGGATCGCGTAGAACATCCGCAGGAAGTCCTCGACGCGGCCCTGCTCCAAGAGCACGCAGGCGAGATCCTGACTGTAGAACATGCTGGCCGTCGCCGACGCCTCCGGGCTACCGTGGCAGGTATGGTCGATGTTCCAGCGGATGATGTGCTGGATTCGCGGATCATCGCGGGGCAGGACGCCCCCGAAGGCGAGGTTGATCGGGCCACAGACCCCGTTGAGGTAGGCGTCCTCATGCTTGGGAGCATGAAGGGACCAGGGAACGTACCACGGGTCGCGGGACTTGTCGGTCAGCCGGTCGATCGCGGCCGCGATGTCCTTGCGATACGCCTCCGCTTCGCCCAATAGCTCCCGGCCCTCTGGATGTCCCCATTCCGCCAGGAGCGTCGCCATCTGGCTGAGGCCCATGTAGCTGACGGCGTCCGTGTAGGTGAAATAGCCGATTTCGGCCGAGTCGCAGACGAACTTCCCGTAGATCAGGCCCGAGCATGGGTTGCCCGGCCTCTCTCTCGACGCCTGCTGCTCCCGGATGATCCAGGCACAACCGTCGAGGATCTGCTGCTTGTGCTCGGCGAGCCACGTCCGGTTGTTGCTTAATCGGGCGTGCTGCGTCATGGCCCACAGGGCCCAGCCGTTGCAGCTTGCCCACGCGGCGTCGCTTCCATCACGCGAGATGTTCGTCACGTCCGAGAAACAGCCCTTCCGGGTCCGCATCCCCGCCGGCTTCCGCTTTCCCTGCCGGGCGAAGACCGTGTCGAGGAGTTTCGAGGCCGTGGCGTGGTCTCCCATCAGGTCCAGGGCGTAGAACCATTTCGTGCTCGCGTCGTCCCATTGGCAACGATAGCAGACCGAATCGAAGACGATCCACTGCCCGTTCCATCGCTTGGTAAGGAAGTACCCGTCGAGCATCCCCTTGTCCACGATCCGGTTCAGAACGGCATCCGGTGTAATGAACCGGGAGACCGTCGCAGCCCTTGCCTTCCAGGCCGTGCGGGCGGCCTCCAAGTCGGTCTCCGCGGATCGCCGGAGCAGTTCGTCGGGCCGGACTCGGGGCGGCGATGCGGGCCAGTGCATGGCGCCGGGGAAATCGAACACCCGGTTGAAGACGAGCCGAACGGTCTGTCCCGCCGGCAGCTCGCCGCGGATGGCAACTGCGTTATAGAGCCCTCCCTTGCGGAGCAGATTCGCCGGCTTGTCCTGACTCGCCTCGCTGTTGGCGGGAGAGACCGGCCGGAACTCGCAACGGAAGCCCGGAGGGACCTTCCAGGAGAACCTTGCCGATTGGTTCTCGAAGACCACGTCGCTGTCCAGCCGCAGGTCGCGTTTGGGATGCTTCTCATCCCCTAGCAGGGCGGCCAGGAAGGCAACGGACCGAGGCGTCGCGGCCCGATTCGTGAAGTCGAAAACGGCCCACGCCAGGGTGCTTTCCTGACCGGTCGTGTAGTCCGCGTCCCGCAACGGCCGGGCGAAAGCCGTCTCCCGGAGCTCCAGACCCCCGTATTGCCAGTTCGTAATCACGATCGGCAGATAGCCGTCCATCAAGGATTGCTCTGTCGGCTTCCCCGTCCCGACAGGGACGATCCGCCCCTGGTCCTCCAGGGCAAAGGCGAGGGCGTTGGCCACCAGTGGTGTCCCGGACAGATACCGGTCGTTGGCGTACATGAGTTGCCCACAAGGCGACACGGCGGTCTCGGCGGGGTCGGACGGCGGCCCGATGGGGGTGAAAATGCCCGGGTCGTCATACTGCTTGAGATACCATTCGTAGCTTGCCTCCTCTCCCCGGCGAGGCGGCGTTCCCGACGCCACTCGCTGTACCCGCCGGAAATCCGCCCACACGATGTTCGGAACCGCCAGCGGGGCGTCGTCCTTCCGGATCACAGCGAACCAGGCCGGCGCCCCGGCTTCGCTTCCCTTGACCCGCATCAGGGCCGGCTCTCCGGCCTTGAGCCATGCCCGAGGTACGGTGAGGAAGAAGTGCCCCGACGAGTCCAGCGGATGCGGAGTACCGAAGGCGGGATAGGTGAAGAGCACCCGGTACTGGAACCGGCACTTCTCGGATCGACACGGGAACTCCGTCGATTCGAGGACCACGTCGAACTCGGCAACCTCCCTGCCGTTGACCGACAGCGTGAAACCTCCTCCGCTAGCCGTCTGCATGCCCATCGCCCCCGACCAGACAAAGGTGACCGTCTCGCCCGGAAGCGAGGTGGGGAGCGGAGCGGTTTTCCATTTCATCTCCCTGTCTTCCCGCTGCTGACGGATGCCAAAAAGCGGCACCTCCCCCAAATGCGTGTGCCAGTTCTGCCGGAACCCGCCCTGCGGTTCCCCGGCCAGGCCCCGTACGAAATCTGCTCCGGCCGCAGCCGGCTCCCGGGCGGCGGCAACAACCGAGATTAGCATCATCACGACGGCGGCTGAGACGGATCGGCCCCGCCGACTGCTTCTTGCCGTTGTCGCACTGCGGTGGTGTCGTTTCATGGCTTGCCTTTTCCGATTCCTCGGGCTATCCGCCCCGGGCATCCGCTACTTCTGAAGCACACGAGCGGCACGTGCTGCAACCAGTTGACAAGGCCGTTCATGACCACTCCCCGCTATTCTGCCTGAAGCTCGATGACGGTGATCGAGTGTTCCGGGAACTTGTAGCGGAAACGGGGCCCCGCCGCCTCGAACGCCGACTCGGCAATCCGCACCGTTACCGGCGGTGCCGGTTTGACTGACTGGAACGTCGAGCCATCGTCATTGTGCGAGAGATAGTGCGGTCCGCCGAGCGTGGCAACCTTGGCCGTGGCCAGCGGGGAGAATCCTTCCAAGGCAACCTCCACCTCAACGGGCGAGTCCGGCTTCTTGTTGATGACCATGAGCGTCAGCCGCTTGCGACCTTCGTCACGGGTGCAGTAGGCCGAGAGCGTCGGAACCTCTCGACCCGTGTAATTCAGCAGGTCGTGCCAACTCGCTGATTGCCGGAATGTCCCGCAGTCGGCCACACGGGTCTCGACCAGCCCGCCGCGGGCCATATACTTGGTCCAGAGCTTGATCGCCATGGCCTTGGGGCGAATCGTCACGCCGTTCCAGGGATTGCCGCCCCACCCTTCTGCCACGCACCAGCCCGGAATGAGCCCGAAGATTTTCTCCTGGAAATTGTAGTTGCAGGCGATCGCCACATCGGCAAGATGGAACTGCCCGAGGCAATCGGCCGTGAACAGGGCATTGGCCAACGACTGCTGGCCGGGCTCCTTGGCGAAGATGCCCCACTCCAGGTAGCAAACTTCGATCGCGCGGCCCGGCACGCACTCCTGGATCATCTTGCGGAACGCTCGCACGTCGTCGGCGATCCGCAGCGGGCTGGCGACGATGATGCTCCAGTCGGCCGCTCCGCTGTTGGAACGGCCCGCATACCAATGCACGTCGATGAAGTCGACGGAGTCGCCGGCCGCTTGCAGGATCGGTTCCGCCCACCGGTGCGTCCGGTTCTCGTAGGCGTTGCCGAAGTCCATGCCGATCTTGATCGACGGGTCGGCCTCCTTCATCGCCCGGGAGAACCTCTTGATGCAGGCCGCGTAGTTCTGCGGGTCCTTGAGCTTCTGGTCGTAGTAGACTTCGTTGCCCAGACACCAGTGCGTGATACCCAGCTTCTCCTGCCTGGCATACTTGACCCACGCCACCGCGGCGTCCACGCTGCCGTTCTCGACGATAACGCACGCCGTCAGGCGACAACCGGTCTCTTTCGCAAACTGGGCCACATTTTTGAAGCAACCCAAGTAGCTGGCAGCCAGGTTGTGTTTGGCCCCCCAGCCGGCCTGTCCGCTGCCCCAGCCGTCGCCGGGACGATGGAGGTAGTAGTATCCGCCGCCATCGGGGTAGCGGCAGAGCGACAGCCCGATGTCGCGGATGAACGCCTTGATCGGCTCGCCGGACTCGTCGTTGGCATGCAGGTTCGTCCCGAACAGCAAGGGGTTGACCGGCGCCAGGTCTTTTCCCGAGTCGATTGTGATCGTCGCCGTCACTGCCTGGCGTGGAAAGGCAAGGGCGACCAGAAGGCCAAGCAGCAAGTATCGGACTTGCATTTTCATCACTCCTGATTGGTCCTGGGCCGAGGGGTTGCCACGGCTCGATCCTACACTACTCCAGGAGGCCATGCCAGGTCGGCTCAACAGTTGGGCAAGCAGGCTCCAAGATTCTTCAGCCGCCGCTGGCAGTGTCAAAACTGAAATTATCCCAGACAGGTTGGCCGATATTGGTACCCAGGCCGATCTTGCCGCTGCTAAAACTGAGGGTGTCGGATACATTCAGAACCTGATGCATCGTGGGATAGGGGTTGCCCTTCGCGTTATTATTCGTGAAGAATTGCAATGTCCCCGTATGCGACACCACGACCTGCCAGGTTTGCATCATCGAACCATTGCCGATGTTCACACCCTCCCCCGTCGTTCCTATCTGACTGATCGTGCCATTGATCGATTTTTCAAATTGACTCATATAATTCGATGGCCCTTGACCAGATGTACCAGTGCTCACCCGATACCAATTTTTTGGGTCCCGATAGAAGAAATAGATATAAAATTTCCCATAACCACCCTGAGCGCCCACCATGACGTTGATAGTTACATCCCGGCCATGGTTAGAGTCGTTGTTCAAGGTTATATGAGCGCACACCCTTGGACCCCTGACCCAATTCAGGTTGTCGTACTGGTAGTAATAGTAAATCGGCGTGTGGTCGCCGGGATTTGATAGATTGGACTCTGTCCAGCCGCTGTAAACCGTGACGGTGGCATAGCCCGAGCTGCCGATAGCATTGTTAGCCTTCACCCGATAGCCCACATTGGCTGTAGATGAAAGACCCGTATCCGAATAACTGGTTACATTAGCGCCTACGGTAGCGATTGGCGTGAAAACACCGTTTATTTTGCGTTCAAGGGTGAAACCGGTTTCGTTCCAGGAGTTGTCAGTCCATTGCAGGTCGATCCTATTGCCGCCAACGACCGTGGCTCGCAGGTTGCTCGGCTGGTTTGGCGGGCTCACCGTTCCTTTGCTTTTGGGAGCCCCGGAGTTCATCACCAGCGTATCGATTGCCTGCTGTATTGGGAACCTCTGTATCTCCAGCATATACCCCTGCTTTTGAGCGCCCGTTGGGTTGGATTCGGTACTCCACCAATTGTGACCAGTCTTGTCACAATTGTTGTGGCCGTGGGTATTATAGTTCCACAGGCTCTGGCTCTCGGACGTGCGAACCGCATAATAGACCATTAGTTGGCCCCACGTAGGGTAGGGTCCAAAGAATGTCAGCTCAAAGCCGCGGCGTATGGGGTTTTTCGTCCCAGTCTGCTGCAGCTCCCCTCCTGAATAGATAGCTTGCCCAACATCATATCCGTCGAAAAAGGCGGCTGTCGGCCAATTGTTTACAACATAGCATGCAGCGGCAGGCTCAACCCTGAGGTTAAACTCATCTCCGCTCGGGTAACATCCGCCCGCGCAGGCAAGGAGTTTCACTTTTTTGCGGATCAGGTCCATGCCGTTCAGAGGACTGTACCGATCCGGACCGGACTGCATCAGGGCTTGCAGGTTGTTCAGATAACCGGTCGTGACGATGGACACGCTGTGATCAGGCTGAGCAGCCAGAACTTGACGGTACAGATTCACAGCCAGAGGGCAATCCTGCCAGGTTGCATACAGAGGATGGGGAAATTCGGAAGCGATCTGACCCGCGTATCCCCCGACTCCTCCGGAATCAGGCCGCCTGCCACAGGGGACGTTGGGCCGGCCGTAGTAGGTATTGATCGCATTCATGCACAGCGGTGTCCCTCCGTTTTGGGAAGAGCACATGCAGGCGAGTATCTGACACTCTCCCAAATCAGCGAGGGCATTCAATACGGCAAGGTCAGCCACATCGTCATGGTCACTCGACATATCCGAGTCGAAGATGATGCGAGGAATATCGTTCTGCTGGGCGGACCAGAGCGGCCCGCCCGCGAAGACCATGCAGGCCATGAGGATCGGCAACAGGCGGATGCAACGGCGCAGGTTCATTGGCATCTCCCGACAGGACGGTTACGGCCGGCCACGCACAGCCGGCAGGTTGTCGCCACAAGGCAACAGGCATAGTTGTATCCTTCAAAACGCCCGCCGGCAACCAGACGGTTACTGATACTGACTTGCTCCGCGAGACCTTTCAATCCTTCACCCCTTCCATCACCGCCGAGAACTGCTCCAACGCCGTCTGCATGTCATCGACGATCTCCTGGGCCAACACGTCCGGATCAGGCAGATCGTCCGAGTCTTCCAGGCTCTGGTCCTTCAGCCAGAAAATGTCCAGGTTCACCTGGGCGAATCGCGAGATCGCCGGCGGGGAGGCCATCGCCGGAAGGGAAGGATTGTTGACACGTCGAGGCTACCCGCTACATTGAGGAGAGCCGAGGTTCAGGGGTTGCTTCCGGGAAGAAAACGTTCGAAGGAACACCAAGGTAGTGCGGAACCGGCGTTTCCAGCCCGCGGATCGACGCCCAGGGGAGGGTTTCTGATGAGACTGAGACAGGTTGTGGCCGTGGTGTTTGTGGTGATGAGCGTGGCCTTGGGACAGCGGACGCAGGGAGCCGGCCAGTCGGTGGCCGGGCGTCAGGCTTCAACGGTGACGGTTCGGCCGTTGCCCACCCCGGCGATCCCCGAAGGTAATACGGGCATCGCCGCCCAGTATCCCGGCGACGTGGGCATCGAAAAGGACCCGGACGTCGTCTTCGTGGAGTCGTTTGAAGGCTCGGTGGACGAGATCTGCCGCCATTGGGAAGCGGTCTCCGGCAAGTCGATCCTGTCGAAGTCGAACGAGGTTCCGCCGGGGAGTGGCGGAAAGCAGTCGCTCCTTCTCACCCGGGTGGCCGGCGGCACCCAGGGCTACATGGACGGGGGCAATTTCTACCGTCGGCTCAAGAATGACAAGGGGGGGGTTGGCTACGATCAGCTCTTTTTCCGCTTGTACATGAAGTTCAACAAGGAGCACGCCCCCATTCACCACTACGGGAGCGGGCTGGTTGGCTTCCGCCCGCCCACGCCCTGGGCCCAGGGAGGGGCAGGGGAGCGGCCAAAGGGCGATGCACGATGGAGCACGCAGGTCGAGCCGGGCGACTTCTCCACTTGGAGCTTTTACAGCTACTGGCAGCAGATGGGAGGCAGCCCGCCTCGGGGGCAGACCTGGGGGAACGACTTCGAGAGTGGTGTTCCGCTTCGTACCGTGCTCAAGGAGAAGTGGATCTGCCTCGAAGTCATGGTCAAGATGAACGATATTGGCGACAGCAACGGTGAGCAAGCCTACTGGCTCGACGGGAAACCCAGCCGGAACCAGGACGGCAAGATCACCAGTTACCTTGGCAAGGGCTTCCCCTCGGTTGGCACCTGGACCTATGACAGGTTCAAACCCTACGTGACCGAGCAGGGCATTGCTTGGGACTACCAGAAGGGCAAAGGCGTTCGCAACGAGGGCGGCAAGCCCTTCCCGGGCTTCGCTTGGAGAAGTACGCCGGAGCTGAACATCAGCGCCATTTGGCTCTACCGCTACATGTCGCAACCCGAGAAGGGTACGAGCAAGGTCTGGTGGGACCATTTGGTGGTCGCCAAGAAGTACATCGGTCCCCTGACGCCGGTGAGCCAATAAATATCATTTCCTCCAGAGACGAATCGCCGCACTCCATAAGCGAAAGGAGCTATCTTGTGCCTGCTGAACGACAAACCAAGTTTCGACCCGGCAGCCGCCGGCAATTCCTGAAGCAATCCGCCGTGCTGGCCGGCGCTGTGGGGCTTCCCGCGATCGTGCCTTCGGCAGCCTTGGGCAAGGCGGGTACGGTGGCGCCGTCGAACCGTGTGGCGCTAGGGTGCATCGGCCTGGGGATTCAAGGGATGGGCAACCTGCGGACGTTCCGCGGAAACCCGGATGTCCGGGTCCTGGCCGTGTGCGACGTGCACGAGACCCAGCGGGAGCAGGCCAAGAAGGCGGTGGACGAGTTCTACGACAGCAAGGATTGCGCTGCCTACAAGGACTTTCGGGAACTCATGGAGCGCAAGGACATCGACGCCGTGCAGATCACGGCGCCCGACCACTGGCACCCGCTCATGGCGCTGGAAGCGATCCGGCGGGGTAAGCACATGTACTGCGAGAAGCCCGTCGGCTGGAGCGTCCGCGCCGCGCAAGTCCTTCGCAAGGCCGTCAAGCAAAGCGGCGTCGTGTTCCAGTTCGGGACCCAGCAGCGCTCCGACGGCAAGTTCCGGCGGGCGTGCGAACTGGTTCGCAACGGCAGGATCGGCCAATTGAAGACGATCCTGGTCGGCGTACCCGGAAGTTGGACTTACCCCAAGCAGCCCACTGAGCCGGTCCCCAGGGAGTTGGACTACGAATTGTGGCTGGGCCCGGCGCCCATGGCGCCTTACTGCTATCAGCGGTGCCGGCCGTGGACGCAGGGGCAAGGATGGGGAGGATACAGCATCTGGTACTGCATCTCGGACTATTGCCTGGGCATGATCGGCAACTGGGGCGTGCATCACCTCGATATCGCGCAATGGGCAAACGGCACCGAGCTCAGCGGGCCGGTGGAAATCGAAGGCAGGGGCGTATTCCCCAAGGACATGCTTACCGACTGCGCCACAAGCTGGCAGGTCGAGAATCGCTATGCCAACGGGGTGACGCTGATCCACATGGACGACGGCACTGCCCAAAAGCATCCCCTGCAGCAGGGCGGCCACGGCCACGGCGTGATGTTCCTCGGCAGCGCGGGCTGGGTCCACGTGGACCGCTCGCGCATGGACGCCCATCCCAAGTCGCTGCTGACGGCGAAGATCGCCCCCGGCGAAGTCCGTCTCTTCAAGAGCGACAACCACCACGTCAACTTTATTGATGCGGTCAAAGGCCGGACCAAGCCGGCGGCGCCGATCGAGGTTGCGGTGTGCTCGGACATTTTGTGCAACTTGCAGCAGATTGCGATCAAGTTGAAGCGGAAACTTCGCTGGGATCCGGCCCGCGAGCTGTTCGCGGGCGACGACGAGGCGAACCGAATGCTGGACCGCCCCATGCGCGCACCATGGAAACTTTAACGAATAAGGAGGGTTGCCGTGCTCCAAAGACTACTATTGGCCGGTGTTGCATGGAGTCTGTTTCTGCTCGGCGCAAATGCCATGGCCAGTGAGTTCCTCGTGGGCGCCGCCAGTGCGGATATCACGCCGAGCCAGCCGGTGGCGCTGGATGGCCAGTTCGAGTTGCGCGTCTCGCGAAAGGTCGATACGCCGATTACGGCCAATGTTGTTGCCCTGGAGTCCCGCGAGGGTGATCGTGCACTGGATGCTGCGGTCATGGTGTCGTGCGACCTGGTGGCGATTTCCGACACGTTGCTCGACAAAGTGCGTCACGTGACGCAAGAACGTTTGCCCGATTTCGACTTGAAGAAGTTGTTCCTCAATGCAACGCACACGCACACCGCGCCCGTCACCCAACCCGGCGTATACGAGATTCCCAAGACGGGAGTCATGCAGGTGGAAGACTATTGCGGCTTCGCGGCGCAGCGCATCGGCGAGGCGATCGAGAAGGCGTGGCAGGGGCGAAAGCCCGGCAGCTTTACCTGGGGACTGGGGCATGCCGCAGTGGCCGAAAACCGCCGCGCCATATACGCCGACGGCCGTGCGGTGCTGTATGGCAAGACAGACCAGCCGGATTTTCGGGGGCTCGAGGGCTATGAGGATCACGACGTGGGGACGCTGTTCTTCTGGAATGAATCGGGAAACCTCATCGCCATTGCGGTCAATGTGTCGTGCCCGTCGCAAGAGGTCGAGGGCCTCAGCAACCTTAACGCCGACTTCTGGCATCCCGTGCGCGAGTCGCTGCGGAGGCGATATGGCCAGGATGTGTGCGTGCTGGGATGGGCGGGCGCAGCCGGCGATCAATCGCCGCACCTGATGTATCGCAAGACCGCTGAGGAACGAATGCGGGCGTTGCGGAAGTTGACGCGATTGAAGGAGCTTGCCCGGCGGATCGTCGGCGCGGTCGACGAAACCTTCGAGGCGGTCAAGAATGACCGGCATGCCGGCGCTCGTTTGATTCACAAGGTGGCAACGCTACAACTGCCCGTGCGGCTGGTTACCGATGCGGAATACGCCGAGGTGAAAGCGGCGATAGCCGCAGAAAAACCGACCCAGATGAGGAACGAGTGGCACAAACGCGTCCTGGAGCGGTACGAAAGCCAAAAGACCGATCCGCAACGTGCCATGGCAGCGGAGATTCACGTGCTGCGGATTGGCGAGGTGGCTATTTGCACCAATTCGTTCGAGTTGTTCAGCGACTACGGGGTTCAGATGAAGGCCCGCAGCCGCGCGGCTCAAACGTTCGTGATCCAGTTGGTCGGCGGAGGGCCGTTCTGCTATCTGCCCACGGAGAGAGCCGTTCGCGGAGGCGGCTACAGCGCCATTGTACAAAGCAATTTGATAAGCCCAAAGGGCGGGCAGGTGCTCGTGGAAGAGACCGTCAAACGCATCAACGGACTGTGGCCGTAGCACGCGCTTCCCCAAATCATCCCTTTCCAGACAAGACCAACTGAAAGGTCTACCATGAAACTCGACGAGTATTTCGAGCAGGCGAAAGGCGTCGGTGTCCTGGTGCCCCCGGTGCCGATGGATTCGATGCCACGTCATCGAGAAGGCAAAGCAGGCGGCAAACAAGGCAGACTGAGGAAAGGGTCCGGGCTGGCTCTGCGGGAAGTACCGGCCAAGGGAAATAGGAGAATCCGATGAATGCGACCGGCGAACAGCCCCGTGCCGTTTTGCAGAGGATCGCCCGAAGGGTGATGGCCGAACGGGGACTGCTCCCCGACTTCTCTGCCGAAGCGCTGACCGAACTCGGCAGGATCCAGACCCCGGCGACAACGGACGGCGGGCAAGTCCGCGACCTGAGGAACCTTCTGTGGGCTTCCATCGACAATGACGACTCCCGCGACCTGGACCAGCTTACCGTCGCCGAGGCGATGCCCGGCGACAAGGTGAAGATACTGGTTGCCGTGGCTGACGTGGATTCGATCGTCAAGAGCGGTTCGGCAATTGACGGTCACGCTCGCCACAACACGACCTCGGTCTATACGGCTGCTGCGATCTTCCCGATGCTTCCGGAGAAGCTGTCCACCGACATTACGTCCCTCGGTTTCAATGCGGATCGGCTGGCGGTTGTCGCTGAGATGCTTGTCGGCGCGGACGGTTCCGTGCAGGACTCCAATCTCTACCGGGCGTGTGTCCGGAACCGGGCGAAGCTCGCATACGACAGCGTGGCTGTATGGCTCGAAGGCGGGGTGGTGCCGGCAGCCGTCGCTGCCGTACCTAGGCTTGACGAGAACCTGCGCCTCCAGGACAGGGCAGCACAAAGGATGAAGGGACTTCGGCAGGTTCACGGCGCCCTCAGCTTCGAGTCCCTGGAGGCAAGACCGGTCTTCGACGGCGACGCGCTCCGTGGGCTCGAAGCGGAGAAGCCGAACCGCGCCAAGGACTTGATCGCCGACCTCATGATCGCCGCCAACGGCGTGACCGCCCGCTATCTCTCGTCACAGAAGTTCCCTTCCTTGCGGCGCGTGGTCCGCACTCCGAAACGATGGGACGGGATCGTCGAGCTTGCCCGGCAGCATGGATCCAGGCTCCCCGACGAGCCGGACCCGAGACCGCTGGAAGCGTTCCTGGTGAAGCAGAAGGCAGCCGATCCGCTCAGGTTTCCCGACCTCTCCCTGTCGGTCATAAAGCTGATGGGACCGGGCCAGTACGTCGCGGACTGCCCGGGAGACGCCGCGCCCCCGGGGCACTTCGGGCTGGCGGTCGGGGACTATACCCATTCCACGGCTCCCAACCGCCGCTATCCGGATATCGTCACCCAACGCCTGCTGAAGGCTGCATTGGCTGGGCAACCCGCCCCTTACGGCAGGGATGACCTGGAGGCGCTGGCGAAACACTGTACGGAAGAGGAGGATGCCGCCAAGAAGGTCGAGCGGCAGGTCGGGAAGTCGGCAGCGGCGATGCTGCTTGCGTCGAGAACCGGTGAACGGTTCGATGCCATCGTCACGGGTGCAGCCGCCAAGGGCACGTGGGTTCGCCTTCTGAATCCTCCCGTTGAAGGGAAATTGGTGCAGGGTTCCGAGGGTATCGACGTGGGGCATAGGGTTCGCGTGCAACTGACGCGCACGGACGTGGAGCAGGGGTTCATCGACTTCAAGAGAGTGGACTGACCCGTACGTTCTGCGGCGGTCGTCATTGCCTGCTGCTTGGCTCGGCCCGAGGGCATCGGCACCCTCGAAATTGACACTCTGAAGCTGCGTGCTGAAAAATTGGGGATCGGGGGCAAGAAGTGACGCGGTTGTGCGGTGCTGAATTCAAGGCGGTGAATAGCTTCTGGCGCCGGTTGCTCCAGCGGCGAATTGAGTTCCCCATATTCCGCCGGCTGGGGCTGAACGGCCTGGGCCTCGACATCCTTGAAGTAGGCTGTGGCTCGGGATATGGCGCTGTCTTGCTCTCCGGCTTGAAGCCCAGAAGCTACGTCGGGATCGACCTGATGCCCGAGATGATCGATCTGGCCCTGAAACGCAAAGACGTTCCCCACGCCGACTTTCGGCTCATGGATGCTGCCGATATGCGTCTGATACCCGATGCCAACAAGGATGTGGTGGTGATCTTCGACATCCTTCATCACATCCCGAGATGGCGGGAAGTCCTGTCTGAATGCGGTCGAGTTCTTCGACCTGGCGGGGCACTCTTCCTGGAAGAACCCGGCGCCTCCGCACTACGGTTGTGGGATTTCTTCTTGAACTGGGGCCACCCGAAGGACGCCATGTTCGCCTGGCGGGAGTTGGAGGCCCGCTTGAATGCTGTGGGGTTTACGGTCAAACATCGCTGTCGGCTCTGGCCGTTCCGAAGCTACTGCGCGGTCAAGACGCCGCACCCGTAGAGGTTACTACATCCGGAAGATCGACTTGGTCATGTCAACCCACCGGCGAAGCCTGGAACGGTCGCCGCAGATCGTGTAGACGTCGCGGAACAGCAGTTCCAGGTTGCAGTCCCGCGCGGCGGAATAGGTGGCCCGCATGTCCTTTTCCAGGAGCTCCCAGTTCGGGTTGGGACCGCTGATGGGGGCGGGCGTCGGCTTGCGCGAATAGACATACCTCTTGCCCAAGATCGACGCGGTCTTGCCCAGGTCCGACCATCCCGACACCGAGACCGAGCGCAGATTGGGAATCGCCTCGACGATCGTTTCCAGCCGGTTGTCCACCCGCTCGCAACATCCATAGTAGATCAGGCCGAAGCGCTCGCTCAGCCGGGCCAGATAGGGAAGAAAGAACTCCTTGTACATGGCCGGCGACATGCTCTCCGATTCCTGCGACTCGGCCCACGCCCAGAGATCCTTCAGTCTGACCGGCTTCGGCGAATCCGGCGCGGGCAGGTCGGACACGTAGCCGTAGCTTCGCGGGCCTGCCATCTGGTTGTCGGTGTTCATCGCCAGCAGGTTCTCGCGCTCGACGTAGTCGAACAGCCGGATGCGGTCGTCGAGCAGGTACGACATCAGCCGGTGAACGGCTTCGGGCGCATCGTAGACCCAGTACAGCAGACCCTGGTTGCCGATGAAACGGTACAACTGCCAGGTCAGGCCGAAGAAGAAGTTGCCGTTGAAACCCAGGTCGCCAAACTCGCCGACGTCGAACTCGTAGACGAACGGATCGTAGTTGCCGACGAGGACCGGCAAGGCGTCGCCCAGCACGTCTTGCAGCATGCTCTTCAAGCGGAGCGTCTGCCGGCGATCCACGGCGAAGCTCCGCGGCCGCAGCCGGGCGATCTCGTCCGGACGGGCGATCGGAAAATTGAACGTGTAGGCGATCGTTTTCTCCGCGCCCATCGGAGGGTGGACCGTCACGGGCACGCCATAATCGGAGAACCGCATCTTCCATCCCAGGCGGTAGTAGGGCTCGACGACCAGGTCGTCGCCAAGCTCCTCGGCGTGCCGCAGCGTGATGCGCATGTTCTTCTCGACGCTCCGCAGGAAGGGGTGCTCGCAAAGGATCTCCCTGTCGGCAACGTAGTCGTCGATCCAGGCAGTCTCGAAAAGGATCACCGGACGTTCCGCCCGGAGATCGTGTACCGCCTTCCAGAGTCGCTTGCGCTCGGTCATCACGGGCAAAGCAGCAAGCTCGTTCCACTTGGCTGCCAGTTCCCGAATGACCTGGCGGTCCTTGGGAATGACCATGACGGTTCTCCGCGTGACTGAGGTTTCGCGCCGAGCCTGTCCGGACCGTGCCCCGACGCTTCCCGGTTGCAGCGGGCCTGAAGCCGATCCGGGCTCACACTGAAGCCGTGGCGAAGAAACACTACTGGCAAGTCACGGACGACGACTACCAGCGGGCTGGCGGCCTTCCCGCGCCGCAAATGGCGCTGCAAATTTCCGGTGTACCCCCGTGCAACCCCGTGCAGCACGAAATGGACCCCCAAGACGCAAGCCCCGATAATGCACGGAGTTGCATCAACTCCCACGAAAACGCATGCTACTGTACTTCTATTGAAGTACCCGTGGCAAGACTCGAACTTGCGACCTGCTGTTTAGGAAACAGCTGCTCTATCCTCTGAGCTACACGGGCCCCCGGCCGACTCCCCACAGCCTAAACCAAAGCCCGCCGTTTGCCAAGGTGGGGCGCGCTAAGACTCGACCCACCCTGCGATGCCTGTCTGCGACATAAACCAAATCGCGCACACAATCGCGAGCGGCGATGCGACGGCAAGGCCTGTTCATCGCCGGCCCTGACCGGCAGAGGATGGGGCACGGTCAGTAAACGGCAGGGGACGGGGGGGCCGATCGTCTCAGGGCTCCAACGCTACCCATTTCTGATACATCGCTTCCACCCGGCCCCGGTCGATCTCGCCGTCCCAGAGGGCCGCTCCGTAGCGGAGGTCTAACGGTGCGCCGGGCTTCACTTCGATCGGCTTGACGTCCAGGCCCAGCGTGGCCCCAAGAAAGGCGAACCCCGGATGAATGTGCAAGCAATAGCCGGGGTAAACGCACTTGGGGTGGTTGAACAGGGCGATGGTTACGGGCTTGTTGTCGGCGGTGGCGGTGTACGCGCACCATTTCGCCGGCGTTACCCGCTTGTCGCCGATTCCCGCGCCGTCCGGGCCTGACGCACTGCCTTCCTGGCCCGCCGAGTTGAAGAACCGCCCCTTGCCGTCCATCGACACCACGAAGCGCGCGCCCAGGCCGAAATAGTCCGCGCCCCCGAGCTTCACCGGCTTGGCGTCCGGCGCGCTCAGGCAGGATCGCCAGGTGAGCAAGTTCGCATCGATCTTGGGGTCGGCAAAGGCGGTGATGGTCCGCCGCTCGTGAAGCGAAAGCGTGCCGCCGGGCGCCACCCAGTCCACAGGTTGTGTGAAGCCGACCCGCGACGTCCCCGCAGCGCCGCCGAGTTGCACGTCCTCCAGCGGCTTCGGCACCTGTCGGCCGCTGGTCGGCTCGTCGCACCAAAAATCGAGCCCGTCGACCGACAGGGCGAACATCATGCCATGATGATGCTTGTGATCGTGCGGCGAATCGCGGAGGACTTGTACGCCGCCGGGCGTCCAAAAATCGCGCAGAAACGGCCGGTTCGGCGCGGGGGTTGCGCGGTAGGTTGCAATCGTGTGGCCGCGAACTTCAATGCTTACGTCCTGGTCCATTTGCATTCGCAAAGGCTTGGGCTCCGCGGCGGCCGCCACGCAGCCAAGCAACGCGGCCCAGCAGGCGACGCTCGCCACGATCATTCCTTGCACTTCTCTTGCTCTCGGTACCGGGTGAACGTTCATTGGGTAAACCTTTCGAGATAGTGGGGCCGACCACGGCGTGCCGTAGGCATCGTTGATCGGCTAGCAACGGTCAAAAGCGATACTTACCAACCACTCCCAACCTGCGTCGAGAGCGACACCTGCGGCTCGGCTGAGTATTCTCACGATAGGGGATCGGTCGCCATCGTGCGGGCCCCTCTTCGTACGGTTCAGAGCGCCCAGCCGGGCCGGTACTCGGGCTTCACGAACTGGTTCAGCTCGGGCATGTTGGTGCATTTCATGTTGACGCCGTCCCACAGCACCTTCCTGCCGACCCCCGCGCGCATCGCAAGATTTCCGACCAACAGGGCCTCGATGTAGGGACCGGAAACGTCGGGGAAGTTGGAACACGGCTGTGTTTCGCCTTCCCGGCACGCCCGCATGAAGTCGGCCTGGCTCTCGAACATTCCCGGCAAGTTGGCGATGCGCGGGTACTTCGGTTCGGGCACTGGGGTTTCCTTGTGCTGCTTCGGGTCGACGATGTGGGGATTTTGGCCGAAGATGCCGCAGTGCAGGATTCCCTTGTCGCCGACGAAAAGCGTTCCGCCGCCATCGTAGCCGGCCTTGCCCTTCTCGCCGTACTTCCTCTGCAGCTCGTCGGCCAATTCGGGGCGAATCAGAGTCCATGCGTTGGGGCCCTTGGTATTCGGGTCCCTGCGCCGGTAGCCGTCGTACCAGTAGAACTTTACGGTGGGCTGATTGGGTCGCGGGAACTCAAAGAGCAACCGATGGACGCTGCCCCAAGAGTCCTCATCGTCGCCCGCTTGTTCCAAGCAGACGCAACTGCTGGGATACTTCAATTGCAAGGCCCAGTGGGGCGGGTCGCATACGTGTGCGCCCACGCACAGCAGCAGGCCCGTCCCGTAGGGTTTCAACTGGTACCAACCCCTTCCCACGCCGGTGTCATCGTTTTGGCCTCCCACGGAGGGGCAGACGTCGGGGCGATACGGGACTTTCGGCGTCGGGCCGAGCCACTCGTCCCAATGGATGCCCGGCGGCAGCGGCGCGCTCGGAAGGCGGACGCGGGTGCCATAGCGCTGGTCCTGCCACGAGTGGACCTCGCTCACGGCGCCAATGGCGCCGGCTTCGAGATACTCGCGCAACAGGCGGATGCCCGGCCAGCTATGCCCCTGGTTGCCCATCTGGGTCATCACCTTGTGTTTGCGGGCTTCCACGCCGAGGAGCCGGGCCTCGTAGATGTCGTGCGTCAGCGGCTTCTCGCAATAAACGTGCTTGCCTGCCCGAATGGCCGCCAGCGAAGCGACCGCGTGGGTATGGTCCGGCGTGGCCACGAAGACGGCGTCGATCTTGTCGGCCATCTCGTCGAACATTTTGCGGAAGTCGACATACTCCGCGGCCTTCGGCCGCTTGCTGTCTTCCAGCCACTTTACGCCGCCGTAGCGGCGCCCGTCGTCGATATCGACGAAGGCCACCACGCGCTCGCTGCCGATCGCCCCGTAGTGCGCCTGCCCGCGGCTGTTCGTGCCGATCAGCGCCATGCCGAGCTTCGAGTTCGGCGACCGTTCGGCCAGGAGGGCCGGAACCCCGAAGGCTTGAGTTCCAACCGCCACCCCCGCCATGATCGCGGAATCCTTCAGCAACTTTCGCCGACTAAAACGCTTGCGCACGATCGACCTCCCTTGCTTCTTGGCACTTGCCTAAAGGGTTATCAGGATGCCTTCGCCCGGGGACGCCCCGAAGGGCACGACCGCCATTATCGGCACCGCAACGCGCCGCCGCAAGAGGGCGTAAGCCAGCCTCCTGGACAAAAGAAACTACTTTGGCGTTGTCCTCACGGAAGCTTGCGGTAGACGATGCGCTCGCCGCCGTCGCCGGCCGGCAGCGCGACCAGCAGTCCCTCCATCAACTCCGCCCCGGTCTTCCGCTGGCGCTGGCCTTTGATCTCCGCGCGGACTTCGTATGTCGCCTGCGGCGCCAGCTCGTGGAGCTTCAGCAGGAGGGAACGATCCGCTGAATTCCGCGGCGGCACGACCAGCACCAGCCCCGCGCCGAGGTCCGGCCGGTGGAACTGCAAGGCCGTCCAGTGCTTGCCGTCGCGCGAGTAAGGCGTCAAGGGATAATATCCTCCGACCAGCAAGTGCCGCAACCGACGGTAGGTGTCGGCAAGCTGTTTGGCACGGGCGGCGTCAAAGCCTTTTCCGTCGGCAATCCAGCCCGGGATCAGGGAGGTGGCCATCGTGCTGTGGAACGATCGGTCGTCTAGCCGGATCAGGGGCGTAGTGAAGGTGCTGTTGGGCAAGTAACGGCTCAAGCTCCACACGACCGCCAGGTCCACCTCATTGTCGAACCAGTAGTCGCTCTTCTGGTGGAAGTGCATGCGCATGATGGTCTCCAGATCGATGCGGCGACCACCGGAGGCGCATTCCTCGCGGAAGGCGTCGGGCCAGGCCTGCGCCAGCCTGTCCCAGAAGTCGTAAAGGCCCTCGATGTACTTCATCTCTGCAATGCCCTGCCGATCGGGCAAGTCGGTGTATCGCCAGTACGGCAGCGGGTCCATGTTGAAGTCGCTACGATAAAAGCGAAAGCCCGGCAGGTCCATGAAGCCCTTGACGATGTCGAACAGGTGCTGCCGGACCTCCGGCAAGCCGAGGTTCAAAAGGTAGGTGTCCTGCGGGCCGGGGACACTCTTGAGCATCCACTGCGGCCGCTCTTTGGCCAGCGGCGTGCCGGCCACCACCCGCTCGAATTCGTACCACAGGCCGTAAACCATGCCCTGCCGCTTCGCGGCCGCGGCCACGGGGCCCATGCCTTGCGGATAAGCGTCTTTGCGCGGATTCCAGTTCCCGGCGCCGGCGGGCCAGCCCCCCTTGAACCAACCGGCATCGGTGATGAGGGCTTCCAGGCCGAGGGGCGCGTAGGCGCGGATGAGCGAAATCTGGTTCTCCGCGTTGCACTCGTTGAGCCAGCCGCCCCCGCGCGTGAAGCAGGTGTTGCAGAAGAGCGTGGGGAGCGGCGGCTGGCCGTTGCGATGCGCGGCGTAATGCCGGTAGATCAGCTCGCGGAAGCGGGCATTGGCCTCGAGCGTGTCGCCCGCGCGGCGAAAAACGAGTATCCGCGGCGTGCGAACCCGTTCGCCGGGGTGCAGCTTGAAGTGCGTCAGTTCCAGCCCGGAGGTTACATGCAGGCGGCGATCGCTGCGGCAGGCGAGGTCCATGGCCCACTGGCCGGACCAGCCTACCGCGACGATGTAGGAGGCGGCGGCCGACTCGATCTTCACGAACGGAAAATCCTTGTTCGACGACCGCCCGCCGCCACCGCCGAGATGCTCGTGCGAATCGGGCCGCATTTCCACAAGCGCGGGCTCGAAATCGCTCGGGTTGGCGGGGGCCCCGTTGGTCTTATGCAAGCGGTAGCACGACAGACCTCCCAGCGGCTCGTCCAGAGCGAGGTCCAGCCCCTGGACGTCGGCGACGACGGGCGTATCTTGCCTGCCCCTGTTCTCGAAGTACAGCACCCAATCGACCGCCGGGAAATCCACGAATGTCGTAATATGCCATTCTGCGCGGAGGCCCGAGTGCGCATCGGTCCAGGTCGTGACCCACTGCGATCGGTCGGCGTCGCGCTTCGCTGTCTTCGTCTCCCGCGTCCATCCGGGCAGCAGGCCGTCGCTGTGTTTGCCGCCGCAGAGGAACGAGAATGGATAGCGGGCGATCCGGGTGTCGGCCTTTTGGCGAAGCGCGTCGAGCCACAACGTCTTTCCGCCCCGGGTCTCGAGCCGGGCTTCGGCCCAATCGGCGTGATCGCAGGCCGGTCCGTCGCCAGCGTCGTCGACTTCCAGTTGCACGACCTTCGCGCCGTCCAGGGCGACGTCGACGGCCTGTGGCGCCTGCCCGCCGCGGAAAACGCCCGAGCGGAAAACGGTCTTGCCGCCCACAACCACCGCAAACCGCACGGATCCCTTTCCGCCGGCGGTCCGCTCGTTGAGGTCTACGCCGATGGATGCCTTGAGCTTCGCCAGCGGCTCTGGCGACGTTACGCGAATCTGGCTGAACGAATGCGTCCCCAGCCCGCGAGTGAACTGCTTTGTGCCGATCGTCAGAGGCGTGCGGATCACAGATTGGTTTCGCTCCAGCCCCTCGTAGTCTTGGCGGATGAGTTGAAGGCTGGCCGCCGGCACGCTTTCCGGGAGATTCGTAGCGGCATAGGGCACATCGAGCAGGCGGTCGATGAAAGTGGCCACCTGAGAGTCGCCTGCGTTTTCGTCGCCGTTGGTTGCGAAGCCGCGGACGTTGTGTTGAAGCGGGTCGGCAGCCAATGCCTGAACGTGGAGAAGGACAAGCGTGGCCAACAGTGCCTGACGGATGGTTCTCATCACGGGCCGTGTTCCTTCAGATTGAAGAGATTGACGGGGAATCAGGGAGGTGGGATACTTCACCCCATGTCGACCTCGCGCCGTCTGCCAGGGGCCGGGTGGCCGGCCCGGAAGACGGTCGCTGCGCAATGCCAGCGGTGAGTGTTGCCATCTCGAAAGTTGGTGCGGCCATGGTCGTCCGTTCATCTTCAGTGGGGTATGGTTTCAGTAATAAGTTACTACACAGAATAGCGACACTCATACTTACCACCGCCACCTTCGCTTTGTCAATAGACTCAGGAAACATAGGCGCTTGTGCGGAGAAACAGAAACGCAGTGCACCCAATATTGTATTTATACTTGCCGACGACCTAGGCTATGGCGATCTGGGCTGCTATGGGCAGACGAAGATCAAGACGCCGAATATCGACCGCATGGCCGCCGAGGGGATGCGCTTCACGAACTTTTACTGCGGCTGCTCGGTCTGTGCGCCCAGCCGCTGCACGTTGATGACCGGCAAGCATCTGGGCCACGCCACGGTGCGCGACAACATGCAGCGTGCCCCCGGCCTGGAAGGCCAGCACCCCATGGAGCCCGGCACGCTCACCGTGGCCCAGCTCCTGAAGAAGGCCGGTTATGCCACGGCGATCGTCGGCAAGTGGGGCCTCGGCATGCCGCAGGACCACAGCAGCCCGTTGGACTTCGGGTTCGATCACCACTATGGCTATCTTTGCCAAGGGATGGCGCACACGTATTACCCGCCCTATCTGTGGCGCGACGACAAGCGCGAGCCGCTGGCCGGCAACCCGGCCTATTCTTATGGCCAGCGGGGCGTGATCGAGCCGTCGGGGAAGACTTACTCGCACGATCTCATGGCCCAGGACGCGCTGGGCTGGGTGCGCCAGCACAAGGGCGGGACGTTTTTCCTGTATCTCGCCTTCACCATCCCGCACGTCTCGCTCCAGGTGCCCGAGGACTCGTTGGCCCAGTATCGCGGCAAGTGGCCTGAGACGCCGACGACCACGTCGAAGCATTATGCGAACCACGACGCGCCGCGGGCCGCTTACGCCGCGATGATCACGCGCATGGACCGCGACGTGGGCCGCCTCCTGGCGCTGGTCAAGGACCTTGGCCTCGACGACCGCACGCTGGTCTTTTTCGCCAGCGACAACGGCGCCGTCTTCCCGGTGGCCGGCACCGATCCCGAGTTCTTCCACAGCAACGGTGATCTGCGCGGCTACAAGCAGGACCTTTACGAAGGCGGCATCCGCACGCCGTTGGTCGCCCGCTGGCCGGGACGGATCAAAGCCGGCGTGAGCAGTCCGCTGGTCGGCGCGTTTTGGGACATGCTGCCGACCATGTGCGACCTTGCCGGCACGCCGGCGCCTGCGGCAATCGACGGATTGAGCATCGCGCCCACGCTTCTGGGACAAAGCGGGCAGAAACTGCACGAGTACTTGTACTGGGAATACCACAGCGAGGGCCGGGCGCAAGCCGTGCGCTTCGGCGATTGGAAAGCGGTTCGCAACAACGTCAAGAAGGCGCCCGACGCCACGCCCGAGCTTTACAACCTCGCCCGCGATCCGAGCGAGCAGAGCAACCTCGCCGCCGAGCGCCCCGAGCTGGCCGCGAAAGCCGCCGCCTACATGAAAGCCGCGCACCGCCCGAGTGGGGAGCCCAAATGGAACTTCTCAACCGACAGCCAGCACATCCGCAGCGATCCCGACTTGGAGGGCCTTCGCAAGCATGAGCGGTTCGAGGCCATCCTCCACCGGGCCCAGACCCTGGAAGCCGAGCAGGAAAAGCGGACTTACGAGAAGCCCGCAGACATGGAAGGCGTGAAGACCGTCGAGCGCCAGCCGGCGGGCGGCCTGCGCTATCACCTGCGCATGCCGCCGCAGGCGTCGAAAGACAATCCGGCACGACTGATCGTCTGGCTGCATCCTTCGGGCGGATCGGGCAACCGCCTGGCCGAAGCATTGACCCAGCGCCTGGCCCGCAGCGGCTACGCCCTGTTGCTGCCCAATCAGAAACACTGGGGCGGCTGGAGCGGCCAGGATATTAAGCGTCTGATGGAGATATCGCTGCCCGATGCCGGCCAGGTGGAAGGGATCGACCCGCAGAAGCCCGTCTTGATGGGTTTTTCCGCGGGCGGGCAGGCGGCCCTGACGCTGTGGTCGTCGGAGCCGGCGCGGCTGGGCGGCCTGATCGTCGATGCAGCCTATCCGATCCGCCTGGAAGCCGACCCCGACGGCGGCCGCCTTCGCCAGCAAACCCTTATTCCACCCGATTCTGCGGCGGTAAAATCGGTGCCGATCTACGTCCTGGTAGGCGCGGCCGATCAGGACGGCCGCGGACTGGACATCTGGCGGCAGGTGGAACCCGCGTGGCGCAAAGCGGGCGTGCCCTTGACGATCCACGCCGTCGCTGCCAAGGGCCATCAATGGCTCGTCGGCCCCAAAGAGGCCGAAGCCCTGGAGGCTTGGCTGAAACAGATCAAGGGCCCCCTAACGGGCCGCGCCAAGGACGTAGCAGGCCCACTCCGTGTGCCGTCCGCTGAAGCGGAACAGGGCATGGCGGACGGCACACGGAGTGGGCCTGCTGCCTTCCATGCTGTAAACGCTTACCACATCAAGGGCCTGTGATTTCTACAGTGGTCGTGCAAGGCGCCCAGCATGAAGGCGGTCGAGGGATGAAGCACTGGTTCCCCGTTCTCTTGGCGCTGCTTTGGCCGGCCGGCATCGCCCGTCTTGGCCAGGCCGACGACTGGCCGCAGTGGCGTGGCCCGTCGCGCGACGGGGTTTGGCGAGAGGAAGGAATCCTGGAGCACTTCCCGGCGGAGGGGCTTGCCGTCCAGTGGCGGACGCCGGTCGGAGCCGGGTTCGCGGGACCGGCCGTCGCCGGCGGACGCGTGTTCCTGATGGACCGTGCCGTAGACGCCGCCGCGGCCGATGTCAAGACCCAGTGGAACTACCGCGACAAGACCACGGGCCGCGAGCGGGCGCTGTGCCTGGATGAGGCCACCGGCAAGGTCCTTTGGACACATGCTTATCCCTGCGCTTACGACGTCTCCTATGGCTCCGGGCCGCGGGCTACGCCCACCGTCGCGGGCGACAAGGTCTACACCCTGGGCGCCATGGGCGACCTGCTCTGCCTCGAATCGGCGTCCGGCCGGATCGTATGGCGGAAGAGTTTGGTCCACGACTACGGCGCCGAGGTGCCGCTGTACGGCTTTGCCAGTCCGCCGCTGGTCGACGGTGACCGGCTCGTCACCATGGTTGGAGGGCAGGGCCAGGCGGTGGTAGCCCTGGACCGGTACACCGGCCGGCAGTTGTGGAAGGCGGGCAATGCCTCCGAGCCCGGTTACTGTGCGCCCCTGGTGCGCACGCTGAACGGCAAGCGGCAGATCGTCGTCTGGCACGCCGACGCCCTGGCCGGATTGGAACCGGCGTCCGGCAAGTTGCTGTGGTCGGTGCACCATCCCCTGACGGCCGGCATGGCTATCTCGACGCCGGCCATCGAGGGCAACCGCCTGGCGGTGGCGACCCAGTACGAAGGCGTCCTGATGCTGGAGTTCAAGCCGGGCGCCGCCCAGCCCGCGGTCCTGTGGAAGGCCTCGGCCGGGACGCTGCCGGAAAGGCAATGGAAGAAGGCGGGCTTCAACACGACCATGAGCACGGTGCTGTTGATCGATAACCACGTCTACGGTGTGTCGCTCTACGGCGAGACCTGTTGCCTCGACGGGAACACCGGCAAGAGGCTCTGGACCACGCTCCGGCCAACCAGCGGCGGCGAAGTGCCTCGGGAGCGGTGGAGCACGTTGTTCATGGTGCCGCACGGCAAACAGGTGTTCATTTTCAGCGAGAAGGGCGATTTGATTCTCGCCCGGCTGACACCGGCGGGCTACGACGAGATTGGCCGCTCACACGTCTTGGACCCCGATATGCCGTCGGCGGGCGGCGATGGCCGGAAGATCGTCTGGTCGCACCCCGCCTTTGCCAATCGTTGCATCTACGCCCGCAACAACCACGAAATGGTTCGTGTCTCCCTCGCCGCGTCGGCCCGGTAACAAAGGAACTGCGACATGCTTGGCACGCGATTCGGACTGCTGTCGATTATGCTCGCATCGGCCCTGCTGCCGGGCGGATGCGGCAAGGGGACTCGCCTCGATCGGCTACCGGTCAGCGGATCGGTTTCGGCCCCCGCTGGCGACCTCCTGAGCGGGTCGATTACGTTCCTTCCGGCCGAAGGTCACCCGGGTCCCGCCGCGACTACGGGCTTGGTGCAAGGCCGATATCAGTTCGATCGCAGCAACGGCCCGACGGCCGGCCCCAAGCGCGTGATCGTGAACCGGATCATTCCCAAGGCCAAGGCCTTGGAAAATCGAAACGCCAAGCAGCCCAAGGGATCGGCCAAGCCACCCGCGGGTCAAAAAATGCAATGGACGCTGTTTGCCGACCTGGCGGACGACGGCATTTATAAATGCGACTTGACGCTCTCCCCCTAGAACCGGTTGTAGACGTGTATCCCAGGTGGTATTGAACTCAAAGCCCTCGACCCGTTAGATTGCAAGTGTGGCTATGTGCTCATGGCAGCCGGGAGCCGGCAATCATGTCTCGCTCGTATTCGGCAAGACTGGGCTTCACTTTGGTTGAGCTTCTGGTCGTTATGGTCATTCTGGGCACCCTAGTCGGGTTGTTGCTGCCGGCCGTCCAGAGTACGCGGGAAGCAGCCCGGCGGGCCAAATGCCAAAACAATCTCAAGCAATATGGCATGGCCATCCAGGGGTATCACGGCACCTACGGGAGCTTCCCCGTCGGCAATGTCCAAGGCAAATGGTGGGGGTTTCAAGCCAAGCTCCTGCCTTACCTCGAAGCGCAAGACGTTTTCGCACTTTGCAACTTCGCCTATCCGGGCGATTGCTTCCAGATGGCCAACTCGGTCTCCAAGGGACGCGATCCGGGCAGCCACGTCTTCAGCGTCGACCTCTGCCCGGACGATCCCAACGGCGGGAAAATATGGTACGCCTTTCCCGGTTACGGGCATCATGGCTGCACGAATTACTTGGGCATGATGGGGACGTCGCCAAAGGCCAACGACGGAATCCTGTTCTCCGGCGGCAGCATCAGCATGGCCCAGGTTACCGACGGCGCCTCGCACACGCTCATCATGGGCGAGCGCGGCATGCCCAACGATCTCTGGTATGGCTGGCCTTACTGCGGCTATGGCGATTCAACCGGCAACGGCGACAATCTCTGCACGACGCAGTACGGCCTGTCACCGGGCTTGCCCAATGAGGACCACGTCTTCCATTTCTGGAGCTATCACGTGAACCTGGCGACGTTTGCCTGGGCCGACGGCTCGGTCTCCCCGCTCAGCTACGATATCGACTTCCGGACGTTCCAGGCGATGTCAACCTGCTCCGGGGGCGAAATATTTCCATGGCCGTAGCGCCGGCCCTGCCGCAGCACGCGATCGCCCCCTGAGCAACCCTGCTAAGAGGATCGTGCCGCACCGCCTGGGATGCTCCTTCCGTCAAGAGTGATCTCGACCATCCGCCCTTCGGAAGCGGCGGACTGAACGCAGGCATCCAACACCTGTTGGGTCTTCAAGACCATGGCGCCCCAGGTGTCGTCCGGCCTGCCCGACAGGGCCAGCGCCGCAAACGTGCGGAACATGTTGGCTTCCTGCGAGTTGGGGGCACTGTTGCTGTACTCGCGGACGGCAACTCGCCGCCGGTGGTCCTCCATGTTGAAATCGCAGCCCGCCACGTGGAACGCGGCGTTGCAGACCTCGAAGGCGGCCTCGCTGCCGTAATGGGGCAGCACGAAATCCGGCACGTGGATGAATCCTTTGCTCCCGCCGACGTTGGCCCACTGCTGGTTCTCCGCCAGGAAGGAACAGTACAGGCTGGCCGAAACGCCTTCGGGAAAGAACAGCTCGGCCGAGAACTCGGTCGGCACCGGGGCCGGGCTGTCCGGCCGTTGGTGACTGGCCAGCAGGTGTCCGCAGACCTTCGCCGGCAGCATCCCCTGGAGCACCCACAACGTGAAGCGGATGCAGTACCAGCCCAGGTCGCCCAGGCAGCCCAGCGGCTCCAGCCCGCTGTGGGTGCGGATGTCGCGGCGGAAGAACTCCGGCGGCACGCCGAACGAGAACTGCGAGACGATGCGGCGGATCGGCCCGACGCTCTCGCCGTCGTTGAGGACCGCCCGGATGCGCTCCAGCCGCCGGCTGTGCATGAACATCACCCCGTCCATGAACTGCACGCCGTTGCGGCGGCAGGCGGCCAGGATCTCCTGCACGTCGGCGGCGGTGGCTCCTACGGGCTTCTCGGCCAGCACGTGCTTTCCCGCCTCCGCTGCCCGGATCAACCACGCCTTGCGGATGCTGGTCGGCAACGGAGCATATACGGCATCTACCGTGTCGCTGGCCAACAACTCGGCGTAACTGCCGAAGGCCTGCGGCGGGGGATCGAAGGGGGCGTGCCGCTGACAATCGGCGATGAAACGCCGGCAGCGCTCGAGGTCTCGGCTGGCGACGGCCGTCAAGGCGCAGTTCTCCGCGTTGTGGATACCCAGCCAATTCTTGCGCGCGATCTCCGCCGCACCCAAGATTCCCCACCGACAAATGGCCTGACTCATATTTCACCTCCGCAGGTTGTTGTGTCTTGTTACCCTCGTAATTTGTAAAGCTCCACGCCAGGGAGCCACACCACATCCTCATGCGATTGTTGTTCAGGAGCACGCCAGCGGTCAGGCCATCGGTCTGAAGGGGGGCATCCTGAGTACAGGTCAGCCCTTTCGGCCCCAAAACGCGTCAGGGCTTCACCGGCTTGGGAGACTTGTTATGGCCGGCTTTTGTGGTATCCTTATTCGTATTGCTCCTTGGCATGGAGCCCGGGCCTTTCGCGCGGCCCCGAAGCCGGCTTGGGGCGGGCGTCGAAGTCGGGTGTCGTCGGCGCAAGCGGGTTAGCGCGTCAATGATACCCGGGTGTCGCGAAAAGCCAATAGTCCTTGCAAGATAATGACTTGGAGAGGTGGCAGAGTGGTCGAATGCGCGGGTTTGCTAAATCCGTGAGTGGCTATAAGCTGCTCCGAGGGTTCGAATCCCTCCCTCTCCGTTTCTTGTTTCGTGGCAACGAGTTACGTGTGCAGCGCAGGCCGTGGCAGGGACTTGTAAACCCTGGCACGGCCTTGTGTTTCGCGCTTGGCCGTCCTGCCGCGCCACTTCGGCCCGGATCGGCTCTTGCGGGCCGTTGCTAGGGTCGCCCGCCGGTTGCTGCAGCGCCGGCTGCAGCGCGCTGCACGAGGTTGCCGCCTGCCGGAAATGCTCGTCGGTCACCTGCAAATAGTGCTTGCGGGCAATCTCGGGGGTGTTCCCCAACCAGGCCGTGACCACATGCACCGGGAACCGCTCGGTCAGCTCGGTCTCCCGGCTGGCCCGCATGTTGTGGAACAACCGGGGCCACGGTGACAGACCAGCCCGCCGGATGATCTTCTCCATCGTGGTGCGGAGGTTAGGACCGGCCGCCGGCCAGCCCCTAGACAAGGAATCCAGCCGCGCCGATGCCAGGTGTGAACGGTTGCAACCGTTACCCGCAGTCGGCGTGCCAACTCCACCGCGTTAACAAACCTGCTCATAACTCCTCCAAGCGAGAGAACATGTTGACGGCACCCACTGCCGTCATGCTTGGAGGCATTCTAAGATAGGGTGTGGTGCGGGTTCGTGCGGCAAAAGGTGGGGACTAGTGCCGCAAATCACAATTGTTAGACCACCAAGGCTGAACTTTCTCCAGATTGCCGGCAGCTTGCCCAATTTTCCCTCCAGGTCGCCGGTCGCTGCACGGTGGCGGCCGTCACGGGACG
>JBEKTY010000085.1:0-34045 GCA_049515555.1 Thermoguttaceae bacterium
GATACGTTCTCCTGGCTCTCATGGGGATGACCTCCTGTACGTGGTTCAGCGGTATCCAATACCGCTAATGTAACCACTTTTGAGGCATCCCCTCTTTCCTATCTATAGCCAACTTTGGGAGATGGGTCGGGGGGGGGTACTGTGGGCGGCATCGCAAGAAACGACTGCTTACCCGCCAGCCGCCCTCACCCTAAGCAACCGGGAAAGAACAACTTGAGCGAATTCCAGCGAAGGTGGCACGACCCGCCAGTAGTTAGCAAGGTTACGATCAAGGCCCCAAGACTGCCGTTTTGGCAGATTGCAACAGTCTTGCTACTTGCAGTGTGTCATTGTGATACATGCTGAGCAGCGGCCCAAAGGCCTTTCATAGGGCGAGATTCCTACCCCCGGTGGGTACTGTGGCCGCAGCAAGATTGTCCCGATTGCGCAAGTCGTTTGCCTGCAATGTGTTCAGTCAGCAGTCATCCACTAGCTGGGCCAGCGGGGCCGATCTGGCCAGGCTCGGGTACGGCGTTTGCACCCAGCCGGTGCGGCGTCTGGGGCAGCTCAGGCGGCCAGAAAATCGTGTTTGTACTGCCACAACAGGAGAAAAACGGGTACAATACTCGAATCGAGAGGTGCCGTGCCCGTACTCGCCAAAGTAATAGCTCTTCTCAGAACTCGTCAAGAACCCTCTCGCGGTCGGAAGCGTATCGGAAATGAACGGCACAACTGATCGGAAGCGGCTGCGGCCGCCGGGCCACGAGCGCCTGGCCGCCCACAGCGATGAGCAGCTTCTGCTGGATTACCGCGACCGCGGCGATCGGCCGGCGTTCGAGGAGTTGGTATACCGGTACGAACGGGAGCTGTACGGCTATCTGCGGAACTACCTGGGTGACGCCGAGATGGCCGAAGACGTGTTCCAGCAGACTTTCCTGCAAATCCACTTGAAGTGCGATCAGTTCGAGCCCGAGCGAAAGTTGCGGCCCTGGCTATACGCGGTGGCGACCAACCAGGCCATTGATTACCAGCGCCGGCAGGTGCGGCACCGCATGGCCAGCCTGGATCGCCGGATGGGCGGAAAGCCGGGCGACGAGGCCACGGGGCCGCTGGCAGAGGTATTCGGCAGTTGCGAGCCGGGACCGGTCGAGGAGAGCGAGTTTTCCGAACAGCGCGAGACGATTCGCCGTGCCGTGGACGATCTTCCGGAGCAGACTAAACAAGTAGTGTTGCTCGTGTATTTCCAAGGTTTGAAATACCGTGAGGCAGCAGACATCCTGGCGATTCCCGTGGGCACGGTTAAGAGCCGACTTCACACCGCCATCCAGAAACTGGGTCACACCTTGACTCCAACCCACCTTCCGCGATGACAGATCGGGTCCGAAAGCAAGTCCTTGGGTACCTGCTGGAGGCTTCAGACGACTCGGAGCGCGAGTTGGTCGAGGCCCGCTTGCAGTGCGATCCGGCTTACCGGGGGGAGTTTCTTCGCGTCCGCCGGGAGCTGCGGCGGCTGGAGGAGGTGCGGGAGCCGGAGCCGCCGCCGCCGGGCTTGGCCTGGCGGACCTGCCAGTACGTGTTTGCGCAGGCGAAGTGGATCGGGGCTTCGGCTGCGCGGCGGCGGCGAATGACCCCGCACGCGGCCCCGCACGCCTGGACCGGCCACCTCCGCTGGCTGGACGCCGGCGTGGCGGCTGCGATCGTGGTGATGGCCGTGCTCGTCGTCCTGCCGGCCGTGCAGGGCAGCCGCTTTCAAGCCCGGCTGATCGCCTGCCAGGACAACCTGCGGCAGCTCGGCGTGGCGCTGACGGATTACAGCCGTGGGCACGGCGACTACTTCCCGCAGGTGCCGGCGGAGGGCAAGCTGGCGGCGGCCGGCGTCTACGCGCCGCTGTTGGTCCGCGACGGGCTGCTCACCGAGCCGCAGCGGGTGCTGTGCCCGGAATCGCCGGGCGCGGCTCAGGCCGGTTTTCGCATCCCGTCGGTCGAGGAGCTGCAGGCGGCTGGCGACGAGCGGCTGCCGGCTTTGCAGCAGCGGATGGGCGGCAGTTACGGCTATTGCCTGGGTCATTGGGAGGGCGGCTCCCTGGTGGCTGCCAAGAACTGTTCCCGCGCCTATTTCGCCCTCATGGCCGATGCCCCCAGCGACGTGCTGCCGGGGCGCCAGAGCCTGAATCACGATGGCCGGGGGCAGAACGTGCTGTTCGAGGACGGGCACGTCGAGTTCGCCCCCGGCTCGCAGCCGCAACCGGGCGGCGACGACATCTTCGCCAACGACGAGCACTGCGTGGCGGCCGGCATCCAAAGCGACGATTCGGTCATCGCCACCAGCGGCACCCCGCCCATCATCCCCGTGAATTACCGGTGATGAGCACTCCGCCGTCGCGACGCCAAGACATTCGCAACGTGGCGATTATCGCCCACGTCGATCACGGCAAGACCACGCTGGTGGATTGCATGCTCCGCCAGAGCGGGCGATACCGCCAGACGCAACTGGTGGGCGAGCAGATCCTGGACAGCAACGACCTGGAGCGCGAGCGGGGGATCACCATCCTGGCCAAGAACATCGCCGTTCCCTACCAGGGGGTGAAGATCAACATCATCGACACGCCGGGCCACGCCGATTTCGGGGGCGAGGTGGAGCGGGTGCTGCGGATGGCCGACGGGGCGCTGGTCCTGGTCGACGCCGCCGAGGGCCCCATGCCCCAGACCCGCTTCGTGCTGCAAAAGGCCCTCCAATTCCGGCTGCGGCCGATCGTGGTGATCAACAAGGTGGATCGGCCCGACGCCCGGCCCCACGAGGTGCTCGACGAGGTGTTCGACCTGTTCCTGCGGCTGGGCGCCGACGACGCGCTGGCCGACTTCCCGCACATCTATGCCAGCTCGAAGCTGGGCTTCGCCACGCACGACCTGGCTGCGCCGGGCGATTCGGTGCGGCCCCTGATGGACATGATCCTGGCCAAGATTCCCGGTCCGGAGATCGACGCCCAGGCCTCGCTGCAAATGCTGGTGACCACGCTGGACTGGTCGGACTACGTGGGGAAGATCGCCATCGGGCGGATCTACGCGGGAACGGTGTCGCCCGGCATGGAGGTGGCCCTGGCGCAGAGAGAAGGGCAGATCACCCCGGGGCGCCTCGCCGCGGTCTACGTATTCGAGGACCTGGGACGGCTCGAGGTGCAATCGGCGGAGGCCGGCGACATCGTGGCCCTGGTGGGCCTGGAAACCGTTGAGATCGGCGACACGCTCAATGCCCGCGATTGCCCCCGGCCCCTGCCGCGGCTGACCGTCGACGAGCCGACGCTGAAGATGACCTTCGGCATCAACACCTCGCCCCTGGCCGGGCGCGAGGGCCGCTTCCTCACCAGCCGCCACCTCCGCGAGCGGCTGGCCAAGGAACTGCAGAAGAACGTGGCCCTGCGGGTCGAGCCGATTTCGGGCACGGAGCAGTTCTCCGTCTCCGGCCGCGGCATCCTGCACCTCTCCGTGCTCATCGAAATCATGCGCCGCGAAGGCTATGAACTTTCGATCGGCAAGCCGCACGTGATCCTGCACGAAGAACAGGGCCTGATCCAGGAGCCCTTCGAGACGCTGGTGGTCGAGGTGCCCGAGGGGCAGACCGGCCCGGTGATGGAAATGATCGGGCAGCGGCGGGGCAAACTGTTGGACATGACGCCCCACAACGACTATTCCTTCCTCACCTTTTCCATCCCGGCGCGGGGTTTGATCGGCCTGCGGACCCGGCTGCTGAACGCCACGCAGGGCACGGCCGTCATCCATCACCGCTTCGAGGGCTACCGGCCGATGGAGGGCGAGATCCTCAGCCGGGCCACCGGCGTGCTGGTTTCCATCGCCGCCGGCCGGGCCGTGGCCTACGGCCTGGACACGCTCCAGCAGCGGTCCGAGCTGCACGTCGCGCCCGGCGACGTGTGCTACGAGGGCATGATCGTGGGCGAGAACAGCCGCGCCGGCGACATGAACGTGAATCCCACCAAGGAGAAGAAGCTGAGCAACATGCGGGCCGTGGGGCACGACCGGAACATCCTGCTCCGGCCGGCCCGCCGACTGTCGCTGGAAGAGGCCCTGGAGTTCATCGAGGAGGACGAGCTGGTCGAGGTCACGCCCAGCCAGATCCGCTTGCGGAAAATCATCCTTAAGGAACTGGACCGCAAGCGTGCCGCCCGCCGGGGCGCGGGAGCGGTGTCCGGCTGAGAGGGGCGAGGGGCGAGTGGTGAGTTTGTTTGGGGAACTTCTGCCGCGCCAGTTGCAGCGAGGCGCGGATGTGCCCCATCAATTCCTCGGCGTGCTTATCGAGATCAGCACCACTTTGCCGTCGGCGGCGGGCTTGCCGTCGGCACTGCGCAGGACGACCCGGGCCAACTCCCGCATTAAGGGACTGTATTCCGGATAAGCCTGGCGAGTGGGGTGCCCCTGCCGGCTTGTCCAGCAGTGCCGAACTACCATTGTGCACAACACTGCTGGACAAGCCAGCAGTGGCACCCCGCGTAGTGTAGTCTATGCCGCCGTGTTTGCCCACCGCCTCAAATCTTGCGGCCTTCTTGACTTCCCTGTGCCGCCCATTCATAGTTACGGTTCGACGTTAACAGAAACTAGAGGTGTGCCATGCGCCGTGCCGCGTTGGGTGGGGTAATGCTGTGGGGCCTGGTTGCCATTGGCGTCGCCGCGGGCGAGGCGCTGCGAACCAACCACGCCGCGCCCGAGCGCAAGAAGGGCTGGAGCTGGGCCCAGCGCACTGGCGCGGTCCAGCCCAACTGCGGCAAACGCAATCCCGTGTTCTACGTGGGCGAGCCGGTGACGTTTTCCTTGGGCCCGGCGGCGGCGAGCTACGAGGTCCGCGACTACTGGGGCGAGCTGGTCGACCAAGGCCCGGCCGCCCAGCGCATTACGCTTAAGACGCCCAAGCCCGGCTGGTACAAGCTGTACGTCTACGGCAAGTCGGCCACGAAGGAGTGGGGCGACGTGGTGGGCGGAACCATGCTCGTCGTGGTGCGCCGCAAGGGCAACTTCCCCGAGCTGCCGCCCAAGGACACGCCCGGCGGCGGCGTCACCGAGGACGAGGTGCTGCGCGGCGTAAGCGGCATGGGGCCGCAGCGCCACTCGGCCAACGCCGACAAGCCCGAGGAATCGATCCGCGAGCTGGAGAAGTCGATCGCCATCGATCGCCAAATGTATCTGCCCTACGACCCGCTGCGTAAGCGGGTGTTGATGATCGCCTTCCCCAACGGCACCAAGGGGAAAGAAGCGGGCGTGCGCAAGATCGTCGAGCGCTTCAAGGACGTGGTCCGCTACTACGAGCCGCGCAACGAACCCAATTACGGCAGCCGCGGAAAAGACTTCGCCGAGAAGGAAATGAAACCCTTCTACGCTACGGTCAAGGGCGTCGACCGGAACCTCAAGGTGATGGGGCCGGGCACCGTGGCCATCAACCCGTCGCTCTTGCCCTTCATCGAAGACTTCCTCAAGGCCGGCGGCGCCGCGCATATCGACGCCTTCTCCATGCACGTCTACAACGGCTTCAACGGCGACCTGGTGATGGGCCGCAAGTCGATGGACAACCTGCTGGCCCTGCTCAAGCGATATGGGGCCGACAAGAAAGAGCTGTGGCAGACCGAGCAGGGCTACTTCGCCGCCATTTATGGCGTCTACCAGCCCCGCCACCAGGGGCGCTGGACCATGCTGGAAATGATGGTCTTCGACCAGTACGGACTGCCCCGCGAGCACAACCACCTGTGGTACGACAAGAGCCACGGCTTCTGGGATTTCCCCACCTGGTGGGAGAACGACGACGGCGGGCTGAACCCCGCCTGGCCTTTGATGCGGGTCTTCGCCGAAGAGCAATTCGGCACTACCTTCGCCCGGGCCTTCGATTTCGGCGAGCCGGGCAACCGCTTGTATATCGGCAGCCTTTTCGAGTCGCCCGACAAGGCCAAGCGCGTGGCGATGTTCATGAGCGCCGGCAGCCCCGACGGCCAGGTGCGACTGAAGGTGGCCGGCGGCGACAGGCTGCACGTGGCCTCGGCCTTCGGGGTCGAGGCGGACCTGCCGCTCCGCGCGGGCGAGGCCCTGCTGGGCGTGCCCGAGCTGCCGGTCTACGTCGAGTTGGCCAGAGGGCAAACGATCGAGGTGCTGCCCACCGATTGGGGCCGCAACCTGGCCCGCGACAAGGGCGTAATCGCCGCGGCCGCCCATCCGCCGGCGCCGCCCGCGAACCCCCACGACGCCAACCAGAAGATCGCGGCGGAGCGGAACGTGGTGTCGAAGCTCATCAACGGCGAGCAGGAGAACTGGTACTATGCGCAGCGGCCGGGCGAGGGCCCGTGGATGGATAGTGCCGCGCAGTTTCCCACCTGGGTGGAGATCCGGCTGCCCGCCCCGGCCGCCGTGGCCCGCGTAATCGTCTACGCCGCTCCGCCCTGGCAATCGCAGGGCACGCTGTTGGACTACGAGCTGCAGTACGATCGCAACGGCCAGTGGGCGACGATCGAGCACGTCAAGGAGCCCACCCGCACGTTGTGCGTCTTCACGCCGCCCACGCACACCACGGTGGACAGCTTCTTCAGCGACCGCTGGATCTTCCAGCATCGCTTCCCGCCGGTAACCACGCAGAAGATCCGCCTACTGGTGCACGACTGCACCTGGGGCGGCGGCGCGACCAAAGAAGAGACCGAGGCCGGCGGCCAGACGGGCCCTCATCAGGTGACCCTCCGCGAGGTGGAGATCTACGGGAAATAGCCCGGGCCCCGGCCCGCGGAAAACGCCCGTCACCGCATTTCGACGCGGGGACGCGGAGACGCGGGGACGCACTGGCGCCGCTCCGCCCCGAAGGGGCCGCAACATATCAGCCCGGGGCAAGCGCAGCGCCGCCCCGGGTTGCGGCCGCCATAAATACCCTGCCCTGAAAGGGCGAAACAACCGCGGAGGCCCAAAATGTCGCAATCGCTGGTCAAGAACCTGGTCCATCTGGTATGACGAACTGCTGTTGCTGCTTGAGCGTCACGGGGTTGAGTTCGACGAACGGTACCTATGGGATTAACAGGCATTTGTGAAGCCCTTTCAGGGCTTCTTCGCGAGGGATAACGATACCCAGGGCGGCGCTTCGCGGCTGGCGCCGCTCGGCTTGCCCTGGGCTAATATGTTGCGGCCCCCTCGGGGCGGGCGGCCCCACTGCAGCGCCGTGTCTCCGTGTCTCGCTGTCCCCGCGTCAAAATACGGGCTAGGGCGCTTTCCAGGCGGCGGCCGCCGCCGTCCAGGCGGAACGTTGCAAATTGTGGACGCCCGGTCCCCTCTCCCTCCGGGAGAGGGTTCGAGTGAGGGCTGCCGGCCGCGATGTTCTGCCATGCCTATGCGACTTCCCCATGCCCTCACCCCTTGCCCCTCTCCCAGAGGGAGAGGGGAGACCAGTTTGCACGCCTCCGTCTTTAACCCGGTGCGTATGGGGCTCGCCGGGGCTCGACCCAGCCAACTTTGAAGTTGGCCGGCTTGTTGCCACTCCGCGCCCGGGCTGAAACCTGGTATACTTCCGGCTGTAACCGTTCACCCGCCCGGGCCCGAATTTTGCGGATGGAGCCGAGAGTGTCCGACGCCATCGTAACGATCCCCATTCCGGGCGAACCGCTGGCCTGTGGCTCGCCGTCGCGGGGCGGCCGCCGCGGCCGGTTCGCCCTGAGCGGGTTCCTGGCCGGGCCGGAGAACCGCCTGGTCGAGCCCGCCGTCCGCGGCATGTTGGCCGAGCCGTCGGTGCGGTACAACCCCTTGGTTCTGTACGGTCCGAGCGGAACCGGCAAGTCGCACCTGGCGCGGGGCCTGGCTGCGGCGTGGCGTGATCGTTTTCCGCGGGGCCGCGTGGTCTACGCCAGCGCCGTGGATTTCGCCCGCGAGCTGGCCGACGCCATCGACAGCCAGGCGGTGGAAGAATTCCGCTCCGGTTATCGCGATGCCACACTGGCGGTGTTCGAGGACGTGGGCAACCTGGCCGGCAAGCCGGCGGCGCAGGAGGAATTGATCTGCACCCTGGACGCCCTGGTGGGTCAGGGGGCACAAGTGCTGGTGACGGCGTGGGCGGCCCCTGCCGAGTTGGCTGGCCTGCTGCCGGCTTTGCAGAGTCGCTTATCCGCCGGTCTGACGGTTCCGCTGGCCCCGCCGGGCGCCGCTGCCCGGGCCGCCATTCTCCGGCAGTGGGCCACGCAACTGGATGTCCGCCTGGCTGATTCGGCGCTAGCGCTGCTGGCCGAGGGGCTGGCGGGGACGGTCCCGGAGCTGCTGGGGGCCGTGGTGCAATTGGAGACCCCGGCCCGGCACGACCGCCGCACGATCGACCTGCCCACGGTGCGGCAGTTCGTTGCGGATCGCGACTGCCGTCGCCAGCCCGAGCTGCGCGAGATCGCGCTGGGCACGGCCCGTTACTTCGCGCTCAAGCTGGCCGACCTGCGGGGGCCCTCGCGGCGTCGGCCGGTGGTCGTCGCCCGCGGCGTGGCCGTCTACCTCTGCCGCTTGCTGACCCGCCAGAGCCTGCTCACGATCGGCTGTTATTTCGGCAAGCGGGACCACACGACGATCATGCACGCCTGCCGAAAAACCGAGTGCCTCGTCGGCAGCAACCCGGAGATCCGCCAGGCGACCCACCGCCTTCAGCAGGAGCTTGGAAAATGCTGACCGCTGACGGCACGGAACGTAGCAGGCACACTCCGTGTGCCGTCTGCCACGTTACGGCACACGGAGTGTGCCTGCTACGTTTGGTAGATAAGTTGTTGATGAAACGTCAGCCGGATGTCAGCCTGGAAGCGGCTGTCGACAGCATCGGCCGGTGCGTTTGGGACGCAGGGCGGTTATCAGGTTTGAACCCACTGTAGACGGACAAGCCTTCAACAGGTTTTCCTCACTCCTTTGGAACTTTAGCGGCAATCATAAGTCATTACTACACGCCAAGTTAATCCGAGTGCGCTGGCAGTGACGAACACCCCGCAATCGCATACAATTACGTACTGATATTCTTGAATCTCTAAGAAACAGGTAGAAGGACTACCGAGCTATGAAGATCACTTGCGAGCGTGAGAAGCTGCTTCATGCCTTCCAGACAGCCGCCGGGGTGGCGCCTACCCGCAGCCCCAAACCGATCCTGCAGAACCTGAAGCTGGAAGTCGGGCCGGAAAAAGGCATCCTGATGGGCACCGACCTGGAAGTCGGTATCAGGCTGGACGTGCCGGGGCTGTTGGTGGAAACGCCCGGTAACGCCGTGCTGCCCATCGCCCGGTCACTGGCCATTCTTCGCGAGACCGGCGATGAGAAGCTGGCCATCGAGAGCGACGGCCGGAAGATTCGGGTGCGGGGCCAGCGTAGCGAGTTCCAATTGCCGTCGGAGAACCCCGACGAGTTCCCGGCGGTCGCGGCCTTCGAGGAAGAAAAGTTCCACGAGATGCCGGCGCCGTTCTTCCGAGAACTGATCCACCGCACCGCGTTCGCCACCGACAACGAGAGTAGTCGCTATGCCCTGGGGGGCGTGTTGATCGAGCTGACCGCCGATCGGATTACGGCCGTGGCGACCGACGGGCGGCGGCTGGCCAGGCAGGAAGGGCCGGCCCAGTCGGTGGGCGGCCATGAAACCGGCGATCGGACGACGATCGTTCCCACCCGTGCCATGCAGTTGCTGGAAAGGGCCTTGGGCGACAGCGAGGCGCCCCTGCAATTGGCCGCCCGCGACAACGACATCCTGGTGAGGTGCGGTCCGCTGATGATGTATTCCCGGCTGGTGGAAGGCCGCTTCCCGAAATGGCGTGATGTCTTCCCGCGTCGCGAGAGCACGACCCGCGTGGAGCTGACCGCCGGGCCGTTCTGGGCCACCGTCCGCCAGGCGGCCATCGTCACCAGCGAGGAGCGGCGGGGGGTCGATTTCACCTTCGCCGAAGGCAAGCTCGTACTGGCCGCCCACGGTGCCGAGCTGGGCGAATCACACGTCGAGCTGCCCATCGCCTACGACGGGCCGGAGCTGGGCATCACCCTGGACCCCCGCTACCTCAGCGACTTCCTCCGCGTGCTCGGCCCGGAGGCCACGCTGACGCTCGACCTCCGTGATGCCGAAAGCGCGGCCGTGTGCTCGACGGAGGACGGCTACGCATACGTAATCATGCCCCTGGCCCGCGAGCAACGGTAGCCGCCCGGTCCCCTCTCCCTCCGGGAGAGGGTTAGGGTGAGGGGAAACGGGCGAGGAGCGTGCCTCGCCAGGTTTTTTGAAATCATGAGCGTCTTATGGCAAAGGGTCCGCAACCGATCGCCGATGTTTTGGCGGATCTGATGGCCCGGCGGGGCTACGCCCGCATCCGCAGCGGCGCGGCCTACGAGGCGGCCTGGAACGCGGCGGCCGGGCCCCTGGCGGCGCAATACAGCCGCGTGGGCACGCTGCGCCGCGGCACGCTCGAGGTGATCGTCGCCAATTCCACCTTGATCCAAGAGCTGGGCTTCCAGAAGGCCGCGATCCTTAGCTCCCTGAACCAGCAACTACCCGACCAGCCCGTTACGGACGTTCGTTTTCGCCTGGGCGCGATCCGCTAATGTATCAGGCACACTCCGTGTGCCGTAAACCACGGACGGCACGCGGAGTTTGCCCAATACCGAACAAGCCGGAGAATGGAGTTTCCATGTCGACCGATCCGAAAACACCGCCGGCCGATCCCAAAGCGTCGGCGGCGGACTCGAAGGCGCCGTCGCCCGATCCCAAAGCGCCTGACGTGAAACCCGCACCGCGGCCGGCCGATTCGCCGTCGCCCGACCTGGGCGGCTATCAACTGGCCGAGACGGCCAAGGCCGAGGCCGAGTACGGGGCCGGCCAGCTCAAGTATCTCAGCGACTTGGAACACGTCCGCGAGCGGCCCAGCATGTACATCGCCGATACCGGCGCCCGCGGACTGCACCACCTGGTGTACGAAGTCGTCGACAACTCGATCGACGAGGTAATGGCCCGCTTCGCCACCGAGATCAGCGTAACGATCAACAACGACGGCTCGGTGACGGTCGAGGACAACGGGCGGGGCATCCCGGTCGAGGTGCACCCCGACCTGGGCTTCTCCACGCTGCAAGGCGTGATGACGGTGCTGAAGTTCGGCGGCAAGTTCGACAAAGGGGCCTATAGCACCTCCAGCGGCCTGCACGGCGTGGGCGTGACCGTGGTCAACTGCCTCTCCGAATGGTGCGAGGTCGAGGTCCGCCGCCAGGGCCACGTCTACCAGCAGGAATACGAGCGCGGCGTGCCGGTGGCCGACGTGCGGCGGATCGGGCGCACCGACCGCCGCGGCACCAAGACCACCTTCAAGGCCGATTCGCAGATCTTCCCCAACACCGCCTTCCAGTACGGCATCCTCTTTCGGCGCTTGCAGGAGCTGGCCTTTCTCAATCGCGGGGTGAAGATCAACTTTCACGACCAGCGCAGCGGCAACGGCGAATCCTTCCACTACCAGCGGGGCATCGTCGAGTTCGTCGAGCTGCTGAACCGCGCCAGCGAGCCGGCCCACGAAGGCGTGATCTACATCGCCGGCGAATACCAGGGCGTCGAAGTGGAAGTGGCCATGCAGTATTCCGCGGAGTTTACCGAGAACATCCACACCTACGTGAACAACATCTGCACGATCGAGGGGGGCACGCACCTCTCCGGGTTCCGCGCCGGCCTGACCCGCAGCATCAACAACTACGGCAAGAAGGAGGGCCTGTTCAAGGACCTGGTGCCCAGCGGCGAGGATTGCCGCGAAGGCCTGACGGCCGTCATTTCGCTCCGCGTGCCCGAGCCGCAGTTCGAGGGCCAGACCAAGACCAAGCTGGGCAACAGCGAGATCGAGGGGATTATCAACTCGGCCGTGGGCGACTACCTGGCCAAGTACTTCGAGGAGAATCCGAAGACGGCCCGGCTCATCGCCCAAAAGGGCATGGTGGCGGCCGAGGCCCGCGAAAGCGCCCGCAAGGCCCGCCAACTCGTCCGCGAGCGCAAAGGGGCCCTCTCGGGCGGCGGGCTGCCCGGCAAGCTCCGCGACTGCACCAGCCGCGAAGTGGACCGCTGCGAGCTGTACCTCGTCGAGGGCGACTCGGCCGGCGGCAGCGCCGAGGGCGGCCGAAACCGGCAGTTCCAGGCCATCCTCCCCTTGCGCGGAAAAATCATCAACGCCTACAAGTCCCGCGACGACAAAGTGCTGGCCAACGAAGAGGTCCGCAGCATAATCTCCGCCGTGGGCTCGGGCATCGGCGAGGAGGTCGATCTCACCAAACGCCGCTACGGCAAGGTCATCATCATGACCGACGCCGACGTGGACGGCTCGCACATCCGCACGCTGCTGTTGACCTTCTTCTACCGCCAGATGTACGACCTGGTCCGCGGGGGACACGTGTACGTGGCCCAGCCGCCCCTGTTCCGCGTCCGCAACAAGCAGAAGAAGGAGACCTACTACGTTCAGACGGAAGAGGAGATGAAGGCCCAACTCCTGGAAGGGGGCCTGAAAGACTCGGTCTTCGAGCCCGGCGACGGCCGCACCATCCAGGGCCGCGAAATCGAGCGGCTCTGCCGCACCCTGGCCGCCCTGGAGGAATCGCTGATCGCCCTGGAGCGGCGGGGCATCAGCCTGCGGGCCCACGCCGCCCGCCAGGACCCGACGACCGGAAAACTGCCCATCTACCACGTTTTCGTGGGCGACGTGGAGCATTGGTTCACCGCCCGCGAGGCCCTCGATGAATTCATCGCCCGTCACGAGCAGGAAGTGGGCGAAGAGCTGAATCTGACCGACGAGCCCGCCCGCGGCGAAACCGGGGGCCGCGGCGAAACCGGGGGTGGCGGAGAAGAAGCGAAAGAGGGACCCGCCAACCAGGGCGCACTCGACAGCCAGCCGCCCGGCGACGGCCCCTCGGGCAGTCGCCTGCGGATCGTCGAGTTCCACGAGGTCCGCTCGATCAACAGTCAGTTGCTCGAGCTCCGCAAGATGGGCTTCGAGATCGAGAGCCTCATCCCGCAGCAGCGGACGGGGATCGAGGAGTCCCGCTACCAGTTCCGCCGCGCGGACGTGAGCACCGGTTTGGACGACCTCCGCGGCCTGTTGGCGGCGGTCCGCGCCGGCGGCGAGAAAGGCATGCAGATCACGCGCTTCAAGGGCCTGGGCGAAATGAACGCCGAGGAGCTCCGCGACACCACCCTCGACCCCCGCAACCGAACGCTCCTGAAAGTAACCATGGACGACGCCAGCGCCGCCGACGACCTGTTCCGCATCCTAATGGGCGACAAGGTCGAGCCCCGCCGCGAATTCATCGAAAAACACGCCCTGGAGGTGAGAAATTTGGACGTGTGAGGGAGGAATTTGGTGTGAGACACTATTGTTGTCAATCGAGCGCTTATCGCTGTCAGGAGTTAGACGCTTTTTTGTCACGAACGACACAGCGTTTTTTGTCACGAACGCGACAGTGCCGTTGTCCCGCGAAATCGCCGGGCGCAACATTCGCTTAATTGATGCGGAGCTGCTGACCGCAGACGGGCGGTAAAGTCCGAGCGGGCCGGGAGTTCATCGATAAGCTCGCGCCAAAACCACGGGTTCTCTACGGCGAAATGTGTAAGCACGCATGACAAAGTCTTCTGTCCGGAACGTGACAATTCATTTCGGGGCTGTAGCAAAACGATACATTTCGTCATCTGGAGAGACATTGCGCCACGCAATGGGGGGGATTGTGGGGTTGTTTCTCGCCCCTGGCTTGCGCCGACCTCCAAGAGCCCCCATCTTCCCAGGACGTTTCTCAACATCGAAGTTCGCTGATAGCTAAACAAAAAGAGCAGGCTGGCCGCCCCGAAGGGCGGCCGAGGTCCTGACTCTCATTGATCGGGCAACGTTTCCCCACTGTGCGGGGAACGAGATAGCCGCGGCCATGGCCCCCGCCGGTTCTTCACCGACGGGACCGCGGGCGCCAACGACCGACGTTGAAACCCTTGATGCTGCCCGTCCGCTTGCCGGCACGGTACAGACAGTAGCCAATCCCACCAAGGATGGCCAGTACGATCAGACTTTCCATTGTGTCTCCTCTCGATGGTCTTTTGTGTCGGCCTCGCTTCCAGCCGTCGAACGTTCACTCGTCGGCAAGCGGGGCGATGGCCATGGCGTCACGCTGAAGCTGGGTGGTCTCGTCGCCCAGCAGTTCTGCGACCTTGGACCACAGGTCCTTGATCTGCTTTGACGAAGTCGCCAACCACACGGTGTCAAGCAGGTCGTCCTTCTCCGCCCGGAACTGGAGGATCTGGCGGCCCAGCTCGCTCTGGGCGAGCAGTTCTTCCTCGTGCAAGACCTTCCGTTTGTCGACGGCCTTGTCCACTTCGGAGTTGTGCGCGCCGTAGTAATAGTTGTCTTCGATCTCCTCGATGGCCACGCCGCGCACCTTGGCGGCCATCTCCCGCTCCAGAACCTTCTTGCGCCGCTCGATGGCAGCGTCCTGCTTTTCGAACGCGTCGAGTTCCTGGTGCAGGTCGGCCAAGCCCAGGCTTTCCAAAGCCTTTTGATGGGCCTCGCGGTTGACCCACTCGAAGAAGCCGGGGTCGGTGGCCGTGAGGGCGTCGATCTTCTTGTCGATCCGCTTAGCAATGCGGTTCTTCCAGTGTTCTTTCTCAGTAACGGTCAGTCCGGGCATGGGGTCTCCTCACGAGTTGTGGGTCAAGAGGGTGGTGCGGCGGTCAGCGCCACCGGTTAGGTTTCATTGATGTCGTGGAGTACCGAGCGATCCTCCTCGTCGATCGGTTCCTTGGGCAAAGCACGGGGCCTGTCAGGCGGGGGCAGGAGGAAGGGCTCTTCGCTGACGATCTCCTGGACGAGTACATCCGCCAGGTCGCTGTCGGTCTGGGACTTGTCCCGCAGGCCAAGCACCAGGAAGATGCACAGGACCAAGGGCAAGAGGCAGGCGAGGATCAGGCCCACGTCGAGGATAGTGTTGGCGAGGATCGGATCGCGGTTCCGTTGATCGGCATACTGCCGGCGGTCGTTTTCCAGTTGGTCGCGTTGGCGGCCCAGTTCGTCCTGCCCCTTCTGCAGATCGCGCTGCATGGCGATGGTCTCCGTGCGGGCTTTGGCGTCGGCTTCGACAAGCTTGCGACTTGCCTCGGCGACCTCGGCCTGCGAGCGGTTCACCTGTGCCCGCTCATCCTCGTTGCAGCCCGTCATAGCGAGAAGCAGAAGGGCGAAGGTCGTTAAGATGAAAGCGGCTCTACTCATTCCGCATGGACCTCCATTTTTCAAGTAAGCGGCGAAGCAGGGCCTGGAGCGCGCGGCGCAGGCGCACCTCGCGGACCAGGGCCAAGACCAAGACAACGGCCAGCGCGGAAGCGGCCAAGAGGATCGGTGCAGTCATAGGATGGCTCCAAGAGAAACTGATAGCTCAGGCGGCGCGGGCCGTGTGCATGGGACGATCGGATTCAGGGGACTTTAGACGCTCGATGTCTTCGCGTCGGTAGAGCGAGAAGCCGGCCCCAGGCGTGACCCGTTTGCCGTAGACGGGCCGGACCCGGCCCTCGACTTCCCAACGTGAAAGCGTCGTGCGGCTGATGCCGAGGATCCGGCATGCCTCGTCGGTTAGGCAGTAAGTTGCCTGGAATCGCTCCATTTCTTCGGCCGTGACGATCCGCGCCCTGCCGGCACGTTGTACCTTGAGGAGCCGCATGCCGATCCACTTCTTGACCACGTCCACCTTGACCGGTCTGTTGGCGAAGAGCACTTTACCGACGCGATGTAGCGGATAGCCACGGCCGCGGTCGAACTCGGCTTGAACCTCCGGCCGGCATCGCTCCAGACCGGGTTGCCACAAGACCAGTCGATTCAGGCCCTTTCCATCCATGGTGAGCCGGGCATCGACCTTGCCCTCTTCGATGAGTTGCAGGACGGCCGCCAGCGTAAGCCCCGCCGGACCGAACACCCGGGTCGCTTGCCGAAGCGAGAGCCAGTGCGAATCCGAACGATCAAGAGGTGGTAGGCGGGACAGTACGTTCTCGATGTGTTGCACGGAAGATTCGGGGATTTTCCAGCCGCCGATGGTTCGCACAGCCTGGGCAAGAATGCCTGCATGGACCAGGTCGAGCACCGCATGACGGCCGATTCCCAGGCGATGTGCAGCTTCCGTTACACGCAGCGTGGTCTCCAGGGCTGCCTGGAGCAGTTCAACCGATTCCTTGGATACCACTCCGACGGATCGGCCGCGAGAACCCGCCGCGTGAACTCGCCCTGAAAGAACGCCGCGACGAACCAGGGCCGCAATCGCCGGTGGGCGAAGGCCAAGCATGCGCCCGGCCTCCGTTTGCGTTATCCAGCGATTTTGGGCAAGGAGCCGCTTGCCGATATCGCCTTGGAACAAGCAGACCTTGACGCTCAGATGTCCGCCGCTGTAGGACTCCAGCAGATATTCGCGCAGGACATCCGCCGGCGCCGAGAACCCCAGCTTCTCCAGTTGCCAGGCTTCCCGGATCAGTAGTCCAAATCGGCGACTGATCCCTGTGGAGGTGATGCGGTACTTCGAAACCTCCTGATAGACGTCCAGGAACTCCCGGAAACGCTTTGGCCATCCTTGGACCATCTCGGCCGCTGCCAGCCAGGCAATCGACTCTTTGGGCATTTCTTGAGGAGCTTCCCCGAGGGCTCGCAGCGGTTCCGTCCAGGCTGGCGTTCGGGCTGCCGCCACGGCAAGCCGTTCTGTCCACCAGCACGTCGCGGCTGGCGACATTCCAGCAATTGGCTTCTCGCCCATCAGAAACAATGAATGGAGTTGGCGGGCCAGTTGTGCAGCCGACACAGAACATCGGCGTGGTTCAATGCCGGCAATCGACGCACCACACTGACACTTCACGGTGTCCAGCCGGCTGGCCCGAAAGGGTTTCTGACAGGCCGGGCACCGGGAGATGAGCCAGCACCGATGCTCACGGCAAACAATCCCGCAGTGGAGCGACCACGCCAGGCACTCGTAGGGCACGGGGTCGGCGGCGAGGCAAGGCGGACAAATCGGAAACGATGTAGAACCGAAGTACCGCAGGGCGGTCCGTAGATCGCAGACGGCAGGCGGGATCACATCACGGGCGGTGAGTGCAAGCCGTGGTGCGAAGCTATGCACGGTCATCGCCAGCAGCACGTCGATGGACCGGCGGAAGAGAATGGACAACTGATCTACGAGTGGACCGGGGCCCAGCGAGTTGACGTTCATCGGCAACTGGCCGATGTCGGCCAACAGGTAACGGAGGTATCTTGGACCTTGGTAGTCCATGACGGCGGCTGAGCGGCGGAGGAAGCTTACCAGCGATTCGCCTTCAAGGGGAATGCAGCGGGCAGGCAGGGAATGAACAATCGAGAACGTCATTGGCGACCTCCCAGGTAATCCGACGCGGTTTTCGGCTTGCGTTTGACTCGTGCCGCCCGCGGGGTGAGGCCCACTCCAGCGGTCCGGGCCTGGTCGGCGGCCTGAACGCGGTCCAGGGACGCCTTGTCCAGATCGCCAATGAAGGGGTTGGCCTGCTCGGCCAGTACCCGCTGATGGGCAAGGCACCGTTGGTAAACGCGGGCCAGGTCGTCCATCAGGATTCGCTCATTCTTGCGGCCGATGGCCTCGGCCACGGCGCCGCGCACCAGCGTCATCAGGTAGTCGGGCACACCGCGGCTGGCGAGATAGAACCGTCCGGCCATCGCGGATTCGGACAATCCCGAGGACTCGGCCAGGGGAAGCGTGTCGTCGAGCCGCTTGAGCATGCCGCAGAATTCCCGCTGGCCCTGGGGCGTACGCCAGTTGAAACACCGCAGCGTGAGCCGCTGCTTGAAACGGCGCTCGGTGTGCTCGGCGCTAAGGATGTACTCAGCCTCGGGCATGCCGCAGACGACCACCGGGATGCCGGTGTTGACGATGAGCACTTTGAGCCACTGCGAGGCCTTGGTCATCACCTTGGCCCGGTCCATGTCGAACAGGTGATGGAACTCGTCCATGACGATCAGTTCCACGCCGCAGTGCCGCAACAGCTTGACTGCCCGGTTGGTCAGCGTCTGCACGGTGCCAGAGGACCATGCCGGATCGCCCAAGGCCAACAGGAGATCCGCGGCGATGCCCTTGGGTCGGGCATCGGGCTGTAAGGTGACCTTGAGCACCGATTGTCGCGTGGCCGTTTCGGTCTCTACTGTGGGATGCAGGCGCTGGTAGTGGTCGACGACACTGGTCTTGCCCACGCCCGATGCGCCCAAGAGTGCCCCGCAGACCGGCTCGCCGCCGTGCTTGCTCGCCGTGTGGCAGTGCTCCAAGAGGGCCACGGCCTCGCGGAAGCGAGGATGCAAGACGATCAACTTGCTGGCATAGGCCAGTCGCTCCTCGGCCGAACAGTTGCGCCACTGGCGGCGATCGTTGGGAGTCTTGGGGTTGGAACCGGAAGACATCGGGGCCTCCACGTGAGATAGGCAGGATAAGGTGTGGGATGAGAAAGCTGAGCGGGACGGCATCCTGCGTCCCGCCCAGGAAGAACACTGCCATGACGACTATGCGGCGACTTCCCAATCGTCAACATCGATGTCGGCCGGATTGGGCAGTTCGGGCGATCCCTCGGTGACAATCGGTTCGTCGACCGGCACTGATTCGTGCTCCGCGACAGCGCCACCGTCTATTGAAGGTGGTGCCCCCTGTGGCAGATCCGAGGAATCAGCCTGAACAGCAGCAGGTGCCCCTTCCTGAGGCTGCTCACCGAGCGGTTGCAGAAATCGGGCGACGCGTACGCGTCGCTTGCCCGAGGGCCGCTTGAGGGCTTCTTCCATGACCTCGCGAATGGCGTTGCGCGCGGCCGCCAGACTCAGCACGTGATCGGGCTGGTCAAATCGCTCGCGGATGGCCCGCTTCAGCACCCGCCACTGGTACTGGGTCATCCCCTTCATCACCGAATCGATGGCCGCGGCCTTCAAGTAGCTCTTGTCGATCGGGTTGAGGACCCAGATTTCACCCAGGTCCCAGGGGTTGAAGCGGATCGCCAGCTTGTCAGTCAGGTTGTGGGTGGCCAACTCGCAACGCAGGGCCATCAGCTCGTCGCTGGTGTAGAACATCCCGCCCAGTTCGACGCCACGGGTCGAAACCGTTCGATCCGTTCGTTTGGCCAGGAGCACGACCAGGTCGTCCGGTGTGGCGGGGATCGTCGGCGGAAACACGGCGGCGCTTTCCTGCCACATCTCCAGCCGCGTCTTCCCGGCTGTCGGATGCTTCTGGGCGGAGTAAACGTCAACGAGATGAAGATGGATGACCTCCAGCAGGGTTTCGTAAGAAAGCAGAGGGCCCTGATCGGGCTTGTAATCGGCACGGTCGGCCCAGTTGCGAAAGGTCCTGCCCGGCAGAGAAGAGGTGAGCAGGTCCACCAGACCGTCGAAGAACGACTCCACCGTGCCTTTCAGATGCGGCGAGCGTGGCGGGTTGAAGTCCAGTTCCACCCCAAGCTGAAACGCGGCATCCTCAAAATCCTTGCTCGTCAGATCGGACCCCCGATCACAGACAAGCTTTTCGGGCAGCCCGAAGCAGGGCCAAGCGCCCTGGACCCGAGGATATCGCTCCTTGACGTAGGTCTTGGGCAGAATGGCGTGCCGCAGGGCTTCCATGATGACGGCATACGAAGGCGGCTCAAAACCCAGGCAGAAACCCACCACCATGCGGCTGTAGTAGTCGATCAGCAGTGTCAACCACGGTTGGCCGATCGGCCCGGCCTCCGTGCCCACCACGACCTTCAATGGGCTATGGTCCATCTCCACCCGCTGTAGGATTCTCGTGGCAAGTTGCTGGGAGGAAGTTGGCGCGTGGCGGCGGTCGGCGATTTTTCGGCCCCAACGCTCACGATCCACCTCCCATGGGTCCATCTGTTTGATCCGCCGGGCGATGGCCCGGGCCAAAGCGGCCTGGCGCGGTACGGGAACGGCCTGTGCGGCGGGCAGTCGGGCATTCAGCCGCTGGAGGTCTTCCAGCACCCGGCGGACGACTGTGGAGATGGGCCGGCGGGCCTTGGTCAGGTAGACAGTCCGGATCGCCTCGTCGACAAGCGCTACGATTTGAGGATGCTTGGCAAAGAGGCTATGGCGGCGGGGCTTGCCGCGAGTGCCGGTTCGTTGCACGCGAGGGACCAGGGCCAGCCGGTCCTGGCCAGCCCAGTCCCAGAGGTGATAGTAGCGCCGCAGGGTCCGCGGAGAGCAACGGATTCCCTTCGCTCGCAGCTCGGCCGAGCGCTGGTCGTAATGCGACTGTAACGGCTTGTCGCCCAGTTTCGTCAAGGGCTCAATGGCCCGCCATCGCTGTTCCAAGGCCCGCTTTTGACGGGCCTCCAGTTCCTGGACTGTCCGGCGGACGCGTCGCGGCTTCCGGGTTTCCGGATTGCCTTCCTTGGCGGCAAACCGCAGCCGGCCTGCCGAGTAATGGGTGAGGATTTCGTCCTGGGAGAATTCCTGTTCCGTGAGGAACTTTACGTCTTGGGCGATGAACCGATCGGCTGCGAGCTGGCGGACCACACGGAAGGCCCGCCCGTCCAGGAGCCACTCGGTGCCCACACCGAGTCGAACGGGTCCCATGAGATCGCACCTTGGGGAAAGAGGATGGTTTGGTTATCCATTGGCCGCAGGCGGGGATCGAAACTCAGCCGCCCCACGGCCAGAAGATGAAAAACGTGCATACGCACGAGCGGGCTCGATGGATCTGTGTCAGCCCGCAAGGCAAGTTCGACAAGCGAAATGCCAGCTACCGGAACGATTGCCGCAAGTTGCTCCGATAGTGACTCCTCCGTTCCGGCGTTGGCGTAGCGGCCCAGCAGGCGCAGGTTGGAGACCAGTGGGCCAGAGAACAGTTCCTTCTCGGTCACCAGGTAGAACGTGGCGCCAATGCGGGCAGCAAAGAGCCTGGCGACCGCCAGCTTGCGCTGGGCAAGCGGGCGGGCCAGACGCGGAGATGCCTTGACTTCGACCAGCCGTTTACGGTCATCGGTCATCGCAACCAGGAAATCCGGCACGATGTAGCTGCAACCGGCGCCCTCGCGTGGGCGAGAGCGCTTTGCAGGCTGGCTGTCGAGCAGTTCGATCTGGAAATTGCCCGCCGTTTCGCTCCAGCGGTACCACACCACGGCCGGTTGCTCTTGGATGTCGCGGACCAGGGGGCAGGCAGCAAGCGTCACGGCGGCGGCCGCTTCGAGTTGGCCCTGGCAGCGGATCGAGCGGCCCAGCCGTGGGCAGGGAACGAGGAGGAACGAACCGGGTGTCCGCCGCCGCCGCCGAAACGTTGAAAGAGATGAAGGGGGCTGGATCTTGGCCATAGGCTATCCTCTCTTGGCAAGAGACGCGCCGTCCTCGCCATGGAACTCCAGCCACGATTTGTGCAACTCGCGGCGCAATTGCGAAACACGCCCAGCGGAAACATCGAGTTGCCTGGCAACATCAGTGGTCGTATTGCCCATGGCCAGGGACTTGGCCGCCCGGCGATCACGCGGTGACAAGCGGCGAAGCCACGCGGGAAAGTCGATCCTGAACCACACCTGCTCGAAGACGGGAGTGTGCGGATCTTCCAAAATGGCTTCCTCCCAGGATTCTTCCTGTTCGTCGTAGCGATCCAGACGCCAGACGACGAATTGTTTCACGCGCTGGGCACGCTCGGACAGCACGTCGCGGCTGTTCTGTCCGACGCCCACTCGTCTCCCATCGTAGAATTGGGAAACGGCGAACTTCGCCAAGACGGTGGGAAAAGCCCGCTCTTGACGGCCCTGTTCGGCGAGTCGGGCGAAGGCGGCCCATGTGTTGGCAAGGGCCTCTTGAGTAGCTTCCATGCGGGCCTCAGGCGACAGACCACGAAAGGCAACTCGGAGGTGAGTGAGGATTCTGGGGAGCATGGCCAGGAACGGCCGATGCCAGGCGCATGGCGGACGACGCCGCTTTCGTAACGGTGCAATCATGAGATGGATCCGTGATTGAAGGAAGTGCTGCTGGCGGCCGGGCGGGTGTTTGAGGACACACAACCGCCCGGCACGCGAGCGATGTAGAAGAACGGCGGGACGGGGACTGGATTCAGGCCGCCTTTGGAAGTGCTTGCTGCTTGCCCTTGCCATTACGGCGGCGGCCATTTCCGTTGGCGGCAGCCGCGACCTTGGCCTGGACCAGTTCGGAGAGCCGGCTTTCGGATTCGTCCTTGTACTCCTCCCAGGGAACCTGTCCATTGGTCGCGCGAATGATGCGTTCCATGGCCGCGATGTCCTTGCGGCTCAGTTCCACGCTGTCGGGCTCGATCCCCACGGTAGCCCGCTGCTGGCCGGGGAAGTAAAGGGTGTGCATGACAAGCGTCTGCTCGTCGGGACGGACCACGACGACTTGCCGGTTGTTGGAAAGGACGACGCGGCCCAAGGCCCATTTCTCCGTGGATCGGAGGGCCGCCAGCAAGAGGGCGAAAGGCTGCCGGGCGGCGGGAAGGCTCGGCGCCAGGTACAGGCTACGGCCGGAGAGGAGGATCAGGTCAAGTTGGTCCGGATCGAAGAACTGCTCCAGCAGGAGGGTCTTGTCGTCGGCGGGCTGCAAGGCGGTCAGTTCCTCTTCGGCCAATTGCACGTAGCTCTCCGTGCCGTAGGGATAGCCCTTGATGATGGCATCGTTGGCGACGATGCCGTGTTTGGGACACCACTTGCGGTACTCGATCCGCTCGCCGCAGCCGGCGTGCAACTGTTTGAGCGGCGAATCGGGGGTGACCACCGCGGCATAGGCCTTGACGGGAATGGTCAAGTGGGCGACCCGCAGTTGGCCGGTCCAACTGGCGCGGCTGGCCGGTGGGGCGGTCGTGTAGACGGGCCGCCGGGGGGCGGAAGTCAGGGTAAGAGACACAAGAGTTCTCCTTGACGAGAGGTGTTCACGCGTATTGTGGCCGTAGACGGCTCAGGCATCGACGGCCTGGAGTTGTTTGAGCGAGGCCAGCGTGTTGCGCAACGCGCGGCCGCGGCGCTGGTTCTCCTTGATCGCTTGGATCAAGGTCGTAGTCTTGGTCAGGGCATCGCGCAGTGCGTTCCGCAGTTCCTCCGCCTGCTCAACGAGGGTGACGGTGGCGTTCTTCGCCGCCTTCTTGCGGGAAGGCTTGCGGGCCTGGCCGTTGGTCTTGGCTTCGGTGGTCTGCGGCTCGGGGTTGAGGTTCTCGATGGGTTCGGTCATGGTGGATACGTTCCTTTTAGGTTCGGGCTTGGGATGGGACTCTGCGGCGCCTTCTGGCACGTGGATACGAACCGCGTTCTCTGTCGGGCCGATGGCACTGTCGGGCTCAAGCGGCGCCCACAGGTAGATCCGTCGGTCGTCCTGACACAGGATGGGGCTTTGGGGGTTGAAGATGGCAAGCTCGCGAAAACCGAGCTTAAGCGCGCGGCCCAAATACTTGCGGTTCGTGTTGACTCGGGCCGGGCCACCCTGGATGCTGGCATGGGACAAGAGCAACTCGGTTGGCTCGGTTTGCGTGGACATCTTTGCGCGAACGACGAGCGCGCCGTTGAGTTCCACGGTCACCGGCCAAGTATTAGAATCCTCGTCGCAAGGGAGTTTGGGCAGGGTGTTGAGCAGGAACTCGGCGTCGCTGGCCGAGAACTGGCAGCGGGCCATGGCGGCGTCCGCGCAAGGGATGTGCCGATCGATGTCCGGAAAACGCCCGTCCTTGTTGATGCGGAGGTAGATCGTCCAGGGACCGACAGCAAAGGCCACCCACTCGCCGGCGCGGCCAATGCCGACCGGCTGGTCCTGCGGCAATTCCCGGCAGCCGAAGACGGTGCTCCGTGGAACGAGGAGTTCCTCTTCCCACGGAAATGAAAAACCGCCGTGCAGATAGATCTGTCGGCCGTCCGTGGCGGCCAGTTGCCCGCTCTTGCCCGAAAGCCGGATACAACCCAGGGCGTACCTGACGGCATCCGGGTCGGTGGTGGCCGCTGCAAAGTCGAGGGCTACCGGCAGATCGGGCGGGTTCTGGGCGAAGTGCTCGGGCCGCACCGGGAACTCTTCCGCCTTCCACGGCTCCGGAATGTGATACTGAATCCGTTGCGGGATGCCATCGGTCCAACCGGCCAGGACGCGGCCTTTCGCCGCCTGTTCAAGCTCGACCGGATCGTTCCGCTTGCCCTCGCAGTCCGCCAGAAGATCCAGCGGAACCCAGAGTTGCTCGTGGGGGAACTTTCCGGGGCTGTGGTACTCGACGGCGGCATCGCAGCCTTTGGCCAATAGGCTCACGCGCATGCCTTCCGGACTGGTCGTGAAGCACAGCGCGGGCCCTGCAGCCCGCGCCGTGCCCAAGACGCGCCGAAAGACCGCCCGCAGCGAAGATGCCAATCGGCGGGTAATGGTGATCAATGTTCGAGACTCCTTATTTGCAGAGGAGGGGACGACTGCCCTTTAGGCGACTCGCCCACGGCCCGGCGGCGAAAGCGGGCCGTAGCGGTCCTCGTCCAGTTCGTCCCAGTCCATGACAAGAGGTTCACGTTCGACGGGGCCGACGGTCAAGGGAACGAACCCGAGGCTGGTGATGGTAGACAACGACTCGCCCTTGGCTTGGGCCACGGCACGATTCAGATCGCGTTGGGTCATACGGCGATACCTTATATATAGGGAGGGTTCCGGCCGCGCAGGGAGGCACGGCGATGGGGAAAAGGAAGCGAAACACGTTAGGCGAATGATGCGGGAGAAACGGTCGAGTTAAGAGACCGACCACTCGCTGGCCAGGAGATTCAGAGAAATCTCGCGGTCAATCGCCTGGCCGCGAAGCCAGCGGGTGAACTGGTGGACCATGAGCCCAGCGGCGATGCCAGCGGCATAGATGGTCGTGTGGGCGGTGCAACGACCCGGTTGGGCCTCTGCCTGGGCGAAGAGTGTCATGGGGTAGTGGTTACGGCCCTGCTCGTCAGCCACAGTTAGAATGCGAAGAATCTCGCCCAACATTCGGCCGTCGGTCCAGAATCGGCATCGGGCAGCCACCGAGCGCCAGATGGCGGTCCTCGCCGTGATGGAGTCCACACAACAGAACACCGCGTCACCGATTTCGATGCCAGGGCGATAGCGGTCTTCGATGGTCTCCACCTCGATGCTGGGATCGATCTGGGCGATGGCAGCGGCCGCAGCCAGCACCTTGGGCCGTCCCACGTCGGCAGCCAAATAGCCCTGTGTGGTGACATTGGTCAAGTCGACCATGTCGAAATCCACCAGTTGCAGGCGTGGCGTGCCAATTGCAGCAAGCTGCAAGGCGACCTGCCGGCCGATCGCGCCCACGCCGATTACCGTGGCCTTGGTCTGGCGGAGCCGGTCCTGGGGCACCAGGTCCTGCTGGCGATCAAAGCGGTTGCTGCTGGCCGACATGGCTTGGCTCCTTGAACCCGGAAAGCAGTTCTTCCTCGTCGACAAGGTCCTGGGGCCAGTCTGGAAACCAGCCTTCGTCGTCCCAGATGTCTCGGCGAACTTCGTCGGCAAACCGCTCCAGTACGCTCGGCTTATCGGACAGGATCGGAACGGCCGGCTGCACGTTGGCCTGATACTCCTCGTGCCAAAGTTCGTGCTGGCTGCCGCCGAATGGCCGCGTGTAATCCACGCGCACGGGGATTTCCACCTCGCCGCCGGGGCCGACGTGGAACCGCAGCCGGGCCGAAGTGCGGCCGCCGCGGGCGAGGATGAGCATCAAGGCCCAGTCGGTCCTATGGAAGACACGCCAAAAAGTGTCCGCATCCGTGAAACTAGGATCGGCCGAGTTGCCGGGATGAGTGTGCAGCCAGATCCGTGCGCAGCGGGAAAGCTGTACCCCGGCATCCACCTGTCGATCGAAGAAGTCGGCGACCGAAGCATCGTCAAACTGTACCGAGGCGCCAGTGCAGGTCTGGCGGACCAGTTGCACGTCGCTGACGTACAAGAGATCATCGGCCGCGGCGATCCCAAAGCCGCCGACCTCGGTATCGCCCAGATCGCGGAGGAAAAGCAGCTTGGCCCAGGCCGTGGGGCTAAACCGCAGCACTGGCTCCGGCGGTTGGGACGCCTCGGCAGGTGCTTTCGAGCAGGTGTTGGAGCCACTCGTGGTGATCGGCAGCATCCGCTGAAGTAGCGGCGAGGCTTTCCGCTCGGGCGGCGGGCTCGTCATTGTTTGGTTGTTCATGGCAGTTCTCGCAAAGGCCCTCTTCGAGGCAGTTCTGACAACAGTTTTCATGGCAGGTGCGGCAGGCCACCAGGCAGGTGCTACAGTAGTGCTCGCCGCATCGCGCGCAGGTGCCCATGCAGTCGGAGCACAGGCCGCGCTCGCAGCCCTGGCAACTCAGGCAGCACTCGTCGCACAGATCGCTGCCACAGCGATCGCAATGGTAACGATCATCCTCGTAAGTCATGCCGCCGCAGTCCTGGCAGCGGATACCTCCCCAATCATCGAGTTCGACGAAGCCGCTGCCGCGGGCGTAGGTGCCCAGCAGGCGGGAAACGATCAGGAAGAAATCGCACAACCGGCCGGCGTTTAGGGCCGATTCGATTCCCGCACGCCCCTCGCCCTCACAGAGGCGCTCTTCCTGCACGTGCGGGTGGGTGACCGCCTCGTTGGCGGCGGCCGGGTGCGGATCGAGGGCGACGACTCGATAGGGCTGATGGCTGCCCAGCCGATTCCAGTCGAATCGGACCTGGAAGGGGCCAAGGTGGGTGTCTTGAAGGACGATGGGGTCCGTGGTGATGGAGATCTCACCGGACTGAAGATCGATCTCCACCTCCGAGAAGTCGTCGTGGATCGCCATGATCTCCTGGAAGATGTCCGACTCCGTGGGCGACTTTTTGGGGATCGTTTGCTGCAACTGGCGGGCGAACTCGCCCAATCGCTGGCGGCAGTACTCGACCTCGTGCCTCAAATCGTCGCTCAATTGACCCGCGGCACCATGCCAGCCCCGACGCCGAGCAATGTCGATCTGTCGCATCAGGCGGCACATGTTGTGCCAGAACCCATCGGGGAAGGCGGCGCGGCTGGGCGATTGCCAACGCTCGCAGAGCTGTTGGCGGATCAATCGGGCCGCGCGGAGGGCGGTCTTTTCAGTCGGGTTCATGGTGGCCTCTCGGTAGAAGAAGAAAGAGTTGGCCGTGGCCCACCAGCGCGACTCGGCGCTGGCGGGCCCAACTACCGTAGGCACACCTACTCGGCGGCGCCTTCGATCTTGACCGGGGTGAAACTCACGCGATCGCCTTCGTGCAGCACCTGGTCAGCGGTGGCGGGCTGCCGATTGACGCGGATCAGGAAATCGCGCGGGTTGCCGTGAGGGACGCGCTGGGCGAAGAGCTGCTCGACCGTGGTCCCTTCGGGCGCCTCGATGTAGTCCGCGAAGCCCGCGCCATCGTTATTGATGTACATCAAACGCATTTGCAGTATCTCCTGAGATGGAAAGGAAATCGGTGATCCAATTGGTGTGCGTACGGCTGCAATCACGCCACCGTGAGCCTGTTGCCATGCCGAACACAACGGCGAAAGCGACTCTCGAAGAGGTTGAACTCGACAGCATCCTGGTAGCCTGCTAGGTTTCCAGGCAAACTGTCCAGACGGAAGACCTGGCGATTGGGAAATCGCACCAGATCGACGAAGATTGCCGCTGCGCGTTCCCAGTGGCGGCTTACCCAGGCCAGTGGGTGAAGGGTCAAGCCATAGTGTTGGCGGCGGACGGCCGAGAACGCTTCCGCAGTGCCGTTTCGCATGCGCCGGGCATAGGCTTCCAGTTCCGGCCCATCGCCGCTGATGTTGGCCACATGATCGGGCGTGAACGCAGCCCAGAGGCAAGGCAAACGCAGGTTGGGCCGCAGGGGCGACGAGGGGTGGCGAGCGTAATGCTCTAACTCGCGCTCCAGTTGCAGCCCGATACGCAGCAACCTCGGCCGGGCCAGGTCGAGCCGCAGTCCGCGGCCCTGCGGCACGGGTTGTAGGGAAAGGTCCTTGAAGAAGCGGCCCTGCTCCGCGCCGCCCCACATTACGCCCCACGGTACCTGAGTGCCGAAGTATCCGGCCAGGCGCAGGGCCAGTTGATTACGACTGAGGGGCTCATCGTAAAGGACCACCAGGGTGAGCCGCTCCAATTCGACGAGACCGTTGCAAACCGGGCCGTCAACCATGGAGCCGAGGGCGGCCAGAGGCCGATGGCCGGTCGATTGGCGCTGGGCCATGCAGCGGCGCCAGTCATTCAATAAGGATTCTTGCAGTTGAGCAATCACAAAGGATCTCCGTTGGCGGGACAGCGGGAGGGAAAGGAAGGGCTACAAAGAGGCATGCACCAGCCAGTTAGCCTCCAGCCACTGGTGCTCGGCCGCCAAAGCCTCGCTCCGCAAGGCAAAGGGCCCCAGCTGTGGGCCAGAAACCGGCGAAAGGTCTGCGAACCAGCGTCCTTGCTCGTCGGGTTCAACATGAGAGCCCCGGGAAATGGTGACCCGGCCCAGGGCGTTGAAATCAAGCTCCTCGCCGTACAGGCAGCGGATGGTTCCGCCGGGCGCGATGACCATTTCCATGATGGTTCGGCCTCCCATCATCGCGGCCTTCGCAAGATGTTGCGTCTCGGTTTGTCCACGAGCAACCCGTCCAGCACGCTTTGGACGCGGGACATTTCCGTGGCGACGTGTTGCCGAAGCCCCTGGTTGTCGCGGAGTTCTTGCGGCTGGATTCCGCGGATAATCTGCTGGGCGTCGGCCACCAGGTGGTCGAGTTGCTCGTTGCTGCGGACGTTGAGCTGCCGAAAACGGTCGAAGAACTCGGTCAGGTTGCCGATCACCGAATCACGGAAGACCTTGGGCCGGTTATCATCTTGTCCGGAAAGCCGCTCGGTCAGATGAGAGACCAGCTTGGCCAACTCGGCAACAAATGCCTCTTCGGCCAGTTGTACGGCCTCGTTGAACCGCTGCTGGACCCGCTCGCACTCCTGCTGATAGAGCTGTGGGTTGAGCTGCCTCAAGTAGTCCGGGGCATCCACACTGGGAAACTCCCAGGACACAGAGAACAGCCCGCGAAGCGACTGCGGGTAGTCGGCTTCGTTGAAGAGGCTGCCCAGGCGCTCTCTCGCGACAGACTTGAGTTCCGCATAGCGGCGGTCGAGCTGCGCGACGGCCTGGTCGAGTTCTTCGCGAAGTTCGACCAGCTTGGTGTTGAACTCGTCGATCCGATCCTGGCGGATCAATCTCAGCCCGGGCTCTGGATAAGGTAGGGTCATCGCCCGCCACAGGGCGATGATCTTGCCGCGAGTGCTGGTGACTTGCCGGTAGGCCGAGTGGCGCGTGTCGAGGAGCTTCTTGCCGGCGGACAAGAAGGTACCTTCGGCCCCAAAGCTGTCCGCGGCCTGGGATTTCTGTTCGGGCGTTAAGGTTTTTCGGACGCCAAACCACTCGAAACTCAGGCGCACGGCGGCCATGGACGTGCGGAGCCGCTCGGCGGGCGATGTGGTGGTGCGCAGAGTGGGTTCATCGAGCAAGGTGCTCATGGGGAGACTCCATCGGGATTGTGAAGTAGAAATGGAAGGCGGAGAGCGCGATGGCGGGGCGGGAGACGCCCTAAGATGACGGATCAGTGCGACCTGCAGACCGGGAACCTACGGTTCATCGTCCGGTTCAAGACAGTCGATGCCGTGCCGATCGTGGGCCTGGTCGGCGATTTCGGCGAGCAGTTCGGCGATGCCTTCCAGCAATCCCCGCCGATTCTGGGCCGTCGCCACGTCGGGGACCTTCTCGCCAGTGCGATCCAGTAACGTCAGAAGCAGTCGGCGCTGATCACGCAGCAATGGGCCGTCAATGCGCAGCGTGTAATCCTTGGGATCTCCGGCGACGAAAGACTCCCTGACGGTCGGATTCCCATAATCTTCCATGATCCCCGGGGTCGAAAGGGCCGTTTCCAAGAGTCGGTCCATGGCGCAGGCCAGACCTTCCGGATCGGTAAACCGTTGGTCGTATTCGACATCCACAGTCAGTGTCGTTGTTTTCAAGATGCGGTCGATCACCGGGCGTCCTCCGACGGCTCCTCGACAATGTCAAACGCCGGCAACGGCGGCACTGTTGGCGGCAGGGATTTCTGCAGGAGTTCCTGTGCCTGAGTTGCCGCCTGGAGAGCCTTCTGCACATCGCCCCCTTCCATGTGGCGGATCAACAACGAGAGGGAGTTGGCCACTGGTTCCAACTGGTCGGCAAGCACGGTGGGCCGGTGCTGCGGGTCGGTCGGCAATTCAAGGACGTCTGTTCCGCGCCGAAATATGGCCAACTGGGCCATGTACTCGTACTTGGGATCGGAGAGCCTGTCATACGAAATGCCATGCTCCCGGAGGAAGTGTTCCAACTGCTCGAATTCGCCCCAGGGGGCTTCCGTGTCGTAAAGGCGCAACAGAAGCGCCCCGCCGCAATCTTCGCGGGCTTCGAGGAGTTCTTCCTTGGTCGTGGGCGAGAATCCTCCGTCGCCCCAATCCAAAGCCACGCCCTCGTGAGCAATGGATTGACATAGCTCCGGCACCAACGACGCGGGCACCTTGCCGCCGATGCGGATCTCTGCTGCGATGTGTTCAGACATGGTGTTGTTCCTCCTGAGAGTAGAAACCTCCGTCGGGGTTGGGCGGATTGACGACCGTGTACGGATTGGCCGCGAACATGGTGGCAAAGGGCACGAACTCGACGCCGCCATCAGCCAGGCGATTGGCGGCGCAGATCACGGCGACCGGTTCACCGGTTTCCGCCAATTGACATTCCATGAGCGCGGCATCCCCGGCTAGAAAAGCGCGACGGAGGGTGTTGAAGTCCTTCTTTTGACCGATGGTTAGCGGCATGGATGGTTCCTCCGTCAGTCATGCTCTCCTTTGGCCCGCGGCCTCCAGGTGCTCGAAGTTCGGAAAGTCGGCAATCGCTGCGAGAAGTCCGTCCCCCAGGTGGTCCTTGAGTTGACCTGCCCATACGGCGATCATTTCGTTCCACTGCCCGACTTCCCGCGCAAGGGCCGCGATATCCCGTTTCTCCCAAACTTCGCCCTCGTCGCTGACATGGTGCATGACGCCCAGTTCTTTGGCGTGATCGAGCATCCGGATCACGCACAGATGGCATCGCAGGAAGTTCTGCACGCCCCCGCAGTCGGGGTTCGAGGCGTACTGGGTCTTGCAGAACGACCCCCAACACCAGCCCGGCAAGTGCGTGCGAATCGTCCGCTTCATCCAACGGCAAACGGGGTCATCCACTTCGATAGTGGCGGGATAACGGCAGAGACCAAAGTTGGCCTCCTCACACCCGTGGCCCGGCCAGGCAGAAAATGCGATGACGTGCGATGGTGTGACACGGTAGCTGAACCCTTTGCGACGCGGGTCGTCGACATACTGCCCGGCTTGGATCAAAAGCCAGCGGTGGGCATCGTCGCCCCCGCAGCGCTCGTAGTCGCACTGCTTGCCGGAGAGTTCGACGGTGTCGCCGACTTCGGCAAAGGGCAGATCAAGTGCCCGGCTGCGAAGTCGGTCCACCAGTTCGCGGGCCCGCTTCGGGCTCCGCACGCTGGAGTGAAGACTGTAATGGATGGTAAGTCCCATCGGCATTTACCTTTCGTTGTTCTGGTGGCGGCCCGTGGCTAGAGCCACTGCGGCATGGCACATTCTGGCGGCCTCTGCCAAATCGCCGTGTTCCCATCGTTCGACGACCGCTTGGCAGGCGGCCAGGAGTCTTGGGCAGGCGGCGATAAGCTGAGCGATGTTCTCGCCCTTGATGTCCCATGCTCCGACCAAAGCGATCTCTCGCCTGGTGTCGGGATCGTTGGTTCGGGCACGAATGACCAGGTACGTCAGGTCATCCTCGTGCTTGTGAAGTGTCGTGGGCCCCTCCACGGCCCAATCGTTTGAGACGCATTCGCACATAACAAGACCTCTTTCCCAGGATCCCCCTGGCCGCTTCGGCTTGCGGGGCAGAGGGCAGGGACGGCCTTGTACCGTCCCCGCCCCCTGCCAGCCTTCGAACAAGTGGCAAGCGATTACCCCAGCACTCTATGCCCCGCAGGCGATGACTTCCTTTCAGCCGTCACGAGTCCTGGGGCCGGAATCGCTCAGTTCATCGACGCATCGCGCCGAACCTTGCGTCCCGGCTTGGGAGTGACGGCACCGGGATTGGCGGTGTAGACGCCCGGCTGATCGGCGCTGAGGCACCGTCCTGCCGCCCACGTCCGCAGCCGTTCGACGGATTCGTGCGCCGTGCGGGCCACCGGCACCACGTTTTGGGCCGCTTCGACCAGCGGAACATCCAGCAAGGCGGCGAGTCGGCAACAAGCGCGGATCTCGGCGCCGGACCAGTCAGCATCTACGGGCTTGGGTTGAGTTGCGTCGAGTCCGTACTTCTCGACGTAGATCCGCCAGATCGTCCGCTTCTGCGTGACGCCCGGCAGGTCGACATAGAACACCCCATCGAAACGTTCGGCCCGAGTAAAGGCCGCCGGCAGCGTGCTGATGTCGTTGCTGGTGCAGACCACAAAGGCATCGGACGTGTGGTCGTTGAGCCAGGTCTGCATCTGGCCGAAGAAGCGGCTCATCACGCCCGAGTCGCCGTTGGAGTTGTGACCGGCCAATGCGTGGTCCACCTCGTCGATCACCACGATGCACGGCCCGAAGGCGTCGATGATCCGCAGGGCCTGCCTGGTTCGCTCTTCTGTCTGACCCACGAGCGACGCCATGAGACTGCCAGGGTCGAGAATCAGCGTGGGCCTGGCCGTTTCGTTTCCAAGGGCCTTGGCCGTGGCGGTTTTCCCCGTCCCAGGCGGCCCGAGTAGGACTATTCCCCTGGCCCTCGGCTTGTCGGGTGATTTGGGCCTGAGAGCCCGTAGGCAGAAGCCTTTGAGCGACTCCAGTCCGCCGAGGCCGGCGAAGGTTTCCTCGCCCCGGTAGAGCGTGAGAAGATTGCTCTTCTTCAGCTCGGCAGCCTTGAGTTGCCAGATCGTGCTGGCCTCCAGCCGCCGATGGCGAACCAGGCCGAGTCCAAAAGCGTTCTCGGCCTCGGCCCGAGTCATGCCGGCCGCGGCGTCCAAGAGCCGGTCCAACTCCGTGCCCTTGGGCAGTTCGCCCGGCTCGGTGGCCACGCCGCGGGCGATCTCCGCCAATTGGTCGCGGTCGGGCAGTTCATGCTCGACCACGGTGAACGCCTTCTCCAATTCCAGAGGCAGCTGGACCGTGGGAGCCAGGATGATGATGAACATCCGGCGTTGCTTACCACCCAGAACTTGTTCTGCCAGTGCCTGCACGATTTCCGGATTTCCGAGGAAGCGGTGAAAATTGGTGAGTACCAACAGGGCGGAACTGTCGGGCGTAGCCAGGGCATCGAGGGCGCGGATGGCCGCCAGCGGGTCGCCGCCTCCTGTGTCCGGCTGTGCATTTGGCTGGCCCGGCAGTTGCAGGCCGCGATGCACATTCCAGACCGCCAGCCGCCAGTTCTCGTCGCGGCACGCCTGGGCAATCTCGGCTAGAGCATCGTGGTGTTCGTGCGAGACCACCCAGATCCCGGTGAAGCAGGCGGAAACGAGTTCCGCCAGTTGGGCGCGTAGCGTCATTCAGATATCTCCTGCAAAGGTAGATAAAGGCAATCGAGGGAAGGGGAAGGGAAGGGGAAAAGAATCAGCAATCGACGGCGACTTACGACCGCTGCTCTTGCTGCTGCTGGGCCTGGGCCACTTGATGGAATTCAGCGGCGAGATTCTCCGTGATCCGTTGCCCCAGGGCGTCCTCGACGAACCGGCTGGCGTCGCGACAGGAAGAGCCGGCAAACCCCCGAGTCTGAACAGTGGTTGCGCCCGTGGGGCTGACGATGATTTCAATGATCTTCATCACGTTTTACCTCCCGCAACTTGGATCGTCAGCTTGATGACCCCGTTTGCAGGGCCGTTTCGGTCAGACAGTATCCCTTCTTCCGCGCTTCGATGCGCGATCTTTCCACGGCGTACGCCTGGAGAAAGCGATCCAAGTGTTCTTGCCTGCCCCAGAAGGAACCAACAGAATACCCGCAAACCGGACTGCACTGGCCTTTCGCCAGGCCTTCCGGTATTGTCCGTCTTCGCGCTCTTGAAGCTCGCGGATTGGTACGAAGCCAAACGCAAT
>JBEKTY010000086.1:0-34031 GCA_049515555.1 Thermoguttaceae bacterium
TCGCGCGGTTAGAAGTTGACGCTGGCGCGGTTAGAAGCTGGCTGTAGCGCGGTTAGAAGCCCACGGTGACGCGGTTCAAGCCAAATCGACCAGCCGCCCGGAGTCCACCATGTCGAAGATGGCTTGACGACGTACTTGGAGCGCTCGCGCCGCCACGGCGTAGGAGGAAAAGACTTGGAACGTGCCGTCCGCTTGGAGGCGACCGACCGCTCGCGGGCCGAAAGGCTTGGTCCGCCGGATGCAGCCGGGAAAAACGTCCGCCAACATCCCGCCAACGGCTCGCGCGGTCTTCCTGTCGAGTCCCACGGCCGCGCCAAGAATGGTGATTTCCTTTGGTGGGCTCTCCAAGGTTCGGAACCACTCCGCGAGCTTTCCCGGCAACTGGTCGCGGGCCTGCCAAACCCGACTCCAAGGGCTCGTGTGCCCGTGCTGGGCAACGCCGATGGACTTGATTGCCCCAGACTCGTTGGCCAAGCCGTACACGTAATGCGTGTTTTGCCGCCCGGGATCGCGTCCCATGACTACCTCCTCAATCCGCCGGGAAACCGCACAATCGCGCAGGAGCGATTCTCTGAGGGCCCAGTAAAGGATAGGTCTCAGATGCCCTGCCTGGGCCCTCCGACGCCGCCTGCGAGCCCACCGTGCTGCCGACCGCCCGGTTTGACCCACAGGAACCCCGTAATAGGGCGTCGTTGCGGCGGTACGTGAAGTCGCCGGCTGCCGGCACCAATGGCCACTGTCCCGACACTCACCGATGCCCGCGGGTCGGCCCGGCATCGTCGCTGCCCTACTCGCTGCTGCCTCCGGCCGCGGGCCAGGGCCGCCTGGTCGTCCGGCCGATCCGCCACGGTCCGCGAAGTTAGCGCTGTTTACACGCAGGTGGAGGTTGCTGCCGCCAAACTGTGACATTTAGGGTTGGCGGCGGTTTTCGTCGCCGCGCCCGGGTGCCGCTGGCCCTTTTCGGCTTGCAATCTGCTGACAACTGGGGTATACTTGAAATGTCACAGCCACAGGAGGTAAGAACCATGACGATAGCCTGCTACGTGCGCGTGAGCGGTCCCGACCAGAATGAACGTGGCCAGCGGGCCGAGATTCAGAAATGGCTCAAGGGCAACGGCCTGGAAGCCCGTTTCTACCTCGACAAGCAGACGGGGGACAATTTGGACCGCCCGGCTTTCAAGCGTCTTCAGCGTGACATTTTCAACGGCAACGTCAAGACGGTCGTCGTCTGGAAGCTGGATCGCCTGTCCAGATCGTTGATTGACGGCCTCAACGTCCTGGCCGACTGGTGCAATCGTGGCGTTCGCGTCGTGTCTGTAACGCAACAACTCGACTTCAACGGCACCTTGGGCAAGATGCTGGCTGCAATCTTCTTCGCCCTGGCCGAAATGGAGCAGCAGACCCGCCGGGAACGTCAGGCCGCCGGCATCGCCATCGCCAAGGAAGACGGCAAGTACCGTGGCCGGAAGCCCGGCACGCTGAAGGCCGACGCCAGCCGGGCTGCCAAGTTGCGGAAGCGCGGGCTGAAGGACGACGAAATCGCCAAGGCCCTGGGCGTGACGCGCCGCACCGTGCAACGCTACCTGCACGCGGGCTAGGGATGGTTCTATGGCCGGGATGGTCTCAGACCTCCCGGAGGGTCCATAAGGAGGGGGCCTCCCTTGTTGTGCCCCGTCGCGCAACCGATCCATTCACGGCCGGCCATGCAGCCGGCTTCCATCCCCATGTCGAAACCCATGCTCTTCTCTCGACGCCAGCCCACAATCAGCACCTCCTTGCACCGTTCCGCGTGATCTGAACGGCCCCTGAGCCAGGGCCACCGTGACCACGTTTTGACCAGGTGAAAGCGAGCATGGTCGGCCGGCCCCGGCACAGCGTTCCGAACCCGCAGGCTTCAGGTGTACTGCGGTCTTGATCCGCGATTGCCGTCCGCATGTCCATCATTGCCACCGTCGTGGTCGCCTGGATGATCGGCCTCCTGATGCTGACAGCATAGCCCGCAGATGGTCATGGCCCTTGTCAGAGCGTGTTGTAGCACGGATGCATGAGCGTTGGGCGAAGTCAGCCAGTAATGGCCGCAGACTTGCGTAGTCGGCTGGCAACTCGGGATCGACGACCAACTTGGATCAACAGCCGGCCAACGATCAACGACCGGATGCGATGGCCGGCTCGACACGAACCAGAGATCGCCTGGAGGTGGGGAATTTCCCCACCTCACTGAAGTTCAGCGCGCCGGCTGCCCAGACGTGAAGCTGCGCCGGCGATTCCCGGCGCGCCATGAAACCGAATGGTCATTTTTCGTAACCACTGCGCGGCTCGGTTACGCACGCGAGAAAAAGGTTTTCTGCCCTTCTTCGATCTACCGAAGGAGGCATGTTTTGTTCGCGCGATCGCGCGATTCCGCGGAGAAGACAATCCCCTTTTCTGTGATAGTCGATTCTCGGAAAATGCCCATTTTCGACCGTGTTTTGCCTACTTCTGCCCGGAAAGAAGGGCAGACTTCTGCTGTGTCGAGAATCACTTGTCAACCTTCTTGGAGCGAACACCATGAGTACACAGCAATTGGATTCCATCTTGACGCAACACGCAATCCCTTTGACCTATTGGCCCGCAATGCGGGCCCTTGTGTTTGACGGGGCGCGCCCCCGCAAGGAATTGCGCCGGCGCTTGCGTAACATCGGCAACTATGCGGCCGCGCTCCAATCCATTCTTGATACGTTGTCGGCGCAAGTCAAGTTCAAGTTTCCCCCGAAGAATTGGAAACCCTCTTCTCGCAAGGCAAGCTAACAAACGGCCGGATAATTGCGGGCAAGGGAATGGACCCTTGCCCGTTTCCTTGCGCTTTGCAATCGCCCAGGGAACAAGCGCCGGCCCCGTTCCCACCCCTTCTGTGTTGCGCTTGGCCCGTTGTCTGCTTGCCATTGCGGTCAAGGCAACGGGCAGGGCAACGGGCAACCCTTCCCCGTTCTCTTGCCTTGCGCCCCGTTCCCTTGCGCCTATTGCCCTGCCCCGCGGCCGATAGCTCCCTTGCCTTGCCCGGGTTGCGATTGCTTCGCGCAACGGCCAAACAAGCGCAACCCACGAGTACATGGCCCCGCGGCCGATCTTGCGCGCCCTTGCCCTTGCTTGCATTGTGGCAATCCGACAACTGCCAGACTGCAACCCCTTGCGATTGTGCGGGCGGGGGCAATGCGCCCTCCGTTTGCAATGGTTGTAGCAAAAGGATTCCCGGAGGGTCGGTCAAACCGGGAAAACCGACACAAGCCGTGCAATCGGCAAATCCGGCCGCTCCTTCGACTGGACGCACTGGGGAAAATGAAGGTCTGCCGCGGCAATGTAAACGGTTGGTGCGACAACCCGCAGGATTCCGGTGTGCTGTGGCCGCCGTCCAATGGCTGATGGCCGGCGTCAGCGATCACAAGAAGCCTCCGGGTGGCGTTGGGTGGATCAAATTGTCGCTTCGCGGTGAGCGCCCGACGAGACTGGTCTTGTCAGGCCGACGTTGGTGGCCGGGATTCCCGAATCGAGCGCCGCGTTTGCGCCGTGGCGGCGCTTGGCGACATGCCACCGCACCCGTGGAGTGCCCGCCGCTGAGCCGGCCCTACTGGCGTCGGCCGGGATACCATCGTAAGATTGTAATGACAATTTGAAACTGACGCGCGAGCGTCAAGTTCTGCTTCCAAGGAAAACGACCAACCTGAGTCATCGGACTCTTGAACGAGAGAAGCAGTGCTTGGACCGCGCCCCCGAACTGGGGGCGTCGGCCGAGTGCTGTTCTCTCGTGCCCCTTGGTCGGGGTTCCTGGAGCAGTCTCTCGTGTCGGCGCTCCCTTCTTTATTTCGGGGCTCACATGACTGCATTCGGCCATCTTGTTCATCCTGTTGTGGCCGCCTTCGACCCCACAGGTGCGTCATGCTGATGGCGGAAATGCGCGATCGGCTCCAGTGTCTCGGCTGGACGCTCTTTGACGACGGGCAACAACTGGAGAACGGCCAGTGGTGTCTATTAACCATGAGTGGTAGGCACACGATCCTTGTCTTCGGCGACAATCAGCGCGAAGTGTGGTCGGCCGCCTGTTCGATGGCGATGAAACTTGCCCGCGAGGGGTTGATGGGACGAGAGTAGCGAGTATCTGGTTTGCGCTCTTGACATCTGGATGCTGCCCCTCTAGCGTAGCGCTGTCGTGGTCCCGTGCTGATCGCACCGCCTGGACTCACGACAGTCGCTCAGCCACCCTGGCCGGCAGCGTCCGCCTGGCGAGAAGGACTGCTGGCCCACCCGTGCCCGATTTCTGGCGTCCGTGTGCCGATCATGCTGCTACGCTGATGCCTGCCGGTCCGGCACCTTCACGATTCATCGACGCCGAGATCGCTGATGCCTGCGCCGTCAGGGCGATTGCTGAGTCCTGATGGAGGTTTCAATCCCGCTCCGCTTCCATCTTGAGGATAGTGGCCAACTGAGGAAATTCCTCAGTTGATTGCAGTTCAGCGCGCAGGCACCCGAAGGCTTCCGGCGTATGCGGTCTGAAAAGCATCGTGGATAGAGGATCAGATCACTTTCCGTTGCCGATTCCGTCTTGAGAATCGTGTCCAGGTGCGCAATTTGCACACATGGCTGCGAGCCAGGTGGGGAAATTCCCCAGTGGACCGCAGTTCCGCAGGCCGACAACCGTTCCGGTTGTCGCCGCGGCGACATTGCGTTGTTACCGAGCGGGCCGTGCGCTGCGTTTTCCCGCCGCGGAAATCGAGCGCGTCGAGAGCGAAAGCGAGGGCCAAGCGGCTGCCCTCGCTAACCCGACATCATCCGCCGCCGTCGCCACTTCTAGCTGCGCCGCCGCCACGCGGCGGGGCTGACCGTGCAGCGATTCCTCGGTGAACGCCTAGACTTCGGCGGACTCGATTGGGGCCACGCTTCACACGGTCGCCACCACCCTGCGGACAGTGCCCTGCGGCCTACTCGAATCCAGCCACAGTCCCGCTAACGGCTGATTTCCGCCTTAACGATTTCAGCGTACTTCTTCTCAGATACCGCGCTCCAGTCGCCGATCTCCTCAGCGATTCGCTTCGCAACACCGAACGGCCAGAGTGCCAACGTCAGTCCCTTCGCGTCCGACTCAAAGCCAAACGATTTAACCAGCCACTTCTGCGTTCGCCGCTGGAGACGATCACTCGCCTGCGTCTCGACCTGGCATAATTGCTTCACGAAATGCGTGCCAACGTCCCAGATTCTCTCGCCGTTTTGGTGTTCGAGGCTCTTGAACATGGCCGCCATATAGAGCTTCGCTCCGGCCCAACCGCCACCGGACTCATCCCAATTGTAGTCGCCGACCATCATAAATGCGTCAATCCAATCATCAATCAGTCCGTGTTGTTCTGCGCGTTCCTGTATCTCGCTGAACACTTGGCTCGCTTCCTTCTCTGCCTTTCGGCCGAGCATTAGGCCAAGTTGCTGCATCAGCAGCGCCATCCGTGGTGCTGGCTCAGTCTCATGTTCCAGCGCTACCCGTAACTCATCCTCTGCTCGACCGCCTTCATGTGTGGCTTGGTACAGTTCGACCAGCGCCCCCGAACAAAGCGCGATGGCGGGATGGTTTCCACTCCGCGCGGCGTGTTGGCGCGCCAGTCCCCAATACTCCTTCGCGCGGGTGAGATCGCCGGTCTCCTGTGATAACGTCGCTAGTTGGATGAAGTATTCGTGGGCATCTGGAAGGTGAGCGCATTTGTCCACAACGGCTAGGAGGACCGTGATGCCCCGCTTCGGGCGACCGTTCCATCGAAGCGCATTCGAGTAGTTCAGTGATAGCTCACACACGTGCTCTGTGACCTTGAGTCTTCGCGCCTCTGCCAGCGCTTTAGCGTATAGCGTTTCGGCTGTACGTGCCCTCTTTTCAACCCAAGCGACGTTAGCCAGGCCGTGCAATGCGCGTACGTACTCGCCCCAAAACCCTCGCCTCCTGGCCACAGCCAGGCACTCCCTGAGTAGCCGTGCCGCTTCCTTGATCCGTCCTTGGTGTTCGAGTACAAGCGCGCGATTGTGTGATACCGACACGCTCGCCTCAATATCGCCGCGTTTCCTAGCATACGATTCTGCTTTGGAAAGTGCCCAGAGTGCCTCCTTGAAATGGTTCTGCTTACGGAAAAGCTCTCCAAGGTTATTGAGAATGTGCTCCATCCACTTGACATATCCTTTGCGCTGAGCGACGGCGAGCGCCTTTCGATGGTGTTGCTCGGCCTCGTCAAAGCGTTTCAGTTCTTGAAGGCACGCACCGGTTTGGTCGAGTGCTCGACACGCCCATTCGTGATTGCCACTGCGCCGTGCTCTTGCTTCAAGTTGCTGAAGTGTGGCGAGGGCTCCATCAAAGTCCCCATTACGCCACTTCCACGAGTGATAGTTTCCTAACACTCGGAAAACCATAGGTGGCTGAGTGTCGGCCTTGTCTAAACAGGCCAAGCATCTTTCAAACCCGTTCCTGATTTCGGCTCCCTTACATTGGTGTTGGATTGCGAGATCGTAGACATTCTCCCACAATCTAGCCGCGATGGAATAGGAACCGGCCCTTTCCTGCTCGCTCGCAGCACGGCCAAGACAGCGGATCGCCTTGAGGCGGTCGGCGTCGGCCTCGACGTAGGACAGGGCGATGTCGTGGAGGCACCTGTACACCCAGTTGTCGAGGTGGCCTTCCTTTGCGCGGCGCGATGCTTCTTTAAGTAAATGGCGAGCGTGCGCCGCTCTCTTCTGTCGCAGCAACATGACGCCGACAGCATGAAGTGCGAATACGGTGTCTTCGTGCGCTGGGTTGTTGGCAAGCGCTCCGATATGCCGGAAGGTCGCCTCTGCCCTCTTGTAGTGCTTCAGGGCCTCTTCGGCTTGGCCTTCGCCCTTGAGCGAGTTGATGACCCAGGCCGAAAAGCCCTCCTGCTCAGCGATCAGCCGGGCGTTGCGGTAATAAGAGAGGGCCTGAGTATACCTCCCAAGCTCAAGGGACGCTAATCCCAGGTTATACAGCGCCAGGGTACGAGCATCTCGATTATCCACTTGCCGTGCGGTGCGTTCCGCTTTCCTAAACCAGCGTGCCGCGACCACGTGATTCCCAGCATGGCCTTCGAGTATCCCGTACCCAAGGTATGTAGCTACCAGCCCGTGCCGGTCATCGACAGCCCTCTTGACGTGCTCGCTCTGAGCGAGGAGCCGTCTGGCGTGAGCCGCATCCCGTAGGTAGAGCGTCATCGCAAGATTGTGAAGCGACCGGCCCAAAAGATGCTGATCCCGGGTTCGGCGTGCGTGAGCAACCGCGTTAAGATAGCAGCGCTCAGCACTTGGGGCATCGTTGAGGTGGGCGAAGGCAACTCCGCAGTTTATGAATGACTGGCCCAGCCCCCAATTGTGTCGAACGCGATTCGCGTACCGTCTCAGACGAACGAACCACTCTATCGCCTTGCGGTAATCCCCGCTTTGGGAAAGGCATACGCCCACCGCGTTCAGGAATTGCACTCTCTGCCCCGGCGTCAGTAATCGCAGTATCCGAGGCTTGGCAAGTGCCAGCAGGCTGGAGCAATAGACGCCGTTCCAACCACCAGGCTCCAATCCCGGCGCTAGATCGGTCAGCACCGTGACCGCCTCGACAAGCCGTCCGACACTGAGGTACTGGACGCTCAGGAGCAAGGCAAGGTCAACGTGCGATTTCAGTGGCTCCAATGCGTCGATCCAATGTTGGCGGAATCTTGTCTCATCGAGTTTATGAGTGAGCAACGTCTGCCTTATCCTATTTGGTACTTCGATCCCTCCAGTAGCTCGGCTGCGATGGACCAACTTTCTATTGCGAAGGTAATTGACGTGTTTGTCCCAGTCGCCATCGGGAAATAGTCTCTTCAGGTCAGGAAGTGTTAGCGGGATTGCCGCAACCGCAAGAATACCAAGGGCACGCATGGGAGAAGGTGGAACGAGTTGGACGGACGTGTTCGCCCGATCCTTTCGCGCGCCGGTACGGGAAAATAGGGGGGCCATTGAAGTAGTTCTGACTGGTAAAGTAACGACGGCGCGAGTCGGCGTGCGGTGGCCATCAGTGTCCACAAGCGGCGGCGCACATTCTAGGGTGCCCGTGGAGCCCAGCAGGAAGTCTGTTGCATAGCGTACAACATTGTGCCGAAGGCGATCAGTGTTGGCGACTTCCGCAGTGATCGCGTCTGTCAGTCGGCCTTCGGATGCCGTGTGCATTATGGCAAGAATGGCCACGCCCACGCGGGCAAGGTCAGAATAGTGGGCGGCCAGAACGGTTGGATGTTTGGCAAGCTCTTCGGAAATGTCGTGCCAACTCCACACATCGACGCTAAAGAGCCTCTGCTTGAGGTGGCGGTCAGTGATGTCGCGGGCAAGAGCCTGGATACGTGTGTCCCTACCACCGGTAGTTGCGAGTACGAACTGGGAAAGACGCGGTGTAAATCTTTTTGCCTCGCGTACTGCATCTTGCAACTCCTTTTCGGTCAGCCGCTTGTCCAGAAAGTGATCTTTTCCTTTACACTGAATCGCGGCCCACTTCTTTCCGCAGTGCGGCCGTCCAAAAATGTCAACTCCCTCTTGGGTTTGTCCCTGCCTGCCGCCTTTTTGTACGTCGGGGTTCCCCCAGATCTCCTTCCAGAGGTCACAACAGAGGGTCTCGAAGTCTTGCCAATTCTTTGGCGGCGGAAGTTGCGAACCAGACAAGGTAGGCATTGTAGTTATGAATCAGCCTAAGACGGGAAACGACCTGGGGCCGCACAGGCAATCGTCGGAGAACCTCTCAAGTTTGACCAGTGCTCCCCATACGGTTATCCCACCTGGATTTCCACCTGAATCCCGCGCTGAGTCAAGGACTGTTTCATGCCCAAGTCCACGATGTTTTCGTGGATCGCGGCGTTGCCGTTGGCAGCAAGGCCCGTCTCGAACGTCCCGCAGGTCTTATTCTCCGCGGGAACCAGGACGAGCGGCAGGACAATTTCAAGAAGGCGTTTGAGCATGGCCGGCTCGGTGGATCGGATAATGACGTGTTCTGTAACTCCTTATGATAGCATGACTTATCGCGTATTGCTCGTTCATTATCCGTGGTGCTCGGATAATGAACGTCAGCCGGCGCTCTCCGATCCTCGACCAAGCGGTCGTAAGTCCTTTCCTGTTATACACTTCTCTCCGTGCAAGTGGCAGCCACCGTCACACCCTCATTATCCACCTTGAGGCTCCCGTCAGCCGCTGGGCGAGAGCCGGACTACGACATCGCCCGTGTTCCTCGAAGTCCGGTTCCTCCCCCGCTGATCCACAGCTACACACTCATTCCCCCCCCTTCCCACGGGCCTCCAGCCAGACGCGGCCCTTGTCGGTCAGCCAGTATTTCAGGCTGCTGCTGCGGGGCTTGTCGGGAATGGTCATTTCAATCAGCCCCTCCGCGAGCAAGGGAGCCAAGACTTGGTGCCGGAATTTGGTGCGGTCGGTGCGCGCGGTGACGGCCAGCAAGTCCACCAAACCCGTCGCTTTCCGGCATTTCGTGAGGACTTCAACTTGGTGCCGACTTCGTGCCAACTTGGTGCCGACCTGCGCGGCGACTTGCTCAGTACACGCCGCTTTCGGCTGCCACAAGGTCTGGACGAACTGGCTTCCCTCCTGCCAGGACTGAGGCGTGGGAAGTGTCCCCGAAGTTCCGCTCAGCCCCGTCAAGAAGAATCAAGAGAATCCGCCGCCGTGACTGGCGGCAAATACCCGCCGAGCACCGCGAAGACCTTATCGGCGGTCTTGAGACTGATGCCACGTTCGCCTTTTACAAAACGGTGGAGGACTGGTTGCGGCACCTGGGCCGCCTTTGCGATCGCGTTCACGCTGCGCCCACAGAGTCGAATCGCAGATAGAAGCGAAACAGAAAGTGGCGACGACTGCCTCCCTAACGCCTGAATTTCAACTGTTCGCCGCTGGAGGGCGTCACGGCTTTCTGATAGGTTTCTCTTGAGAGCTTCCTGGGCATCTTCGAGTTCTGCTACGGTAACTCGTGCCTGCTCGACATCCACCAGCAGTCTACGAATCACGTCTTGGAGGCTCCTTATGATGGGCAACGGGTCGATCCGCCCGTCTCTTGCTGTGTATAGCCCTTGCACTCCAGCCGCCAATAGGTGAGCGATTATCAGCGACCGGTCTACCACGTCGTCCGATAGGCGATCCAGCGTGGCCACCACGAACTGAGAGGCGGAATGCCCTCGTGCGAAGGCTATCGCATCCGTCAGGTATGGCCGCCCGCCATCAAAGAAGGTTCCTGCCGGCTCACGGTCGATGAAGGGGCGCGTCGGGTCAGTCCCATACTTGGTACACACCCCATCGCAAGCCTGCAACTGACTCTTGACCGAATCGTCGGTTTCTCCCGGCGTCGTCATCGCGTAGACGATCCACATCGGACACCCCCAACAAGACTGTGCGGACAGGGGTCAGAACGGGTAATGTATTATACCATTTGGTATTAACCTGGCGAGCGGTCTTGCCGGTAATACAATGAGATTGACTGGCGTCCGCTGCAAACGGCCCCTCGACGGCAAGGCTGTTGCAACAGCGGCAATCCGTCCACCGGTATAGCCAGGATGGTGGTTATAGACCACACGTATGGTGGGGTGCGATGAAGCCGTTTCAAGAAATCTTTGGGATGCCTAAACTCACGGCCCCCAATTGCCGATAAATGATAAGAGGGCCAACATACATGACGCACGTCATATCTGGCTGCGGGCCACTCTCGTACAAGGAGACCGCACAATGAACCATACCAAGGACAAACGGGGACGATTCGACATGCTCTTTGTCGTAGTGCTTCTCGTGTGCCTGTGCGCATTGATTCTGCTGTTGCGTATCCAAGACTTGTACGACATTGTTCGCTTGTCGGTTGCCGCAATACTGTTTGCATACCTCGGGTGGAAAAGTGGTGCAATAAAGAATTCTCCACAGGGAGGTGGTGATGAAGAGTAACGAGATCGTTGCGATAAGGAATCGTCTTGGGGTGTCGCGGCGCGAGCTGGCATCTCTAATTGGCACTACCTACGAGACCCTCTGCCGATGGGAAAACGGCCAACGTGAGCCCAGTGGTTCAAATGAACGGCGGCTCCGTGAGATTGCCGGCGGCGTGGGACGACCCAATGACGCGGAGCATTGGATTCTCCTGCAACGAAATGTTTGTTCCGTCTTGAGCACAATCAGGGCATCTGAGGGGCTGGTCCTCGGAACCGTACATGCGCTTCTTGATCCCGACCATCGGTACTTCGTTGCGGCAATCCATCTGAAGCACAATACCAGAAGCATTCTTGAGTTACACGACTTCATTTCTCTTGAACACAGTGGCTCACGCGCAAGACGACTGCCTTTGGTGGGCTGCTTCGTCGCGGGCGGCAACAAGATATGCCCAACCGATCACATCAAGATGTTCATGCAGAAGGGGCGTACCATTGGTGCCGATCACTGCATCTTGTGCGACAGGGCGAGCGAGGAGATCAGCGTGTGGAAGCTAACCGCGCGAACGTCGTTGGTCCCCGACGTGGCCGATGTGCAACGCCTGCCCCATGTGATCGTCGCCGGCACTTGATTTTCTCACCCGTCTTGCGAATACCTCGCACAGGGGATAAATTGGCAGGGTACGGTTTTCCAGCCGCAGATTACGACGAAAGTGAATCCGTTGGCCACCGCGACACCGGGGGAGCGACGAGCGTGGCGACCGCTTACCACAGCCAGTATTGGGCGCATCTGCTGACGCTGCGGGCGTCGTCGGACAGCATTGATAATCTGTCACGGTCCATCGCCAACGCCCGCGTCGATCTCAACCCCCATCAGGTGGATGCTGCCCTGTTCGCCTTCCGGTCGCCGCTGTCAAAAGGGGCAATCCTGGCCGACGAAGTGGGCCTGGGCAAGACTATCGAGGCCGGCATCGTCCTGTCGCAGAAGTGGGCCGAGCGGCGGCGCAGAATCCTGCTGATCCTGCCGGCCACGCTGCGCAGCCAGTGGCAGCAGGAGTTGGAAGAGAAGTTCTACCTGCCCACGATCATCCTCGAAACCCAGACCTACAACCGGCTGCGGCGCGAGGGCCACGCCGACCCCTTCGACCAGAACAAGATCATCATCTGCTCCTACCATTTCGCCGCCGCCAAGGCCGAGGAAATCCATCGCGTCAAGTGGGACCTGGTGGTCATCGACGAGGCCCACCGGTTGCGGAACGTCTACAAGGCGTCCAACAAGATCGCCCGCAGCATCGCCGAGGCCACGAACCATTGCCTGAAGCTCCTGCTCACCGCCACACCGCTGCAAAACTCCCTGATGGAGCTTTACGGGCTGGCAAGCGTCATTGATCCGCACGTCTTCGGCGACCCAACCTCCTTCCGGGAGCAATTCACCCACGACGCAGACGAAGAGCACCGCAACTTGCTGCTTCGCCAGCGGCTCAAGCCGCTCTGCACCCGCACGCTGCGCAAACAGGTGATGGAGTACATCCGGTTCACCCAGCGCGTTCCCATCACCCAGGACTTTCTGCCCACCGACGAAGAGTGCCGGCTTTACCAGGAGGTCTCGTCGTATCTCCAACGCGAGGTTCTGCTGGCGTTGCCGTCGAGTCAGCGGAAGTTGATGACGATGGTGCTTCGCAAGCTGCTGGCCTCGTCCACCTTCGCCATTGCCGGGACGCTGCGGGGCTTGATCCGCCGTTTGGAGGAAGCGGCGGCCGAAATCAATCCGCTCGACGACTACGAATCCCTGGACGAGGTGGCCGAGGAATGGGACGAGGATGCGGACGGCGAGCCGGTGCCGGATCGCCGGCTGTTGCAGGAAGAAATCGACGCCCTGCGCTCCTATGCCAACCTGGCCGAGAGCATCGGGCACAACGCCAAGGGCGATGCCCTGCTGTCGGCGCTGAAAATAGCGTTGCAGCGCACCGAAAGCCTCGGTGCCGCCCAGAAGGCGGTTGTCTTCACCGAGTCCCGCCGGACCCAGCAATACCTGTTCGACCTGCTCACCGCCAACGGCTATGCCGGCAAGATCGTTCTCTTGAACGGCACGAACTCGGACCCCACTTCGCGTCAAATCTACCAGCAGTGGCTCAAGGACAATGAGGGGCGCGACTGCATCTGCGGTTCGCGGGCCGTCGATGTCAGGACCGCCATCGTGGACGACTTCCGGCACCGCGCCACGGTCCTCTTGGCGACCGAGGCCGCCGCCGAGGGCATCAACCTCCAGTTCTGCTCGCTAGTCGTGAATTACGACCTGCCCTGGAACCCGCAACGCATCGAACAGCGGATCGGGCGCTGCCACCGCTACGGCCAGCAGTTCGATGTAGTCGTGGTCAACTTCCTCAACCGCCGCAACGCGGCCGACCAACGGGTGTTTCAATTGCTCTCCGAGAAGTTCCGCCTCTTCGACGGCGTGTTCGGCGCGAGCGACGAGGTGCTCGGGGCGTTGGAGTCGGGCGTGGACATCGAAAAGCGGATCGCCGCGGTCTACCAGGAGTGCCGCACGCCCGAGGAAATCCAAGCCGCCTTCGACGGCCTTCAAGCTGAACTGGACGAACAAATCCAGAGCCGGATGGCCGATACCCGCAGGGCGTTGCTCGACAACTTCGACGAGGATGTCCACGCCCGGTTCAAGGTCTGCCGCAAGGAAGCCTATTCATTGCTTTCGCAGCGGGAGCAGTGGCTACTGTCGCTCACGCGCCACGAGTTGGGCGACGAGGCCGTGTTCGATCCCAAGAAGCCCCGGTTCTTCTACACCGGGCAGCACGCCCGGGTGGGCAACTACTACCTCGATTGGAAAGACGCCGAAAAGGAGGCCGGCATCTTCTACCGCGCCGATCATCCGCTGGCCGCCCGGCTGATCCAGGCCGCCCTTGGTCGCCAGTTGCCGGTTGCCCAACTGGTCATGGACTACCAGGCCCACGGATCGCGGATCGCGGCGCTGGAGCCGTTTTGCGGTCGCTCGGGCTGGCTGGAACTCTCGAAGCTGACGGTCGAGTCGTTCGAGACCGAGGAGTTCCTGGTGCTGGCGGCCCATACTGACGAGGGGCGATCGCTGGACAGGGAACTGTGTGGTAAACTGATGTCTTTGCCGGCCCGGATTGAGGATGGAACGTCGCCCCCAGCCAGTGGCATTTTGACTGACCTGCGAGAGGCCATGACCGCCGGCCTCTTGCAGTCGGTCGATGCCCGCAACGGCCGCTTCTTCGACGAGGAAGTGGCGAAGCTGGAGCGCTGGGCCGACGACCTGAAGCTCGGGCTGGAACGCGAACTCAAAGACCTGGATCAGGAGATCAAGGAGGCCCGCCGCGAAGGCCAGGCCGGGACCGCCTTGACCGAGAAGCTGGCGGCCCAGAAGAAGCTCCGGGCCGTGGAGGGCCAGCGGAACAAGAAGCGACGGGAGCTTTACGACGCCCAGGACGCCATCGACGGCCAGCGGGATGAATTGATCGGGAAGATTGAGAGACAGTTGAGCATGAAGCAGCAATCGCTTCATCTCTTTGCAGTCCGTTGGACACTATGCTGACTAGGGGGCGAACATGCGACTGGTCCAATTGAAGCTCTCCAACTTCCGGTGTTTCGAGACCGAGACTGTCATAGAGTTCGACGACCTGACCGTCTTCGTCGGCAAGAACGACTCTGGCAAGTCGTCAATACTCGACGCACTCGACGCATTTTTCAACGACAAAGTGCCCGAGAACGATGACGTGTGTGTCCATACTGAGGACCAAGAGATTCGGATTGCGTGTGTCTTCGACCACCTGCCTCCGCAACTTGTAATCGACGCGCAGCACCCCACAGACCTGGCCAGCGAACACCTGCTCAATTCGCAGGGTCGGCTTGAGATTGTGAAAACCTATTCTTGCGCGAGCGCAAAGGGAAAGCTCCGCAGCACGGCTGCTCGGGCTATGCACCCCACTGCGGACAACTATGACAATCTACTGACTTTGACGAACGCGAAGCTGAAGCAGCGTGCCAAAGCGCTCGATCTCGACCTCGCCAATGTCGATCAAACGGTCAATACGCAGTTGCGGCGGGCGATCTGGGACCATGCGCCAGATTTGCAGGTTCAGGAGATAGACGTTGAACTGAAGTCCGAGGCTGCTGAAAGGATATGGGACCAACTCAGCAAGTCGCTGCCTGTATATGCGGTGTTCAAGTCTGACAGAGCAAGCACCGATCAAGACGACGAGGCACAAGACCCTATGCGGGCAGCCGTGAAAGAGGCGATCAAAGCACAGGAGGAACCGCTTGCAAACATCGCCGAAATGGTAAAGGCTGAGGTTCAAGCTATTGCCAACCTCACCGTCGAAAAAATCCGCGAAATGAATCCAGACTTGGCCAACCAACTGACGCCCAGGGTCAAGAACAAGAACTGGGATTCTTTGTTCTCCGTCAGTTTGACTGGGGATCAGGACATCCCCATCAACAAGCGGGGAAGCGGTACTCGGCGGTTGGTGCTCCTTAACTTCTTCCGTGCGAAGGCCGAAAAGAGCGCCGCCAGCAAGGATACCGGCGTTATCTATTCGATTGAAGAGCCGGAAACCAGCCAGCACCCCAACAACCAGAAGCTCTTGGTTGATGCGTTTCAGGAAATCGCGGAACGCGGTGGCTGTCAAGTGATCCTGACGACCCACACTCCGGTCCTTGCCAGGCGTTTCGACCGCGCCAGGCTGCGTTTGGTGGGGCGTGAAAATAACCATCCGGTGGTTCGCAGCGGTGCGAACGACGCTGTGCTGGAAGTAATCAAGGACTCACTAGGGGTTCTGCCGGATCATAACATTAGGGCATTTCTCGGAGTCGAAGGCCGGCACGACATCAGTTTTCTCCGCGCTATCTCGCATATCCTACACTTGGATGACAACTCCTTGCCCGATCTTGGGCAGCTTGAACTCCAGGGCACCCTGGTCTTCGTGCCGCTCGGCGGCAGCAGCCTTGATCTTTGGATTGCCCGGCTTCAGGGCTTAGATCGGCCGGAGTTCTACCTCATGGATCGGGACGCTGAGCCACCGGAGGCCGCGAAGTACCAGCCCCAGGCGGACCAGTTCAACGCGCTGCCACACTGCACAGCATGGATCACGGCGAAGCGAGAATTGGAGAACTACATCCATGCGGACCTGATGCGGGCGGAATATCCCGACTATGCCGGCACCGGTGTGAATTTCGAGGACGTTCCGGTTCTTTTTGCACAAGCAGTCCACGAGTCCAGCGACAGCCAGAAGGCGTGGGCCGACGTTCTCGCCGATCCCAAGCTGCTAGAGAAGAAGGAATCGAACGCAAAGAAACGGTTGAACACGCATTTCGTCCAACAAATGACCGTCCAACAGTTGGCTCAGACCGATCCCCACAATGAAGTGCGCGGTTGGCTTCAGGCTATCGGGAACGCGGTGAACGGCCATTGAACTGGCCAAGCCTGTCGGGAGACAGTGCCTACGATCCGCGGGGAGATTCGTTCATCATGTCAATGCACAAGGACTTCGAGCAGTTCGAGGAAGTCGCCGCGAGCGAAAGGGAAAGGGCGTTCCAAGCAGCTATCATCATCCCGCTATTGCAACGGCTGGGGTTTTCAGTGGTATGGAACAACCACGGCCGGGCCGAGAAGGGCAACGACGTTATTTTCGCCGAGATTGACCGCCTTGGCGGAGTCGTGTACTACGGTATGCAGGTCAAGTACATCGACCAACTTGGAAAGGCACAGAGCCAGGGACTTATCGACGACGTTCGGGAAGCCTTCACCTGCCCGTTTGATGAGCCGAAGCGGGGAGAGAAGGGACACATATCGCGGTTCTACATCGCCAACGCCGGCAGCATCAGCCCTGATGTTGCGGAATCCGTTCGCTGTGGCGTAGGAAACTGGACGCCGCCGTGCAATGTTCGCTTCCTGGACGGGGAGGCTCTAGCGACCTTGGACAAGTGGGCCGCCTACCAGCGTGGCATGTTCATCCGCGAGCAGCTTACCGGCTTAATGCTGGAGTTGACGGCGAATCGCGCCACCCTAACGGCACTTGTTCCACAAGTAACCAGTGACGCAATTGCCGGCAAAGTTCCCCCTGTTGCCGCATTGCGACTTGCTGCAATATCGGGATACCTCGAACGCCCCATTCTGGCAGATCGCATCCCAGTTGCTCTTGTCGTCAAATACTGGAATCGAGTCACCCTGCTGATCGAGCTTCAACGCTGGGTGTCCAACCCTCTCACAGAAATGCGCGCTAGTGCCGGCCTCCTCGAAAAAATAATATCGCAGATGGCGGAATCTGTCGCGCTAATCGACGCGATAATGCCGCCGTTGAAAGCCGCACTCGAAGAGCTAGAAGACTTTCCCGTCTCGTCGCCGCCGCCAACATGAACAAGCGATTGGGAGACATCAATGCGCGATGCACAACTTACGTCGCAGTGGACTCACTTCGAGCGTCCCTTTCAACTCTTGTCGCAGTGGGATTGTCCTCGTGGCATTCTTTTCATTGCCCGCGACGCATCGAGCGATCAAGCGGTAGAAGCGGCGCTCGCATTGCTGGCCCCTGAAAAGACCTATCGCCTTGAGGGGCAAACGCCTGCCCAATGGCGCGAGGAGACGGCCCTTCTCACCGCCAAGGAGCACCAGGAGTCGCTATTCGGGCCCGCACCGAGGAGAATCTGCATCGTTGCCCTTCACCTGGACGAATTCTCGGAAGAGTACCACGCCACGTTAAAGGGCCTATTCGAGCGCTCCAATCACCCATTCTGCTGCCTGGCCTCCGCAACCGGTCCCGAGCGTATCCCGGATTATCTTCGGTCTCACTTCTTCGAGTGCCGTGGGCTGGGCGAGCCGCCACACCATCAGGAAGACAACGAAGGCCCCTTGCCATGAACGAAACGGAGAAGACCTTGGATTCCTGTCGTATGCCATTGACCTCCTACGATGTCGTCCAGGACCGCATGGACGGGCTGCGGGAGTTGTTCCCCGAGGCGTTCGCCGAGGGGAAGGTCGATTTCGACAGGCTCCGGCAGGCGCTCGGCGAGAGCATCGACACGGGCCGGGAACGGTATGGGTTGATGTGGGCGGGCAAGGCCGACGCCATCCGCTGCATCCAGACACCCAGCGTGGGGACGCTGGTGCCGTGCCCCGACGAGTCGGTCAACTTCGACACGACCGAGAATCTGTTCATCGAGGGCGACAACCTTGAAGTCCTGAAACTCCTGCAAAAGAGCTACTACGGTCGGGTCAAGATGATCTACATTGACCCGCCCTACAACACGGGCAACGAATTCATCTACCCCGACAACTACCGCGAGGGGCTGGAGGACTACCTCCGCTACTCCGGGCAGGTCAACGACGCGGGCGTCCGCCAATCGACGAACACCGAGACCTCGGGCCGTTACCACTCGAAGTGGCTGAGCATGATGTATCCCCGGCTGTTCCTGGCCCGCAACCTGCTGCGCGAGGATGGTGTAATCTTCGTGTCGATTGACGACCACGAGGTTCAGAACCTTCGCATGGTCATGGACGAACTTTTTGGAAGCGAGAACTTCATCGCCACCGTGATTTGGCAGAAGGTTTTCTCTCCAAAGAACACGGCTCGTCATTTTTCCGAGGATCACGACTATATCGTCGTCTACGGGCGAGACGCCAATCTGTGGGTGCCTGAATTGCTTCCGCGAACCGAGGAAATGGAGGCGAGGTACAGTAACCCTGACGACGACCCTCGCGGGCCGTGGGCATCCTCCGATTTGTGCGCCCGCAACTATTACAGTGAAGGAACGTACTCCATCTGTTGCCCCGCGGGGCGCACGATCTCCGGCCCGCCAACGGGCACTTACTGGCGGGTGAAGAAATCGAAGTTCCAGGAACTTGATTCGGATGGCCGCATCTATTGGGGGGCGGACAGGAACAACATGCCCCGGCTGAAACGCTTTCTGTCAGAGGTGAAGGCTGGGCTTGTGCCACAAACGCTTTGGAAGTTTGAGGACGTGGGCCACACCCAGGAGGCCAAGAAGGCACTGCTCGCCCGAGTCCCATTCGCGTCATCCGACAGCGTGTTCGACACGCCGAAGCCCCCGCGTCTCGTCGTGCGGATGTTGCGGATCGCAACGAAGGCGAAAGATGGTGACATTGTTCTCGACTTCTTTGCCGGCTCGGGGACCACCGGCGAGGCTGTCATGCAACTGAACAAAGAGGATGGCGGCAACCGCCGTTTCGTTCTGGTGCAACTGCCGGAGCCCACGGGCGCAAGTGACTTCACGACCATCTCCGAAATGGGGAAGGAACGCCTACGATCTTCGGGCAAGGCGTTCTCTGAATCTGAGAACGGGGCATTGCCTCTTGGAGATGCCGGTCCCCAAGATCGGGGCTTTCGGTTGCTCAAGCTGACCTCCAGCAACTTCAAGATTTGGTCGGGCGAGGAAGCTCCGAAGGATGCCGAGGCGCTGGGCCACCAACTCAAGCTGTTCGCTGACCACGTAGACACGGCACGCTCACAGCAGGCCATCCTCTACGAACTGATGCTGAAGGCCGGGTTGCCCCTGACCGCCAAGATCGACACCAAGACCGTCGCGGGCCAGCCCGTCTTTTTCATTGCGGATGGGATGCTCCTGATCTGCCTGGCCGACGCCATCACCCAGGACTGCCTGCGGGGCATGATCGCCCTGGCACCCCAGCGGGTCGTCTGCCTGGACCCCGCCTTCAAGGGCAACGACCAGTTGAAAACCAACACCGTGCTGGAAATGAAGTCCCACGGCATCGAATTCAGAACCGTGTAGGCAAAGGGGAGTGGCATGGGCAAGCCAGATATGGCCGGAATGACGCCGAAACTCCTTCGACCGACCTACCCAGTCTGTGACCCGAGGCCGTCCAGCAGGAGGCGGGCAATTAAGCCAAGAACCCCCGACCAACCGGTCATTGACAATGCGGACACGAAGAAACAACGCGATGCCCGAACAGAAGTTCGGAAAATGGCCGCCGACATTCGCCGGCAGTGGCGCGGAAAAGATACGAGGTCAAAAGCGCAGGAGCTAATTGACGAGGGAAGACAGCTAGCACTCCATAATCTTTCAGAGTTCGGATCATGGCCCGCTGAATTGGAACACTCGCCAGAGAAACAGCAAGCGCTCTTTGACATGCTGGAAGAGTTTGCTGACAAGGAGACGCCATTCTACAACCCTGACGAGGAGGTGGTAGATGACGTAATTGAGGCGGCACTGACGGAAACGGGACTCGCCCATGAGTTGGATCGCCCTGCCACTTGTGTGTCGTTCGTGTCGTGTCTTGAGTGTTACGTTCATACCCGTCTGCAATACCGCTGGTTCCTCGTGGAACCAGTAGGCTCCGACGATGCACCTCGCATCACGATCAACTCTCTTATCATCCCTGGCGATAGAACGAAGGAAGGCACGCTCGTGAAGGGCGTGAGCACGCTCTGGTTCGAGATAATCAAAATGCTCAGGGACGATCCCGGTAGTGTCTCCCGCATTGATTGCTGGAAATGGGAAGAACTTCTTGCCGGCGCGTACAAGCACGCGGGGCGGGACACAGTTATCCTTACGCCAAAGCGGGGCGATGGAGGCGTGGACGTTATCGTGAAATGGAATGATTCTGCGTGCCTGCGGTTCCTGTTGCTCGATCAGATGAAGGCATATAATCCCGGCCACTTGATAGGCATTGACACAATCCGAGAGATGAAGGGGGTGCTGCTGGAACACCCAGAGGCGAGCAAGTTAATGATAAGCACCACCTCGGGCTTCACGTCGGGCGCGGTGAAGGCGGCCCGCGCCCTGAGTCCTCGTCTCGAACTGCGGCCACGGGATGAGCTACTGACGTGGCTCGCATCAGTGGCGGTGGAAAAGCAAGTGCAGTAGCCGAAATTGGAGTTATAGCAGACGATCACATGGCAATGAAATCAGGATGCAGGACGGAGATCGTGAAATGGCGATAGCGGCGGGCACCGAGGTGTACAATGCCGACTGCCCGCCGGTCGTCGCGCGCGGTGTGAGCTACACCGGGGCCGAGCGCGATGTGGCACTCAAGGGACCGGTGCGCGCCCTGGTTGAGGACGCCGAGGGCAAAACACGGATCAAGAGCCTGCTCGACTCGATAACGCTCACCGACTTCCAGAAGCAAAACCTTGAGAACATCCTGAAGGCAGAGCCGGAGGATGACGCTTGGCGTATCGGCGAGGCATTCGCCGAAGTGTATCTGACAACCCACAAGCGGTGCCTGTTTCCGTGGCCGGACAAGTGGGACGAGCGAAAACGAGGGTCCAGTCTGCCCGGCGCTGATCTGGTCGGATTCCAGGAGACCAATCACCCGCAATCGCCATTCCGATTTGCGTTCGGCGAGGTCAAGACTTCCAATGATGGAAACCATCCGCCGTCTGCCATGCACGGCCGTCACGGGTTGAAACAGCAGCTTGAAGACTTGCGAAATCTGAAAGCGATTCGGCAGACGCTCTTTGAGTATCTGGCGTATCGGGCGGTGAACGCCGTCTGGAAGGGGAAATGGCAGGCGGCTGCATCACGGTTTCTCTCCGACGACACCGACATCGTGATTTTCGGCTTTCTGGTGCGCGACGTTGCTCCGCACAAGGATGACCTGCGAGTGCGGGCAAGCAAGCTCGCCGCGGGCCGTCCACCGACCATGCACGTCGAACTCGTGGCGGTCTATATGCCGGCCGGGTCTATCGCCACATTCTCCGAGGCTTGCACATCCAACGAGGAGAGCGACGATGCTGATTGACGAAGCCGCCCTCCAATCTGCGGATGACCACTGGGCTGTGCAGGCCGTTGGGCAGGCCAACCGAGACCGTGCCCTGCTAGTCGCAAAGGTAAGACTCGTCCGCGCGGCCGTGCGCCAGCAGATGGAGTTGACCTTTGACGACCAACCGCAGGACGACGAATTGTTGCAGCGCGTTGCGATGGCCTACGAGGTTGCAGCCATCGAGGGCCTTGAAGCGATCCTGCATCCCGGCTCCGATGCTCAAAGCAAGGAACTGCAACGCAGGGCGCAAGCGAGCGCTTGGCGGGCTTTCGAGTTGCGCCGGCCGTTGGCGATTCCCACGATTGAAGAACAGCGGCTCTTTCACGTTCTGCACTTGGCGGGCCTCGCGTATTGCGGGGATCGTTGGTCTGATCTCCGCCAATGGATCAATGACCACGCCACGGAGGTAATCGCGCCATCGACCGCAACGCTGCCGTGGGATCGGCGCGTATTGTGCCAAGTATATGACTGCTGGGTGCGGCTGCTTCGCAAGCGTAGCTGGGACGACCTCGATCACGTCCGCGAGATCGTCGCGGAGCTTCGGCAGAATCAGCAGCAGTACGAGCAGGGCGTGTTGTCGAACGGCAGCGTTGCACAGGACCGTGCAATGGCAATCCGTCTGATTGCCCTTTATCACTGGGCGAAGGCAACCGAGTTGCTGGCGGTGTACATGGTTCAAGGGACACCCGCCAGCGTGGCAGTCGAACTCGACAGGCATTTCGAGAAGGCCGGCCAAGCGGCAGCGGGGGCGCAGGATGCTCCCCTTGAGCTGGTGTTGCGATGGCTGCATCTGGCGGCGCGTCAAATGGTTGCCGGCTCGATCTGGTGGGTCGCCGGCGCGGTCAATTCGCGCGTCGCAAAATTCGTCAAGAGCGTCACCAAAGCCCAGGCCATGTTCGAGTTGCTTCCCCCGCAACGAGTGTCGTTGCAGGAACAAGGGTTGCTGGACCAGGCGCATCGGGCCATCGTAGTGGACATGCCGACCTCGGGCGGAAAGACGCTGTTGGCCGAGTTTCGGATGCTTCAGGCCCTCAACCAGTTCGACCAGGACAAAGGCTGGGTGGCGTATGTCGCCCCCACAAGGGCCTTGGTGTCCCAAGTAACGCGACGACTGCGGCGCGATCTTGAACCGTTCGGCGTTATCGTCGAGCAACTGACCGGGGCTGTTGAGATCGACGTGTTTGAGGAGGCGATGCTGACGGCGAGCGATGCGGCCCAGGCATTTCATGTGCTCGTGTCCACGCCCGAGAAACTCCAGTTCGTCATTCGCAACAATAAGGTCTCCCGGCCGCTCGCATTGATCGTAATGGACGAGGCCCACAACATCGAAGGCGAGGAACGCGGCCTGCGGATTGAACTGCTCTTGGCAACCATCCGACGTGACCGGGCAGAGACGCACTTCTTGCTGCTGATGCCGATGGTGCCAAACGCCGACGAACTTGCGCACTGGCTGGCTGCGGACACTGGCAAGGCAATCAGTATCGGCACCGCCGTGTGGAGACCGAACGAACGAATCGTTGGGCTGTTCTATCCGGTTGAAGATCAGTCGGTTCGCGCCGGATGGAGGCTGGAATACGAGACCCTGGTGACATCCCCCAAGACGCTGCACCTTGCCGGACGGCATCGGGTTGATGGTATCAAGCCGTTGTCAGTCCCTTGGAGCCAGATCAAAGGTAAGCTGGCAGGACAGACTGCCGCAATGGCGAAAGTGTTCTCGGAGCGTGGGACGAGCATCGCAATAGCAAATACAATCCCGTGGGTATGGTCAATGGCGCGTGCCATCACCGACTCCCTTCAACCACTCGATCCAATCCCGGACGAAATTGCTCTCGTTCAACGGTTCCTGAAGACTGAGATCAGTGACGACTTTGAGTTGATCGCCATGCTCGATAGGGGCGTTGCGGTGCATCATGCTGGCCTGTCGGATGAAGTGCGGTCGCTGATCGAGTGGCTGGCGGAAAAAGACAAGCTCAAAGTGCTTTGCGCGACGACCACTATTGCTCAAGGAATCAATTTCCCGGTGTCGTCAGTGTTCTTGTCGTCCCACAAATATCCTTACGGTCGTGCAATGAGTCCCCGCGAGTTCTGGAACCTAGCAGGACGCGCGGGTCGGGTCGGGCAAGATACGGTTGGCGTCATCGGACTTGCCCGGGGCAACGCAGAGCAAGAACTGAAACAGTACGTTTCTGACGCGACCGGCAGCTTGGTGTCCCGGCTTGTGCGGTTGCTCGACGAACTTTTCCAGGCAGGCCAGTTGCAAAATCTCAAACAAGCTCTTGCCCAAGACCAATGGCGAGACTTCCGCTGCTACGTGGCACACCTCTGGCGAGAAAAGCAAAACCTCGATGCTGTCTTGGCAGATACAGAGGGATTGTTGCGAAGCACGTTCGGCTACAGCCGCCTCCGCTCTACGCAGTCCCCGGCGGACAGTACCAAGGCCGAAGCGTTGCTGAGCGCCACCAAGGGTTACGTTCAGGACCTAGACGCTCACTCAGAGAATGCCGTGCTGGCCGATTCCACGGGATTTGCGCCTGAAGGTGTCCGTGCGGCCCTTCTTGGCTTGAAGCACTTGGAACACAACCTGACGCCGAGCGACTGGGAGGCGGCCAGCCTGTTTGGCGAAGTGCAACATTCGTCGTTGCCAAATCTGATTGGCGTGATGTTGCAGATTCAAGAACTGCGGGGTTCCTTGCAGAAGATTGGGTTCACGGGGCTGACCCATGAGCGGATCGCATCGCTTACTGCCGACTGGGTGAACGGCAAGTCCTTACGTGAGATCGCCGAAACATATTTCCAATCGGCGGGCACTACTTTGACAGCAGCAATCACCGATGCGTGCAAGGCCATTTACAGGACGCTGGTGAACTCTGGGCCGTGGGGTATGTCGGCGCTGAGCAAAATGCCAACATCGGGGCTCGACTTTGACACTTTACCCGAAGACGCACTACAGCGAATCAATGCTCTGCCGTCAATGATCTATCATGGCGTCCGTAGTGAGGCGGCGGTATTGATGCGGATGAACTCTGTGCCCCGAAGTGTAGCAGAAGCGCTTGGTGCGAAGTTTCAGGCTGATTCTGCACAGGGGCCCCTGAACGTGAAGTCCGCGAGGGAGTATCTGAAGTCCCTCAACATTCCCGATTGGGCGGGTGCCCGACCGGAAGGGGCGGCCATGTCTGGCAAGGATTACCGCAAGGTGTGGCAGCAGCTTTCCGGGGAGACTGAATCGTAACGGGCCAATCCTCTTGAGCGTATCGACGACATGAGAATCCAGTTCGAGAGCAACCAGCAATTCCAGCTTGACGCCATCCAGGCCGTCCTGGACGTGTTCGATGGCCAGCCGTTGGCCCAGGGCGAATATGAAATCCGCTTCGACACGGCCGGCGGCGAACTCGTTTCCCACCTTGGGGTCGGCAACCGGCTCAGCCTGGACGCCAGCACAATCCTCGCCAACGTCCAGACGGTGCAGAAGCGAAACGAGATCAAGCCGGCCGCCGATGGCTTGGACGCCAACGGCATGAACTTCTCCGTCGAGATGGAGACCGGCACGGGCAAGACCTACGTGTACCTGCGGACGATCTACGAACTGAACAGGACCTACGGGTTCAAGAAGTTCGTGATTGTGGTCCCCAGCGTGGCGATTCGGGAAGGCGTGCTGAAGAACATCGAACTGACCCGCGACCACTTCCGCGCCATCTACGGCAATGTGCCGCTGGATTACTGGGTGTACGACTCAAAGCAGGTTTCCCGGCTGCGGGGGTTCGCCAACAGCAACCAACTGCAAATCCTCATCATCAACATCGACTCCTTCAACAAGAAGGAGAACAACGTCATTCACCAGGACCGGGACCAAACGCTGGGCCGCAAGCCGATTGAGTTCTTGCAGGCCACGTTCCCGATTGTCGTGGTCGATGAACCGCAGAACATGGAGAGCGATCTGGCGCGGGCCGCCATCGCCAGCCTGAACCCGCTCTGTATGCTGCGTTATTCGGCCACGCACCGCCACGCCTACAACCTGCTCTACCGCCTTGACCCGGTGAGGGCCTACGACCTGCGCCTGGTCAAACGGATCGAGGTGGATGCTGTCCTGGACGACGCCGACTTCAACAAGCCGTTCATCGAACTGAAGTCGGTCACGGCCACCAAGACCAAGATTACCGCCAAACTGGTCATTGACGTGGACAGCGACGACGGCCCGCGGCGGAAGACCGTCTCGGTGAGCCGCAACGGCACGGACCTGTTCGATCTGAGCAACGAGCGGGCGGCCTACCGGGGCTACATCGTGGACCACATCGACGCCGGCAACGGCTACGTGGCCTTCACCAACGGCTTGACGCTCTACACGGGCCAGAGCCACGGCGGCAGAACCGACGACGTGATGAAGGTGCAGATCGAGGAGACGGTCAAGGAGCATTTCGAGAAGGAACTGAAGGTCCAGCGGCTCCTGCCCGAGGGGCAGCGGCTCAAGGTGCTGTCGCTGTTCTTCATCGACCGCGTGGCAAACTACTTCGAGGAGAACGGCAAAATCCGCCAGTGGTTCGTGGAGGCGTACCAGAGGATCGCCGCGAGGCCGCAATACAAGGCACTCAAGCCGCTGCCCGTGGAGAAGGTCCACAACGGGTACTTCGCCCAGAGCCGGGGGACGCCGAAGGATACCAGCGGCACGACCCAGGCCGACGACGAAGCCTACGAATTGATTATGCGGGACAAGGAGCGGCTGCTTTCGAGGGACGAGCCGCTACGGTTCATTTTCAGTCACTCGGCGCTCCGCGAAGGCTGGGACAACCCCAACGTCTTCCAGATTTGCACGCTGAACGAAACCCGCTCGGAGATCAAGAAGCGGCAGGAAATCGGGCGGGGGCTGCGCCTGCCGGTGCTGGAAACGGGGCAGCGGTGCTTCGACCCGGCTGTCAACCGGCTCACGGTGGTCGCCAACGAAATGTACGACGACTTCGCGCGGAAATTGCAGACCGAGATCGAGGAAGAGTGCGGCGTGGAGTTCAAGGGCCGCATCGCCAACAAGCGGGATCGCCGGAAGGCCGAGCTTGTGGCCGGCTGGCGGTTGAACCCCGACTTCCAGGCCCTCTGGGAGAGGATCAAGCACAGGACCCGGTATTCGGTCGATTACGCCACGGCCGAACTGATTGCCAAGGCCGGCAAAGCCGTGCGCAAGATGCCCGCGATTGAGCCGCCGAAGCTCATGGCGATCAAGTCGGAAATGGAGATCACCGAGGAGGGCATTGTTGGGAAGCTGAGTTCTGCCCGCGAGGTGAAGCCCAGTGGGGAAAGGTCCGCGCCGATTCCCGACATGCTCAGCTACCTGCAACGCGAAACGGAACTGACCCGCAGCACGCTGGCCGACATCCTGATCGAATCCGGCCGCCTGGGTGAGGTGGTCGTCAACCCGCAGCAGTTCATGGACCAAGCGGTCAGGGCCATCCGCCAGACGCTCCACAAGATGATTATCGACGGCATCAAGTACGAGAAGATTGGGGATGCCGTCTACGAGATGCTGCTGTTCGAGGAAAAGGAGATCGAAAGCTACGTGGACCGCATGGTGGACGTGGGCAACTCCATCTACGACTGCCTGGAGTGCGAGTCCGACACCGAGCGCAAGTTCGCCGAGGCCATGCGGGATCGCACCGACATCAAGCTGTTCATCAAGCTGCCCGACTGGTTCAAGGTGGAAACGCCCATCGGCACCTACAATCCCGACTGGGCCATCGTGAAACAGGAAGACGACCGAATCTACCTCGTCCGTGAGACGAAGGCCACGAAGGACCAGCTTGCCCTGCGCGGTGCCGAGTGGGAGAAGATCCGCTGCGGCAAGGCGCATTTCAACGCCCTGGGCGTGGATTTCAAGCAGGTCATCAGTGCGACGGAGGTTTAGACCAAAGGCACTGGCGCTCAACTCAGCGCAGCCCGTCGGTCAAAGCATCAAGCACACCAGCACTGGCTCTAGTGGCTTGGCGGAGTCTGCCGATGATCGTTGCCGACGAAAACCCTTGTCAGGTACTCTCGCCATCGGTGTTGCCATGCAAAATGAACTCATGTCAGGTGGACCCAACCAAGTCGGTAGAGCACCACCATAGCTGGGCCAAAATGTTGCGTGGCGATTGCACTGTGTTAGGGTCTCCTCCCTCTTCGCAACCAAGGCACACATTTCGTGAAGTTCCAATGATAGAGGAAGATACTCACGAAGACCAGGCACATAGTTAAGAAGCAGCTTTCGACTACCGCGCCGCAAGCGTTCCGTGTGAGGAAAACGTGGTGCGTACACCAAATGGTAGCAAGGATGCCATGAACAAGGGGCACGCTTACCAATAGCGCACACACTCGCTCCGGTGCGTCGCCCCTCAGTATCTCCTTAATCAGGTGCTTGATTGCTCGCCCGAGCAATTCAAATGTGTGATGAATCAATAGCTTGCCGAACACCCACCAACTCCCAGCCTCCAACACGAGGTATACCATCGCCAGAATGAACAACTCCCAAGGGAACATGTCACATCAACCGTTACGGGACTCGCTGGATGTATGCTTCCAAATGGCTGCTATGGTGAGACTGACCGAAAAAATCAGGCCCATCGTGGCGAGCACGGGATGAACCAAGGGGATCGCGTACCGGAACCAGGCAACTAAGGCGAGCGCAAACGCGAGAACCGCAATGCTCGCGCAAACGTAGATCACGTCCGGTGAGTAGTCCAGCACTGACCCAAGCGCACTAGCGTCCTCGGCTTCGCGTGATTGCATGTCATAGGCCATCTGTATCATGTTGCAAAACTCTAGGGAGTCTGTTGCGAGGGCTTCCACTTGCGGATCGCCGGAGTCCCGAAGTTGCTCAAGGGCAACCCTAGCTTGCGATCCCCCAAGACGGCCCAGTGATTGGCAGGCGCTCTCCCTCACATGTTTGTTCTTGTGCTGCAAGAGGCCCACCAGGACATCAGTGGAACGCCGGTCGCCCGGCCGGGCCAGTATCGGAATCTCCATCACCGCTGTACACAACCGTCGTGTCTCAGTCTCCGAGGAAGTCGTAGTACGACTGCTGGCCGTGCAAAAGTCGAGGAGTTCCTCTAGCCGTCGGCGTGCAATGGTTTGTCCCGCTCGTCCTTTAATGCGGATGCAACCTCTCACGCCCCACAAGAAGGCATCGAAGGGTAGCGTCCGCATTCCCTTTTGCCGCATTTCATCTCTGACGCGATGGACGCGCTCTAGGACCGCTTGGTCCCCGCTGGCTTCCACACCGCTCCGTTTACTTGGCATAATCCACTACCTCCCCAAGGGACACCTCTTTCGATTGGTCTCTACCGTAGCCAACCTGAAACAGCCTCCCCTAGAGCTTGCAAGTTGAAATACTTCGTCAGGCGGCCCACCGTGTCTGGAAACTCCGAAAGGGTCGCAAAGTCGTCAACGACGGATACCAACCCGATGCGAGGAGGCGTCGGAAGTTTTTTCAGTTCTCGGTAGACGTAGACTCCCATCCTGCGCCCGTAGTCCACTGTAAAGTCGTTAATCTCGGGGTTGGTCTCATCTTCAGGCGCGTAAGCAAGCATGATGTCCAGCAGTACCAGATCAAACGCCTTCTCTTTGGCCATGCGGACAGCAATGGTGGCCGAACCCGCCTCATCAACCTGGTGCCCGCCTCCATCCCGGGACCTCAAGTACAGTGCATACTGTTCCCGCTGCATGGGATCGTCTTCTACCAGCAGTATTAGTGCCATCGTACACCCCGCTACCTTGGCAAGAACAAGGAGATAATTACGTGGAAGCTATTCGATCCAAACGGTAACGAATGGACCTCGAATCGCCCTCCCATAAGCCTCAGAAACCCGTCAATCATGGTAAAACCGATACCGGTTCCCGAAGGATCGCGCTTCCGCGCAGCGATTGTCCTGAAACCACGCATCCCCAGGAACTTCGTATCTTCCGCCTCAAGTGGGATTCCAATGTCCCGAACGTCGAGCTTAGTCTCCGTCCCCATCATCCGGCCCTCTATTACGACATCTGTACCAAGGTTGCCGTACTTGATCGCGTTGTCAATGAGGTTCCCCAAAGCGTGTTTGAATGCCTCGCGGTCGGTCAAGATTGGGGACAAATTGGACAATTCATTGCTAACCCGCAAGTTAATATCCTTCTCAGCCGCCAACCCACCATATTCCCGTTCACACTCCTTCGCCACGTCATAGATGGACACTTTGTTCCGCGCGAATGACTCGGAATTAGCAAGGAGCCTCTCAAGCATTCTAAACCGATCCACACTCATCTGTAATCGTCTGAGGCGGGCCAACATCCGAGTAGCCGTTGATTCGATCGCAACATACTCGATGCGGTTTGCGGCCAGATTCTCTGCAACAGCGAGCACCGCCGCCAATGGGGCCTTCACTTCATGGCTGAGGTCCGCGAGCAGTTCATCCCTTGCCTGTAATTGACGGCGGCTCTCAAGGACTATTGAGATCTCCTTGAACTGCTCTTGGATAAACTGCAACTGCGTAGCACCAAGCCGCTGAAGCCCTTTACGCTTGCAGTCCCCAATGATGATGAGCCCTAAAGGCCCCTGGACTTCTAACGGAAGCACGTAGCACGGTGAATCGAAAAGATAGGGGCTATCGAATAGTAGTCTCCTCGCGTGGGCAGGCTTCAGCAACGTAGCCTCGCCCGGCTTTCGATCCCTCAGAGGGAAGAAATGCGTCTTTGGTATCTTAGGCGTTTTCGCCGCCAAAGCAGAGCCGGGTATCGCTGTGGCCACTGTCATGTAGTCATCAGTTGGCCGTTTGAGCATAGAAAAGAAAACGTAATCGCTCTCGCAGAATTGTGCGAAGCGCGAGAAGACTTGTGATATTTCGGACCAGAAGGTCGCGTCAGTCTCGGGCAGCAGCCGGGCGGCCTGTGAGGTGAAGTAAGCCTTAATCACGTTGAGTTGGTAACCGATCGTCCTCTCAGCAAGCTGACTTAATTGTACCGATGCCTCTTGCATGGTGTTCAGAATCTCAGGCACTTCTTCGGGCGTAACTTCGGGCGATGCCCTAGTAAGGCTAACCAGGTCCGGCACGTTGCAACCAGGCTTCAATTCCTTCATCCGTTCCATTATCGTTCGACTGCGATGCTCACTCTCCGCGCGCGCATCGACGTGGCCTGCAACAGAGGACGCGGTCGCGCACCCTGACACGAAATCGTCGGACCATATATCTCCTTTAGCAGGACACTGTTGGCCAGCAAACAGGACCGCAACGACCCGACCGTCTACTGCAATTGGAAGGGCATAATCGACCATTCCTCCGTGGCATAAGTATACTATTGGTTCTCCTCGCTTCTCCGCTTCGTAAGCGTGCTCTTTGTCGCAAGCGTTGCACCTCTCATCAAAAACTGGATTGCACACGCGGTCCTGCCAGGGCCGGAGTTTGGCACAATGCGGCTGCCATCGCACACCGGCATTGATGAAACTGCCCTCAAGCCAACGCTCCTTACCGCCCTCTGGCCTGTGCCGTGCGGGGAGCAGAATGCCGAAACTCGAAACACGTTCTTTAACTACACCGCGCTGAAAGATTTTGAGCAGCTCGCCGTTTACCAATTCGTCGAGCGGAGGTCGGCGGCCGCCCTTATAGAAAGTCAGAAGGCTGTCGATGTCCATTGGGTCACCGGCCTTTGAGCGTCATACTTGGACGGTTCACCACCTTTGGAGGGCCCACTCGGACCCTCCCCTGAACTGGAGGAAATCGTACCACTGGGACGACGGCTGTCAAGGATGGCAGCCAACTCGTGGCGACAAGCGTCCCCACGAGATTCGGGCTGGCATTACCGCTTGCTAGAATAGCTCGACCAGCCGCTTCTATCCCCATCTTCCCTCGCCAGTAGGTGCCCGGGCGATCCCGAGGAAACGAGTCAAGCATCTCGACGCTAACGGTGATTCAGGACTAGCTCGTGTGGGGCATATAATACCACCCAGCCTCGCTGCCAACGATGCCAATCGCTGAGAGTACCTTTTTCCGCGTACTGCATGGAGCCTTCGGTACGGAAAGGGAACCTCTCAATACAGGCCGAAACTCTCCGCGCAGCAGTCAGGTGGAGCCCGCGTTTCTGATGGGTTCGGCCATCCAACGTCGGACGGGAACAGGGAACAGCGCTAACCATACTGATTCCCTTCGTTTTGTCAAGGCGAGCACCCCTTATGCCGAATCTTCGGTGCTTTTCCAAGAGCGGAATCGAGAAGTCACCTCGATTCCAAGGGCAGCGCGACCGCCCTCGATGCTGCCGGCCGCCAGGTTGCCAAGACGCCTGAAGCCTGCGGGTCCGCTCGGTCGTGGGCGGCGATGGTCGTGGGCCGTTCACCCGGGCTTGCAATGGTCGGGGAGAGCAGTATCATGGAGTGGTAGGTTGCAGTTGCGTGGCGACCAGAGGTTGTCGTGTTGCGTATCACAAAGGTATCACGGGTTGCAGCCCAACAGCCAATAACGTGAAACAAGGTGATTCAACGTAACACATTACAGATACACGACTTGTAATCCGTTTCATCAAGACGATGCAAGACGTTCCAACACCGAGTTTCAGGTTGAGGGCCTAGTCCCCGTAAGGGGGTGCAGGTTCAAGTCCTGTTTCCCGCACTACTTGATATATAAGGACTTACGGCGATAACCCGTGAGTCCTTTTTCGTTGGCGTAATGCCCTCCGTGTAACAACGGTGTAACAGAATTGCAGGTAAATTGCCGTGAAATGGCGGGGTAACGCCGACGCAACACCAGGCGGCGGCGGGTTTCGCGGCTCGATCCGCCCGTAGTCGCCTGCCCACAGGTGATCGCCCACCGCATTCCAACCCCATTGTTGGAGGGGTGATCGCGTTACACCTCTGTTACACCGCCTCTCTCCCCGCCCCAGCCCGCTCCAATCCCGCCCCCGCCCCCGGTGATCCTTCCCCGCCCCAGGACGCCAGCCGGTCAGCCATCCTACCCCTCGACACCCCCAGGCTCATCCCGTCAGATGTCGCTGACGGAGCAGGGATGGTCGGCTGGCCGGAATGGTGGTTTCCGCTAGATCGCCCGCCGAACCCCAAAACCGCCGCCCCCTCGCCCCGAAGAAAACGCCGACCGCGATTCCCCCCAAGAGTCCCATCAGACGGCACCGATCCCACCATTCTCCGTCCTGGATTTCCGGGCTCCGGAACCCCGAGACCAGACCTCCTCGACGACATGGATCGTGCTGAAGTCCAGAAGTCTAGCGGTTTTTCGGCTGAGCATCAGGCATAGCGGCTCGCCGTTGCCTCGAAGTGCCGTCCGCCGGTATCGCGCCCGCGACCTGCTGCTGCTGAGCAACTGCATGGTGCCGGTGAACCCGTCCCGATCCGTCCTCGCCAACCTTAGGCGCCCCGTCGTCATCCGCTGGAGGTCAGTTCCAAGTTCCCGGGAAAGGGAAAGCCGCTGACCGGATCCGCGCATCCATTGCCCTCGAACGCCAGTTGCATGGACCGCAACGCCGTAGCAAAAGCGGTTCTTACTGGCACAGTAGTGCCGCCAGCACGGCGAAAACGACTCCACCGCCGACGAGGCAGACACCGCCCCAGAATCGCTGTGTCGGCCAGCGAGCCCAGATGTAGATCCCCGAGACGACCCAAAACCAGGTCGAGACCACCACGAAGTCGACCGAGTTGCCCAGGCCGTGGAGGTCAGATACCGCCAGTCGTATTTGCGGCCGAAGTGCAGGGAATGTATGGCTCGCCACAACGAGAGCGGTTGCCGGCGCTGGACGACGGCCTGCGAGGAGTCGCGCCGCCAGTAGATCCGGTAATCGCCGGCCGCGCACGACCGCCAGATGCCCAACTCCTTATCGTTCGGCTCGCTCGCCCATGATCTGGTGGGGGCCGTCGAGGTCGAGCTTCTGCAAGACTGCCCGGGCCTGCTCCGCAGGATCTCCGGCGGGGATGCTTCCGGCCGGTAGGTCCAGAGTTCGAACGTCTTCCCATTTCAGGTTAGAGAAGGAAAGCCATCGGCCAAGCCATTCGTCGTGGTTCAGAAAGAAGGCGCTCGTGGCGTAGACGGTCATCCAGGGCACGAGGATGAGCCCCGTGTAAAGGTGTACGGACCGCATGAATCGGTCGACGCGGAGCCAAGCATTGCTCGACATGAGTTCTCCTCATCACCCGATGTTGCGGGGACGCTTTCAAATGTTGCCCCTCATAATACTGCCTGCGTGAACCCAAAGGAAGAAAGTGCTAGCCAAAGACTCTTCATAAGGCCGCCGCAGCAGCGATCTCCGGAGCCGCTCGAAATCAGCCGGTCCCACCCAGGGCGATTGCACCATAAATCATTGTCCGAAGAGCACTTGTTCCAGGT
>JBEKTY010000087.1:0-33265 GCA_049515555.1 Thermoguttaceae bacterium
ACGCATCGCCACGGCCCGCGAGTCGCACATCAAACGAACACGCAAAAAACTGCGGAAAATGGGCATCTACCTGAAAGATCTCATCCGCTGCAAATGGCCTTGAACTTGCGCAGTAATACTAAATCCCCAAATCCCTAAATCCCTAAACCCCCACCCTTGCCCCTGTTCGGTCCCGAGCTTCTGAAACGCTTCCACTATCTGTCGCTGGTCGCGGGGCGGCTGGGCGGTAGTCCGCTTCTGGCCACCGCGCGGTGCAGGCTCCCGGCCGGCGGGACCGAGGTGACCGACTACCGCGACTACGTGCCCGGCGACGACTTCTACCACATCCACTGGACCTGGTGCGCCCGGCGGGACGAGCTGCTGGTAAAGGTCTTCGAGTGCGATCCGCCGCGGTACGTATATCTGCTGGTGGACTGTTCGGCGAGCATGGCCCTGGGCCGGCCGGCGAAGTTCCAGCTTGCCCGACAGATCGCGGCCGCGCTGGGCTACGTCAGTCTGGCCGCCGGCGACCGGCTGGCCGCGGCGGCCCTGGCCGACACACTGGTGGCCGAGTTGCCGACGATCTGTCATCCGGCGCGGCTGGTGCGGCTGCTGCGGTTCCTCGAGGGGCTTTCGCCCGACGACGCCCGGACGTGCCTGGCCCGCTCGGCCGAGATGTTTGTGCGCCGGCGGCCGCCGCCCGGCCAAGTGATCGTGCTCAGCGACCTGTACGATCCGGACGGCTATCGGCGGGCCTTCGAGCTGTTGTGCTACCACGGGCACGAGCCGCGGCTGGTACACCTGTTCGACCCGCAGGAAGACAACCCCGGCCTGTTGGGCGACGTCGAGCTCGTCGAGGTCGAGTCGCAGGCCGTCCGCGGGGCGACGATCACCGAGCGGGCGGCCCTCCGCTATCGGGCCCTGGTGGCCGAGTTTCGCCGCGCGGTACGCGATTTTTGCAGCCGGCAGGGCATCGTTTGCATGCAGTTGGCCTGCGATACGCCGCAGGACGAGGCCCTGCTGCGCGTGTTGGGCGGCACGCGAGCCAAGCCGAGCGGCACCGCCGCGACCGTCGGCAAATGAATACAAAATTTGCAATTCACGATCCCTCAACCCCTCAACCCCTCAACCCCTCAACCCCTTAACCCCCTCAACCCCTTCCCCATGACCCTGGCACATCCCTGGGCACTGTTGGCGGGCCTGGCGGCGATTCCCGTCGTGCTGCTCTATTTGCGGCGGATGGGTGTGCAGCGGCAGGCCGTGGCCACGACCATGTTCTGGGACCGCGTGCTGGCCGAGCAGCCGCTGCGCCAGCTCTGGCGGCCGTGGCGGGAGCGGGCCTCCCTGGCCCTGCACCTGCTGGTGGTGCTGCTGGTGACGCTGGCCCTGGCCGAGCCGCAAATCCCCCCACCCCGCCGCGTGGTGGTAATCGTGGATAATTCCCAGCGCATGACCGCCACCGACGTGCAGCCCACGCGGCTGGCGGCGGCCAAGGGGGTTGCCGGGCGGCTGGTGGCCGGCCTGCGAACGTGCGACCAGATGGCGGTATTCTCCACGAACGTGCCGGCCGTCGTTTCCACGTGGCAGAGCGATCCAACATTGCTGCGGGCGGCGATCGAGAGAATCGAGCCCGTGGCGGGCCCGACCCGGATGTTCGAGGCCCTGCGCCTGGCCCGCTCGATCCAAGACCCGGCCGCCCCGCCCGGCAAGATATTCGTAATTACCGACGGCTGCTTCGGCGGCGCGGCCAAACTGGCCGAGGAAGAAGGGGTGGCAGTTGTGCGGGTGGGCACGCGGGCCGATAACCGGGCCATCACGCACTGGAGCTGGCGGCGGACACCGGCCGATCCTCGGGTGTGCCAAGTGCTGGCCGAGGTGCGCAACTACTCTGATCGGCCCGCCGACGGCCGCCTGGAAATCGTTGCCTCCGGCAGCCGTGCCCCCCTACCCATCGACTCGGTTCCCATCCGGCTGGAAAAGGACGGGCGGTGGTTGGGGCTGTTCGAGGCCACGCCCCCGCCAGGCGCCGATCTCTGGGCGAAGCTCGATCCGGCCGACAACTATCCGCCCGACAACACGGCTTGGTTCGGCTCCACCTACGGCTCCGCGCCGGTCACGGTGGTTACTGGCGACGAACGGCCGTTGCGAGCGGCACTGGAGGCAAATACGCTGGTCGAGTTGCGGGCGGCCGGCGCGAAGCCGCAAGCGGCTACCGGCGCCCCGGATGCTAATCCGCCTGAAGGCCCGTCAAACGGCGAGTTCCGCTGCCAAAGCGTGCTCGTTTTCCACGGTCAAGTGCCGGAGAAGCTGCCCGAGGGCCGGCTCCTGGTGCTCGGCGCTGGTCCGTGCGATTTGTGGCAGTGCGGCCCGGCACTGGATGATCCGACCGTGGCGCGGGTCGCCGAGGGGTTGCCCATTTTGGCCGGCGTGCGATTGACGGGCGCCGAGCTGCCCCGTGCGCGGCGGCTGGAATTGGCCGAGGCGGTCCGCCCGGCGGCGACGCCCCTGATGTGGTCGGCCGACGGCTCGCCGCTGGCCTATGCCATCGAGCGGCTCAGCGGGCGGGTGGTCGTCATCAGCGGCGACCCCTCGGCGGGCAATCTCGCCCAGGCACCGGCCTTCCCGATCCTAATGGCCAATGCCGTGGATTGGCTGGCGGGGCGGGCCGGCCGCGGCACGGTGTTCACCAATGGCGTTTCCGACTCGTCCGCGGGCGCCTGGTGGCAAAGCGGCGCGGCCCACGGCGTGGACCTGCGGGTGCCCGAGGGGCTGGGCGTCGATGCGATGTCGTTTCGGGCCGGTTGGCCGGCCCCGCCCGTCTGGCTGTTTCTGGCTGGCTTGGCCCTGGCGCTGCTGGCGGCCGAATGGTGTCTCTATCAGCGGCGGTGGATGAGCTAGCGATGGACGATTCCCGTTGGCATTTCGAGTTGACCCGGCCGCTGTGTCTGGCCGCCCTGGCGCTCGTGCCGCTACTGGTCGTCTACTGGCGGCGGACGCTGGTGCGGCTGCCGACGGCCCAGCAGCGGCTGTCGCTGGCCGTGCGGATGGTGCTCGTAGTGCTTGTGGTCGCGGCGCTGGCCGGTCCCAAGTTGCTCCGTCCGACGGGCCGGGAAATGATCGTCGCCGCGGTGGACCGCAGCCCGGGCATCTCGGCGGATACCGAGCCGATTGTGCGGCCGTTTCTCGAGGCAGCCCGCGGCACGACCCCACTGGAGCCCATCGAGTGGGCCCGGCCGGCGACGGACCTGGCCGGGGCGATCTCGGCGGCCCGGGCGGCAATCCCCGCCGACCGCGTGGGCAAGATCGTGCTGTTCTCCGACGGTAACGCAACCGAAGGCTATGCGTTGTCGGCGGCCCGGGCGGCCGGCGTGCCGGTGTTCACCGTGCCCCTGCCGGGGCCCGAGCAGGAGGTGTACGTCTCGGCCGTAACCGCGCCCGAGCAGGTGCGGCAGGACGAGCCGTTCTACCTGGACGTGAGCGTGTGGTCCAACCACGAAGACGACGGCACGGTCCGGCTGGCGCGTGGCGACGAACTGATCGAAGCCCGGCGGCAGCACGTGGCGGCGGGCGAAAATCGCGTGCGGTTCCCGGTAGTGGTCGCGGCGGGCCCGGCGGCCATGTTCACCGCCCGGCTGGACGGCTTCAAAGATACGCTGGCCGAGAATAACCAGGGGTCGTGCATCGTGATGGTGGGACCGCGGCCGCGGGTGCTGCTGGTCGAGGGCCAGCCGCTCGTGGGGCGAAACCTGGCCCAGGCCCTCCAGGCGGAGAAGGTCGAGGTCGAGGTCCGGCCGGCGGCCGAGTTGCCCGCCGCGGCCGAAGGGCTGGGCCGCTACGATCTGGTGATCCTGGCCAACGTGCCGGCCGAGTCGCTCCCGGCGGCCCAGATGGCGGCCCTGCGGAGTTACGTCCGGGACGCCGGCGGCGGCCTGATCGCCGTGGGCGGCGAGCGCTCCTTCACGGCCGGCGGATATCGCGGCACGGCGCTCGAGGACGTCCTGCCGGTGGTGTCCGAGCCGCGAAAGGAAAAGCCCCGGCCGGTGCTGGCCATGGCCCTGGTGTTGGATATCTCGGGCTCGATGGGCGAGGGGCCGGTGGGCCGCCGCAGCATCGACCTGGCCAAGCAGGCCCTGCAGCGGGCGGTCGAAACGCTCGCCCCGGGCGACCAGGTGGGCGTATTGGTATTCGAGGACAACTGCCGCTGGATCGCGCCCTTGGGGCCCGCCACCGACCGGCAGAAGATCATCGCGCAGATCGGCACGATCCAGGCCATGGGCGAGACGAGCATGTATCCGCCGCTGGAGCGGGCGTACCTGGCCCTCCGCGAGACGTTCGCCGACCTGAAGCACATCATCGTCATGACCGACGGCGTATCGAACCCCGGCGATTTCGACGCCTTGGCCAAGAAGATTGCGGCGGCGGGGATCACCATGTCCACGGTCGGCGTGGGCGGCGAGCCGGCCCGCCCGCTGCTGGAAGGCATGGCCAACAAGGCCAGGGGCCGGGCCTACTTCTGCGACGACGCCGCCGCCGTGCCCAAGATCTTCGAGATGGAGACCATCAGCGCCAGCCGCATCGGCATTACCGAAGAGGCTTTCCGGCCGCAGGTCGTGCGGGCGGCCCAGGCCCTCGAAGGACTGGACTTCGCCGCCGCGCCGAACCTGCTGGGTTACGTCGAGACCCAGGCCAAGCCCGGCAGCCGGGTCGTGCTGGGCTCCAGGACGGGCGAGCCGATCCTGGCGGGGTGGCACTACGGCCTGGGCAGCAGTGCGGTCTTTACTTCGGACATTACCAGCCACTGGGCGGCCACGTGGCTGGGCTGGCCCGGCTTCGGCCGCTTCTGGGGCCAGTTGGCCCGCCAGACGATGCGCCGCGAGGAGCCCAAGCCCACTGTGCTGCGGGTCGAGCCGGCGGCGGGCACGCTGCGGGTCACGCTCGATGCCGTCGATCGACAGGGCAAGTTCATCAATGGGGCCCAGGCCGAGCTGTCCTTGTTAGACCCGCAGCGGAAGACGCGGAAGCTGGAGCTGGCCCAGGTGGCGCCGGGCCGCTATGCCGCCACGGCGCCGGCCGCCGCGGCAGGGCCATATTTCCTGGAAACCACGCTCCGCTGCCAGGGCCAAATCATCGACCACCAGCGGCGGGGCGTCGTCGTGCCATTCCCCGACGAACTGCGCATTCGGCCGACCAACACGGAACTGCTGAAGACAATCGCCCAGGCGAGCGGCGCCCAGTACGATCCGAAGCCCGCCGACGTGCTGGCGCCGTCGGGAAAGACGGTCCAATATTCCCAGTGGCTATGGCCTCACTTGCTCATTGCGGCCATGATCCTGCTCTTGATCGACCTGGCGCTGAAGCGCGTGGCCTGGCGGCCGCCGGATGGGGCGGACTGTAGGGTGGGTCGAGCGCAGCGAGCCCCACCAAGCCCGGTGTCAACTGCCGACAGGCAGGGCCCGGCTGGCGGCGCCGCAGGCGGCTCCATGCTGTTGCTGTTGGCCGCGGTGCTGGCCTCCACGGATGGCGCCACGGCGGCCGACCTGCGGAGCGAACTCCGCTGGCATGCGGTTGCGCCGGCGGCGGCGGTGGATGCGATTCCGCCCGCGGCGGCGGCCGGCCCTTCGCTGGAGGACCTGGCCGCCGCGGCGGCTTCCAAGCCGCCGGCGACACTGGTTGCCAAGCCGCCGACGGGTGCGAAACCGCCAATGGTGGTCGAAGGCGAAGGCATCCCCTGGGCCTACCGCCAGATCGTTCGGCGTTACTTCGAGCTGCTGCCGGCCCCCACCCCCGGCCCATCTCCGACAAGCCGGCCAGCGAAGTAAACGGTTCAACCGGGGTGGTGGGCGTGGGTGCCCGGGTGGCTCTGGATATCTTTCATTTCACGGATCCAGATGTTCCGGAAGCGGACCGGGTTGCCGTGGAACTGAAGGCCGACGGGTCCCTTGGCCGGTTGAGGCGTGTAGCGGGGCTTCTGGTCCCACGAGGTCAGGCCGGTGAGCTCGAAGTGGTTCTGCACGACGACGCCGTTTTGCAGCACGGTGACGCAGGCCGGCTTGAGGAGCTTGCCCGCGGCGTCGAAGCGGGGTGCTTCCCAGAGGATGTCGTAGGTTTGCCACTGGCCCGGCTTGCGGCAGCAGTTGACCATGGGCGGGTGCTGCTTGTAGATGGCGGCCGCCTGGCCGTCGTAATAGGTGTCGTTGTCGTAGGAGTCGAGGATTTGGATTTCGTACAGGCCCATCATGAATACGCCGCTGTTGCCGCGTCCCTGGCCGCTGCCGACGACCTTCTCCGGCGTGGCCCACTCGACGTGCAACTGGCAGTCGCCGAAGGTCTGCTTGGTGTGGATGTCGTGGCCGCCGGAGACGACGTAATTCTCCTGGACGGTCCACTTGTCGGCGTCGGCCCAGGCGGACATGTCCTTGCCGTCGAAGAGAACCACGGCGTCGGAGGGCGGGCCGCCGCCGGCGCCGGGCTCGATGATCGGCGGCTGGGGCCATACGACCGGCGGGAAGTACTCGGCGCCGCAGGCCAGCGTGGAGACGGCGATTGCCAAGCCGCAGGCGGCCAGCAGCCCCTTCCAGCGGCCGACATTGAACGTTCGGGGGCACAGATCGCGTTGCATGATCGAACTCCTGGGGTGTGAAAAGGGTTGTCAGTTGTCGGTTGTCAGCGGTCAGCTATCAGCGGTCAGCTATCAGCTTTCGGTTTTCGGCTCGCCGCTGGCCGGTTGTCAGTTGTCAGTTGTCAGCTTTGAGTTCTCGGCTCACCATTCGCCATTCGCCACCCGCCACTCACCACTCACCACTCACCACTCACCACTCGCCCGTTCACTCCTTCTTCGGCGGCTCCTGCTTCTTGCCGAACTTTTCGCGGTACATGCGGAGGGCCTTCTGCTTGAGCGACTTGAAGCCCTGCACCACGCGCTCGGAGGCCTGGTCGGCCTCGTCGGCCACGCGGGCCGACACCGGGCGGACCTCCTTCGAGGCCGAGCGGATCCAGCCCAAGTCCGCTTCCGCGGCCGAGTCGGCTTCCGCGCCGGGCTCGGCGGCGGGCGGCCGCTGGGCGGGCTCGGCGGGCGGGGCCACCGTCAGCAGCACCATGGTCGTGTCGTCGGTGCGGATCTGCCGCTGCTGCCGCAGCCAGAGGATGCCGGAGCGCCACTCGTCCTCCGGCATTCGCCAGAAATCGTCCCAGGCCGGCAGGTCGCCCGTCTCGTACGACCGCATGGCCCATTCGGCCAGGGCGTCGGTGCACAGGATCAGCCGGTCGTCGGGGTAACAGACCTCGTCCAGCGTGGCGAATTGGAGCAGGTGGTCGCGCTTGAGATCAACGCTGCCCAGTACGATGGGGTCGGCCTGGAACTCGGCCGATTCCTTTTGCGGGAAGGTCCGCACCAACTCGCCACCGCGGACGTGGAACAGGCAGCTATCGCCGATGGCATGGCCCGTGAGGCGGTAGCCGCCGAACGAGCCGGGGCGGGCCCGCTCGTCGGCGAGCACGCGGACCCACAACAGCGTGGAGAAGGCCCCGGTGGGCAATTTCGGCCGCTGGAACCAGGCCAAGCCGCTGGTATCGATCCGGCCGGCCCAGGTTTGCCGCTGCTCTTGGAGCCAGGCGGCCAGGGCCTGGGGGTCGGCGGGATCGAGGTCGTGGGCCACCACGGCCTCGGCCAGGATGGCGGCCCAGGGGCCGGCGAACAGGCTCGACGACACGCCGTCGGCGACGGCGGCGATCCCCCGCTGGGCATCCGTGCACGAGGCGTCCTGGTACTCCGAGGGTTTCTCGGGGTCCTTGGCCAGGGTCAAGACGCGGCTTTCAAACCTGGATCGCATCATTGGAGTTTACCGCAGGCCCGGCGCGGCCTGGGTCCCCATGTTCAGGAACTGGATCAGACAGACCATGTCGGCGTTAAAGGCCATGCCCCGGGCGTTGGGCTGCAAGGGGAATCCCTCGGACACGGCGTGCCGGTAGAAGGGCTCGGGCAAGACGCTGGACATGTTGAACAGGGCCCGGGCCAGCTCGTCGGGCAACCCCTGCTCGGAGGCGGGGAACATGAACGGATCGGCGGCGGTCATGGAAAGATGGCAGTTGAACAAGAGCACGTTGCCGTCTTCGGTGGCCAGGGCCTTCAGGGCGTCGGCGTAGGGGATGGGGTTGCCGTCCTGCGATTCGCCGTCGCTGATGTGGACCACGATGGGCGGGAAACTGCGGGGATGCTGGCCGATCCAATCGGCCAGCACCTGGTGCGCCAGGTAGAGCATGTGGCACATGGGAGTGCCCCCCTCGGCCCGCGGATCCACCCACACCGGCATCTCGCAGGGCACCTGCAGGATCTCGCCCGTCTGCTCGTCGGGGAGGTACTGCGTGCGGGTGTCGATCCGCGCCGGGTGCGCGCCGATTTCGGAGATCGACGACAGCACCCGGCCGGCCAGCGGTCCCTGCAGGGCCGGCTCGATGATCGGATTGGCGTTCTGGTCGGTGCGGTAGCCGAACACGCCGATGTCCATCCAGTCCTTGATGCCCTCGTCGCCGCTGGCGCGGATGGCCATGTTCTGGAGCCAGCCGTTAATGGCCGCCACCAACTCGTCGCACTTGCGATTGGCCGAGTTGCCCAGCGGCTCTTCCATCGAGAACGACTGGTCCAACAGGAACAGGAAGCAGGCCTTGTTCTGGCGACTGATGGATTGGGTATAGTGTGCGCGATACATTTGGAACTCCTAAGCCCTTGTTGCGGAAAGGATTATGGTGCGGCTCGCGACGCTCGACCCACCCTACGTGGTTCTCCGCAACAGAAACTCCTTTGAACCGGTTAGACTTTTTCCTCCTCCGAACGGCGCGAGAACAGGCGCGGCCATTTCCAGCGAAACCGCGACTCGATGGTCCCCAACACAAGCGGGCGACTAACGAACTTCTGGAAACCGGCGTCGACGACGGCCCATAGGGCCACCCAGCAGCCTTCCCAGCCACGCTCGACGGGGATCAAGAGGCCGCCGCCGGCCGACCACTCGTCGTGCGAGACGCTGGCCCGCCAATGGGCCGCGAGCTGCTGCGGATCTTCGTCGCACACGGGCTCCGCCGGGCAGACCGCCAGGAGGCACTGGTCGGCCAGGCGCGGCTCGGGCCACGCCCATTGGGCGCGATAATTGCCTTCGGGCTGCTCGACGGGGGCCAAGGCGGGTTGGTCTGCCGGCAGAGCCAGCCCCAACTGCTGCGGATCGAGCAACTCGGCGCGGATCCACTCCGACAGGAAGGCTTGATAGGGCACAAACCGCTCGGCCTGGGCCCGGACGATCCGCACGTCGAACTGCTCGTGCAAGGCCGAGGGCAGGGCATCCGGTGCGGCGGGGATTGGGGATTGGGGATTGGGGATTGGGGATTGGGGCAACTCGGCGGTGGCCGGGGCGTCCGCGGCGGGTGGCACTGGCGTCTCGCCAGTGCCGGCGCAAGCACCGGCGATTGCGCCAGTGCCACCAAGCGCCTCGGGCGGGGCTTGCGCCGGGGCGGCCGGCGGGGACGTAGCCGGCTCGGCGGTTGCCGGGCCGTTGGCGGCGGCGGGCAGGTCCTCGCCTGTCGCCACATTAAGTGCTTCGTCGGCCGGCTCGGCGGTTGCCGAACTGCCGTTGACGGCCGCCTGGCTGGCCTCAGCCAGCGCGGCCAACAGCGATTCGGTGCGGCCCAGCCGCTCGCGGGCCGCGCGAATCGCAGCGATCCAGTCTTTGGGCAGCGGAAACTTGGCCAGGCAGCGCTTGCCGCCCCATTGCAAGACGGCCGCATCGTCGTGGGCCTCGATGGCTGCCTGGAGTCGCTTGAGCACCTCGCGGCGGACGGCGGCCATCTGGTAGATCGGCCGCCAGGGGTCGGCCTCGGGGCAATCGGCCATGAGCGGCTCCTTCCAGAGGGCCAGGATCCGCCGGTCGCGCTCCGGAAGCGGCACTTTGCGGGGGATCTTCGCCAAGTGCTGGAAAATGGTAACCCGCTCTTCGGCCAGGGCGATGCGCATGCCCCATTCGATGCTCACCAGCGACTGGCACTGGGCCGCGACGATCGCCTGCCAGGCGGCTACAATGGCGGCCTCGGTGGCCGGCTGGGTCATGGTCTGTTCCAGCCGGGCGAAGGCCGTGATGCGGCGTGCGGCCAGATCGGCCCGCTGTTGCAGACCGTGGCGATAGCCTTGCGGAAGCTGGGCGGCCAGGGCCGCCAGGTTCTTTTCGCCCGCCAGGCTGACACGGCCCGCCGTACGCTGAATCAGGTGCCGCAGGCGGTCCAGGGCCTGCACGTGCCGCCGCGCCTGCTCGACCCGCGGCCGCGCCTGCTCGGCCGGCGGGAAGTTCGCAAACAGGGCCTCGTTCCAGGCCTCGACCAGTTGCCGATCGATCTCCTCGTTCGATTCAGGCGGGATCTTGGCGAACTTGGCCCAAGCCTGCTGCCGGCACACGTGCTCGTAGGCCTGGTAGATCAGCGGTTGCAGCCGGCGGGGTGCGTCGCGGAAGTGTCCCCGCCGGTTCAACAGCTCGACGGCCGTGTCCCAGTTGCCCGCCACAAGCTGCCGCTCGACCTCGGCATAGGAGTTGGCCAGTTGCCCCAGGGGCGGCACGTCTTCCATCCGGGCCTGCGCCAGGGCGAACAGCTTCTCGGTCAGGGCGGTCAGGTCGGTGCTACCCAGCGCCGTGAGATCGTAGCGGAGCGGCGACTGGGCGGGCAGTTGAAAATCCTCCGATCGGAAGAGCAGCTTGTCGTAACCGATCTGCTCGACGTACTTCAGCCACAACCCCGGCTGGAGGGCCAGGGCCCGCAGGGCCACGTAAATCACCAGCGCCGAGAAGTTGTCCAGGTCCAGCGACAGCAACGTGGTGGCGTTGCGGTCGGGGTGCTGGTAGGGCTCGACGCCGACTTCCAGATTCCGGCGGCCGACCAGGTCCGGCACGCACATGCCGTCGTAATCGACGAGCTTGATCTCGCCCGCCGGGGTCACCATGACGTTGGCATGCTGCAGGTCGCCGTGGGCGATCCGTGCGTCGCTGAGCTCCTGGACGGCCTCCAGCCAGCGGTCGGCCACCTGCGCGAATGCCTCGCGATTGCCCTCCAGGGCGCGGGCCCGGGACCATTGGAACAGGGTGTCGCCCTGGACCCACTCCATGAGGATCAGGGGATACCATTTGCCGTCGCCGGCCGAGCGGATGGCGGAGTCGCGGTACTCGAAGCTCACCAGGCTCTTCAGCCTTCGGGCCTTCAAATAGGCACTGATCAGGTCGTAGCGCTCGCGGCGCTGGGGCGACTCGGTGGTGAACACCCGCGCGGCGAACGGTCCTTGGCCGTCGGGGTCGATGCCCTTGTAGACGACGGCGAAGGCCCCGGCCCAGGGGCGGGGCTGATTGCACTCGTTCTTCTCGATCGCGGCCCGCTGCAACCGCGGGTCGCGGAAGGCGAGCCGCGGGTTTTGCAGCATGGTGCTGAAGTGGGAGGCCAGCGGCCAGGACATGACGCGGTCGAATCCTTGCGTGGCACGCAAAAGGCGACAGGCACCTTTTGTGCGAAGCACCCCGCCGGGCCGCTGCGGCGAAAGGCGCCTGTCGCCTTTGCCCCATCCCGGCCCGGCATCGGACGAACCTAACAGTTCCAGCCTACCAATAGGGGGAGGGGCTGTCAAACGGCCCCGCCCATACGCACGAGGATAAGGACGGAGGCTCGCAAACTGACCTCCCCTCTCCCTCTGGGAGAGGGGCAGGGGGGTGAGGGCATTGGAGAAGTCGCACCAGCGAGACAACGTGCTGCTTTACGCAAACAGCCCTTCTCCCAAAGGGCGAGGGGAGTGGTTTGCTATAACCCGCGGGCGGCCCGAATGGAATCATACAAGGCCAGCAGGTTCTCGGCGGGCACGTTGGCCTGGACGTTGTGTACGGTGTTGAAGACGAACCCGCCGCCGCGGCCGAAAATGGCCAGCCGCTGGCCGACCTCGCGGCGGACGTCGTCGGGCGTGCCGAAGGGCAGCGTCCGCTGCGTGTCCACGCCGCCGCCCCAAAAGGTGATTTTCCCGCCGAACCGTTCCTTGAGCCCTTGGGGGTCCATTCCCACGGCCGAGCACTGCACCGGGTTGAGAATGTCGAACCCGGCGGCGATGAAATCGTCCAGCAGGGCCACGACCGACCCGCAGGTGTGGATGAACGTCTTCCATCGCGTGTGCTGGTGCACCCAATCGTTCAGGCGGCGGTGGAAGGGCTGGAACAGCTTGCGGTAGCTCACCGGGCTGATGAACGGCCCAGCCTGCGTGCCGAAATCGGTGCCGGTGATGAACACCGCCGAGACGCGGTCGCCCACCGCCTCGTAGATCTTGGCCAGGTTGGCCAGGGAGATCTCGCACTGCCGGCGGAAGACTTCGTGCACGTAATCGAAGCGGGCCACGGTGCTCATGTACCATTCGGCGACGTCGCGAATGCCCTTGGTGCGTTTCAGCCAGGGGGCGGGCACCAGGGCGATGTCGCCGAAGGCCGTGCCGCCGAAGTTGGCCAGAATGGCCCGATCGCTCTGGGCCCGCAGCCGCCGGGCCTCGCCGCCGAAGTGCTCCAGGTCGGCGTCCGAGATGGGACCGAACTCCTCCAGATTGTCCTCCACGTTAAGCCGCTCTTCGTCGATCGGCTCCTGCCGCACGATGCTGTCGAAATAGTACCCGCCCTTGGGCATCCGCCCGCTGGGCGGAACCGAGCGGTCGCCCTCGGGATACATGAGGATGTCGCCGTTGGGCTCGGGCTGGGTGTTGAAGTGCCCCGGCACGAGGACCGGCGTGCCGTCGAAGGTGGTCCACGGTTTCCAGTCGGCACACTCGAAGCCGAACATCGTTCGCGGGCCGCGCAGGCCCACCACGTCTACGCCCAAGGCGTCTTGCAGGTCGGGGGCAATTTCGCCTAGCAACTGGTAGGGCTCGACCACTTTCACGGGCGTCCCCGGCGGGTCCAGCCCCAACCCTTGCCGCAACCGGGCCACGCTGCTGACGTGCATGCTGGTCACGTTGCTGGCGCCCAGATCGAGCGGCACGTAGTCCGGCTGCCGATGGTTCAGGGCCTCTTCGACGCGCTGGCGGGAATTCATTGTGCGCTACCTATTGTTGGAAAGTAGCCGGCAACGCGTTGCACGGCACCGGCAATACCTGGATCGACGGCCCCCGCCCCGGTGGAGGGTTCGTGCCGGCCGATACGCGGTTTTTTCATTGGACCGAGCCGCCGCGCCCTTGTCAAGAACCGCCGCCGGCCGCTAGGATGACGCGAGCCCGTGCGGCCCAGGCGAGGCCGGGGCGACCATCCTCCGCAGCCTGCCCACCCTTCGGGGCACTCACACAATGGCGTTCACTGACAGGAGTTCTGCTCCGGTTTTCGAGGTCCACTCAGGACAGGACTCAGTTCGCCGCGGAATCTTCTGCGCGGTCCTGGGACCCGTTCTATTCGCGTTCTTCAATCGGATCGTGCAAGCCAAGGTCGGGGGCGCGTTGCTCTTCGCCGCAGAATGGGAATGGGCCGGGTGGCCCCGGGCGGGCAACCGCCCGGGGCCACCCGGCCTATTCTCCTCCATTCTCCTCCTTAAACCAAGGAGAAAGCCCATGAACGTACTGTCGCATCGGTTTCTGCTGCCGTGGGTGGGAATGGGGTCAGGCCGTCGTTTGTCATTAGGCGTTGACTTCTCGTTCTGTAACTGCTATCCTGCGGGCCATGGCACGACCTTTGCGCATCGAGTTAGCCGGCGGCCTGTACCACGTCATGTCACGCGGCAACGAGCGTCGCGCCATCGTTCGCGACGACGCCGACCGTCATCGCCGCCTGGCTTGGCTGCAACGGACCGTGGAAATGTACGGCTGGCGGCTGCACGCCTTCATCCTGATGACCAACCATGAGCACCTCTTCGTCGAGACCCCGGAAGCGAACCTGTCGAAAGGCATGCACCTGCTCAACGGCAGTTATACCGGCTATTTCAACCTCCGCCACCGTCGTGCCGGGCATCTTTTCCAGGGGCGTTTCAAGGCGCACCTGATCGAGGAAGAGGGCCACTACCTGGAACTGAGCCGATACCTCCACCTGAATCCGCTTCGTGCGAAGTTGGTGACGTGGCCGGAGGAGTGGCCCTGGGGCAGTTATCGGGGCTACGCGCGGGCAGGCGCGGCGCTGGGTTGGGTGACCTACCGGCGGGTGCTGCGGGAGTTCGGCCGGAAGGAATCGGAAGCCCGCCGCCGATACGTTCGCTTCGTGCGGGCCGGCATCGAGGAGCCGCCGCCTTGTCCGTGGGCCGGAGCGATGGGCGGCCTGATCGTTGGTTCGCAGGAGTTTGCGGGACGGATCGGCCACCTGCTCACGGCCCGGCCGGCGGATCGCGACCTTCCGCAGTTGGAGCGGCTCCGTCTGCGTCCTCCCCCGGAGCGGATTGTGGCGGTGGTTGCCGCGCATTTCGGCCGGGGCGGCAGCGGCTGGGCGGCCGGCTCGCGGAGCGACGACGCCAGCCGAGCGGTCGCGGCCTGGCTGGCCCGACGGCGCTTCGGCTATTCGGCCGGCGCAGTCGCCCGGGCCTTGGGATACCGGGGCCATAGCAGCGTGGCGGCAGCAATTCAACGCATCGAATCAGGCAACGCGGCGTTACAGAAGACCATCGCGAGCGTAATGAGCGAACTCGCTAATGACTAACGACAGCCTGACCCTATTATCCCTATTCTCCTCCATTCTCCTCCTTTAACCAAGGAGAAAGCCCATGAACGTACTGTCGCATCGGTTTCTGCTGCCGTGTGTACTGTTCTGGATCGCGAGCGCCGGTTTCCGGGCCGCGGCCGAACCGCCTGCCGTGCCGATCACGCTGGACGTGACGAGCGCCGGGCCCACGATATCGCCGCTCTTGTTCAGCTTCAACCTGGAGCACACGCGGCACGCCATGTGGCAGGGCCTCAGCGCCGAGTTGCTGGCCAACCGCAAGTTCGCGGGGAAGAGCGTGGCCGACGGACTGAAGCAGACCAAGGTGGTTCGGGGCGCAGAAGGTCCCGACGGCGTCGTCGCCCATTGGTACGGCATCGGCAAGCCCGCGGCACGATTCGCGCCCGACACGCAGCGGTTCTATACCGGAAAACAATCGCAGCGGATTGAGAGCGTGGCCGAGCGTTGCGTCGGCGGGATCGGCCAGGGCGAGATCCCCGTGCAGGCCGGCACGGAGTATGCGGCCCGCTTCCAGCTCATGGCCAGGCCCGCGGTGAACGTTGTCGCCCGGCTGTGCGATGCGGCGGGAAAGGAGTACCTCCGCCAGACGCTTCGGCTGGACGCAGGCGATTGGCAGCCCTGGACTTTCACGTTCAAGGCGCCGCAGACGGACCTCAAGGCCCGGCTGGAGATCAGCTTCGAGGGCCCGGGCACGCTGTGGGTAGGCTCGGCCTCGCTCATGCCGGTCGACAATTTCCATGGCATGCGCCGCGACGTGATCGCCCGGCTCAAGGAGATTTCGGTGCCGCTGCTGCGTTGGCCCGGCGGCAATTTCACGCGCGACTACCGCTGGAAAGAGGGCCTGCTGCCGGTCGACCGCCGCCCGCCGATCGCGGCCAGTTGGCACGAGACCTTGCCCTTCACCGACAACTACGATTTCCACGAGGTAGGCATCGACGATTACATTGCGCTGTGCCGCGAGATCGGCAGTCTGCCGTGCATCACGCTGAGCGTAGGCATTGCCCAGGGCGACCGCGAGGCCGCCGACTGGGTCGAGTACTGCAACGGCTCGGCCGAAACCCACTGGGGCCAGATTCGGGCCCGGCGCGGGCACAAGGAACCGTACCGGGTCGAGCGCTGGACGATCGGCAACGAGGTGTGGGGCGATTGGATGGGGCCGTCCTTCTACACGCTCCCCGCTTACGCCCAGGTGGTCAAACAGTATGCGGCTGCCGTGAAGAAAGTGGACCCCGCGGCGATGTTGATCGCCTCGGGCGTCGGCGCCGGCTGGGACCAGAAGCTGGTGGAACAGACCGGAGCGCCCTTCGCCTGGCTCTCCCGGCACGAGTATTGCCCCATAACACAGGCGCTGTCCGGTCCGGCCGGCCGCCAGGAATTCACGCGCCAGGCCTGCCGCCCCCGGGACTTCGTCCTGCCCTGGCTCAAAGAAGCGCGCCAGGCACTCGACCAGACCGGTCCGGCCGGCAAGCGGCTGGGAATCGCCTACGACGAATGGAACCTTTGGCACAACTGGTTCATCAAACCGACGGCCAACGAGTGGCACGTCGGGCCGATCGACGCCGCTTTCGCCGCCGCGCACCTCAATATGCTCTGCCAGGAAGCCGCGGCGCTCAACATTCCCATGGCCGCCATGTTCCAGCCGGTCAACGAAGGGGCGATCGTCGTCAAGCCTTTCTCCGCCGAGCTGACGGCCATGGGACAAGTCTTTGCGCTCTACCGGGCGCACCACGGCGGGCGAACGCTCAAGACCGAGCCGCCGCAAGGTCCCCGGGCGGTCGATGCCTGCGCGTCTCTGGCGGCCGACGGCAAGCGCGTCTGCCTGACGCTCGTCAACCGCGCCGCCGAGGATCGCCCGATCGAGCTGCTCCTGGCCGGCGCGGCGCCCGCGGCCGCCACGGCCACGGTTCTTTCCGTCCGGCAACTCGAGCCCGATGCGGTGATGGACAAACGCGTGGACAACATTGCCGCCGGGAGCGACGGAAAGATACGATTGCTCCTGCCGCGATGCGGCATAGCGCTTGTGGAGATCGCTTTGAAGTGAACCGGCGGCCGGAAGAAGCCCGAGACGGCCCAACCGGAACAAGAACCGTGTCGCGCCCACCTACTACCAAAGGGCTAAGACCAAAGGCCCAAGGCCAAAGACCAAAGCCCCAAGACCAAAGCCCACGCAAGGCTCCGGTCAATAGTACAAGTCTCGCGCGCCGGTCTCGCGGATGAGCCGCAGGCGCTCGAGCAGGTCTTGCTTGCGCTCGCCGGCGGGCAGGCGGTCGAGCTCCTGCTGGATCAGCCGGACCCCGGCGGCATAGGTCTCGCTCGATCCGTAATCGACGAGGTATTCCATCAAGGTGGTCAGGGCGTTGGGCGTGCACAGGTTCTGGATGAAGCCGGGGATGGCGAACTCCATGAAGTGCTCGCCGGTGCGGCCCAGGCGGTAGCAGGCGGTGCAGAAGCTGGGCAGATAGCCATCGACGATCAGCTCGCGCAGGACCACGTCGAGGGGCCGGATGTCGCCCAGCTCGAACTGTTCGCGCTTTAGGACCTGGGCGTCGCCCAGCTCGGTGTAGCCGCCCAGTTCGATGCGGCTGCCGGCGTCGATCTGCGAGACGCCGAAGGCCATCATCTCGCGTCTGAGGGCGGCGGGCTCGCGGGCGGTGAGGATCATGCCGGTGTAGGGCACCGCCAGCCGCAGGATGGCTACCAGCCGCTTGAAGTCGTGGTCGGCCACCAGCCGGGGCTCTTCGTGCCGCACGCCGCTGGCCGGCCGTAGGCGGGGGAAGCTGATGGTGTGCGGCCCGACGTTGTAATGGGCTTGCAGGTGCAGGGCGTGGGCCACCAGACCCAGCAGTTCGAACCGCCAGTCGTACAGGCCCAGAAGGGCGCCGATGCCCACGTCGTCGCAGCCGGCCTCCATGGCCCGGGCCACCCCGTCCAGCCGCCACAGATAATCGGCCTTCCGCGTGCCCCGGGGATGCACGCGGGCGTAGGTGCCGTGGTGGTAGGTCTCCTGAAAGATCTGGTAGGTGCCGATGCCGGCGGCCTTTATGGCGGCATAGCCGGCGTGGTCCATGGGGGCGGCGTTGACGTTCACGCGGCGGATCTCGCCGTGGCCGACCTTTACGGAATACACCACCCGCACGCACGCGGCGATGTACTGCGGGTTGTAGCGGGCGTGCTCGCCGAAGACCAGGATCGTCCGCTTGTGTCCCTTCCGTTCCAGGGCCTCGATCTGGCCGCGGAGCTCGGCCTCGGTGAGCGTGCGGCGGACCATTTCCCGATTCGAGCGGCGAAAGGCGCAATACGCGCAATCGTTGGTGCAGCTATTGCCCACGTACACGGGGGCGAAGAGCACGATGCGGTTGCCGTACACGTCGCGCTTGAGCCGGCGGGCGGCGTCGAAGATCCGCTGGCAGCTTTCCGGGTCGTCGGCGGCCAGCAGGACGGCCGTCTGGTCGAGGCTCAGCGGCTCTTTGGCCAAGCTCTGGGCCAGGCAGTCGGCCAACTCGGCCGGCGAGGTCCGGCGGTCCAAGAGGGCGTGCAGCCGGGCTTCGTCGATGAAGTCGCGGCCGCTGGCGCTCAGGCGTTTGGCGTCGAGGGTCGAGGACATGGGGTGGATGTGGTTGGTACTGTTGCGCTACTTGGGTCCGGGATCCGGTGAAAAATGACCAATGACCAAGCACCAATGACCAAGAAACTCCCCGCGATCGGCCGCCGGTTGTTGTTGGACATTAGTCATTGGGATTTGGTCATTGGGACTTGTGGTTCGCGGGCGGCGTAATTGGGCGAATCGCCCCGGCCGCGGCCCGCCGTGCGGCCGATACTCTGAATGCGGTCCTGCGTGCAGCGGTGGCACATGCCGGCCGTCTCGCGGAGGCACGCCTTGTTGGGGTAGATCTCGTAATGGATGCGGTAGCGGGGCGGGGTGAGGTTGGGCATGACAACGTTGGCCCCCCGCAGCAGGCCCAACTCGCGGCCGCTCTGGAGGTTCAAGGTGGCCAGGGCCGTCGTGCTGGGGATGTTCGCCCGCGGACAGACCAGCCGGGCCAGGGCGATCACCTTGTAGGTCATTAGCTCGCTGGCGGGCACCTGCTCGCCCGGGTCCGCCCAGGGCCGGCCGGCCGGGCGGGCCAACGGCGTGGCGGGGTGCATCAGGAAGGGTCCCACCCCGATCATGTCCAGGTCCAGCGTGCGGAACAACTCGATATCCCGGGCCAGGTCGTCGTAGGTCTGCCCGGGAATGCCGATCATTACGCCGCTGCCGACCTCGTAGCCCAGCCACCGCAGCAGGCCCAGCAGATTGATGCGGTCGGACGGCTGGCCGGGCCGCGGCGGGTGGATGCGCTCGTACAGGTCGCGGTTGGAGGTCTCGAAGCGCAGCAGGTATCGGTCGGCCCCGCTCTCGCGCCAGGCGGCCAGCTCGGCCGCGTCGCGCTCGCCCAGGCTCAGCGTAACGGCCAAGGGCGTTTCGGTCTTGATGTGCCGCACCACGCCGGCCATCCACTCGCCGCGGATGCCCGGGTCCTCGCCCGCCTGGAGCACCAGCGTGCCGTATCCGAAGGCCACGGCCTGCCGGGCACAGGCCAGAATCTCGTCGGCGCTCATGCGGTAGCGGGTGAGCTTGCGGTTATCGGCCCGCAGGCCGCAGTAGGCGCACAGGCGGCTGCAATGGTTCGACAACTCGACCAGTCCGCGAAGATGGACCTGGTTGCCGACGGACTCTTGCCGCGTGCGGTCGGCCCGCTGCCACAACTCGCCCAGCCGGCCCTCGTCGGTCTCGCGAAGCCAAGTGGTAATTTCACGGTGGTCCATGGCAGCAGGGGCGGCTTCCGTGGGAAATGATCGAAGGGAGAAATGTTCAATGTTCAATTAGGGCGCCAGCCAAGCCCTGGGCGCATTGAACATCGAGCATTTACTTCTCTTGGCGCAACTTCCCACACATTATACCCGCTGGTCCCCCGCCCGGGAAACGGCCGGGCGGGCGAATGCCGCGGTAGTGGGGGGATGCAGCCGGCGAGCGAAAGACATGGTACAATGATGGACCCGGGGGGTTGTCGCCGATTTTCGCGCAGCGGAAATGGGACTGTCCCCTCCAGATCCCAACCCAGGGAGGTGTGTTTGCCATGTTGCATCCTGCGACAATCGCTCTGATCGTGATCGTGGTGTTGCTGCTGCTGGTGCTGCTGACGGTGGTCGGCATATACAACCGGCTGGTGGCCCTGCGGAACCGTTACAAGAACGGCTTCTCGCAGATCGACGTGCAGTTGAAGCGGCGGTACGACTTGATCCCCAACCTGGTCGAGGTGGCCAAGGGCTACATCCAGCACGAGCGGGAGACGCTGGAGGCGGTGATCAAGGCCCGCAACGTGGCTTCTGCGGCGGGTCAGCAGGCGGCCCGCAACCCCGGCGATCCGTCGGCCATGACCGCCCTGGGCGCGGCCGAAGGGCAGTTGACCGGCGTGCTGGGGCGGCTGTTCGCCGTGGCCGAGGCCTATCCCAACCTGAAGGCCAACGAGAACATGCTGGCCCTGCAAGAGGAACTGTCCTCGACGGAGAACAAGATCGCCTTTGCCCGGCAGGCCTTCAACGACGCGGTAATGAGTTACAACACCCAGCGGGAGGTGTTCCCGAGCGTGATTATCGCCTCGATGTTCAATTTCCAGGCGGCCAATCTGTTCGAGGTCGAGACGCCCGAGGAGCGAGCGGCGCCCAAGGTTTCGTTTGGGAAGTAGCGGCTGGTGGCTGGTGGCTAGTGGCTAGTGACTGGTGGCTAGTGGCGGCAGGCCGATCAGGAAGGGCGGGAGGTGGTGAAGAGCTACGAGGAGTTGCTGGTTTGGCAGGAGGCGGTGAACCTAGCGCAACAGGTGTACAAGGCGACGAAGGCGTTTCCGCAGGAGGAACGGTACGGCCTGACGAGCCAGATGCGGAGGGCGGCGGTGTCGGTGCCAAGCAATGTCGCAGAAGGACAGGCAAGGGAGACGCGGGGCGAGTTCGTCCAGTTCCTCGGACATTCGCGGGGATCGCTGGCCGAATTGGACACGCAACTGATCTTGGCTCAGAAGATGAGCTTCCTGGCGCCGCCGGCAGCAGCCGAGCTGCGCCAACAGGTCGCCAAGGTTGGGAAGCTGCTCAACGGTCTTCGCCGCTCTCTAGCCACCAGCCACTAGCCACCAGCCACTAGCCACCCTACCCCCGACGAGGGCAACATGGATTTCTTCGATCGCGAGGACCACGCCCGGCGGCAAACCGTGCGGCTGCTGGTGTTGTTCGCCCTGGCGGTGGCCGTCATTATCGCAGCGATCTACCTGGTTACGGCGGCGGTGACCTGCGATCTGGCGGCCTCGCACGGTCAGCGGATCGCCGCCTCGCGCGATGGGTTTCCCGGCAGCCTGTGGAACCCACCGTTGCTGGCGGCGGTGAGCCTGGGCACGCTGTTGGTGATTACGCTGGGCAGCCTGTACAAGATCTCCGAGTTGGCCTCCGGCGGCGAGGGGGTGGCACTTATGATGGGCGGCCGGGCCATCGATCCCCAGACCGCCGACCCGGCCGAGCGCCGGCTGCTGAACGTGGTCGAGGAGATGTCGCTGGCCGCGGGCATACCCGTCCCGCCGGTATTTGTCCTCGCGGGCGAGCGGGGCATCAACGCCTTCGCCGCCGGCTATCAGCCGGGCAATGCCGTGGTGGCCGTCTCCCGCGGCTCGCTGGACTACCTCACCCGCGACGAGCTGCAGGGCGTGCTGGGCCACGAGTTCAGCCACGTCCTCAACGGCGACATGCGGCTGAACCTCCGCCTGGTGGCCGTCGTGTATGGCATCCTGGTCATGTCGATCGTGGGCTATTACATCATGCGGTCGGCCGGCTCTTCTTCCCGCGGCTCGGGCGACAAGGGCGGCGGCGGGGCGATCTTCGTGATCGGCCTGTCCATGTGGCTGCTGGGCTATCTGGGAATCCTGTTGGGGCAGATCATCCGCAGCGCCATCTCGCGGCAGCGGGAGTTCCTGGCCGACGCCTCGTCGGTGCAATTCACGCGCAATCCGGAAGGGCTGGCCGGGGCGCTGAAGAAGATCGGGGGGCTGGCCGAGGGGTCGCGGATCCGCAGCCCGCAGGCCCACGAGTTCGGCCACATGTTCTTCGGCGACGCGGCGGCCGGCTCGCTTTTGAACCTGTTTGCCACGCACCCGCCGCTGGTGGCGCGAATTAAGCTGCTGGAGCCCGGGTTCGACGGCCGGTTTCCCGAGGTCAAGCCGATCGTGGAGGGTGCCGACGGCCCGGCGGCGGTCGATGATTCCAGCAGGGTGGGCCGAGCGCAGCGAGCCCCGCCATCCGTCTCCGCGGCCGCTGTGCCGCCGCACCGCATCACGCCGGCCGACCTGGCGGTCCTGGCGCTGGCGGGCGATGCGAGCCGGCCACCCGTCGCCCCGGGAGCGCTCCGGGCGCAGGGTCAGCCCGTCCGGGCCCACGACACGGCCGCGGTGCTGCCCCGCATCGGCCAGCCGCAGGCCGAGCACTTGGAGCATGCCGGCCGGTTGATGGCCGGCATGCCGCAGTCCTTGATCGACGCCGGCCGGGAGCCGTTCACCGCCCGGGCAGTCGTTTATGCGCTGCTCCTGTGCCGCGACGACCCGCCGGCGCGGGAGCGGCAACTGCAACTGCTCGCCGCGCAACTCGATCCGCCCCTGCTCAGCCAGACGCGGCAGCTCGCCCAGGCACTGGGCAGCCTGCCGCCGGCGAGCCGCTTGCCGCTGGCCGACCTGACCGTCCCGGCCCTGAAACGGATCGGGCCGCAGCAGTACGCCGCCTTCCGCCGGGTGGTCGAGGCCCTCAGCACGGCCCACGGCCGGCCCGATCTGTTCGAGTATTGCCTCCGCGTCGTGCTGCTGGGGTATCTGGACGTGCAGTTCGGGCTGAGGAAGCCGCCGGCCGTCCGCTACCGGTCGGTGGCCGCGGTGGCCGGGCCGGCCCTGACGGTCCTCTCCTCGGTGGCCTATGCCGGGCCGGGCAGCCCGGACGACATCCGGCGGGCCGTCCAGGCCGGGGCGGCGGTGCTGGCCAAGGCGGATCCCCAGGGCGAGCGCTGGGCCGCTTCCGCGGCCGGGCAGCCGCTCCCGCACGAGCAATGCACTTTGGCCGCATTCGATGCCGCCTTGGGCCAACTGGCCCAGGCCGGTGCGGCGATCAAACGGGCGGTGATCTCGGCCCTGGTGGCCACGATCGGCGCGGAGGGGAAGATGACGCTCGAGGAGAGCGAGCTGCTGCGGGCCGTGGCCGCCGCCTTAGCCTGCCCCGTGCCGCCCGAGCTTCCGCCGGCCGCGTCAAGGTAGTAGGCACACTCCGTGTGCCGTTTGCCGAAAAAAACGCGGCGGACGGCACACGGAGTGTGCCTGCTACCTTCCAAGCTGTGAACGGTTGCCTACTTCTTTGGCGCGGTGGCCCGTTCTTCCAGGGCCTTGGCCTTGGCCAGCGTGTCTTTGGCCTTGGCCACCGCGAGCACTTGCTGCATGGCCTTGGCGACCGCGGCGGGCTGGGCGGCGACGAGCCGGTCCGAAATCATCACCGCCGCCTTGGCGGCCGTCTCGGCCAGGGCCGGATCGCCGAGGTGCCCGATGGCCAGCGTGAGCGACTGGGCCGTACGGACTCGCGCCAAGACTTCCACCGCCAGCCGCTTCTCGTCGTCGCGGCGGGCCAGGGCCAGGGCCTCGCGATACATGGCCAGCCGCCGGCCGTTGGGGATGTCGAACTGCCGGGCGATGCGGAGGTAGCCGCGCAGGGCGCGGACCTGGAACTTGCCGTCCGGGTCGCTCTTGGCCAGCGCCAGGAGCTCGGTCGCCGCGTCGGCGGTCATCCACTCGCCCAGCGTGCGATAGGCGGCATCGCGGACCTCGGAGCTGGGATCGCGGGCGGCGGCGGCGACGAGCTGGAGGGCCTTCGGGCCGCCCACGCCGGCCAGGGCGTCGATCAGTCCGGACTTCACCGCCAGCGGCGCGGCGGTCATCGCCCCGGCCAGCCGCTCGGCGCAGGCCTGGCGGTCGGGCATGCGGCCACACAAGGCCCGCAGGGCCGCCTGCGCCGCCCGGGTCTCCTCTGGGCTTGCTTGGCCGGTGGCGCGGGCAATCAGAAAGGCGATGTCGGCCAGTCCGCCCGTTCCCCCCAGGGCCGTCAGGGCGGCGGCGCGGACCGCGGGCTGCGGATCGTCGGCCGCCTTCGTGAGGGCCGGCGTGGCCGCCGCAACGTGCCGCTGCCCGACGATCTGGATCAGCACCAGCCGGGCCCGGCCCGTGGCGCTGGCCAACCGCGTGAGCAGATCGGCGTCGAGATCGTCGCCGGGCAGCTCGGCCAGTACGGCGATGGCCGCTTGTGACGCGTCGGCGTTGGCCTCCAGGGCTGCATCCATGAGGACGGGCAGGCAGGAGCCGCTACCGCTTCGCTGGAGGCCGCGGATGGCCGCGAAGCGAACCTGCCCCGCGCCGGCCTTGGCCGTCTGTAGCACGAAGGCCACGGCCTTGCCGTCGGCCCGCTCGGCCAGGGCCTGGATCAACAACGCCTGCCGCTCGGGCGAGGCGTTGGCCAGCTCGGCGGCCAGCACGCCGCTGGTGGCCTCGCCGGGCATCTCGCGGCTCAGGCGCAGGCCCAGGTTGAAGAATGTCTTATCGACCGAGTGCAGGATTTCAGCCAGCAGGGGCAGGCCGGCCGACTGCCCGGCGAGGATCGCGCCCCGGGTAGCCTCGATGATGCGGGGCTTGGGCACGTCGGCCTTTCGCACGAGGTCGTACAACCGCAGGGCCTCGGCCTGTTGGCCCTGGGCGAGCAGCTTTTCGGCGCACAGGATGCAGCCTTCGGCGACGGCCCCGCGGGCGGGCGCAAGGGCGCTGGGCAGTGCTTGTTCGAGGGCTTTGGCTGCCGCCGGGCCACCGATGCGGCCCAGGGCCACGGCCGAGGCCGAGACCACGTCCGGGTCGGCGTCGGTCAGGCGGGCGGCCAGCAGGTCCACCGCTTGGGAGTCGCGGCGAACGCCGATCGAGTTGACCACGCCCACCAGCAGCCGGCCCTTGAGTTGGCCCAGCGATTGCCGCAGGGCGGCGTCGGCGGCCGGGTCGGGAATGGCCTCCAGGGCGATCCGCGCCCAGGAGGAAAGGTCGGCGTCGGGGAGCAGCGCCGCCAAGGCCGGGACCGCGGCGGCCGTGCCATAAACCGCCAACTGCTTGCACGGCACAGCCTTCTGCTGCGGGGGCGCAGACGAGCGGATGACGGCGATCAGTTCCTGCTCGCTGGGCCCGCCCCGCTCTTTCTTTGCGGCCGACGCGGAACCCGCCAGCACGACCAAGACCAGACAGGCGACGAGGGGCGAGGGATGAGGGGTGAGGGGTGAGGGGCGAGCGGCCGTTGGCGCCAGACGCGGTGTGAAATATCGAATCGCTTGCATTGGTGATTCTCCCCTTCGATGGCAAGTTTGGTTTGTGGGCGCTTTATTGGCAGGTTTGTGCGAAACCGCAAGCGGTTATCCTCAATCCCTCAACACTCCAATCCCCAATCCCCTCAATCCCTGACCCCTCAATCCCTCAACCCCTAATCCCCTAATCCCCTATCCCTCCAATCCCCAATCCCCAATCCTTAATCCCCTTCCCCTCACAGGCGCCAGGGGTCGCGGAGGGCTTCCGATCGCAGCCGGTTGGCTTCGCTATCGCCGGGGAACTCGTTCTTCTGCGGATCGTAGGCCAGCTTGCGGTCCAGGAAGATCGTGATATTGCAGGCATGGCAGGCGATGTGCGAATGGCAGGCTACGTCGGCATCGCAGCGCGGCCGGCCCCGCGACTTGACGCAATCCAGGAAGTCGCGGACGTGGAACGTGGCCGGGTAGCCGCCGATCTCGGCCACCTTCCGGCCGGCCAACAGTGCCGGCGAGCTGACGATCAGCTTGCCGCTGTCGCCAGTCTCGACCCAGCCGCTCTCGCCCTCGAAACGGACGGGGCAGGAGCCCAACGGCAGCCAGCCGTCGTTGCGGACGACCAGCTTCACGCCGTTGGCGTAGCGGGCGATGAGCTGGCCCTTCTCGGGCGGGTTGTACTCGACGGGGGCCGTTTGATCGGCCTGGTTGGCCCATTGGCAGAGGTCGATGCAATGCGAGCCCCATTCCAGTACGCCGCCGCCGACCAGGCCGCCGCCTTTCTCAAAGTTGAAGCCGTCCAGCAATTGGCGATTGAAGGGCCGCCAGGCCGCCGGACCGAGGTACAGATCCCAGTCGATCTCCTCTTTGGGCGGCTCGGGCTGGGCGGGGGCCCAGCCGCTGGTGCTGGCGCCCATGCCGGCCGGATGGGCGTGAACCGCCAGCAGCTTGCCGAGCTTCCCGCGTTGGGCCAGCTCGACGGCGAAGGCCACGTGCGGCAGGTTCCGCCGCTGCGTGCCGGCCTGGAAGACCCGCGCCGTCCGGCGGAAGGTCTCCGCCAGGGCCAGGCTCTGGGCGATGTTCTTCGTGCAGGGCTTCTCGCAATACACGTCCTTGCCCGCGTTGGCCGCCAGGATCGAGGCCGTGGCGTGCCAGTTCGGACCGGTGGCGATCAGCACCGCGTCCAGGTCGCTGCGGTCCAGCAACTCGCGCAGGTCGCGATAGGTCTTGCACTCCTTGTTGCCGTTCTTGGCGTCGATGGTGTTCTTGACCGACCGGCGGCGCTCGGCCTTCACGTCGCACACGGCCAGGAACCGCGCGTCGGGCTGTTGCAGGAAGCACCCCAGGTCGTAGGAGCCGCGGTTGCCGATGCCGATGCCGCCCAGCAGGATCTGGTCACTGGGGGCTACCGCCCCGTCCTTTCCCCGGGCGGATGCGGGCACGAACTGCGGCAGGGCCAGGCAGGCGCCCAGTTGGGCGGCGCGCTTCAGAAAACACCGCCGCCCCAACGCGGCTCTTAAATCCGACATGCTCGTCTCCTTGTTTCAAACCGTGCGGAGTATAGAACGAAAGACGGCGGGAACTGGCGGAGGGTAGTAGCGGCCTGGGCGGGTTGCACGGTACGCTGTAATGCTGGCCGCGTGCCCATCCATATTCCTTCCACCCTCTGCCGCTGTCAAGTCCTGGGGCCGCGTTTCATTGCCCGCGGGTGTTGCTAAACCGGCCGGGCGGCTCCAAAATAGGTGGGAATACCAGCCGGGAGAGTTGCCATGACGATGCGATGCTTTCGGGGGCTGATTTGGGCGGGTTTGTGCTTGACCCTGGCGGCGGCCGGCGGTGCGGCGGCACTGGCGGCGGACGAGGGCGCGCCGCGGCCGGGGCCGGCGGTCGGGGCCGCTGCGGGTCCGGCAGCCGCACGGATCGAGGCTATCGACCTGCGGTGCGAGTACCTGGCGGACCCCCTGGGGATCGACGCCCGCCGGCCACGCTTGAGCTGGCGGCTGGCGGCCAAGGACGCCGCCGCCCGCGGGTTGCGTCAAACCGCTTACCGCCTGCTGGTAAGCAGCAGCCCCGAAAAGCTGGCCAGGGACGAGGGCGATCTGTGGGACTCCGGCGACGTGGTCTCCGAGCAGTCGGTGCACGTGGTTTACGCGGGCCGCCCGCTGGGGTCGGGGGCCGAGTGTTGTTGGAAGGTACGGGTGCGTGACCAGGCGGGTGCGGTTTCGGCGTGGAGCCGGCCGGCCCGCTGGACGATGGGCCTGCTGGAGCCCGGTGATTGGACGGCGCAGTGGATCGGGGCTCCGGTGCCGGCGCGGGCGGCGACGGCGAAGCGGACTGCCGGGCCGAAGGGGACAGTCCCATTTTCGTCGGACGAAAATCGGGACAGTCCCCGTGAACGGCTGCCCGACCCCTGGCTCCGCAAGGTGTTCACGCTGCCGGCGGCGCCGCAGCGGGCGGCGATGTGGGTGGCCTCGATCGGCTATCACGAGTTGTACGTCAACGGCCGCAAGGTGGGCGACGCCGTGCTCGCCCCGGCCGTAAGCGATCACGGCAAGCGGGCTCGCTACGTGACCTACGAGATCGCCGACTGCCTGCGGGCGGGCCGGAACGTTATCGGGGTGTGGCTGGGCACCGGCTGGTCGGCCTATCCGTTCTACAAGCGGCCGGACCGGCCGCCGACGCCGATCGTGCTGGCCCAGGCCGACATTGCCCTGCCCGGCGGCCAGACGCGGCGGATCGTCAGCGACGCCACGTGGAAAACGCACCCCAGCCCCAGCACGCTCCTGGGGGCGTGGAACTTCATGAACTTCGGGGGCGAGCTGTACGATGCGGGCCGGGAACTGCCCGCCGCGCCGGATAAGGGGACAGTCCCAGTTTCATCGGACGAAACTCGGGACAGTCCCCGCGAAACTGGGGACAGTCCCCAGTGGTGTCAGCCGGAGCTGGACGACTCTGCCTGGCAGGCGGCGGCGGTTTGCGCGCCGAAGCTGATCCTCTCGGCGCAGATGGTCGAGCCCAACCGCCGCGTCAAGGCCATCCGGCCGGTGGCGGTCGAAGAGCAGCCCGGCGGCCAGTACCGCGTGGACATGGGCGTGAACTTCGCGGGCTTCGTCGAGGCCGACCTTCGCGGCCCGCCCGGCAAGCGGATCGAGCTGGAGTTCTCCGAGCGGTCCGAGCAGCCGATGACGCACAAACTGCGGAGCGCCTACGTGCTTGGTCCCGCGGGCCAGGGCACGTTCCGGAACCGCTTCAATTACGCCGTCGGGCGGTGGATCACGGTCAAGGGTCTGGAAGCCAAGCCCGAGCTGGCCGATTTTCGCGGCTACCTGGTGCGGACCGACTACCGCCGGGCCGCCGACTTCGAGTGCTCCAATCCTTTGCTGAACGACATCTACCGCACGACGCTGTGGACGTTCGAGAACCTGAGCCTGGGCGGCTACGTGGTCGACTGCCCGCAGCGGGAGCGAATGGGCTACGGCGGCGATGCCCACGCCACGACCGAAACCGCGCTGAACAGTTATCAACTGGGGGCCTTCTACACCAAGTGGGCCCAGGATTGGCGTGACGTGCAGGGCAACGCCTCGGCCTGGGGCATCGCCGTCAAGTCGGGGCCCGGGGCCGGCGGGCCGGCCGAAGAAGGCAACCTGCCCTACACGGCCCCAACCTACTGGGGCGGCGGCGGGCCGGCCTGGTGCGGATTCTGCGTCACCTTGCCCTGGCTCGTCTACCGCCAGTACGGCGATGTGCGGATCCTGGAAGAAGGCTTCCCCACCATCCAGCGCTGGCTGGCCTTCCTGGAGAGCAAGTCGGCCGACGACATGCTCGTCCGCTGGGGCGGCCAGTGGGACTTCCTGGGCGACTGGCTCTGGCCGGGGGCCCAGGGCGTCAACGGCGATACGCCCGAGACCCTCTTCTTCAACAACTGCTATTGGATCTACAACCTCGAGACGGCGGCCCGCATCGCCGACGTGCTGGCCCGGCCCGACGCGGCCGACGCCTACCGCCGCCGGGCCGAGCGCGTGCGGCGGGCGGTGCACGCCAAGTTCTTCCGCCCCGACGAGAATAGCTACGTCGATGGCTCGCAGGCCTATCTGGCCATCGCCCTGGCGGTGGACCTGCCGCCGCCAGCGCTCCGTGGGGCCGTCTGGAAGCGCCTCCAGGACGAGATCCTCGTCAAACGCAAGGGACACATCCACGCCGGCATCACCGGCGGGTATTTCGTCATCAAGACGCTCGTCGAGGCCGGCCGCGACGACCTGCTGTACGAAATGGTGTCGAAGGACGACTATCCGGGCTGGGGCGACATGCTCCGCCGCGGCGCCAGCACGCTCTGGGAATCGTGGGAAGGCGGCGACCTCTCTCGCCTGCACAGCTCCTACCTGCACGTCGGGTTGTGGTTCATCGAAGGGCTGGCCGGCATCCGGCCCGATCGTGAGCGGCCGGGTTTCCAGTCGATCGTGATCCGCCCGGGCGTTCTGCCGGGCCGCTTGGAGTGGGTCCGCGCCCGCTATGAGTCGCTTTACGGCCCGATCGCGGTGGCCTGGAAGATCGAAGGGGGCAAGCTGCATACGTCGATCGTCGTGCCGCCGGGCTGCACTGCCCGACTCCTGCTGCCCGCCACGGATGCCGGCTCGGTCCGCGAGTCGGGGCGTCCGGCGGCCCGGTCGCCGGGGGTCAAGCCCGCCGGCCGGGCCGAAGGCCGGGCCGCATTCCAGTTAGACTCCGGCAGCTTCCGCTTCGAGTCCATCCCGCCGGCAGAGAGCGGGGATTAACTACGGGTTCGTATCGTCGGGCGAATTCTGGAGGAAGGTGTTGCTGTTGGCGGGGTTATTGAACGTGCCGAGGCTGTACACGCCGCCGCCGTCGGTGGAGGCGGTGTTCAGGTCGACCAGCGAATTAGTGATGGTCAGCGTGGCGAGGCTGTCTACGTAGGCGCCGCCGCCATAACCTTTGCCGCTGGTGGAGTTGCCCTGCCTCAGGAGCCCCGTTTTGAGGAGCCCGTCGCTCGTGCCGCCGCCGTTGCCGCCGGCAGCGCTGTTGCCGCTGAGCTGGCAGAGGTTGGCGTTTACGGCATCTTTGACAAACAGGCCGCCGCCGTCGGCTTCGCCGCCCGGTCCGCCGGCGCCGCTGCCGCCGCCGCCGTTTCCGCCGGCCCCGCCGATGGCCGAATTGAAGGTGAAATTGGACATGAAGATTGTGGCATCGTAGACCCAGGCGCCGCCGCCGTCGGCGGTTCCGCCGGTCCCGCCCGCCGCGTCGTTGCCGCCGCTGCCGCCGGCGCCGCCCGTACCGCCGGCCCCGCCCTGGGCGGCGTTGTGGGAGATGAACAGCATGGTGAGGATGTTTCCGGCGGTGTTGGGCAGACCGAGGGCGCCGGCGATGGCCGGTCCGCCCTGCCCGCCGGTCCCGCCGTTGCCGCCGGCACCGCCGTGGCCGCCGGCGCCCCCCGCGCCACCCAAGGCCTGATTGTTGGTGATGGTGGCGACGACGGGGCCGGCGTAGGTCACGAGGCTGTCATAAGCCAGGAGGGCGCCACCCCCGGCCCAGCCGCCGTTGCCGCCGCTGCCGGCACTGCCGCCGCTGCTGTCCGCCCCGCCGCCGCCGCCGCCCCCGCCCCAAGCGGTGTTGGCGGTGAAGTTGACGTCGTTATTGAAGGTGAGGGCGTCGTCGGTAAAGATTGCGCCGCCCTGTACCATGCCGCCGTTGCCGCCGCTGCCGGCATGGTTTCCGGCCGCGCCTGCGCCGCCGTTGGCGCCGGCGCCGCCCAGGGCCTGGTTGCCGGAGAGGGCCGCGTAGGCGAGGGTCAGCGGTTCGGAGGAAGCGTAGACGGCGCCGGCCATGGCCTGGCCGCCATCGCCGCCGGCGCCGCCGGGTGCGCCGGCTCCGCCGGCCCCGCCCCAGGCGACGTTGCCGGAGAACTTAGCAAGGCCGACGTTCGGTCCGCCGCCGAAGGCGGCCGTCGCAGCCGAAGAGCCTCTGACGAGCGCGGCGCCCCCTACGGCCAGGCCGCCCCAGCCGCCGTTGGGCGTGTCGGCCGTGCCCGCGGCGCCCGCCCCGCCCAGGGCCGTGTTGTTCAAGAAGTTCGTGACCGCGGTAGCGCTCAGGCTGACTGTCTCGCTACCGGTCCACAGGCCGCCGCCTTGGGCCGCGCCGCCACTGGCATTGGCACTGGTCCCGTTGCCGCCCTGGGCCTGGTTTGTGGCGAAGGTCACGGTCGAGTCGAGGGACAGCGTGCCGCCGTCGGCCTCGATCCCGCCGCCGTAGGCCGGGGATCCGTTTTGGCCCACGGCCGCGTTGTTCTGGATGACGACATTCGAGAGCGTGATCTGCGCCGCGGCGGTGCTGAGGATGCCGCCGCCGCGGGAGTCGGTGCTATACGGCGCGGCGCCGCTGCTGCCGTCGTCCACGGCCGTGCCGCCTTGGATCACCAGGTTCTTCAGCGTCACATTGTGGCCGCCGAGGATCTGAAACACCCGGTCCAGCACCTTCTGATTGATAATCGTGGCCGGGGCGCCCGTCTTCCCGGTGACGCCTTGAATCGTCAGGTCGTCGCTGATCCCCAGGTCGCCGCGGGCGGCCCCCTGCTCGTGGAGCGATAACGCAATCTTGCCCGGCCGCTTGCCGGTCTTGGTGTTCCACAACGTCAGCGAGTAGGTGCCGGCTTGGAGCTGGATCGTGTCGGCGCCGGGATGGGCGTTGGCCTCGATGACCGCGTCTCGCAAGGTCCACACCGAAACCGCCTTCACCCCGGGCTTTACCGTGAAGGCCTTAAAGCCCGGATCGTTGTCGGATCGCAAGAGCGGCGTGATTTTGATGGGCGTAACGACCGACAGCAGCGACCGCTCCTCGAGCCATTCGAGGCAGAGGCCCCTGGTGAGGCTGCGGGGGGTGTCCGGCCGGATACGCCGCCGTGCCTTGGACTTTTCCTTCCGGAGATTCCCGTGGTTCGTACTCATGAGGCAACTCCTCGTGAAAAGTTGGAGCCGAAGGCGTCGAATTTGCTTCTGTTGCGAAGAACCATGTCCGCACGATCCGCATAATCCACCCAATTTACCACGGGGCGGCGGGCTTGGAAAGCATTTTGCATAAAAACGCAGATGGATTGAGATACCACCCAACAGTGTGGTATCGAAGCACCGCCGCAGCGGTTCACGGCATGGAACGTAGCAGGCACACTCCGTGTGCCGTCTCCGCTTAAGCGGAAAAAGGCATGGCGGACGGCACACGGAGTGTGCCTGCTACTTTGGCGGCAGGAAGGGGAACAGCCGCCGCAGGTCGTCGGCGGAGGGGCGGCGGCCATACTCGCAGATCTCGAAGGCCTCGGCGTAACGCACGCGCTTGCCCTCCGCTTCGCCGTACAGCTCGATCAGCTTGTCGCGGCCGCGATCGGCGATGTCGGCGAAGCGTTGCCGAAACATGGCGCGGGCCTTACGGGCACAAGCCTGGCGCTGGGCGGCGTCGGTGGGGAACGGCTCGCGGAAGGAGTTCGCACCGCCCTCGACGAACTGCGACTCCAACAGCAGCAGGGCATCCAGCTTCTTCTCTATCACGCTGTCGATGGCCACGACCACGTCGGGGCGGAAGGGGTTGGGGCGCTGGAAGGCGTCGTACAAATACATGAACACCGGGTTGGTCTTGAGGTACGGCGTGTCGGGGCAGAAGAAGGGGACCGTGACCATGAAGGCCGCGTCCTGCACCAGCACGCCCACGTAACGGTGGTCGGGGTGATAATCGTTGGGCCGATGCGCGATGACCAGGTCGGCGTTCCAATCGCGGATCAGCCGCGTGATCGTGCGGCGGTTGTCGAGCGTCGGCAGCAGCTCGCCGTCATGGATATCGAGCACCTGGGAGGTGGTGCCCAGCAGCCGGGCGGCGGCGGCCACCTCGGCCGTGCGGCGGCGGGCCAGCTCGGGGCCGGCCATCCGCGTGTGCCCGATGTCGCCATTGGTCACCGAGACCAGTTTTACCTTGTGTCCCAGGGCCGACCACAGGATGCCCGCCCCGCCGGCGCGGATCTCGGCGTCGTCCGGGTGTGCGCCGAAGACGATGATCCGCAATTTGCCGTCGGCGGGCGGATTGGCCTCGACGGGCGGCGGGGTCCCCGGATGGGCCGCGGGCTGCGCCGGCGAAGCGGCCAGGACCAGCGTCGCAGCGAGCAGCCCAAGGGCCGCCGCAAGCCATAGGATTCTGCCTGGCGCGTGCATGTTCTCTCCTGGTCAGTTTGTAGGGTGGG
>JBEKTY010000088.1:0-33211 GCA_049515555.1 Thermoguttaceae bacterium
GGTGATCCTCGTTCGCGAGGAGACCAATCCCGAGGACGTGGAGGGCATGCGGGCCGCCGAGGGGATCCTCACCGCCCGCGGCGGCATGACCAGTCACGCCGCCCTGGTCGCCCGCGGCTGGGGCAAGTGTTGCATCGTGGGGGCCGCCGGGCTGACCATCAACCTGGCCGCCAAGATCGCCACGGTCGGCGAGGCCAAGCTCAAGGCGGGCGACCTGCTGACGCTCAACGGTACTCGCGGCCGGGTCTATCAGGGCGCGCTGGGCATGATCGACGCCACCGAGAACCCCCGCTTCCAGGAGTTCATGAAGCTCGTCGATCAGCAGCGGACGATGGGCGTGCGGACCAATGCCGACACGCCGGAAGACGCCCGGGTGGCGCGGGCCTTCGGGGCCGAGGGCATCGGACTGTTCCGCACCGAGCACATGTTCTACGGCAAGGGCTGCGACGAGCCGCTGTTCCTGCTGCGGAAGATGATCCTCAGCCGGACGGTCGACGAGCGGCGCTCGGCGCTGGCCGAGCTGTTCCCCTTCGTCAAGCGGGCCATAAAGGGCACGCTGGAGGCCATGGCCGGGCTGCCGGTGACGATTCGCCTGTTGGACCCGCCGCTGCACGAGTTCGTGCCGCAAGACAAGGCGGCGCAGGCGCAACTGGCGGCTTCGCTGCACATCCGGCCGGCGGCGATCCGCAAGCGGGGCGAAGACCTGCACGAGACCAACCCCATGATGGGGCACCGCGGCGTCCGCCTGGGCGTGACCTATCCGGAAGTGACCGAGATGCAGGTCCGCGCGATCTTCGAGGCCGCCGCCGAGCTGATCCGCGACGGCAAAGACGCCCGCCCCGAGATCATGGTCCCGGTGACCTGCGACGTCAAGGAGCTGGACGTGACCAAGGTAGTGGTCGACCGCGTGCACGAGGAGGTAAAGAGCCTGTCGGGCGTGGACGTGAAGTACCTTTACGGCACGATGATCGAGATCCCGCGGGCCTGCCTGCTGGCCGATCGCATGGCCCGCTCGGCGGAGTTCTTCTCGTTCGGCACCAACGACCTGACGCAGATGACCTTCGGCTTCAGCCGCGACGACATCGGCGGTTTTCTGCCCGACTACCTGAAGGACAACCTGCTGCCGGCCGACCCCTTCCAGACGATCGACCAGGAGGGCGTGGGGCAGTTGATCCGCATGGCGGTGGTGCAAGGGCGTGGGGTGCGGGCGGCGCTGAAGATCGGCATCTGCGGCGAGCAGGGGGGCGACCCGGCGTCGGTCGAGTTCTGCTTCAAGAGCGGGCTGAATTACGTAAGCTGCTCGCCCTACCGGGTGCCGATCGCCCGGCTGGCAGCGGCCCACGCGGCGATCAAGGCCAAGAAGAAGTAAGGGACGACGGACGACGGGCGACGGACGACGGGGGGAAACACGACGGCGATGGAGGGCGGAGGGCGGATGACGGGCGGGAGCGCTCCCGTCCGTCGTCCGTCTCCCGCCGTCCGTCGACAAACATGGGGATCCGCATGTCGGAAGCACGGCAATTCATTCCCGCCGGCGAGGCCCAGCCGCCGTTTTACGCGGGAATCGACCTGGGCGGGACGAACATCAAGGTGGGGGTGGTGGACGACCTGGGCCGGCCGCTCTCCTGGCTGAGCATCCCCACCGAGGTGGAGAGGGGGGCCGAAGACGCCTGCCGGCGAATGGGCGCCGCGGTGCACGAGGCGGTGCGCAGCGCGGGGCTGCCCTACGGGGCCATCGCCCGGCTGGGCCTGGGCTCGCCCGGCACCATGGACATCCCCGCCGGCAAACTTGTCCGCCCGGTGAACCTGAAGGGCTGGGACGACTTCCCCTTGCGCGACCGGGTGGGTTGCCACGCCGGCATGGCGGTGACCTTCGCCAACGACGCCGATGCGGCGGCCTACGGCGAGTTCTGGGTGGGTTCCGGCCGCGAGCTTTCGAGTATGGTCCTGTTCACGCTGGGCACGGGCATCGGCTGCGGGATCATCGTGTGCGGGCGGGTGGTCAGCGGCGAGCACAGCCACGGCGGCGAGTGCGGGCACATGATCGTCAACTTCGCCGAGGATGCGCGGGTGTGCGGCTGCGGCCGCCGCGGACATCTGGAGGCCTATGCCAGCGCCACGGCGGTCATCCAGCGGACGCAGGAAGCCCTGGCCGCCGGTCGCCGCAGCTCGATCGCCGCCCGCGCCGCCGCCTGCGGCGGTGTGACGCCCAAACTGCTGGCCGGCGAGGCGGAAAAGGGCGACGAGCTGGCCCTGGAAATCATCCTCGAAACCGCGGCCTACATGGGCGTGGGCGTGGTCAACCTCATGCATACGGTGGACCCCAACGGCATCCTGCTGGGCGGGGCCATGACCTTCGGCGGCAATGCCAACCCGGTGGGCCGCCGGTTCCTCGACCGCGTCAAAGAGGAGGTCCGCCGCCGCGCCTTCGAGCTGCTCGCCGAGCGGACGACAATCGACTACGCCAGCCTGGGCGGCGACGCCGGCTACATCGGCGCGGCCGGCATGGCCCGCGCCGAGCACCGCCAGCAGGCCAAGGGATTGGGTGTGGGAGATTAGAGGCTCAGAGAAGGAACCCGGCTTGCAACTCCTCTTTGCCACCACGTTGCTCGTCAGCGCCGCGTTGCTGTTCGTCGTCGAGCCGATGTTCGCCAAGATGGTCTTGCCGCTGCTGGGCGGCTCGCCCTCGGTGTGGAACACCTGCCTGGTGTTCTATCAGGCGGCGCTGCTGGCCGGCTACGGCTATGCGCACCTTTCAGTGCGCTGGCTGGGTCCGCGGCGCCAGGTCCTGCTGCACCTGCTGCTGTTTGTTCTGGCCTACGCTGTGTTGCCCATCGGGGTTGCGCAGGGCTGGCTGCCGCCGGGCAATCGCAATCCCATCCCTTGGCTGTGGATGCTACTGATGATTTCGATGGGCCTGCCCTTCTTCTGCATATCGGCCAACGCCCCCTTGCTGCAAGCCTGGTTCGCCGCCAGCGGCCGGCGGGGCTCGGAAGACCCGTACTTTCTTTACGCCGCCAGCAACCTGGGGAGCATGATCGGTCTGGCGGCCTATCCGCTCTTGATCGAGCCGCGGTTGACGCTGGCCCGGCAGTCGTGGGGCTGGGCGGGTGGATTCCTGCTGCTCAACTGCCTGGTGGCGGCCTGCGCCATCCGGCTGTGGCGCTCGGCAAGAGGCGGCGTGCGCGCCACTGCTGGCTTGTCCGGCAGTGCAACTGGCGGTGGATGGCGGGCACTGCTGGACAAGCCAACAGTGGCACCCGGCGAGGAGGAGGACGCGGGGACACGGGGACACGGGGACGCGGAGAGTCCGGATTTACCCGCGTCTCCGCGTCTCCGCGTCTCCGCGTCCTGGGCAGGTTCCGGCGAGGGGCGAGGGGCCTTACCGACGCCGGACACGTCGGGGCCGGCCGCCGCGGCCTCGCTGGCCCCCGTCACGCTGGCCCGGCGGCTCCGCTGGATCGCCCTGGCCCTGATCCCCTCCAGCCTGCTACTGGGCGTCACCACGCACATTTCCACCGATCTGGCCGCCGTGCCCTTGCTGTGGGTGATCCCGCTGATGCTGTACCTGCTGTCGTTCGTGCTGGTGTTTGCCCGCCGGCAGGTGCTGCCGCATCGCTGGATGGTGCGGCTGCAAGCGGTGGGGCTGGTGGTGCTGGCGGGGATCATGTATTCGGGCGGCCTGTACACGTCGCAGATCATGGTCGCCGCGGCCATCCACCTCTTGGCCTTCTTCCTGACGGCCATGGTCTGCCACGGCGAGCTGGCGGCCGACCGGCCGGCCAGCGCGAGCCTGACGGAGTTCTATTTTTGGCTGTCGGCGGGCGGCGTGCTGGGCGGCTTGTTCAACGCCTTGGCGGCGCCGCTGATGTTCAACTCGGTGTTGGAGTATCCGCTGATGGTGGTGGCGGCCTGCCTGCTTCGGCCCTGGCGACGTACTCCTCACGCTCCGCGTGAGGGCGGCCGTCACGCGGGGAGTGACCAGTTCGCGCGGCGGTTGCATGCCAATCCGATGCTCGCCCTGCAGAACGTCATCGACTTCGCGGCGATGCTCACGCTGGGCGCCGTCTTCGCCTTCACCGCCTGGGCCATCCCCGCCGACCGGTTCGTTCACCTGGCCGACAAGATCCACCGCGCGTGGCTGACGGGGCTGGCGCACCAGCTTACCGGCGCGCAGGCCAAGATTGTCTGGCTGTGCGTGGCGGGGCTGTTGGCGCTGGTACTCCAGCGGCGGCCTTTCCGCTTCGCGGCCGCCGTGGGCACGGTGGTGCTGGTGGGAATGATCTGCTCGGAGCACGCCACCACGCTGTGCCGCAGCCGCAGCTTCTTCGGCGTGCTGCGGGTCGAACGTGAGCCCAACGGCAAGTACGGCGCCCATCGGCTGCTGCACGGCTCGACCCTGCACGGCACGCAAAGCCTCGATCCCGACGAGGCCGGCGAGCCGTGGACCTATTACCACCGCACGGGGCCGGTGGGCGCCGTGTTCGACGCCCTGGAGCGCCGCGAGCAGTTTCGCCGGCACGGCCGGATCGGCGTCGTCGGGCTGGGCACCGGCTCGATCGCCGCCTACGGCCTGCCCGGCCAGCACCTGACGTACTTCGAGATCGATCCGGCCGTGGTGCGAATCGCCCGCAACAGGGACTATTTCACGTACCTCAGCAACTGCAAGGCGGACTGGGACTATAGCCTGGGCGATGCCCGGCTCCGCCTGGCCGACGAGCAGGATGGGCAGTTCGACGTGCTGCTGGTCGACGCCTTCAGCTCCGACGCCATTCCGATTCACCTGATCACGCGTCAGGCCCTGGAGCTGTATTTCCAGAAGCTCGCCGCGGGGGGGCTGCTGGCGGTCCATATCTCCAACCGCCATCTGGACCTGGAGCCGGTGCTGGGCAACCTGGCCGAAGACTTGGACCTGGTGGCCCGCACTGACAAAGATGAAGACGAGATGGCGGTGGGCAAGTGCAGCTCGACCTGGGTTGTGCTGGCCCGCCGCACCGAAGACTTGGGCGACCTGAAAGACGACGATAACTGGGAGCCGGCCAAGACCAACGCTCGCCAGCGGGTATGGACCGACGATTTCTCGAACGTCGTCGGCGTGATGGAGTGGGACTGGGATTGGAGTTGGCTGCCGGGTTGGAAGTGGTGTCAGCAGGCCTGGAATTGGTGGCACCGGCCGCGGAAGTAGGTGCTGTTACGGAGAGCCAAAGTAGACAAATTCCCGACCGTCCGCAACAGGAGCCAGTCAAGCTGCCCCCCGCCGGATGCTTGCCGGGCTCGGCCGCCGTTCCTAGACTGACAATAGGCAAATGGTCCCCCTCTCACTCCGGGAGAGGGCCGGGGTGAGGGGGAACCCGCGTTGGTCGCGAAAACCTAGTTCCCCGCACCCTAACCCTCTCCCAGCGGGAGAGGGGACCGGACACGCGAACAAGCTCCGGCAATGGCGGTCGACGAAGAAGAATTGTACCAGGATCGCATCCTCGAGCATTACGAGGAGCCGTACCATCGCGGCCATTGCGCGCACTCGACCCATGCCCACCAGGACGACAATCCGCTGTGCGGCGACGTGGTCCGCATGGAGCTGGACATCGACGGGCAGGGCGTGATGCGGGAGATCTATTTCGACGGCGACGGCTGCTGCATCAGCCAGGCGGCAGCCTCGATGCTCGCCCAGCGGATGGACGGCCGGCCGCTGGACGACCTCCGCCGCTTCACGGCCGCCGACATGCTCGAGCTGTTCGGCGTGCGGCTGACGCCCAATCGGCAGAAATGCTGCCTGCTGCCGTGGCAGGTGCTGCAAACGGCGATTTATTCGCCGGTACAAGGCAAGGATGAAGGATGAGGGATGACTGCGTTCTTGCCGGCCGCCCTCACCCTAACCCTCTCCCGGAGGGAGAGGGGACCGGGGGGACTTCCGCCCTCATCCTTCATACTTCATCCCTCCGGCTTCATCCTTCATCCCTCATCCTTCATCCTTAATTATGACCGCGCCGCTGCTGGAGCCTGACGCCTTTCGGCCCGATTTCCCGATCCTGGGCCGCGAAGTCCGCCCGGGCGTGCCGCTCGTGTATTTCGACAACGCGGCCAGCACGCAGCGGCCGCGGCAGGTGATCGAGACAATCGTGGCCTGCTACGAGGAGCACTACGCCAACGTGCACCGCGGCATCCACCAGTTGGCCCAGGAATCGGACGAGCTGTTCGAGGCGGCCCGGGAAAAGGTGCGGGCCTTGCTGAACGCCCCGAGAGCGGAGCAGTGCATCTTCACTTCCGGCTCGACCGCGGGCATCAACCTCGTGGCGCGGAGCTGGGGCGACGCCAACCTCCAAGCGGGCGACGAAATCCTGACCAGCGACATGGAGCACCACTCGAACCTCGTGCCCTGGCAGCAGCTCGCCCAGCGCCGCGGCGCGGTATTGCGGCACATCGGCCTGACCGACGACGGCCTGCTGCGGCTCGATACCCTGGACACGCTGCTCACCGAGCGGACGAAACTGGTGGCCGTAACCGCCGTTTCCAACGTGCTGGGCACGGTCAACCCGCTGCGGGAGATCATCCGCCGCGGGCACCAGGCGGGGGCCATGGTCCTGGTCGACGGCGCCCAGGGCGTGCCCCAGCAGACGACCGACGTGCAGGCCCTGGACGTTGATTTCCTGGTCTTCAGCGGGCACAAGATGCTGGGGCCCTCGGGCGTGGGCGTGCTCTATGGCAAGCGGGACCTGCTGGAGCGGATGCCGCCCTTTCTGGGCGGGGGGGGCATGATCCGCCGCGTCTGGCGGGAGGGCTTCGAGCCCGGCGACCTGCCGGCCAAGTTCGAGGCCGGCACGCCGCCCATCGTCTCGGCCATCGGCCTGGGCGCGGCCGTCGATTATCTCAACCACGTGGGGCTGGAGGCCGTCGGCCGGCACGAGCGGCGGCTGGTGCGGCGGGCCCACGAGATCCTCGGCCAGATCGAGGGCCTGCGGATCCTGGGGCCCCCGCCGGAGCACAAGGCCGGCATCGTCAGCTTCACCATGGACCGCATCCACGCCCACGACGTGGCCGAGGTGCTCGACCGCTTTGGGGTAGCGGTCCGCGCCGGCCACCACTGCGCCATGCCGCTGCACCAGCGCTACGGCGTGAGCGCTACGGCCCGGGCCAGCTTCTATCTGTACAACACCCTGGCGGAAGTCGAGCGGCTGGGCCCCGCCTTGGAGCAGGTCCGCCGCGTGTTCCACCGCAAGCGCTGAATGTATCCGGCACACGCCGTGTGCCGATCGTAGAATGCGGAAATGCGAGGGCAGCGTGGCTGGCGCCGGCGCCAGCGCCCGACGCCGGCAATGGCGCTGGCGCCGGTGGCCACCCGGCCGGCTACAATTGAGGCGGCACACGGAGTGTGCCGGATACATTATGCTATCCGCCGAGCAGCTTGTGCGGCAGATTCATGAGGCGCCGGCCCGGGTGGTCCTGGCCGTCACGGGCGGGGGCAGTCGGGCCATCGCCGAGCTGCTGGCGGTACCGGGGGCCTCGCGGAGCGTGCTCGAAGCGGTCGTCCCCTATTCGGCCGAGTCGCTCGCGGCCTGGCTGGGCGGCCGGCCCGATCAGTTCTGCTCCCCGCCTGCGGCCCGGGCGATGGCCGTCGTCGCGTGGCGCCGGGCGAGGACATACGGCGCGGCCGACTCGGCGGCGGCGGGCGTATCCTGCACGGCCGGCCTGGCCACCGATCGGCCCAAGCGCGGCGGGCACCGGGCCCACGTCGCCGTGCAAACCCTCGCCCGCACCGTCACCTGGTCGCTGGAACTCACGAAGGGCGCTCGCAGCCGGGCGGAAGAAGAAGACCTGGTCTGCCGCGTGATCCTCAACGCGGTGGCCGAGGCCGGCGGCATACCCGCGCGGCTCGAACTCGCGCTCGCAGCCGACGAGCCGCTAACACAGCGGGAGGTGGTTGCCCCGCAGGCCTGGCAAGACCTGTTTGCCGGCCGGGTCGAGGCGGTCCGGCAGGGGCCGGCCGAGCAGGGGAGCGGCTCGCCTGGAGCGGAGCACCTCCAGGGCCGTTCCGGCAAGCGGCGGCGGGCCCCTACTGCCAGCCCGCCGCCCGAGGCGATCTTCCCCGGGGCGTTCGATCCCCTGCACGCCGGACACCGCCGGATGGCCGAAATGGGCCGCGAAATCCTGGGCCGGCCCGTGGCCATGGAACTATCGATCGTCAACGCCGACAAGCCGCCTTTGAGTTACGCCGAGATCCAACGGCGGCTGGCCGGGTTCCCGCCGGGGCAGGCCGTCTGGCTGACCCGCGCCGGCACGTTCGAGGAGAAGTCGCGGCTCTTCCCCGCGGCCGTGTTCCTGGTGGGCAGCGATACGCTGCGGCGGATCGCGGAGCCGCGCTACTATCCGGGCGGCCGGAGCGCGTGTCTCGGGGCCTTGCGGCGGATTGCCGGCCGCGGTTGCCGGCTGTTGGTTTTCGGCCGCGACACGGGCCAGGGTTTTGTGCGGCTGCCGGACCTCGATCTGCCGAAGGTACTCGCCGGCATCTGCCGCGAGGTCCCGCCGAATCGGTTCCGCGACGACATTTCCTCCACGGCCATCAGGAGGGAGGGGTCGGGGATTGGGGATTAGGGATTGGGTGTTCGTCCTCCCCCGATCTACGATCCTTGACAACGGTCGGACCGCCAACTATTATGATCGAGGCGGGCTCGCAAGCCAGCCACAGGGCCTAGCGGGCATCACGTTCTTTTGGCAGTTGAAGGAGCCTTGGCCATGATCTCCCGTTTGCTGCGCCGTTTGACCCGTCGATCGCCCAGCCGCGGCAAGAGCAGCCGCAAGCCGGGCCGGCTGTGTTTCGAGCTCCTGGAGGATCGCACGCTCCTGTCCTATACGCTGTTCGCGGCGGGCAACACGGGCGGCTCGCCTCCCAGCAACATCGAGCTGTGGCGCACCGACGGCACCGCCAAGGGCACCGTTCTGGTCAAGGACATTAATAGAACGGACAAGGGCCTCGCCAGCTCCAATCCGCTCGACCTGACTTACATCCCGCAGATGAAGGAGTGGTTTTTCAGTGCCGACGACGGCATTCACGGCCGCCAGCCGTGGATCAGCAACGGCACCGCCGCCGGCACCAAGATGATCAAGGAGATGTACAAGATTGGCACCGTACCGGGCAACGGCCTGGACGGCAACTCCGCCCCGTATTTCACCTACATGAACGGTTACGTCTACTTCGCGGCCAACGGCGGCCCCAGCCAGGGCGGGCTGGAGCTGTGGCGCACCAAGGGCACCGCAGCCAGCACCAAGCTGGTCGACGACATCATACCCGGCCAGGAAGGCTCCGTACCCTCGAACCTCACCGTCGTGGGCAACCAGTTGTTCTTCGTCGCTGACGACGGTGTCCACGGCCGCGAAGTGTGGGTGACCAACGGCACCGCCGCCGGCACGCACCTGGTGAAAGACATCCTTTCCGGCGATTATTCCTCCCTCCCCGAGCACCTGACCGCCGTCAACGGCAAGCTCTTCTTCTCCGCCACCGATCTCACCTACGGCACCGAGCTGTGGGTCAGCGACGGCACGGCCAACGGCACGTACATGGTCAAGGACATCAATCCCGGCCCCAACCCCAACGATACCAGCAACGCTTACTCTTCCAAGCCAGACTGGCTCACGAGCTTCCAGAACAAATGCTACTTCTCCGCCAATGGCGGCGGCGGCATCGCGCTGTGGGAGAGCGACGGCACCGCGGGGGGCACCGTGATGGTCGCCTTGCCCGGCTCGAGCCCGACCAACTTGACCGTCATGAACAACACGTTGTACTTTTCGGCCCTGGAAGGGGGGGGCAGCGCCCTGTACAAGAGCGACGGCACCACGGCCGGCACCGTCCTGGTCCAGCAGATCAACACCGCCGTCGCCGACAGCCACGAGCCGACCGACGTACACCTGAATCCGATGCGCTTCACGGTGGTCGGCAATCAACTGTTCTTCATCGCCGGCACGAACTACGACCCCAACGGCATCAACGAGAACGTCGAGCTGTGGCGCAGCGACGGCACTGCCAGCGGCACCTACCAGGTCAAGGACATCAACCCCGGCACCGGCGACTCCAGCCCGTCCAAGCTGCGGGCCGTCAACGGCAAGCTCGTCTTCTTCGCCTATACCCCGACTTATGGCCGCGAACCCTGGGTCAGCGACGGCACCGCCAAGGGCACGACCATGCTCAAGAACATCAACCCCACCATGGACATCAGCCACACTTTCGGCCAGGATTCAGAATCCCGTGGCTTTTCGTACGACGGTTACCTGTGGGAGAACTGAGCAATGAGCGGTGAGCGGTGAGCTGTGAGCAATGAGGGATGAATCCATCGCCGCTGCTTCCGGCGGCTAATGTTCCCAATCCCCAATCCCTAATCCCTTCCCTCCGCGGGCCAGCCTTGCTCGCCGATCAGCGGCACGAAGCGGCAGGGCGAGAGGTCGATCGTGACCGGGCCGGCGGGGGTTCTCTGGATGGCCTGGAGCATTTGGTGATCCCGCTGGCCTAAGGGGATCACCAGGATTCCGCCTTCGGTCAGTTGCTCGATCAAGGCCGGGGGCGTCTGCTCGGCGGCCGCCGTAACGAGGATCCGATCGTAAGGGGCCTGAAGCGGCCAGCCCAGCGTGCCGTCGCCGACGACCAGCGAAACGTTGCGGTAGCCCAACTCGGCCAGCAGGCCTTCGGCCCCGCGGGAGAGTTCCGCGTGGCGCTCCAGGCTGACCACGCTGGCGGCCAGCCCGGCCAGGACGGCGGTCTGGTAGCCGCTGCCGGTGCCGATTTCCAGCACCTTTTCCGGCCCGGCCAGGCGGAGGGCCTCGGTCATCAAGGCCACGATGTAGGGCTGGCTGATGGTCTGTCCGCAGCCGATGCCCAGGGCCCGATCGGCATAGGCGTGGCGGCGTTGCGACCGGCCTACGAACCGCTCGCGGGGCACGGCGGCCATGGCCGCCAGGACGCGGCGGTCGCTGATCCCCCGCCCCGCCAGGTGCCGCTCCAACATGACTCGCTTGGCAGGGTCCAGATCAGCCTGGTGGGACATGGTGACCTCGCGCCTTAGTCCGTCTCGTCCAGTGCAGCGGTTCGATTAGTGTTGCGTTCTCGAACGTATTCCTCTCGCTCCGCGAGAGGGCCCGGCAGAGATGCAACCGCCCTTGCAGACTCACCCCAACCTCACGCGGAGCGTGAGGAATACGATGGTCTTTACTCCCCGGCCGCGCGCCAATCTACCAGGTGCAGCTCGACGTTGTAGCGGCCTTGATAGGTGTTGATTACGGGTCGGAAGGCGACGTCGATGGGGCGGTCCAGGGCGGCCAGCTCCTGGGCCTGCTCGCCGGCGCCGAAGGCCACGGCCCGCAGCGTGACGCCGTGCTGCGATAGCCGCAGGGCCAGGTGCCGGCCGCCGGCGCCCATGGGCTGCGGCGGGCCGGCCAGCGTGGCGCCCGCCGCGCACATCAGCGGCCGGGCGTTGTGCTGCCCGAAGGGGCCCAGCCGCTCGATCTGCGCAACCGTCTTGGCCGTGAAGGCGCTTAAGGGGAACTCGGCGTCGATGGTCAGGTCGGCCTGCCGCTCCTGTGCGCTGATCCGCTGGCCAGCCAGCTCGCAGAAGGCGGCCTGGAAGGCGGGCAGCTTCGACTCGTCGATCCGCAGGCCGGCCGCCGCCGCATGTCCGCCGTGCGACAGCAAGTGCTCGCCGCAGGCCTGGAAGGCGGCGTGGATGTCGAACCCCGGAATGCTCCGCGCCGAGCCGATCCCCGGCCGGGTGCCCAGGGCGTCCAAGGCCACCAGCACCACCGGCCGATGATACTTTTCGGCCAGCCGGCCGGCCACGATGCCGATCACGCCCGGGTTCCAGCCCCGCCCGGCCAGCACCAGGGCGGCGTCTTCGGCCGGGTCGAACTGCTCGTCGATCTGCTTGCGGGCGGCAAGCTGCGTGCTGCGCTCCAGCGTCTGGCGGGTGGCGTTGAGTTGATCGATGTAGCGGGCGAGTTCTTCGGCCCGCTCGGGCCGATCGGTCACCAAGAGCTCGACGCCAAGCTGGGCCTGTGCCAAGCGCCCGGCCGCGTTCAGGCGGGGTGCCAGGGCGAAGCCCACGTCGTCCGAGTCCAGGCGGGCCTTGCCGTCCGACCCGGTTCGCGGCTGGACTTTCGCGATCTGCATCAGCATGGCCAGGCCCATGGTCGGGCATTGGGCCAGGCTCTCCAGCCCGTGGTGCACCAGCACGCGGTTCTCGTCGACCAGCGGCACGACGTCGGCCACCGTGCCCAGGGCGGCCAGCCCCACCGCTTGCACCAGGAACTGCCGCAGCCGGGGGCTGACCTTCTGCGCCCCGCTGGCCTGCTGGCAGACGGCCCAGGCGAGCTTCAGGGCTACGCCCGCGCCGCTTAAGGCGCCGAAGGGATACTCCGCGCCCGGCAGCCGGGGATGGACGATGGCCGCGGCCGCGGGCAACTGCGGGCCCGGCTCGTGATGGTCGGTAACGATCAGCTCCAGCCCGACCTGTCGGGCCAGGTCCGCTTCCTCGACGGCGGTGATGCCGCAGTCGGTGGTGATCATCAGGGCCTGGCGGCCGCCCCAGGCCCGCACCGTCTCGCAGTTCAGGCCGTAACCCTCGTCGACGCGGTGGGGAATGTAGTAGCTGACCTCGGCCCCCAGCAGCCGCAGGCAGAGCCAGAGGATGGCCGTGCCCGCCATCCCGTCCACGTCGTAGTCGCCGTAGACGACGATCGGGCGGCCCGCACGAACGAACTCGTGAATCCGCTCGGCCGCCCGCCGGCAGCCGGGCAGGCGGTCGGGCTCGTAGAGATCGGTCAGCTTGGGATCGAGGAACGCCCGGGCCCGGGCCGGGTCGTGAATCCCCCGGCAGATCAGCAATTGGGCCACCACGTCCGATACCCCGATCGCCTGCCGGAGCGACGCGATCCGATCCGGATCGTGTGAGCGGATGTGCCAGCGCTTGGCCATGGCGACCTTCCGTGGTGGGCGGCCGGGGACTGGCTCATTTTTCGGCACCTTGCGATTCTCTCGCTCCGCAGACGCCTACGGGCCGAAAAATGTGCCTGTCCCCTTACGGTTCGGCCGACGCTTACTTCTTCTTCTCGGTGTGCTCGGTATGCTTGCGGCACTCCGGGCAATACTTTTTCAGCGTGAGCTTTTCACCGCCCGTCTTCCGCTTGAGCGTGTAGTTGTAGCCGCCCGTCTCCTTGCACACCAGAAACACCGTTTCCGACTTCTTCTTGCTCTTGGCCATAAAACACAAAACCTCGCCAACCGTAGACCACCGACAAAATGAGACTTTGAATCACTCATTCTACCCGATTGGCCCGGGTTGGGAACCCGGCCCGGGCTGAAAACACACCGAATAGCCACGGATGGAACACAAATGAAACACGGATAAAGACATCATGTCCGGCCGTCCTTTCTGTGTTCAATCCGTGTTTCATCCGTGGCTACTTATTGACCTTTTTGGGGGCACCACAGACTAATGCCAGCACCAATTTGGAGGGGTTGACGCCATACCATGCGACTTCTGCGGCCGTGGCGGGCTATAATTATTAGAAGTGCCAGAGTCGCAGCATCTTACTCCTACAGCGCTGCGTCGGTACGGTATCCGGTGAGAAATGACCAATGACCAAGCACCAATGACTAAGCCTGATGCCCAGGCCCCGGCGCAAGGTCCACCGGAGGGCGATCCACCACGGAAATCGCGGCCGGTGATTCCGCGGTCGTATCGGGTTCGGGAGCTGCCGCCCCCGCCGAAGGTCCGGCCCGAGCCCGGCCAGAAACGAGAGGATACAGGAGATCCGCCGGAGCTAGCCCGGGGGCTTTCTGCCGGTGAGCCCCCGGCGCAGGGGGGCCATCCCGGTTTCGCTCCGCAAGAATCGGGGCAATCGCCGGCGCGGGAGCCGATCGAGCTGGCCGAGATTGACATCCGGCTGCCCACGCGGCGCTGGCTTGGCCGGCGGCGACGTGCCCGGATGCCCGGCCGTCTTGAACGATGGCTGATTGCCCCGCAGCGCCGCAGCCTGGTCGGTTATACGGCCAGTTGCCTGGGCCACCTGCTGGTGTTGCTCGCGCTACTGCTGGGTGTTGGGGCGGTGCGAACCGCGCCGCCGGCGGCGGTGATTCATGCCCGCAGTTTCCAAACGCTGCCCGGAGGGCCGACGGACGACGGACGACGGACGACGGACGGCGGAGGAGAGGCGACAGACGACGGAGGAGAGGCGACGGACGACGGACGACGGACGACGGACGATGAGGAGGTTGTGGTCGAGCAAGTGCCTGGGGCACGGGAGTTGGGGGGCGGGCAGCCGCTTGCGGCTTCGCGGCCGACGGGCGGAGGAAACGCGACGGACGACGGGCGACGGACGACGGACGGCGGAGGAGAGGCGACGGACGACGGGCGACGGGCGACCGAGGACGGGCGACAGGTGGCCGACGGAAGCACTCCCGTCCGTCGTCCGTCGTCCGTCGCCCGTCGCGATGCGTCCCCCGTCGCCCGTCGCGATGCGTCCCCCGTCGTCCGTCGCGAGACGGTTCCCGATACCCGGGTCGAAGGCAAGCTGGACGCCCGGACTGCCAGCCACCGGGGCGAAGGGGTCCGCTACGGCGGCGGTACGCCGCAAAGCGAAGAGGCCGTCGAGCGCGGACTGCGATGGCTTCTGGCCCATCAGCGGATCGACGGAAGCTGGAACTTCAATCACACGACCGATGCCTGCATGCACTACTGCACGCACCCCGGCACCGACGCCAGCACGACGGCGGCCACCGGGCTGGCACTGCTGCCGTTCCTGGGCGCCGGTTATACGCACCGGGAGGGCGAGTTCCAGGACGTGATCGGCCGCGGCCTGGATTATCTGCGGAGCCGGGGCGTGCTGATCTCCTACGGCAACGACCTGCGCGACGGGTCGATGTACGGCCAGGGGCTGGCGACGATCGCCCTGTGCGAGGCCTACGGCATGACGCACGACGAGACGCTGAAGGTGCCGGCCCAGCGTGGGCTGGATTTCATCGTCTACGTGCAGGACCTGCAAGGCGGCGGCTGGCGATATAATCCCGGCGCACCGGGCGACACGACCGTGACCGGCTGGATGCTCATGGCCCTGAAGAGCGGCCAGATGGCCCGGCTGAACGTGCCCTCGCCGGCCATTGGGCTGGCCGAGCGGTTCCTCGATAGCGTGCAAACGGCCGACGGGTCGCAATACGGATACATGTCGCACCGGCCGCGGCCGACGACCACGGCCGTGGGCCTGTTGTGCCGCATGTACACCGGCTGGCGACGCGACAATCCGGGCCTGGTGCGGGGCGTGGCGCACCTCAACGCCTGGGGGCCGGCCGACGACAACATCTACTATAACTACTACGCCACGCAGGTGATGTTCCATTGGGCCGGGCCCGAGTGGGAGACCTGGAACCGCGCCATCCGCGAGCGGCTGATCGCCACGCAGGGCCGCGGCGGCCACGAGTCGGGAAGCTGGTACTTCGGCGGCAACTACGGCGACGTGGGCGGCCGGCTGTACAACACGGCCATGGCCACCATGATCCTCGAAGTCTACTACCGCCACCTGCCGCTCTACTCGGAAAAGGCCGTGGGCGGGAAGTTCTGAGGCAGTTGTCAGTTGTCGGTTGTCAGTTGGTGAGCACGGATCCCCCTGGCGTCCGCCTTCATCCCTCACAGTTCGGCGCGGGTCTCCCGACCCCGCCGCAGCCCGACCGAAGGTCTCCGCGGATAAGGAGACCTTCGGTCGACGGCGTGGCTCGGTCGGAGACCGGCCACAACGCAGGCACCCCCCCATCCCCTCATCCCCTAATCCCTCGCCCCTAATTTTCCCCCCTACCCCCCCCCGACGTGGGAACGCGAGCGGCACGTGCTTCGCGTCGGCCGGCAGATCGTCAAACAATACCGGCTCCCGTCGCCTAATCAAGAGTCGGTTCTCTCGGCCTTTGAGGAAGAAGGCTGGCCGCAGCGCATCGACGATCCGCTCAGGCACAAGGACGAGCAGGACCCGAAGTACCGCCTGAAATTCACGATCCACCGTTTGAACGACCATCAGCGGCGGCGTCTGATCCGCTTCTCCGGCGACGGCACGGCCGAAGGGGTCTGCTGGGAGCACGTCGTCGCGGATGATATGGCGGGCGATGCCTCATGGGGCCTGCGCCGCGCGGCCTGATGGAACAGTCGCACACGGGCCCGTTGCGGCGAAGCGGCGGGCGAGAGGCGACAGGGCGTGTGGCCGCCTCCTACGGGCCTTCAGGCCCGTTTCCGCCGTAGGCGGTAATGGGCAGGGCAAGCCCGCACAGCGTTTTCCTACCGTGCCGCGCCTGTCAGCCCCGTTCCACGGGGCTCCTGCCTTCGGGCACACGCCACGCAGAAGCGCAGCGCCGTACAATTTACTCCGGGTCAACCGTGGGCTACATTATATTCTTCGTGTTTCTCGCCCCGCCCCATGACCACCTTGGGTCGAAAAGAGACGCCTCCATGAGCAAGAACTACTACAGCGAGATCAATCTCCACATTACATGGCACACCAAGGATAGTTTGCCGCTGTTGACCTTGGATGTCGAGGCGCTGGCGCATCGCGAGGTCAAACAGAAGATCATTGGCACGCCTGGCGTGTTCGTTCACGAGATCGGCGGGACGGAGACTCATCTGCACGTGGCGGTGAGCGTTCCACCAACGCTCGTTCCCAGCGAGTTCATAGGCCAACTCAAAGGGGCGTCGGCCCACGAAGTGAACCAGCAATTGAAGCGCCGAGACAAAGTTCTGCAATGGCAGGCGGGCTACGGCGTGGTCAGTTTCGCAGCGCGGCAACTGGAATGGGTGAAGGCCTACATCCGCAACCAGCGAGAACACCACGCCCGGGGAAAGGTTGTTGATCGGTTGGAGCGGATCACGGAACTTGAGTCGCCGGGCGTGGAGGAGGAGCCCCGTGGAACGGGGCTGACACCGGGCACTGTCGATGGTTGAGGAGTTGATTCGCGCCCGCCGAACCCGGCGTGAACGCCGGGCCGAGTACCGGCTGCGCCGGAAACGGCCATGAATGGCCGTGCGAGCCGCCGCGTGTGGCCGTCTCCCACGGGCCTTCAGGCCCGTTGCGGCGAAGCGGCGGGCGAGAGGCGACGGGGCGTGTGGCCGCTGCCTACGGGCCTTCAGGCCCGTTTCCGCCGTAGGCGGTAATAGGCCCATGCTTTAGCATGGGCAGGGCAAGCCCGCACAGCGTTTTCCTACCGTGCCGCGCCTGTCAGCCCCGTTCCACGGGGCTCCTCGCTTGCCGATTCGTTGACGGTTGTGCGCGACGGCCGCCACGGGCCCCCCACCCGGGCCTTCAGGCCTGCGGTCCCACACAAATCACCGCCGTTCTCTCCCCCCCGCGACTGCTATCCGACTGCTATCCGACTGCGTCCAGACAGGCCGGAAATGTCTGCTAGGTTGAGTGGAGTGGGGTCTACCAGAAAGATCTACTCCGCCCGATAGTCGCGGTTAACCGTTCCTGATTGTTTCGGGGTTGTCCGCGTACGTTCCTGTGGCTCATTTGCTGTGAGAAATGTTCCGTGGATCCGGGCGGCGGGTAGTTCCTGCCCTAAGGGTTTTCATTCCAGGGCGACAAGTCGCCCAATACTTCAAGGGGGGTGTGAGATGAGGAGGTTGATCGTTGTTGTCGTCGTTCTGGGCTTGGTGGTTTCGTGGACGAACGCAGTAAGCGTAAGACAGGTTTTTGCGGACCCGGGAGTCTTTTCCGACAACTTCCAGAGCGGTTCAATCGACAGCGGCTTGTGGACGGTCGGCGGCCGGCAAACTTCGTGGACACCATCGGACCCGGGAAGCTGGACGTACTCCCAGGACGCAGGAGTTACCGACGCTGGCGATCCGGATGGACACCTTCGTTTGCAGGTGTCCGGGCCGTACACCGGTGATTCTTATGGCGCCGCATCGTGGATCAGGACGAACTACAACTTCCATGACGGCCAGCAGCATCTGCTTAACTTCTGTTGGAAGCCTGCATCCGCCGATAATCACGAGAATTACTACTCCATTCAGGTTACCGATGGGTACGTGCCAACGTTCGCTCAGGACAACTGGTTAAGCAGTTGGATATACAACGACCCACCCGGAACCACCTCTCTGTTGCGGAGTCAGCCTGACGGCCAGACATGGGAACCATTCAAGCCCTTGTCCTCGGAGGTCGTAAATCCTGCTGTAAACTCCCTCCAGAGCGTCAAGTACAATTGGTCATTGACGATTGACCCGTCAGGGAAGGCCAGCCTTTTCGACGAGCCGAACGGAACCGGGTCACTTTTGTACCAAGCTGCCCTCGATCCGGCAGGGCAGTGGTACTTTCGGGCAATGGCGTCGGACGCAACCAGTGCAGGCTTCGGTGACGGCCAGGCCGAGTTGGATCTATACTCGTTCTCAGCGACCCTCGCCCCGACCCCCGAACCCTCCACCTTCGCCCTGCTCGCCGCGGGTGTCATCGGGCTGATGGGCTACGGCTGGCGGCGGCGGAAAGCGGCGTGAAGGCGGAAGGCGGAAGGCGGAAGCGGGAATAAGGGGCCGGGAGCGGGTGGGTGAAAATTGGTCAAGGGCGACCTGGCTCGGATTGGCCCCTCTTGTTCCGATAACGGTGTACTGGCTGAACCGCAAAGCGGTTTAACAACATAGCCCGGGGTTGCCGCGCAGCAGCTACCCCGGGTGGCCGTTTTGGCAGCTCGTTGAACCCTGTAGGGGTTCCACAGGGGTCGTGCAACCCCTACAGGGTTGCAACCGCTATTTCAATCCTGGTCCCAGGGTGGCGCTTCGCGGCTTCGCCGCTTCGCTTACCCTGATGGGCTACGATATGTGACGCTTTCAGCGTCCTGACTCCCTCGGAGCGCGGGGGGGACTTGCCGCTCAATAGACATGACTCTCCTCCTTGAGATGAACCGTGTGCCGGCAGATACCAGTCGGCTAAACGCAACAGCGCCGACGCACCTACTACTATAGACCGGTTCTTGGCACTTGAACAAGGCCGATCAATAGGGGTAGTCTGATTACGTGGTGATTAGCGCTTATCAGTGTTCCGCCCTCCGCCCTCATCCTTCCGCCTTTTTCGGGCATGAAAGACGTTGGAGATAACAAGCAGAACGACAGTGCGGACTAGAACCATTTTCCTCCTCAGCCGGCCGTCGGCCGCGTGCTGAATCGGCGCCGGCCGCCCCTGGCGGTCGGTGATGCTGAGCGCGCCGCCGCCCATTGGGCAGTCGGCATAGATGTTTGATGGTGGGCGGGGCCCACGCTTGCGGCTAGCCTTTGCGATGCCGGATCTTGGCGCGCATGCGCCGCTTCTTTCGACCCAGCTTACGTCGGCCCTTTCCGGTTTTTTTTACTCCCACACCCGACTCCATGAACTTTCGTCTGGCAAGCGCGCCTCGGCCCGCCTCCGGCACCACCGCCGGGCGGACCGCCCGCCATAAGTGGAATATCCTGGAGTATAGCAGCCCGGGGCGCGACCCGGCAAGAGGGGGCGGAATGGAGCAGGGGAGCAGGGGAGCGGTTTCGGGTATACTTACCGAATGATGCGAGCTGTGACAACACGTCTGGTCGCCGCGATGCTCCTGTGGGCCAGCTGGCTGGCGACCATGCCGGCCTTGGCGGCCGACCGGAGCTCCGCGCTCCAGGCGGCCTTGGAGTCGATCACCCCGGAGGCCCTGGGCCGGAGCGTCCGCGATCTGGCCGGTCCGAAGTTCGAGGGGCGGGAGGCGGGCTCGGTGGGCGGCCGGGCCGCCGGCGATTACCTGGCCGCCGAGTTGGCCGCGATCCATCTCCAAGGGGCCGCCGCCGAGCATGGTTTCTTCCAGCCGCTGCCGCCGGGCCTCCGCAACGTGCTGGGCGCACTGCCCGGCAGCGACCCCGTCCTGAAAGACTATGTGCTGGTGATCGGTGCGCACTACGATCACCTGGGCCACGGCGTAGCGGGCAGCCGGATGAGCCCGCCCGGCGCCATCTACCCCGGCGCCGACGACAATGCCAGCGGCAGCGCCGGCGTACTGCAAGTGGCCCGGGCTTTGGCCCAACTGCCCCGGCCGCCCAAGCGTAGCGTGCTGTTGGCCTTTTGGGACGGCGAGGAGAAGGGCATGCTGGGCTCGAAATACTGGACCGACCATCCGACCCGCCCCCTGGACCACGTCGCCGCCATGCTCAACCTGGACATGATCGGCACGCTGCGTGACAACCGCCTGACGGTGTTCGGTTCCCGCACCGGCTACGGTTTCCGGCGGCTGCTGTGCGAGGAGAACCAGCCGGACGGCCTGCTGTTGGACTTCTCCTGGCCGATGATCCCCAACGCCGATCATTATTCTTTCTTCCAGCATGGCATTCCGGTGCTGTTCTTGCACACCGGCCTGCACGAGCGGTACCACCGGCCCAGCGACACGGCCGATAAGGTGGACGCGGCGGGAATGATGCGGGTGGCGCGCCTGGCCCTGCTGGTGACGTGCGAATTGGCCGACCGGCCCGGCGCCGCACGGTTCCGGGCCACGGCCCGCACCGACAACGATGAGGGCCGGCGGCGGCTGGCCCAGGCCGATCCGTCGCCGGTCCGGCCGGGCGATCCGCCGCTCCGGCTGGGCATTGCCTGGCGACTGGACGAGGCCGAGCCGGGCACGATCGTGGTGAGCCACGTGGTGACCGGCTCGCCGGCCGCGTCGGCGGGCCTGCAGGTGGGTGACCGCGTGTACCAGATCGGCGGCCGCGACTTTCCCGACGACACGGCCTTCGCCCGGCTGGCCAAGGAGTTGCCCGGCCCGATCGAGCTGTTGGTCGAGCGTGACGGCCGCCTGCGGGTAGTGATGATCCGGCTGGAGGCCGCCGCCCCGGCGATCAAGCGGGCGGCGTAAGCGGCCGGGTGGCCTGCCCGATAGCTTCTCTGCGCCTGCGCCAAGTATCAGGGGAACAATAACGTTTACAGTATTATTGTAGCCGGCACACGCCGTGTGCCGGATTTCCGCGTGTTGTGGCCGGTCTCTGACCGAGCCACACCGCCGACCGAAGGTCTCCCGAGCCCCGGAGACCTTCGGTCCCCGCCACGGCGGGGTCGGGAGACCCGCGCCGAACTGCGGTGCGAAAAACCACGCCCTTCGTTGCGCTCAGGGACGTGCCACCCGAGCTGGAGTCTACTCGGGTTGTTCTTTCGGGGGCTGGTTGGGCCGCATGCCAGCCGGTAGAATCGTTGCCATGGGGGACTGTCCCCGTTCTCGTCCCACGAAAACGGGACTGTCCCCTTCTAATACGCGGTGGAGATACGCGGTGCAGGGCCCGTGGGAAAAACGCCGATGCACGGTGCGCCATGAACTCCAGTGAGCAAAGGGGGCGGTTCGGCACTTGGGCCTGGCTGGCCCTGGCGGTTGTGGCGGCCGCGCCGCCGCTGGCTGCCGGCTGGCTGGTCGCCTGGGGGCCCGGCGAAAGAACAGGAAAAGGGGACAGGAACCTTTCGCCGGAACGGCCGGGGGCGTACGTCGCGCGCGAGGCGCGCGTGCCCGTTTCCGGCCCCGGCGGGCAGCTTGCCGTATTCGCCGGCATTCCGCCGGTGGCAGGCCTGGTCGAGCGGATCGGCGGCCGGCACGTGGCGGTCGAGGTGCTGGTGCAGCCCGGCCAAGATCCACACGTCTTCGCCCCCACGCCGCGGCAGGCCATGGCCTTGGGCAAGGCCAGCCTTTTTTTCAAGATCGGCCTGCCGCTGGAGAACCGGCTCGTCGAGGGCCTGTCCGGCCGCGGCCGAGGGCCAACCGTGATCGACGTAAGCGAAGGCATCGTCAAGCGCCCCGGGGCGTGCGACGACGACGAGCCGCAGCCCGAGGCGGCCCGCTCCGGCGCCGGCGGCGGCCCTGAGCCCGCCGCGGGCGAGCCCGATCCGCACGTCTGGCTCTCGCCGCCGCTGCTGGCCATCATGGCGGCCAATATTGCCACGGCCCTGGGCCGGGCCGATCCGGGGCATGCCGGGCAGTATCACCGGAACCTGGCCGCACTGCATGCCGATCTGAAGGCCCTGGACGGCCGCATCCGCCGCAAGCTGGCCGCCTGTCGCGGCCAATCGTTCTACGTGTTTCACCCCGCCTTCGGCTACTTCGGCCAGGCCTACGGCCTGCAACAGCAGTCGGTCGAGATCGAGGGCAAATCGCCGACGCCCAGGCAGCTCCGCGCCTTGATCCACCGGGCCCGGGCGGAAGGGGTGAAGGTCGTCTTTCTCCAGCCGCAATTCGATCCGCACAGCGCGGAGTCGGTGGCCCAGGCCATCGGCGGCCGGGCCCTCCCCATGGATGATCTGGCCAAAGACGTGCTGGGGAACCTGGACGACGTGGCAACCAAGATCGCAGCCGCAACGCAAATGAACACCCATGCCGAATGATCCCGTCATCGAGCTCGAACAGGTGAGCTTCGCCTACCAGACCGCGCCGGTGCTGGAAGACGTGAGCCTGTCGATTTCGGCCGGCCAATCGGTGTGCATGGTGGGGCCCAACGGCGGCGGGAAGACCACCCTGCTCAGGCTCCTGCTGGGCCAGTTGCGGCCGGCCTCCGGCCGGGTGCGGGTCTTCGGCCGGCCGCCGCAATGCGTCCGGCTGCGGGTGGGCTACATGCCGCAGCACGGCCAGTACGATCCCCTGTTCCCGGCCACGGTGATGGACGTGGTGCTGATGGGAAGGCTGGGGCGCGGCGGAATACTGGGCCGGCTGGGCTGGCATGGCCGGGCCGACCGCCGCGCCGCCCGCGAGGCCCTGGCCATGGTGCACCTCGAGGACGCCGCGGCCCGGCCCTTCGCCGCGCTGTCCGGCGGCCAGCGGCAGCGGGTGCTGATTGCCCGCTCCCTCTGCTCCCAGCCGGAATTGCTGTTGCTCGACGAGCCCACGGCCAATGTCGATTCGCTGGTCGAGGCCCGGCTGTTCGACATGCTCCGCCAGCTCAGCGGCCGGATGACCGTCCTGGTGGTCTCCCATGACCTGGGTTTCGTGGTCAATCTGGCCGAGACGGTGCTGTGCGTCAACCGGCGGGTCGTGTCGCATCCCACCGTGGACATCACCGGCGATCTGATCAAAGAGATGTACGGCGGCGAGGTCCGCATGGTCCGCCACAGCGACGTCGTCTGTCGCCGGGAGCACCGCGATGAGTGATCTGATCGACGCGCTGGGCGATCCGTATTTCCAATTCTTCCGCGACGCCCTGCTGGCCGGCATCCTGGCCAGCGTGGCGCTGGGCATCGTCGGCACCTACGTGGTTACGCGGCGGATCAGCTCGATCGCCGGCGCGATCTCGCATAGCGTGCTAGGCGGCATCGGCGCCGCGATCTACCTGAAGACCGTCTACGGCTGGGCCTGGTGCGACCCGCTGTACGGCGCCGTGGCCGCCGCCCTGGCCTCGGCCCTGCTCATCGGCCTGGTCAGCCTCTACGCCACCGAGCGCGAGGACACCGTGATCGGGGCCCTGTGGGCGGTGGGCATGGCCGTGGGCCTGCTCTTCTTCGCCAAGACGCCCGGCCGAGTGGATGCCATGAGCTACCTGTTCGGCGACATCCTGCTCATCGCCCACCGCGACCTGTGCCGCCTGGTAGGGCTCGACCTCGCGGTGATCGCCCTGGGAGTCGTGCTATACAACAAGTTCCTGGCCGTGTGCTTCGACCAGGAATTCGCCGAGCTGCGCGGGGTGCGGGTAAAACGCTATTACCTCCTGCTGCTGTGCCTGACGGCCCTGACGGTCGTGCTGCTGATCCGCGTGGTGGGCATCGTACTGGTCATCGCCATGCTGACCCTGCCCGCCGCCGTGGCCGGACACTTCTCCCGCCAGCTCTGGCAGATGATGATCCTGGCCGTGCTGTGTTGCATGCTGTTTACCGTGACGGGACTGGGCGTGAGCTATCACTACGATCTGCCCACCGGGCCCGTGATCATCGTGCTGGCCGCCGCGGCCTACCTGGCCGTGGCCGTGGGGCATCGCTTGCGGCGCCCCCGCGGGGCGTAAGATCGCCGGCGGGGGTGCCACTGCTGGCTCGTCCAGCAGTGCGGCGCGGCTGGCACGAGGAGCTCCCACAGTTGGCGGCCGCGTCGGCGGGCATGGCAATCGACTGCTCCGGCGGCCTTGCAGACGAGTAGCTGTAGCTGGGTCTTGCTGTGTTGGCCCTGGGGCGTCTGTTAGAATAGGGGATTGTCGCCTCCACCCTTGCCTTCATCCTCCAGGAATCCAAGTCGGGAGTCAAACCTATGAAAGCCGCCACGCGCAGGGACTTCTTAAGGCGTTCGATGTTGGGGGGTTTGGCATTAGGGTTGCCGGCCCTGGCCCCGGGCGGCCAGCGGCGGGCCAAGGCCGCCGGAGCGAATTCCGATATCCGCCTGGCAATCCTCGGCCTGGGCGGGATCAATATCGTCGGCAGCGTAGGCGGACGCGGACGCCAGCTCATCGCCGAGCTGCGCAACATGTCGGGCGTGCGGATCGCCGCCCTGTGCGACGTGGACCAGGCGATCCTGAGCCACGGAGTAGCGCTGGTGAAAGAGCGGTACGGAAAGGTGGCCGCCTACTCTGACCTCCGCAAGCTGCTGGACGACAAGAGCATCGACGCGGTGGCCGTGGCCCTGCCCAACCATTGGCACTCGCTGGCGGCCTTGTGGGCCTGCCAGGCCGGCAAGGACGTGTACGTCGAGAAGCCTTTTTCGCAGAGCATTTGGGAAGGCCGGCAGGTGGTGGCCGCGGCCCGAAAGTACGGCCGGATCGTGCAGACGGGCACGCAGTCGCGTTCCAGCCCGGCCCTGCTTCAGGCGTTTGCCGACCTGAAAAGCGGCCTGCTGGGGCCGATCCGCTACGCCCATGCCATCGTCTACCGGCCCCGCGACGGCATCGGCAAGGTCGGCGCGGCGATGCCCATCCCGCCCACGGTGGATTACGACCTGTGGTGCGGTCCGACCGCCAAGGCCCCGCTGATGCGCAAGGATTTGCACTATCATTGGCACTGGTTCTGGGCCACGGGCAATGGCGAGCTGGGCAACAACGGGGTGCACGACATCGACGTGTGCCGCTGGGCGCTGGGGCAATCGGGGCCGCCCCCGCGGGTGCTGAGCATCGGGGGCCGCTTCGGACCCGCCGACGACGGCCAAACCGCCAATACGCAGCTCGTGTGGCTCGATTATCAGCCCGCCCCGCTGATCTGTGAAATCCGCAACCTGTACTGTGCGGCAGGGGTTGACACCATCGGCAAGTTCCACGGCCTGCGGAGCGGGGTCGTCATCGAGTGCGAGGGCGGCTCCTTCGCTGGCGGCCCGGCCGGCGGAACCCTGACCGACCGGGAGGGCCGGGTCGTCAAGAAGGTCGACAACGGCGCCGGCCCCGGCGACCCGGTGGCCGCCCACCTGGCCAATTTCCTGGCCGCCGTGCGCAGCCGGAAGACCGCCGACCTGCACGCCGAGGCCCAGGTGGGCCACGTCTCGGCCACCTGCTGCCACCTGGGCAATATCTCCTATCGCCTGGGCCGGCAGGCCGCTCCGGAGGCGATCATGGAGCAGATCCGGGCCAACGCGCCGCTGGCCGACGCCTGCCAGCGCTGCGGCGAGCATTTGCGGGCCAACGGCGTCGATCTGACCGCCACCCCGGCGGCGGTCGGACCATGCCTGACCTTCGACCCCCAGCAGGAGCAGTTCGTCGGCGAGTTCGCCGCGGCGGCCAATAAGCTCGCCCGGCGCGACGATCGCCCGCCGTTCGTGGTACCCCAGCTCGCCTGACGGCGGAAGGCGGAGCGGGGAGGTCCTGCGGGTGGATACCCGCCATCTGGAGTATATCGTCCCCATCAAAGGCCAGTGAAGGTAGCAGGCACACTCCGTGTGCCGTCCGCTGAAGCGGAAAAAGGCATGGCGGACGGCACACGGAGTGTGCCTGCTACGTTTGTGCGGGAGAGTGGACGATTACCGCAAGCATTGACAACCGGCTGTTGGGCCGCGATAGTAAATGGTTTGTCGTTTTTAAGCTTTGCCCGCTTTCATAAGGGGTTGGTTCTATGGAAGTCATCGTCCAGGAAACGGCGCCGGAAATGAGCAAGGCCGCCGCTCGGGTGGTCGCCCACGTGCTCAATTGCAAGCCCAACGCCGTGTTGGGCCTGGCCACCGGCTCTACGCCGCTGGGGCTATACAAAGAGTTGGTCCGCCTGCACGTCGAGGAGAACCTCGATTTCTCCCAGGTAACCACCTTCAATCTGGACGAGTACGTGGGGCTGACGCAGAAGGACCCGCAAAGCTACCACTACTTCATGCACGAGAACCTCTTCCGGCACGTCAACATTTCCAAGTCGAACATTTACATTCCTTCCGGCACGACCGACAACTATGCGGCCTTCTGCCAGTGGTACGAGCAGCGGATCATCGACTGCGGGGGGATCGACCTGCAGGTGCTGGGGATCGGCAGCGACGGCCACATCGCCTTCAACGAGCCCTCCAGCTCGCTCGGCTCGCGGACCAGGATCAAGACCCTGGCCAAGCAGACCATCGACGACAACGCCCGCTTCTTCAGCGCGCCCGAGCAGGTGCCGGTGTACGCGATTACCATGGGCGTGGGCACGATTCTCGAGGCCCGCAAGATCATGCTCCTGGCCAACGGCGCGAGCAAGGCCTTGGCGATTGCGCAGGCGGTGGAAGGGCCGGTGACGAGCATGATTACGGCCAGCGCCTTGCAGTTGCACCGCGACTGCCTGTGCATTCTCGACCGCGAGGCGGCCAGCCGGCTGAAGATGCTCGACTACTATACCTGGATTCAGGCCAAGATGCCCAACGCGCCCTGACGGGCCCGGGGGCGTTTCGGGGGTGGTGACACGACAACCCGACTCATAGCTCAAAGCTCAAAGCTCATAGCTCACAGTTCATAGGATTTCCGCGATGCGTTTGATCTTGGTCGATCTCCCGGCGCCCGAGCGTTATCATTTCTACCCGCTGGCTTTGAGCCGGCCGATTTTCGAGCTCCGCTGCGGGATGAGCACGCTGGCCGAGAAGCTGGCGGCGCGGTGCGGGGCGACTGACGTGGCCTGCTTCGTGCCGCCGTATCTGGCCGAGGTGTACGCCGCGCAGGCGGCTTGGCCGGTCAACGACCCCAAGAAGCTGGCCGGCGAGTCGCTACTGGTGCTTTCCGGCCGGGTGCGGGCCGACGGCCCGGGCTTCGAGCCCGCCGGCCCCAGCCGCGTGGCGGTGGCCGCCAGCGGCGAGGTCCTGGCGGCCTGGATTCGGCAGGAGGACCTGGCCCGGCTGGAGGCCGGCTCGATCGAGGCCCTGCTGGCCTCGGCCCGGCAAGGGCTGCCGGCGGCCGGGCCGCCCGCCGTGTGGAGCTACACCTGGGAGCTGGTGCTGGCCAACCCCGGGCAGTTGCGCGAGGACTTTCGCTCCCGCGGCCGCAGCGGCATCGAGGGGCACATCGAGCAGCCCGGCGCCGTCCGCGGCAGCCTCTCCGACGTTTACGTGGCCCGCGGGGCGCTGGTGCATCCGATGGTCGTGATCGACGCCGAGCACGGCCCGGTGTACATCGACGAAGGGGCCGAGATCCAGCCCTTCACGCGGATCGAGGGCCCGGCCTATATCGGCAAGGGTTCCATCCTGCTGGGCGCCAAGTGCCGCGAAGGCAACTCCATCGGCCCCATGTGCCGCATCGGCGGCGAGGTCGAAGAATCCATCATCCACGGCTATTCCAACAAGTATCACGACGGGTTCCTGGGGCACGCTTACGTGGGCCAGTGGGTCAACCTGGGCGCCATGACGACCAACAGCGACCTGAAGAACGACTATACCAGCGTGTCGGTGGTGCTCGACGGCCACACGCCCATCGACACCGGCTCGACGAAGGTCGGCTCGCTGATCGGCGACCATACCAAGACCTCGATCGGCACGCTGCTGAACACGGGCGCGTACGTGGGCGGGATGGCGCTCGTTGCGACCTCCGGCAAGCCGCTGCCCAAGTTCATTCCCTCCTTCGCCTGGTTTCTGGAGGGGGTGGTGACCAAGGGCTTCGGCAAGGGGAAGCTGTACCAGACGGCGGCCACGGCCATGGGCCGGCGGAAGTGCCGTTGGACCCCGGCCGACGCGGCCCTGTGGGACGAGATTTTCCGCCTGACGGCCCCCGAGCGGGACGAGGCCGTCAAGAAGGGCCGCCGCGCGCTGGCCGCCCAAACAACTGCCTGAAGCACTTAGCAACTGGACTTCTTGCAAATTTCGGATGCTCGGTCCTCTCTCCCTCCGGGAGAGGGTTAGGGTGAGGGGAAATGGGTGAGGATCCTGCCTCTCCAATTTTCGTGACCAACGTAGGTTCCCCTCACCCCGGCCCTCTCCCGGAGGGAGAGGGGGACCGTTTGTGTGGTCCTCATACCAATTTGCAAAATTCCAGTAATGAAACACTTCCCAACCACTTTACAAGAGCTTCCTGAAGCGACCCTGGAGGATAATTTCATGGCTACTGTTGCCCAGCGCGTGGTGGACGTGACCGCCCGCGTGTTGCGGCTCGATCCGAGCCAGATCCGGCCCGAGCACGCCTTTGCCAGCGACCTGGGCGCCGAGAGCGTGCAGTCGATCGAGCTGGTGGCGATGTTCGAGGAGGAGTTCGGCATCGAGATGGACGAGGACGCCGCGTTGTCGGTGGACACGGTCCGCTCGGCGACCGAGTTCATTACCAACGTCTGTCACGAGCAAGGCGTAAAGGTGGAGGTGTAAGCGATGGGCAAAGTCCGCAAGTCCTTTCCGCTGGTCGATCGCAGCCGGCCGAACCTGCTGGAAGACATATTCAGCTACGATCTGCCGCCGCGGATCCGTTTCGACGGGCCGATCGTCGAGTACGTCGACGGCCGGCCGGTCGAGTTCCACCCCAAGCTGATCGCCGGCCGCGACATCGTAATCACCGACACCACTTTTCGCGACGGGCAGCAGGCCCGGCCGCCCTACAGCGTCGAGCAGATGGTCCACATCTACGACCTGCTGGCCAAGCTGGGCGGGCCCAACGGCGTGATCCGGCAGACCGAGTTCTTCCTGTACACGGCCAACGACCGGCGGACGCTGGACTGCTGCCGCGAGCTGGGGCACCCCTATCCGGAGTGCACGGGCTGGATCCGTGCCGACAAGGGCGACTTCCGCCTGGTCCGCGAGGCGGGCCTCAAGGAAACCGGCCTCTTGACCAGTTGCTCCGACTACCACATCTTCCACAAGCTGAAGTTCAAGAGCCTGCGGCAGTGCATGGACGCCTATTGCGACGTGGTGGCCGCCGCCTTCGACGCCGGCATCCGCCCCCGCTGCCACCTGGAAGACGTGACCCGCGCCGATATCGACGGCTTCATCCTGCCCTTCTGCGAGCGGCTGATGCGGATGAGCGAGGAAGTGCCCGATCACCTCTCGGTCAAGATCCGCCTGTGCGACACGATGGGCTTCGGCGTGAGTTTCCCCGGGGCCGAGCTGCCGCGCAGCGTGCCCAAGCTGATCTACCGGCTCAACCAGTCGGTGGGCGTGCCCAGCGAGCGCCTGGAATGGCACGGCCACAATGATTTCCACAAGGTGCACGCCAACGCGGCCACCGCCTGGCTGTACGGCTGCGACGCCCTGAACGCCACGCTGTTCGGCTTCGGCGAGCGGACCGGCAACCCGCCCCTGGAAGGCGCGATCATCGAATACATCTCGCTGAAGGGCGACCTCTGCGGCATCCGGCCCGAGGTCATCACCGAGCTGGCCGGCTATATGCGCTCGATCGGGCTGCCCATCCCCGACCACTACCCGCTGGCCGGCCGCTGCTTCAACACCACCAGCGCCGGCATCCACGCCGGCGGCTTGCGGCAGGACGAGCGGATCTACAACATCTTCGACACCGCCAAGCTGCTGGGCCGGCCGCCCCGCGTGGCCATCACCGACAAGAGCGGCGCCGACGGCGTGGCCCATTGGGTCAACGAGTTCTTCGGCCTCAAGGGCGAGCACCGCATCGGCAAGATCAAGATGCACAAGCTCTGCCGCTGGGTCGCCGATCAGTACGATCAGCACCACCGCCTGACCTCCATCGGCGACGAAGAAATGGAGATCCGCCTGAAGGAGTTCCTCCCCGATTACTGGGCGAAATACGCCGCTGCCAACGAGAAATAGAGGGGGGTGACGGAAGGCGAAACCGCCCCAGGCCAAGAGGTGTGCCTTGCAACCTTCGCTTTCCCTCCTGCCGCCCGATGCCAGTCGGGTGCTGATCCTGGTAAATCCCACGGCGGGGCGGCGCCGGGCGTGGCCCCGCGTAAACCGGCTGGTCGAGCTCCTCGAGCAGCGGGACTTCCAGGTACAGGTCTCGACCGAGCTGGCGGAGGCGGCCTTGGCGGCCAATCGCTGGCACGGCGAAGGCCGCCTGCGGGCACTCGTCGGAGTGGGCGGCGACGGCACCGCCGCCGCCCTGGTCAACCGCACCGTAGCGGGACTGCCGATCACCATGCTTCCCGCCGGCAACGAGAATCTGCTGGCCCGATACCTCCGCCTCGACGAGGACCCCGAGGCCTGTTGCCGCTCGATCGCCGCCGGACGAGTGATCCGCCTGGATGCCGCACGGGCGGGCGACCGCATCTTTCTCTTGATGGCGAGCTGCGGGTTTGACGCCGACGTGGTTCATCGCCTCCATCGCCGGCGGCGGGGACATATCCGAACCAGCAGCTATGTCCGGCCGATCCTCGATTCCATCCGCGGTTACAAGTATCCCGAGCTTCAGATCACCTGCGACGCGGACGACCCCCCGGCCGGCCCGCGCCAGACGCCGCTGGCGGCGCGCTGGCTCTTCGCGTTCAACCTGCCCTGTTATGGCGGCGGCTTGCGGATTGCGCCGCAGGCCGACGGCTCGGATGGGCTGCTGGACATCTGCACCTTTCGCCGCGGCGGCCTGCGGCACGGGCTGGCCTACGCGGCGGCCATCTACCTGCAAAGGCATTTTCGGCTGGCGGATTTCGCCCACCGCCGCCTCCGCCGCCTGCGCGTCGCCTCCGCGGCCGAAGTGCCCTACCAGTTGGACGGCGATCCGGGCGGGTTCCTTCCGGTCGAAATTGAAGCCCTTCCCCAGCGACTCACACTTGTCGTGCCGCCCGCGTAGGTGGGAAACCTATGTGCCACCGGCAGCGGACAGCCGTGGGCCGACCCCGGCAGGGATACAACCAGTGGAAGCCAGGCTCGTTCACACCGTCCGCCAGCGTCGCCACCAACCGCAAACCATCAGGCTGATGGCGACGATACCCAAGAGGACAAAGCTGGAAGGCTCGGGGACGGCAAATGCGGTCAGGGTTCCATTGCTTCCGGCAACGTAAAGTTCTCCCTCGCTCAAAGTAAGTGGGCCAGTAATCTGATGGGACCACACGGTTTGGTGCGATGTAAGGTCGACGGCATAGGTTGTAGCGCCGGTTTGCACAAACAAATCCGACTCTGTGGCTATCATTGTCCCTGTCAGGGCGCCGCCGCCCAGTGGCGACCACTGCCATAGAAGAGTGCCGGTCAGCTCATCCAGGGCGTCTAGTGTCGTACCACTGCGCGTGTAGATGACACCATTGGCGAGGGTCGGTTGACCGGCATAATTGCCCGTCTCACTCCAAGCAATATGCGGCGAATGGGTGGCATCAATTGTTGTATCCCAACAGACAAGCCGTCCTCCATTGATGGTGAAGGCATCATGGTTAGTACCAAGCACGACAGCAGAATTCATGGAATATCCGGTCCACTGGAAGACCGGATCTACGACTGAGGCTACCGTGGCGCCCGTGCTGAGGTTTAGAACCCTAAACACCCCTTTAATTGGCGTGATATCACCGCTTCCGGTATAAGTGTAGGCGTAAGTACCATCCACAGCAGGAGTCCACATGTCATACATGGGAACGTTGCCGAACCACTTGCTTTGCCCGCTTGTACCGTTAAAGGAGTACATGCCTCCGTAGTATCCTCCACCGACGTAAACGTTTCCAGCGTATGGCGTGGGCGCCAAGTAGCTCTGCCATTGGGCCGAATAGGACGAGCAAAATACGGGGCTGCCGTTACTGGCATTGAAGGCATACAAGTAAGGCGAGTTAGGCGGAGCTGGAAGGCCTTTGCCTGTTTGGATATATACAATGCCATTTGCATAGGCCGGTGGATTGACGGAGTAGGCGCTCCCAAAGGTGGTGGTCCATTGTTCCTTACCGGTCGAAGCATCAAGTACGAATAGTCCTCCACGAGCTTGGGAGGCAAGAACCATGCCGTCACCCTCCACTACCGGATTCAATGCGAGTGAGCCTAGCGATGTGTGCCAAGCCAAAGACAATGTGCTCGGGTCGAATGATACCGGTACATATCCCGTGTGCGAGGCATTTCCTTGATACGTTCCCCAGTACGAGTCGCTTTGCGCGTAAACGGCGGTGCAAGCAAGGGCACCGACCGAGACAATTGCGACCGCCACAAACAACTTCCACACGAGCGGCGTGCGGACTGTCATGTGATTTACTCCACTCTCACAGGCTCGCTCCAGCAAAAACGAAGACCCGCTCCAAAATCCAAGATGGGAACACCGGCCGAGAAGCGACCAGTTGGCGTCGGACGGGGAGGGCAGGGCGAGGAATGTCCGCTTAACTGGGCTTGCGACCCACGACCTCGGACACCGCGCTGCCTCACTGATCGGGTGAAAGGGGCTACCTGCCCCGATTCAGACTACCCCCAGTAAAGCAGGAATTGCGGGAATGTCAATAGGGTGGCGAAAAACATCAAGGCCTTTTCTAGCGGGTGGGATGATGGTAACTCCATGCCCGAATCCAAGAAGTGGCGTAACTGGGCAAGCCCTGCCGGTTCTAGCGATTCGGCCGGTTTTGGGTGGACATGCATTTATGCAAATTGGCTACGAGGCAAGTATTATGCGAAGCTCTGTGGGGGGTGGCACTGCTGACGGAGGCTGAGTTTGGGTGCCACTGCTGGCTTGCCCAGCAGTGCTTCCTCACGGCGTAAGGGCAGCGTTCGGCCGTTGAGATTCTTTGCCGGCGAATACCGATGGGGCGGGTCTCTCCGCCGGTGCCTTTCGTGCCAGCAAATATGATACGATACGTATGTATAGTATAAGGCGGAGGGCGGAAGTATGAGGGATAAAGGGGGAAGGATGAAGGGGGAAGGCGGGAAAGCGCCGGGCTAAACCGGCATGGAGTAGCGGATGAAAGAGCCGCATAGAAAAGGAGTAGCGAACCGTTCTAACCCCGAGTCATGCGCCGGCGATGGTAACATCGCGGGTGAGGC
>JBEKTY010000089.1:0-32481 GCA_049515555.1 Thermoguttaceae bacterium
CGCGGACCGCCCCGGCGGTCTTCAGGGCGTTGCTGCCCGGCAACTGGTAGATCGACAGGGCCACCGAGGGGCGGCGGTCCAGGGTGCAGGCCTGATCGTAGCCCTGGGCTCCCAGCTCGGTCCGCGACACGTCGCGCATGCGGACGATGCGGCCGTCGGCGTCGGCCTTGAGGGTCATGTCGGCGAACTGCTCGGGGTCGGCCAGCCGGCCCAGGGTGGTCATGGTGAATTGGAAGGCCTGGCCGCTGGGCACCGGCGGTTGCCCGATCTGTCCCGCCGCCACCTCGGTGTTCTGCTGCTGCACGGCGGCCACCACGTCGCTGGCCGTCAGGTTGAGCTTGGACATCTTCTCCGGATCGAGCCACACCCGAATGCTGTAATCGCGCTGCCCGAGATAGGTGATGTCGCCCACGCCTTGCAGCCGGGCCAGCTCGTCGCGAAGCTGGATCGTGGCGTAGTTGCTCAGGTACAGGTTGTCGAGCGTGCCGTCGGTGGAGAACAGGTTGACGACCATCAGCACGGCGGGCGACTTCTTCTTGACCATCACGCCCTTGCGCGTCACCAGGTCGGGCAAGACCGGCTGGGCCAGCGCCACCCGGTTCTGCACCAGGATCTGGGCCATGTTCAGATCGATCCCCAGCTTGAAGGTCACCGTCAGCGTGTAGTTGCCGTCGTTGGTGCACTGCGACGACATGTACATCATGCCTTCCACGCCGTTGACTTGCTGCTCGATGGGGGCGGCCACGCTGTCGGCCACCACCTGCGCGTTGGCCCCGGGATACGAGGCCGAGACCTCCACCGTGGGCGGCGTGATGTCCGGATACTGGGCCACGGGCAGGATCCACACCGCGATCCCGCCGGCCAGGGTAATGATGATCGACAGCACCGAGGCGAAGATCGGGCGGTGGATGAAAAATCGCGAGAACACGTCAGTCCTGCTCCTTCCGCGGCGCCGGCGGCCGCCGCACCTGCCACAGCCCCAGCCGAATCACGGTCACGGCGAAAGCCAGTACGCCCATCAGCAGCGATATTTCGAGGGTAGTACGGGCCGAGGCCGGCGTAAACCGGCCCGATTCCACCAAGCGCGCGACGCCGTACCACAGCCGCGGCCCCAGCAAGCGGTCGATAAGCGGCAGCAGGATCGGCGCCAGGGCGAAACTGAGCACGACCGTGGCCAGAACCACTTCGCCCGCCAGCCGCACCGCCGGCGCGCCGAGCCACCGCGGGCCGAACAACCGGGCGGAGCCCAGCCAGTCGATCAGGCAGAAGAAGGAGGGCGTGAGGACCAGGCCGAACAGCGTCACGCCCAGCATGCCGCTGAAAACGGCGGTGCCCAAGGTGCGGCGCATCTCGCAGCCCGCCCCGTGGGCCAGCAACAGCGTCGAGACGCCCAGGACGAAGGACATGGAGGTCATCACGATGGGCCGCAGCCGGAGCTTGCAGGCGGCCAGGGCCGCCTCCCGCCGCGACAGGCCTTCCGCCCGTTGCCGCTTGGCGAATTCCACGATCAGGATGGCGTTCTTGCTGGCCAGCCCCACCAGGACCACGAAGCCGATCTGGGTGAAGATGTTGATCTCGATCTGGGCCGTGGTTCCGCCGGCGGTGCTGATCAGGTATTGACCGGCCCCGGCAAACCAGCCCTGGGCCACAGGCGAGATGTGGCCCGCGCCGGCCGCCAGGCCCTTGGCCCCCGCCGCCAGCGACTGGAACCCCAGCGGCACGGCCGAGACCCCGGTGACGGCGCTCAATAGGCACATGGGCACGACAAGGATCACCGCCAGCGGCAGCGACCAGCTCTCGTACTGGGCGGCCAGCACCAGGAAGACCATCACCACGGCGGCGGCGAAAATGTACATGGCCGTGTCGCCGGCCTGCAGCTCGAGGAAGGCCAGATCGGTCCATTCATAGCGCATGGAAGGCGGGAGCTCGCGGTCCGCCACCTGTTGCACCAGGTCGATCGCCTGCCGCGAGCTGACCCCCGGTTTCTGCGTGCCCTGGATGGCCGAGGCCGCGTACATGTTGTAGCGGGTGATGATCAACGGCCCATTGATCTCGCGAATGTCGGCCAGGGCCCCCATGGGGACCATCCCCCCGTCGCTGTTCCGCGTCTTGAGCAGCTTGACCGGCGCGACGCGGTCGCGAAACCTGGCGTCGGCCTGCACAATCACCTGCCAGGTGCGGCCGAAGAGGTTGAAATCGTTGACGTACAGCGAGCCCAGGTACACCTGGAGCGTGTCGAAGGCCTCGGCCAGCGGCACGTGCATGAACATGCACTCGGCGCGGTCCATGTCTACGTAGAGCTGCGGCATGTTGGCCCGAAACACGTTGGGCCGTATATCCAGCATCGGTTCGCCGGGGCGCTTGGGATTGATTTCCCGGTTACAGGCTGCCCGCAACTTGTCGCCCTGCTCCTGCAAGGCGCTCAGGCCGGCGTCGCCGCGGTCTTCGACCATCAGCTTCAGCCCGCCGGTGCGGCTCACGCCGCGGATGGGCGGCGCCGGGAATACGCTGATCAGGGCCTCGGGGACCTCCTTGAGGCACCGCCGGTTCAAGCTCTGAACGATCTCGTAGGCCGACAGCCCCGGCCCCTCGCGCTCGGCGAAGTCGGCCAGAATCACGAACATCGATGCGAAATTCGACGCGCTGGCGCCCAACAGGAACGAATTGCCGGCCTGGGCCACGGTGTGCTTCACGCCCGGCGTGTCCCGGCAGATCTGCAGTACCCGCTCGGTGACGTTGACGCTCCGCTCGGCAGAGGCCGCGTCGGGCAACTGGATGCCCAACATGGCATAGCCCATGTCCTGAGTGGGGATGAATCCCTTGGGGGTGGTCACGAAACTGCGATAGGTCAAGAGCAACAGGCCGCCATACAGGACCAGTGTCACAGGCACCACGCGGAGCAGCTTGCCGGTGCCCCACAGGTACCCCCGGGCGAAGCGGCGGAAGCCGCGATCGAACAGCGTGAAAAATTCGCCGAGGACATAGTTGACGGGCGGGGCGGCTAACCAGCCGGCGGCGGCGCCCGCCAGGCCGGCCGCCCAGGGGGCCGCCTCGGCCCAACCCGCCAGGCGCCCCAGCCAGGCGGCGAACTGTGGCTCCAGCCAGACGTAGCCCGCCCATCCGCACGCCAGCATGTACAACAGCCGCGGCAGCGCGTGGTGCTCCCCCGGACGCCGCGGCCGCAGCAACATGGCGGACAGGGCCGGGCTGAGGCTCAGCGAGTTGAAGGTCGAGAAGATCGTCGAGGCGGCAATGGTCAACGCAAACTGGCGGAAGAACTGGCCCGTCAGCCCGGTAATGAACGCACAGGGCACGAACACCGCGCTCAGGACCAGTCCCACGGCCATCACCGGCCCGGAAACCAGGCTCATGGCCTTGATCGTGGCCTCGCGCGGGGCCATCCCCAGCTCGATGTGGTGCTCCACGGCCTCGACCACCACGATGGCGTCGTCGACCACGATCCCCACCGCCAGCACCAGGCCGAAGAGCGTCAGGTTGTTGAGGCTGAACCCCATCACCGCCATCACGGCGAAGGTGCCGATGATGGCCACCGGCACGGCCACCAGGGGGATCATGGCCGACCGCCAGTTCTGCAGGAACAAGAGCACCACGCAGGCCACCAGGATCACCGCGTCGCGCAGGCTCTTGACCACCTCGCGGATGCACTGCCGGGTATAGGGTGTGGTGTCGTACTGGATTTCGTAGATCAGGTCCTCGGGGAACTCCTTGGCCAACTGGTCCATCTTGGCGTGGATGCGGTCGGCCACGTCCAGGGCGTTGGCGTCGGGCAGTTGGAAGATGATCAGCCCCACCGAAGGGTGGCCGTCGATCTTGGCGCTGATATCCTCGCTCTTGGCCCCCAGCACGACGCGGGCCACGTCGCGCAGCCGGGTGATGCGGCCGCCGGGCGAGGCCCGCAGGATGATGTTTCCGAACTGCTCCGGGTTCTGCAGGCGTCCCAGCGTGGCCAGCGTGATCTGCGTCTGCTGCCCCGGCGGTACCGGCTGCTGCCCGATCTGCCCGCAGGCCACCTGCTGGTTCTGCTCGCGAATGGCGGCCACCACGTCGTCGGCCGTCAGGCTCCGCGAGGCCAGCTTCTCGGGATCGACCCAGATTCGCATGCTGTAATCGCGCTGCCCGCTGATGAACATGTCGCCCACCCCGTCCACGCGGAGCAGCTCGTCGCGGAGGTGCAGAAACGCATAGTTGCTCAGGTAGAGTTGGTCGTAGCGGCCTTTGGGTGACTGGATGTTCACCGACATGAGGATGTCGGGGGCCAGCTTGCGGGTCGTGACGCCGCTTTTCTTGAGCACGTCGGGGAGCATGGGCAGGGCCAGGTTCACGCGGTTCTGCACCAGGACCTGGGCCAGGTTCAGATTCACCCCCTGCTGGAAAGTGACGGTGAGATTGTAAGCCCCGTCGTTGGTGCACTGCGACGACATGTACAGCATCTTCTCGACGCCGTTGACCTGCTGCTCGATGGGGGCGGCCACGGTCTTGGCCACCACCTGGGCGCTGGCGCCGGGATAGCTGCACTGGACCATCACCGTGGGGGGCGTTACCGGCGGATATTGGGCCAACGGCAGATTGTACACCGCCAGCCCGCCGGCCAGCGTAATCAGAATCGAGAGCACGCCGGCAAAGATCGGGCGGTCAATGAAGAAACGCGAAAACATGTCCGATTACAAATTGTAGCAGGCACACGCCGTGTGCCGTCCGCGGTCTACGGCACACGGCGTGTGCCGACTACATTGGAATTGGCAAAGTTGTTTCTGCGGCGGGCTCTCAAGGGGATGTCGGCGGGCGGGAGGCGGAATCGGGTTTGCCGCCCGGGGCGCTCGCCGCCGCGGGGGCCGTCTTGGCCACCGACGCCGCCTCCGGCGCCGCGGCAGCGGGGGCCACGTCGCGGGACGTCATCGGCACCGCCTTGGGCGTAACCTTGTCTCCCGAGCGGATCCGCTGCAGGCCGCTCAGCACCACCCGCTCGCCGCTCTCCAGCCCGCGGGTGATCACCTGTAGTCCGTCGCGCAGGGCGCCCACCTCGACGTGGCGGTACAGCGCCTTGTTGTCCGCGCCCACCACATACAGGAACTTCTGCCCCTGGTCCGAGCCCAGGGCCCGCTCGGAAACGAGCAGGGCCTGGTGCGCATCGCCCACCGGCACGCGGATCCGCGCGAACAAGCCGGGCGCCAGGATCCGCATGCGGTGCTGGGAATCGTAGGGGTTGTGGAACAAGCCCCGCAGTCGCAACGTGCCGGTCAGGAGGTCCACCTGGTTGTCGATGAAGTTGACCGTGCCCTCGTGCGGGAAACCGTGCTCGTCGGCCAACTCCATGTAGACCTTGATCTCCGAGTCTTGGGCCGAGCGGATCTCGCCCGAGGCGATCAGGCGGCGGATGCGGAGCATGGTCCGCTCATCCACGTCGAAGTAGGCGTACATCGGATCCAGCGAGACGATCGTCGTCAGCGGGGTGTCGTCGGCCTTGGCCAGGTTGCCGGGATCGATAAGCTGCCGGCTGATGCGGCCGCTGATGGGGGCCGTAACGATCGTAAAGTCCAGGTTCAGCTTGGCGGTGTGCATGGCGGCTCCGGCCACCTCGACCGCGGCCTCCGCTTCGGCCCGATCGCCGGCCGCCAGGTCGTAATCCGCCTGGGCGATCGCCGCCTTGGGCAACAGGCTGGCCGCCCGCTTGAAGTCCGCCTCCAGCCGCACCAAATGCGCCTTGGCCTGCGCCAAGTTGGCCACCGTCCGGTCGTAATCGGCCTGGTACGTCCGCCGGTCGATCTCGAACAGCGGGTCGCCTTGCTTAACGTCCGCCCCTTCCTTGAACAACACCTTGTCCAGATAACCGCTGACGCGGGCCCGAATCGTGATCGTCTTCACGGCCTGCGTCTGACCGGTATACTCCTCGAAGTCGGTGATCTGGCGAACCTCGGGGGTGCTCACCTCGACCTCCGGCGCCGACGGCGCATTCTGCCGCTGCTCCGGGCGGCGGCAACCATCCGCCGCCGCGCCCAACAGCAGCAGGACCAATAGCCGGGCCGCCCCAGGCGGCCTGTCTGAGCCTAATCGCCTCATTCCTCTTATTCCTCCGACGCCGCGAGACCCGAAAACTTTATCTTCTTCACAAACCTAGCCCATGTCAACCTGATCGTCAGAGGGGGGGAACTGATCTGGACGCGGCCCCGGGATTCTGTAATACTCTCGCGGCTTTTATTCGGTTTCCGTTGCGGAGAAACAAAGTAGAGCCGATCTCCCCTCTCCCCGAGGGAGAGGGGACATCCGATCCTCCCAGGACGAAGATGTTCCGCACTGCCGTCCCGATCGGCGTCGCCCGGCCCACCACTGGCTGGGGCTGCGCGGCCGCGCTCGCCTTGGGCCTGGCCTTGGCCGCGGGCTGCTGCGCCGACCGCAATCTGCACGAGGCCCCCGTGCACCAGGACGACTCGGCCAGCGCCCAGGTCCGCCGCCTTCGGGAGGCCGACCCCGACACCGCGCCGGTGGGCCTGTCGAGCAAGGCGCAACAGGTGGAAAAAGATTTCGGCATCCAGTAGATTATGGTAGCCGTTGACGGGCCGCGCCAAAGTAGCACGCCACACTCCGTGTGCCGTCCGCTGAAGCGGGAGAAGGTGTGGCAGACGGCACACGGAGTGTGCCTGCTACTTTCCATGCCGTGAACGGTTGCAGTTTTCGTAACCGTTGGCGGGCACCGGCCCCGTCGGCCGCACAGGTTTTCCATGCCGCACGCCGCCGAAGTCCTTTACGAACAGATATGCCGGCAGGCCCGGCAGACGGCCCTTTGGGCCTCGGCCGGCGCGGTGCTGGAGTGGGACGAGCGGACCAAGATGCCGGCCGCCGGGACCGCCTATCGGGCCGAGCAACTCACGCTCATCTCCGGCATGGTGCACCAGGGCTGGACCGATCCACAGTTCGTGGCCGGCCTGGCGGAGTTGGCCGCCGGCCCGCTGGCCGCCGACCCCAACGCCGACGCGGCAGTCACCATCCGCCGCTTGAAACGGCAGGCCGACAAGAAAGTCAAGCTGCCCCGCACGCTGGTCGAGGAACTGACCCGCACCGCCGTGCTGGCGCAACAGGCGTGGGACGAGGCCCGGGCCCGGAGCGACTTCTCGCTGTTCCGCCCGCTGCTGGAAAAAACCTTTGCCTTGAAGCGCCAGCAGGCCGAGGCCCTGGGCTATCCGCAGTCGCCCTACGACGCCCTGCTGGACGATTACGAGCCGGGGGCCCTGACGGCCGACGTCGCGAGCGTGCTGGCCGAGCTCCGCGAGCAGCTCGTGCCGCTGGCGGCGGCCATCCAGCAGGGCGGGCGGCGGCCGAAAACGTCGATCCTGACGCGGCATTTCCCGATCGCTGCCCAGGAGGCCTTGGGCCGGGCGGCGGCCGGTGCCATCGGCTTCGATTTCGACCGCGGCCGGCTGGACGTAACCGCCCACCCCTTCTGCACCACGCTGGGTCCCCACGACTGCCGCATAACGACCCGCTACGACGACCACGCGCTCGGTACCGCCTTTTTCGGTATCCTGCACGAGGCGGGCCACGGCCTTTACGAGCAAGGCCTGCCGGCCGAGGCCTTCGGCCTGCCCCTGGGCGAGGCCGTGTCGCTGGGCATCCACGAATCGCAGTCCCGGCTGTGGGAGAACCTGGTCGGCCGCAGCCGGGGCTTCTGGCGGCATTTCTTCGGCCAGGCCCGGCGACGCTTCCCCGGTACGCTGGACGACGTTGCGGCCGACGAGTTCTACTACGCCGTCAACGACGTGCGGCCTTCGCTGGTGCGCATCGAGGCCGACGAAGCGACCTACAATCTACACATCCTGATCCGCTTCGAGCTGGAGCAGGCCCTGCTCCAAGGCGAGCTGGCGGCCGCCGACGCCCCCGCCGCCTGGAACGAAAAATACCAGCACTATCTCGGCATCCGCCCGGCCACGGACGTCGAGGGCCTGCTTCAAGACGTGCACTGGAGCGCCGGACTGATCGGCTACTTCCCCACCTACACGCTAGGCAACCTGTACGCGGCCCAGTTCTTCGCCGCAGCCGACTCCCAATTGGGAGGACTGGCGGAACTGTTCGCCCGGGGCGACTTTCACCCCTTGCGGGACTGGCTGCACCAGAAGATCCACCGTCACGGCCAACGCTTCACCGCCGCCGAGCTAGTCCGCCACGTAACGGGCAGCGCGCTGGAGGCCCAACCGCTGGTAGCCCATCTGCGGGCAAAATTCGGGCCGTTGTACGGCATCTAATAAGAGGAGAAACCGAACGTGAGTATTCGCAGTTCTCTTCACGCGGTGTTGACTATCGCGGCGGTCGTGGGGATCGTCGGCGGCGGGACGTCGCTGGCGGCCGGACAGCACAATCGCAAGACCAACTCCCAACAGCAGGCCATCAGTCCGGCCAACGCCAACGCGGCGGCCGCCCAGCAGGAGGCCGCCACGGCGCAGCAGACCGCTAGTGACGAGAAGAGCAAGGTCGCCGACCTCGCCAAGGCGGCGCAGCAGGCGAAGGACGACTACAAGGCCGCCCAGGACGCCCGCAAAAAAATCGAGACCGAGTTGGAAGACGCCGAGCCGTCCGATTCAAAGTTCGCAAGAGCCCGCGAGGCCTTTCGGGCCGCCGAAAAGCAATATGCGGCGGCCCGCGAAGCGGCGCTCAACTCCCCCCAGTACAAAGAGAAGTGCGCGCGGGCGAAGGAGTCGGACGACACCGCCCTTCTGGCCACGCTGCGGAAAGACACCCTCGAGAACGACCCGGCGTGCGGCTCCGCTAGCTTCAAGCTCTCGCAGGCCAGGGCCGCCTATGAGCGGACGCGGACCGCGCTGTTTTCAAAAGACGAGAAATGGACCGCCGCTGACGACGATCTGAAGGACAAGAAGCAGAAGATGGACGAGGCCGACCATGACTTCCGCACCGCGCTGGTGAAGAAGAAGAAGGCCGAGGCCGATGCGAAGAAGGCCGCCGCAGCGGCCTCGGCGGCCGCCGCCCAGGCCGCCGACCAGCCAGCACCGCCCGGCAGCGGCAGAAGAGGCCGCGGACACGGCTACTAATTTGCAAGTTCCACCACCTGCTGGTACTCCGGCACGGTGACGGTCCAATGGAACTGGTCGCGGATCTGCTGGGCCAGCGCGAGGGCCGAGTCGGCCTCGCCGTGGGTGACGAAGAGCTGCTCGGGCGGGGTGACGAAATGGCCCAGCCATTGGAGCAGTTGGGTCCGGTCGGCGTGGCCGGAGAAGCCCACCACGTGCTCGACCCGGGCGCGGACCAGCCGGTATCGGCCGTGCAGGCGGACCTCGCGGTTGCCGTCGAGGATCTGCCGGCCCAGCGTGCCCGCCGCCTGGTAGCCGACGAAGAGGATCGTGCATTCGGGCTTGTCGATGTACTGGGCCAGGTGATGCTTGATGCGGCCGGCCGAGCACATGCCGTTGGTGGCCATGATGATGGCCGGGCCCTTGCGGTGGTTCAGCCGCTTGGATTGCTCGACCGTCTGCACGACGGTTAGGCCCGGGAAGCCCAGTAGGGCCTCGCCAGCGGCCATCTGCCGCTGTGCCGCCGGGCCGAAGCAGTCCTGATGGCGGCGGAAGATCTCGGTTACGCGGGCCGCCATGGGACTGTCCAGAAAGGCGGGGATACTGGGAATTCGCCCCGCGCGGAGCAGCCGGCCGAGATAATAGATCAGCTCCTGGGCCCGCTCGATGGCGAAGATGGGGACGATCAGCTTGCCGCCGGCCTCCGCGGTGCGGTTAACGGCGTCGGCCAGTTGCGTTTCGACACTGGCATGGTCTTCCTGGGTGCGGTTGCCGTAGGTCGATTCGACGAGCAGGTAATCGGCCTGGGTGAACTGGGTGGGGTCGTGGACGAAGGGTTTGCCCGGCTGGCCCAGGTCGCCGCTGAACAGGAGCCGCCGCGAGCGGTCGTGCTCCTGGACTACGACTTCGATCATGGCCGAGCCGAGGATGTGGCCGGCGTCGTAGAAGGTGGCCGAGACCTGGCGGCCCAGCGGGACGGCGCGGTTATAGGTCACGGGCTCCAGCAGAGGCAGGGTCCGCTCGACGTCGCGGAGCGTGTAAAGCGGTTTTTCCGGGTAGCGGCCCGGCCGGCCTTCCTTGCCGTGCCGCTTCTTCTTGAACGCGGCGTCTTCCGCCTGGATCTGGGCCGAGTCGCGAAGCACCAGATCCACCAGTTCGACCGAGGGCGCGGTGGCCAGGATCTTGCCCCGAAAGCCCTCGGCCACCAGTCGGGGCAGCAGTCCGCAGTGATCGACGTGGGCATGGGTCAGCAGCACCACGTCGATGTCCCGCGGCCGCAAGGGCGGCGGCTCCCAGTTCCGCGCTAGGAAGTCCCGCTCCTGGAACATCCCGCAATCGACGAGAATTCGCGTGCCGTCGGTCTTCAGATAATACTGCGACCCGGTGACCTGCCGGGCCGCGCCGAGAAACTGGAGTTGCATGGTTGATAACCGAAGTTATGCGAATTATGGTGAGGGCCACACAAATGGTCCCCCTCTCCCTCCGGGAGAGGGCCGGGGTGAGGGGAAGCTGCGTTGGGCACGAGAACCGCAGAGGTTGGGCCATCGCCGATTTCCCCTCACCCTAACCCTCTCCCGGAGGGAGAGGGGACCGGGCGTCCTGCCCTCTCCTGGAGGGAGAGGGGACATTGAATCTGCCCACTCGGCCGCCGGCCTACCCCGCCGGGTGCCACTGCTGGCTTGTCCAGCAGTGCCGCTCACACTGCCGGACAAGCCAGCAGTAGCACCCAGCAGTGCCTTATCCGGTTGCTTCCTCGGCGCCGGGATGTAATTTTAGCCAGCGGGCGCGGCGGACCCAATAGAATCGCACGGGAATGAAAATGTCAACTACTTCGTCGGCGATCAGCAGGCCGCCGAGCACGGGGGCGGCCATGGGGTTGAGCAGCTCGTGGCCCACGCCGGTGGCCCAGAGCATGGGTGCCAAGGCCACGATGGCCACGCCTTCGGTGAGCAGCTTGGGCCGCAGCCGATGGACCGTGCCCTCGACGACCGCCTGGCGGAGCTCCTCGAGCGAGGCGATCTTTTCCAGCCCGCCCCGCTTGTGGAGCGCCTCGCGAAGATAGACCAGCATGATAATCGCCGTCTCGGTGGCCATCCCTAGGCAGGCGATAAACCCGACCTGCACGGCCACGCTGAAGTGCAACTCGGGCAGACCCAGGAAATGATACCGCGTCAGCCAGAGCAGCATGGCGCCGCCCACCAGGGCCTCGGGCACGGCCATCATCATCAGCAGGGCGTCGACCAGATCGTTGAAGGTGAGGTACAGGATCACGAAGATCAAGAGCAGCACCAGGGGATAGACGACGAGCATCGTGTTGCGGGCCCGCACCTGGTGCTCGAACTGGCCGCTCCACTCGAGGTTCATGCCCTGCGGCAGGTTCACTTTTTGGTCGACCAGCCGGCGGGCCTCGTCGACGAAGCCCAGCACGTCGCGGCCACGGACGTTCAACTGCACGTAGGACCGCAGCCGGCCGTTCTCGCTCTTGATCATCGACGGGCCTTCGACGATCTTCACGTCGGCAACCATTGCCAAGGGAACGTGTACGGCGGAAGGGGGCGAAGCCGCAAGCGGCTTGGCCATCATCGTATCGCCGCTTGCGGCTTCGCCGACCATACCCCCCGAGGCACTGACCAGCAGGTTCCGCACCGCCTCTTCGTCTTCGCGCCAGGCGCGGCCGTAGCGAATCCGCACCGGGTACCGCTCCCGGCCTTCCACCGTATTGGTAATCGTCTTGCCGCCCAGGGCGACCTCGATCACGTCCTGGATGTCGCCCACGTTGACGCCGTAGCGGGCCGCCCGCTTGCGGTCGATCGTGATCTCCAGGTAGCCCTTGCCGCGGATCTGGTCGGCGGTTACGTCGGCCGCGCCGGGCACCTGGTTCAGCACGGCCGCCACCTGGTTGGAAACCTCCTGGATCTGGTTCAAGTCCTTGCCGAACACCTTCACGCCGATCATCGTCCGCACTCCGGTGGCCAGCATGTCCACGCGGTTGATGATGGGCTGCGTCCAGATGTTGCCCCAGCCGGGCACTTGCAGCACGCTGTTCATTTCCTGGACGATCTCGCTCTTGTCCTTCTGCCACAGGAGCAGTCGGGCCGCCAGGGGGGCGTCCAACTCGGCCCGCCCCTCGCGGAGCCGGGCGTCGGACTGCGAGTCGTCGGCCGGCCCGGACCACAGCCCCTGTTCCCGGGCCTGGCGGCGCAGGCCGTCGAGGCAATACCAATTGATTGCCCCCACGGCCTGGTCGAACGCCTCGTAATCGGTGCCTTTGACCTGCTCGCGCCATAGCGTGTCGCGGCGGCGGTTGACGAAATCGAGCATTTCGGTGAAGAGCGTGGGGCGGGCCAGGCCCAGCAACTCGCCGGCGGTCCACAGCGTGTCTTTCAGGGGCGACCGCTGGAGGGTGAACAACTCGGGCAACATGGTCACCGCCCCGGCCGCGGCGGCTCGTGTGGCGACTTTCTGGATCAGCCGCTGGATGTCTTCCGGGGCGGGTCCGGCGGCCAGCCAGGGGCCCAGCTCGGCGGCCAGCGGCGCGGCGAGCGACTCGGCCAGCTCGTCGCGCTCAGCGGCTGAAAGCGGCCGCAGCAGCCGGCCGTCGTGCTCCCAGCGTGCCAGCAACTCGGCGGCCGACTCGCGCAGCAGGCGCGGCCCCAAGCCGGCCTCGAACTCCCGCACCCGCCGCAGCACCAGCTCGCGCAACGTGCCGTCTAACTGATCCAGGGCCGCCATGGTCACGTCATTGAGCAGCTTCTCGCGGTCGGGCCCCGCGGCGGGCAGCTTAAGCCAGCCGGCCTCGACCAGGAGTTGCCGGGCCATGCCGGCCTGCCGCAGGGCCTCGGCGAACGCCATTTTCCGCCGCGGCCAGTATTCCTTGGGCCGCAGCGTGATTACGGTCTCGATCATGTCCAGCGGCGAAGGATCGGTGGGCGTATCGGCCCGGCCCGCCTTGCCCACCACCATCTCGACCTCGGGAAAGCGGCGGATCAGGGCGTCGCGGGCCTTGATGTCGTCGGCCACCTCGGCCACCGACGCCCGAGGCACCGTGACCGGCATGTCCAGGATACTGCCCTCGTCCAAGGGCGGCATGTAGTCGGTGCCGATCTTGGGGAAGTTCGCGGCCGCCAAGCTCAACAGGGCCAGGCTGAGGAAGGCCGCCAGTTGCCACCGCCGCCCGCGCATCAGGCCCACCGTGACGGCCATGGTCAGGGCGACCACCGCCAGGAACGTGGTCTGCCAGTCGAGCGGCACGACGGCCGCGAGCGGGAACACGCCGGCCCCCACGATCAGCAACACGGCGAACGACCACATCACGAGGTTCCGCCGCGGCAGGGCCCAGACCAAGAGCGGCTTCCAGATCCGTATCAGGCTCCGCACGAGCCAGCTTTCCTCCTCGGTCCGCAGCCGGCCGCGGATAAGCGTGGGCACCAGCGCCGGCACCAGCGTGATCGACAGCAGGGCCACGCCCACCATGGCGAAGCTCTTGGTGCAGGCCAGCGGAAAGATCATCTTGCCTTCCTGGCCCGAAAAGGCGAATACCGGCGCGAACGAGAGCAGGATGATCATCACCGAGAAGAAGATGGGCCGGCCCACTGTGCGGCAGGCCGGGATGACCAACTCGCGGGTGTCGCCCCGCACCTTCTCCCGGCCGAAATGGGCCGTCAGGTGGTGCGTGGCGTTCTCAACCATCACGATCGCCTGATCGACCAGGATGCCGATCGAGATGGCGATGCCCGTCAGCGACATGATATTGGAGGCCACGCCCACCAGGCGCATGAGAATGAAGGAGACGAGCACGGCCATGGGCAGCGTCAGGCAGATGAGAAATGCACTGCGGAAGTGCATGAGGATCAGGAGAATGGCCACCGAGGCGATGATCATCTCGTGCGAGAGGACCGTGGTCAGGGCGTGGATGGCCCCTTCCACCAGCCGGGTGCGATCGTAGAAGGGGACGATGCGTACTCCGGGCGGCAGGCCCGGCTGGAGCTCGAGAATCTTGTCCTTGATCCGCCGGGTGACGGCCAGCGGGTTCTCGCCGTGGCGCATCATGACCACGGCGCCGGTGACCTCGTTGCCATCCTTCTCGAGCACGCTGCGGCGGAACTGCGCGCCGCGGCCGACCGTGGCCAGGCTGGCCACCGTGATGGGAGTGCCCTTGAGCGGATCGGACTTGATGACGATGTCGCGGATATCGTCGAGCGAGCGGATCCAGCCCACGCCGCGGATCAGGTACTCGGCGTTGCCCTTGTGAATTACGCGGCCGCCGACCGAGGAGTTGGCGCGGGCCACCGCGCCGTACAACTCGCCCAGCGTGACGCCGTAGCTCCGCAGCTTGTTGGGATCGACGTCGATCTGGTACTCGATGGGGTAGCCGCCCACCGAGGCCACCTGGGCCACGCCGGGCACCGAGTTGAGCTGGTAGCGGACGTACCAATCCTGCTCGGCCCGCAGACGGCCCAGGTCGTAACCCGGCCCCTCGACCGTATACCAGAATATCTGGCCCAAGGCCGTGGCGTCGGGGGCCAGGTAGGGCACCACCCCCGGCGGCAGGAACGTGCCGGCCAGTGTTAGCCGCTCCAGCACCCGCTGCCGCGCAAAATAGAAATCCACGTGGTCCTCGAAGATGACGTTGATCATCGAGAAGTTGAATTCGCTGGACGACCGCACCACCTTCACCCCGGCCAGCCCTTGCAGGTTCACCGAAAACGGATAGGTGATCTGGTCCTCGATCTCCTTGGGGCTGCGGCCCATCCAGTCGGTAAAGACGATGACCTGGTTCTCGGACAGGTCGGGAATGGCGTCGACCGGCGTATTCACCACGGCGTAGACGCCCCAGGCGGCCAGCATCGCCGCCACGAGAATCACCACGAAGCGATTGCGGATCGAGAACTCGATGATTTTTTCGATCATGGCTTGCCTTTTGCCGCCTTGAGCTTCGCCACTTTGGCCAGGGTCTCGTCGGGGTTGTTCGTGGCCGCGGCGGTGCAGCCCGCACAACAAAGAAAGACCGCCTGGCCCTTGATCGTCACCTTCACGGGCACGCCCATCGTGCCCAGGGGCACACCGGTGATGGGGCACGTGCGCTGGGCCAAAGCGGCCGTGCGGTCCGCCGGGCCCAGGCGGTTGATGTTGTCCAGCGCCTCGCCAGCCGGCGGTTGCGGCTCAGAAGAGGTAATTGGGGATTGGGGATTGGGGATTGGCACGGCCGCCGGACCGCGGGCTGGTGATTGTTGGTCGGCCGGCGCCGGGGCCGACTGGGCCGCCGGTTTGACCGGGGCGGGGGCGGCAGTGTTGCCGGCGGCCGGGCCGGCGGATGGCCCGCCGCTGGCGCCGAAATAGGCCGAGGCGGCGGCCGGGTTCAGCCGCGTCTCGGCGTCGATCAGGAAGGCCCCGGCGGCGGCCACGCGCTGGCCCGGGAGCAAGCCCTCGGCCACGGGATAGAACTGACCCGAGCGCGGCCCGAGCACCACCTCGTGACCGTCGAACTCGCCCGGTTTCCGCTCGACATAGACGATCTGCTGCGTGCCGGTATCCACCACCGCCCGCTCCGGCACGCTAAGCCATTCTTCGATCGTGGGCTGCCCCGGGCCGCCCGGCGCCAGGCGGAAGGGCAACGCGCTCTCGCCGCTTGCCGGCTTCGCACTCTGCGCGCGGGCCAGCACGCTCCGAAACGGCTCGATCTGGCTGAGCGGCGTCTCGATCCGCACCGTGGCGAACATCCCCGGCCGCAGCTCCGCGTCGGGATTGGCCACCTGGAAGCGGACGCGATTGGTGCGGGTGGCGGCGTCCATCTGCGGGTAGACCAGGGCCACCTTGCCCGTAAACGTGCGGCCGGGCAGGGCCGCCACCAGCGCCTCGACGCGTTGCCCCTCGTGCAGCATGCCCACATCCTGCTCGAACACGTCGGCCTCGATCCACACGCTCGATAGGTCGGCCACTTCCAGCAGGGTCATGCCGTCTTCCACCCGGCTGCCTTCGACCACGTTCTTGCGGATCACCCGGCCGCTGCGGGGCGAGCGCAGCATCAGCCGCGGCTTGGCCACGCCCGCCGACACCAGGGCCTCGATATCCCGCTCGCCCACGCCCAAAAGTTGCAGCCGCCGCCGGGCGCTGGCCGCCAGATCGTCGCCGCCCCCCGCCTTGCCCGCCAAGAGCAGCTCCTGGGCCGTGGTATACAGATCGGGACTATAGATCGCCGCCAGGGGATCGCCCTGGCGAACCTCGACGAACGTCTTGTCTACATATAGCTTCTCGACATAGCCGCTCACGCGGCTGACGACCCGCGCCAGGCGGCTCTCGTCGTACGCCACCGCCGCCACCGTGGTGATCTCCTTGCTCATCGGCCGATAGCCGACCTCGGCGGTCTCGATGCCCGCCATGCGGATGCGGTCCGGCGAGAGTTGCACCCGGCCCGTGACCCCCGGGGGCAGCGGCTCCGACTGGCCCTTGCTGCGCAGCGACAGAGGCATGCCGCAGATCGGACACTTGGGCACCGAGCCGTCCGGCTCGTAACCGGAGCGGATCACCTTGGGGTCCATCGGGCAATAGAACTCCTTGTCGGCCGGAAGCCGGCCCGCCGCCGCGGCCGCCGGCCGGGTGAACTTGTCCCAATAGTTCTTGATCGTCGGCCAATAGCCGACCAGGAGGGCCGTCGCCGCCAGGACCAGAATGAACCGCAGCCGGATCTCGATCACCGCGGCGATCAGCTTGATCCGCCGCCATGGCGTGGACGATTTATCGTTACTCATCACGCACCTCCTATTAAGTGGAACCAGTCGCCCCGGCGCCGCCGGGCGCGATCAAATTGCGGATTGGTCGGTCCCCTCTCCCTCCGGGAGATGGTTAGGGTGAGGGCTGCCAGTTGTAGGGTGGGGCTCGTTGCGCTCGACCCTACTAAACTACAAAACAGGGCGCGCACGGGTGTGAACCCGGGGTCGATTAGAACAACAGCCGGCCCAAGAAAATGGGAATGGCCCGGCCGGCGGTGGTCGCCCAGACCGGCGGCCCGGCGGCGCTGCCTTTCTCCGCAGAAGAACCGATCGCCGGCGCCGCCGGGAGCGAAGGCGGCATGACCTGCTCGGTCGAGAGCCCCGGGGCCGGAGCACTAGCGGCCGCCGGCGGCGGCACGGCGCAGATCACCTCGCACGCCCCGCATCGGCACGGCTTCGCGGGGCCCCGTGCCGGACCGGCCAGCTTCGCAGCGCAATACGGGCAAGCGTCAAACGGCGACGCGCACCTCTCGCCGCAAGAGCCCTCGGCGTGCTTCGTACAACAGGCGCCTGCCGCCTTCGGGAGCCCCTCCGGGGCAATCCGCCACTGGCAACAAGGACAAAGCGCATGCGGAATGCTCGCCACCAGCATCCCCACGGCCAACACCAGATTCAATCCGCGGTAAGCCATCCGCATCACCCTCGTACCCTCTCAAGTATACCGGGCGGGGTAACAAAAGGCCAACGCCACCTGGGGGCGGAGCCGGGTCGCGGGGGGCTTGCGTCGCCCGTCGGACGGATTATAATTGGCAGCAGGCCAACTCCGAGCATAAGGAAGCGTTCGGAAGGGTGGCAGTGTCTTTGCCTGGCCGGTCCCGTTAAGACAGGGAGGGGTGTCATGTGGCGCAGACTCCGCCGGTCGTTGTGGCGAGTTGCCCGCAAGCCGGCGGCAAGGTCTGCTCCGCGGCGGACCGTGTTCCTGGAATGCCTCGAAGATCGAAGGCTGCTGTCGCTCAGCCTGTTCCCCATTTCCACCGTAACCGTGCCCGCCGGCACGGCCGTCTGCGTGGCCCTCAACGGCACCGATCCCGGCCAGACGGTTAGTTTCTCGGCCACCGGCACGAACTATTCCTTGCTCACCCCCGTGGTGATGCCGCAGAGCAACAAGAGCGTGCAGATCAACGCCGAGGTGGGCGGGGTGTCGCAGAGCATGACCTTCCAGTTGTTCGATAACCTGTTCCCACTTAACGGCAGTAATCCCAACGCCACCCTGAGCGCCATCGAGAGCCTGTTCTCCAATCATACCTACGACGGCAAGTCGTTTTACCGCGTCGCTGATTCAAACTCCGGGCCTTTCGCCGTGCAGGGTGGCGTGAGCCCGACCAACTCAGAACCGACCTTCAACGACCAGTTCGATCCGAACCTGCAATTCACTTCCGCCTCCACCGACGCGAACACCGTTAACTCCGGCGGCGTGCTGGCCATGGCCAACTACGGGCCGGACACCAACACGACGGAATTCTTCATCACCACGCAAGCCTGCCGGTATCTCGACTACAACTACACGATCTTCGGCTTCCAGACGACCGGCCAGACGGTGCGGCAGCAGATCGCGGCCCTGCCCGTCACGGGATCTTACGACCTTTTGGACACCCCGGTGACGATCAACTCCGCCTCGATATTTGCGGATACGCAGAACGGCGTGCTCATGTTGCGGGCGGCCCCGGGCACCACCGGCCAGCTCACCGTCACCGTTACCGCCTCCGACGGCACGAACAGCCCGGTGCAGCAGACGTTTACCGTGAATGTCGTCGCCGACACGGGCCTGGTCACCGCCGACCCTTGGGCCTCGGTCGTCCCGCCGGCCCCCACTGTTACGTTCGCCAACGGGCAGACGAGTCTTGCGACCACCGCGAACAACAGCAGCCCGCAGAAAGGAATCACTTTCAACCTCGCGAACCTTATTCCCGGCGACTTGGCTACCGTTTACGCCAACGGCAACCCCATCTACAGCACGTTTCCCGCCGGATCGACGGTCACCGTTACGACCGACGGCACGAAGACGCTGGCCGACGGCAGCTACGACATTACCGCGATCCAAACGCTCTTGAACAAGACGGTAATGCTGGGCGCCCGCAGCGAGAAGGCCAACGTGCCGAGCCTCGACTCGCAGCCCGCCACGCTGACGGTTTCCACTGCGCCGCCCCAAATCAGCTCCGTCGCCCCCACCACCGCCACGGTCGATCAGCAGTATACATACCAGGTTCTGGCCAGCTCGGCCGCCACCCCGCTCAGCTACAGCCTGGTTACGTCGCCCGCCAACATGAGTATCTCCGACACGGGCCTGGTCACTTGGACGCCCAACAGCAGCCAGGTTGGGCCTCAGGCGGTCGACATCCGCGTTACCGACCAGGCGGGCCAGACGAGCGACCAGACGTTTACGATAACCACAGCCGCGCCGGCAACGCAGTTCCTGGTCAGCGCCCCGGCGAGCGCCACCGCCGGCAAGGCGTTTGCGTTCACGGTGACGGCGGAGGACCAGAACGACAACCCGGCCACGAGCTATGCGGGGACGGTCCATTTCACCAGCAGCGACCCGGCGGCCGTGTTGCCGCCCGATACCACCTTGACCAACGGCGTGGGCACCTTCAGCGCCACGTTGATGACCGGCGGCAGCCAGACGCTGACCGCCACGGACACGGTCAACAGCTCGATTGCCGGCACAAGCGGCGCGGTAAACGTCGCGGCCACCCCGGTTGTTATGGGTATCAGTCCTTCGGCAGGGCCGCTGGCCGGCGGCGTCTCGGTGACCATTAGCGGCGCGAACCTGGCCGGGGCCACGGCCGTCATGTTCGGCAAGGCGGCGGCGAAGTTCGCCATTACGACGGCTACACAGATCGTAGCCACCAGCCCGGCGGGCAAGGCCGGCACGGTCGACGTGACGGTGGTGACGGCCAAGGGTACGTCAACAACGTCGGCCCTCGATCAGTTCACTTACGTTGCGGCGCCGACCGTCACAAAGATCAGCCTCGCGGCGGGGCCCACGGCGGGCGGCACCCGGGTGGCCATCAGCGGCGCCAACCTGGCCGGGGCCACGGCGGTCTATTTCGGCAAGGCCAAGGTGACTGCTGCGCTGGGCAGCACCCCGGCCGGCCAGATCGTCGCGACAAGTCCGGCGGGCACGGCGGGCATCGTGGACGTGACCGTGGTGACGGCGGGCGGCACGTCGAAGGTCACGGCGGCCGACAACTTCACCTATGTCGCCCTTCCGGCGGTCACGAAGCTCGCCCCCGCGGCCGGGCCAGCGGCCGGCGGCACGCTGGTGACGATCAGCGGCACGAACCTGGCCGGCGGCACGGTGCTCTTCGGCACGCAGCAGGCGAAGCTCAAGAGCGTCAAGGCGAAACAGATCGTGGCGGTCAGTCCCGCGTTCCTGGCCGGCACCGTGGACGTGACCGTGACAACCGCCGGCGGCAGATCGAGCTATATAGCGGCCGATCGCTTCACCTATACCGGGGCACCGGCGGTCAGCGGCCTGGCGCCCCCCTCGGGCGGCCTGAAAGGCGGCGCCGTCGTGACCATCAGCGGCACGAATCTGGCGGGCGCCACGGCGGTCCGGTTCGGCAAGGTCCTGGCCAAGATCCAGAGCACAGCGGCCACCCGGATCGTGGTCGTCAGCCCGGCGGGCAACGCCGGCACGGTCGACGTCACCGTGGTCACGCCGGACGGTACATCGCCCGTGAACCGCCCGGCCGACCGCTTCAGCTACATGACCGGGTACACCGTCGAGAAGATCACCGACGCGGCCGGCGACATCGAGTATCAGATGCTGGAAAACGGCTTTCAGTTTGGAACCCTGCTCCAAACGCCCCCAGGCGCCGTCGGTTTCCGCGGGCATCCGGATCAAAGCGACATCAACGGTTGGGGAACCACGGTGCAGGAGAACGTGTACATTGCCGGCGCCGGCGTTGACGCCACCGGGGGCGCGGTCATCAGCGCGGTAGCCGGACGCAACGGCATCCGGGTCAGCGCTGGAGGAGACGTGCCCTCCCCGCTCGGAACTGCGGGAACCTGGAGCTGGAGTTCCACGATCAGCTATGACCCGGCTCAACAGAAGATAACGCTCGCCGGCAGCACCGCGGTTACTCTCGGCACGTTATTGTCCGGCGACATGAATGTCGGGCGCGACGACAGTAATTACCTGTACGACTACCCGCTCAACGGCGGCGGTGTTGGACCTACCGGAGACATGAAGTCGGTAAGCTTCATTTATGGCCCTGACCAACCCGTCCGTGAAGACCAGTGGACGCCGCTTCCCGGATTGGAAGGCACTTCGCCGCAAGATTCCAGCGATGACGTCACTACGACGGTCTGGGGACAGGTCAACAAGTCTGACCCCAATCAGGCAGCCGTTGCCAAGCCGACCGTCGAGCGCGAGATCATTTCCACCGACCCCGCAACAAGGTTGATCGTCGGGTGCAACTGGGACTCCACACAAGTCGGTTACCAATACGACAACATTGGCGTCGAGCAGATCGTGCGGCCGCAGAATACCAGCGCCACAAGCTTTGAATTCCAGAACGCGGAAACCTGGACCCTGCCCGACACAAGCAACCCGACCGTCACCGCGACCGCGCAAGTCGCAGCGACCAACGAGCCGGTGCTGACGGGGACGGCAAATCCCTCGTCTCCCAGCGACGGAATTGCCCGGGTAATCGTTGTTGTCGTAGGGGCCGATACAAGGCAAACGCTTACGGCGACAGTTAACGGCACAAGTTGGAGCGCGGCAGTCCCCGTGGCACTGCCCGGCGGGACGTACAATGTCCAGGCCACGGCCACCGACGAGGCGGGCAACACGGCCTTCGCCACTGGTACGTTGACGGTGACCACCAAGACGACGCCCGCCTTCAGCAACCTGTCGGCGCCGACGATTGCCGCCGGCACGGCCTCCACGACGCTCTCGGGCACGATCTCGCTCGTGCCTGCCGGCGAAAGCGTGATGATCATCCTTGATGGCGTAACGCAGTTCGCGGCGGTCGACAGCTCGGGCAATTTCTCCAGTTCCTTTGACACGCGGGCCCTTCCGGTGGCCGATTCGCCCTACACGATTAGCTACGTCTACGAGGGCGACGCCGATCTCAACAGGGTCGACACCATCCAGACCTTGACTGTCTTCGCCACGGGTCCGAACATCGTCACCGTGGCTGGCACCCTCGGGAGCACGAACGCAGGCTATAGCGGCGACGGCGGGGCGGCCACCGCGGCCAAGCTGAATACGCCCTTCAGCGTCGCGGTCGATTCGGCCGGCGACATCTTCATCGCCGACACTAAGAACAACGTCATCCGCGAAGTCGATCACCTGACGGGCGATATCAGCACCGTCGTGGGCGGCGGGAGTAACAACGACCCGCAGTTCAAGGGGCCGGCCAGCGGCGCCGCCGGCGTCGAATTGAGCTTCCCCAACAGCATCGTGCTGGATTCGGCGGGCAATCTCTATATCGCCGACAACGGCGCCAACGTGATCCGCAAGGTAGTCGGGCTGGGCACCGCCAATGCCACCATCAGCACCGTGGCCGGCACCGGAACCGGGGCCTACGGTGGCGACGGCGGAGCGGCCACGGCCGCGTATCTGAATAATCCCGCCGGCGTCGCCGTGGACTCCTTCGGCGACATCTTCATCGCCGACACGGCCAACAACGTGATCCGCGAGGTTAATACCAGCGGTGTGATCAGCACCGTGGCGGGCACCGGGACCGAAGGCAACAGCGGCAACGGCGGACTGGCCACCGCCGCCACGCTGAACGAGCCGCAGAGCATCGCCGTGGACCCCTTCGGCGACATCTTCATCGCCGACACGAGCAACAACGTGATCCGCGAGGTCGTTAGGGCCACGGGCGATATCAGCGCCGTGGCCGGCGGCGGCTGCAGCACCGCCGCCAGCTACAGCGGGTCGCCGCTCTTCGTCCAGCTCTCCTTCCCGCTGGCCGTGGCGCTCGACGCGGCCGGCAACCTCTATGTGGCCGACACCAACAACAACGTGGTTCGCAAGATCACCGCAGTGGGCACCGTCAATGCGATGATCAGCACCATCGCGGGCGACGGCACCGGCGGCGCCACGGGCGACGGCGGACCGGCCACCGCCGCGGAATTGAGCAGTCCCGTTGACGTGGCGGTGAACGCCGCCGGGCAGGTCTTCATCGCCGACGCCGGCAACAACGCCATCCGCCGCGTGGGATGATGACGCGGTCTCTGCCCGCCCTCACCCTAACCCTCTCCCGGAGGGAGAGGGGACCGGTTCTTGTCCACGAAAATACGTTCTGAGCACCGGGCACTCGGAATCGAGTAGCAGCTCGTGGGGATCGGCGGCATGGTGTTCCGGCAGGGCGACCACGACCAGGTTGGCCCACTTGCCCGGCTCCAGGCTGCCGAGTTGGTCCTGAAGGCCCAAGGCCCGGGCGCCGCCGAGCGTGCCCAGCTCGACGATGGTTTCCGGCCGGACGCTCGCGTGGGTGCGGGCGGCCAGACGCATCTCGGCCAACAGGCTCAGGTCCGGCACCGAGGCCCGGCTGTCGGTGCCCAGGGCCACGGTCGCCCCGGCGGCGAGCAGTCTGGCAAGTGGATATGGTTTGTGGCCGAACCAGGCATGGCTGCGTGGGCAGTAGACAACGGCCATGTTCTGCCGGTGTGCGGCCAGAAAGCCGATCTCTTCGTCGCCCAGATAATTGCCGTGGATGACCAAGGCCCGATGGGCGCGGGCCAAGGTTCGCAGATAACCGATGGCCCCGGCGGCGGGCGCCATGGCCGTGGGGTCCCATTTATCGAGCGACTGCAAGAGGGCGGCCAATGGTCCGCCCCCGGTCCGCAGCAGCTCCATCTCCTCTGGCGACTCGGCCAGATGGAACGCCAGCGGGACGCGATTGGTCGCCGACAGCGCAACCGCCTGGCGGAGCAACTCAGCATGAACGGTGTAGGGGGCATGCGGGCTGAGCCCCGGCCGCAGGTGGAAAGCACTGCTGGGCAAGCCGGCAGTGGCACCCAGCCCCATGAGGTGTTGCCGGGCGAGGTCCGTGGCCGCCGCCACTTGCTCGATCCGCGGCGCGATCAGCTCCAGAAAAAGGGTCGTTTCGCAGGGGCAGTTTCGCAGATCCTCGACCCGCCAGCCGGGCTGGGCAATGTCGCCGAGCATAGTGGTGCCCAACCGCAGACTTTCCCGCAGCCCCTGGGCGACGGCCGACGGCCGGCCAGGCGCCCTTTGGCGGCGGTGCGCCATTACCGAGCGGATGAAATCGACGATTCCCACGCCCGGATGACCAAGCGGGGCAGGCACGTCGCTGAGGTCCAGGTGCACGTGGGCATTGACCAGGCCCGGCAGGATGGCGGCATTGCCCAGGTTCTCGATCGGGCCGGCCGCCGGATTGCCGCCCACCGCGACGATTCGTCCGGCTTGGAATGCAACGGTCGCGTCGGCCATCGGACGGCCGGCGACGGGAAAGACATAGCGGGCTCGCAAGCAGCGGGTTGATGGATTCACGGGCGTACGATCCGAGAACCGGTCCCCCTCTCCCTCCGGGAGAGGGCCGGGGTGAGGGGAACCTGTGCTGGTGATGAAAACTCGATAGGCCGGCCCCTCACCGATTTCCCCTCACCCTAACCCTCTCCCGGAGGGAGAGGGGACCGGGCGCCCGCTACACGCAGCACTCGGCCGGCTTATCGGCCGCCGGGCCGACGGCGGCCAAAACCTCCGCGGGCAAGACAACCGGCCGGAGCCGGCCGAACCACGCCAGCAAAGCCGCGGCGGCCAAACAGGCCAGCAGGCAGACCGCGGGATGATACACAATCCCATCCTCGCCCGCCGATTTTACCAGCCAGGCCAGCGCCGGCCAGCGCTGCGGCACGTCCGGCGTAACACGGGTGGTCGCCACGACCAGCGCATTGTGCGCGAAATGGAACAGGATCGGCGGGAGGATGCTTCCGGTTTGCACGGCCAGGTATCCCAACACCAGTCCGAGCATACAGGCGATGATCGACTGCTGGAGGACGCCATGCACCAAACCGAAGAGGATAGCGGTCCAGACGATGGCCCGCCAGGGGCGGTTTCGCTGCCGCAAACCGGAAAGGATGAAGCCGCGGAAGGCCAATTCCTCGCATAGGGCCGGTACCAGGGCCAGCACAAACACGAGTTGCCAGCCGCTGGCCGCGGCAAACATGGCCTGCACGTCGGAGAGCGATCTTCTCATTTCCTCGCTGAGCGGATATAGCTGCCGGACCGCCGTTTGCAGGGCCATGGTGAGCGGGTGGACGGCCACGGCCAGCGCCACCGCGGCCGGGATCGCCGGCCACCGCGGTAGCCGCAGGAGCAGCGTTTGCCGCGGGCTGCCGCTAAGGATGATAGTCATGAGCAGCGCCGGCGTGAGGATGACGGCCAGTTGCGTGACCACGGCCAAGCGGGCGAAACCGGCCAAGCCCGCGGGCGCCGCAGCCGCCGCGCCCAGGAAGAACTTCACCAGCAGGATCGCCAGGCCGCAGAAGATCGCCCCTCCGACGCCGGGCGTCGGCTGCCGCTGGCTCAATAGCCCGCGCAGCCACAGGCCCAGATTAAAGCGCTCGCCCTGGCGGAACAGGACCGACTCGGAATTGAATTGCTCGATGGCCCAGCGCAGCGCCAGCCAGCAAGCCGTAAGAGTTACCGCCAGGACCGTCGGCAGGAAGGGCAGGGCCTGCCAGGCCGAGCCTTCCAGCGCGCTGCGGAGCAGCAGCACCAGGCCCGTGATGGGGATCAGGCTGTTGCCCAGGCCCAGCTCGACGCCGGGGGTCATGGGCAGCAGGGTCAAGGGCAGCGTGACCAGAAGCAGGGGCATGAGGTAGTATTGGCCTTCCTTGGTGCTGCGGGCCATGGCGGCTAAGGCCAGGCACAAGGCGGCGAAGAGGGCCGAGACCGGCAGCAGGGCCACCGCCAGCCAGATCACGCCCGCCAGCGGCGGCGGACTGAACCCCGCCGCGTGACCCAGCGCCACGCAGCCGGTTACGGCCAGGCTCGCCAGGTTCAGGGCCGAAGTGGCGGCGCTAAAGAGCATTACCGTCAACAGCTTGCCAAGCACGATCTCGCCGCGCTCGGCCGGGCTGCTGAGAAGCGTCTCCAGCGTGCCCCGTTCCTTCTCGCCGGCGCAGAGGTCCACGGCCGGATAGAACGCGCCGGTCAGGGCCCAAATGAGCAGTAGCACGGGCAGCACCTTGGACCACACGTTGGCGCTGCGGTAGGCCGTGCCGTCGGCCACGTCGTCGGCGTCGATCTGGACGGGTCGGAGTGCGGCGGCGGGCAGGCCACCGGCGGCCAGGTTTGTCTGGCCCAGCTTCTCGCTCCAGCGGTCCAAGACGGCCGAGAGCCGCTCCAAGGCGATTTGCGAGCGCTCGTTGGCCGTGGTATAGAGGATTTTCGCGCGGGGCAGCTCGGGCGCGGTTTGGGCCGCGCCGGCCGCCACCGCTTGTGCCGGCGGGTGGGGAGAGCCCGTCTTGCCCGGCCCGGCCGCCTGTGCCCGCACCGCCTCAGCATAGGCCGACAGCCGCCGGCCGAACCCGGGCGGGAAAACCACCGCCGCGTCGTATTGCTTTACGGTGACCAACCGGCCGGCCTCTTCGCAGCAGTCCGCACTTTCCCCGCCGCCGGGCCCGTCGGCAGCCAACGTAACCTGCAGCAAATCGGCCTGCCGCTGGGCGTCGAACAGCGTGGGACAGAAGCCCGCGCCAACCACCAGCGGCGGAAGATCGGGGCCCAATTCCCGAGTGCCGCCGACGAGCACGCTGGTCGGCCGATCCACCCGAAACTGCATCATTTGCGAAAGGCTTACGCCCAACAGCGGATACAGCAGCACCGGCAGCACGAAGACCATGAACAGCGTCCGCCGATCGCGAAGTTGATCGCGAATCTCGCGGGCCAGGATCAGGCGGACGTTGGTCAGGCGCATGAGTTAGAAGTCAGGAGACAGGAGACAGGAGTCAGGAGTCAGAATGGTGGAGGGGTGGGCCTCGTGTGGGCGGCGGGCCTCCGCCGCTATTTTCGTAGCGGCTCTTCCTACGAGTGGTCGAGGTCGTGAGCGAGCGGGTCTTCTCATGTCAATTCCTTCTAACTTCTGACTTCTGGCTTCTGACTCCTAACTTCTAACTTCTAACTCCTCTTCCGCACAGGCGGCGTCGTGCCGCGAGATCAAGCGGAAGAACAACTCCTCCAGGTCCTGCTCGTCGTACTGCCGGCGGAGCTCTTCGAGCGTGCCCTCGGCCAGGACGCGGCCGCAGTGCAGGATCGCCAGGCGGTCGCAAAGCTTCTCGGCCTCGCGCATGACGTGGGTGGAAAAGAGGATGCACTTGCCCAGCCCACGGAGCTCGGCCACGGTGCCCAGCAGGGCCCGGGCCACCAGCACGTCCAGGCCCGCCGTGGCCTCGTCGAAGATCAGCACCGGCGGGTCGTGGATCATGGCCCGGGCCACCGAAACCTTCTGCTTCATGCCGCTGGACATCTTGGCCCCCAGCAGCTCGCGGACGTCGTTCATCTTCAGCCGCTGGAAGAGGCGCTCCATGCGATCGGTCAATTCGGGCCCGGGCATGCCGTGCAGGCGGCCGAAGTACTGGACCATTTCCCAGCCGGTCATGCGATCGTAGACGGCGGTGTTGGCCGAGACGAAGCCGATCTGGCGGCGGACCTGGGCGGCTTGCGACACCACGTCGTAGCCGGCCACCGCGGCGCTGCCGGCCGTGGGCCGCACCAGCGTGCTGAGAATTCGCAGGGTCGTAGTCTTGCCCGCCCCGTTGGGGCCCAGCAAGCCGTAGACCTGGCCCGCCCGGGCGTGGAAACAAACGTCTTCCAGTGCCGCCCGCCGGCCGTACCGCGGGTCGGAGTAATACTTGGTCAAACCCCGAGCTTCGATCATTCCTCTATTGTATCATCGCCGGCTCGATCTGATAGAAGACGTTTCGCCGGCGGGGGGTGTAGCCGGCCGCGGCGATGGCCTGGCGGATGGCCGCTTCGGTGGCGCGATACGACGTGCCGGCGGCCGCCACGACGTTCTCCTCGATCATCACGCTGCCCATGTCGTTGGCCCCGAAGCGCAGGGCCATTTGCCCGATCTTCAGGCCCTGCGTGACCCAACTGGCCTGCAGATTGGCGAAATTATCGAGGTACAGGCGGCTGACGGCCAGGGTTCTGAGGTATTCCAGCGGGCCGGCCTTGGGCAGGTGTGCCAGCTCGGTATTACCGGGCTGAAAGGTCCAGGCGATAAAGGCGGTAAAACCGGCCGTCTCGTCCTGCAAGCGGCGGATGCGCTCCAGGTGCTCGATTCGCTCGGCCAACGTTTCCAGGTGCCCGAACATCATGGTGGCCGAGCCGCGGCCGCCCACAGCGTGCCACGCGCGGCAGACCGCCAGCCAGCGGTCGGCCGATATCTTGCCGGGACTGACCGCCTGGCGGACACGGTCGACGAGGATTTCGGCCCCGCCGCCGGGCAGACTCCCCAGTCCGGCCGCCCGCAATCGTGCGAGCACCTCCGCCACCGGCAACCGGGAGAGGTCGGCCATGTGGGCGATCTCCGGCGGGCTGAAGCCATGCACGTTGATCTGGGGGAAATCCCGCTTGATCTCGGCCAGCAGCGCCTCGTACCAGGCCAGATCCAGCCCCGGATGCAGGCCGCCTTGCAGCAGAATCTGGTCGCCGCCCAGCGCAATCGTCTCTGCGATCTTCCGTCGCAGCTCGTCGCGGCCTATTACATAGCCCTGGCCGTCGCCCGGCCGCCGCGAGAAGGCGCAGAAACGGCAGCCGCTGGTGCAGATGTTGGTGTAGTTGACGTTGCGGTCGACGTTGTAGGTTCGATAGGGCTCGGCGTGGCGGCGGCGGGTGAGGGCGTCGGCGGCGCCGGCCAACGCGGCCAGATCGGGCGACTCCAGCAGTTGGAGTCCCTCGGCGGGCTGGAGCCGCCGGCCGGCAAGGGCCTTATCGAGGATCGCCGTCACGCTGGAAGACAAGTTCGCCTCCGGGCGGCGCCAGGCCGTGCCGGGCCGCCAGGTCGAAAAACAGCGCCAGGCCGCGGCGCTCCCGCGGCCCCAAGTGGAATTGCAAATTGTCGCGAAGGTAGGCCAGGCACTCGGCGGCGGGCAGATCGATCTCCGCCGCCGCCAGGTCGGCAATCTCCGCCAGCCGGCGGAGGCCCTCGTCGCGGGCCGCGGCCAGCACCCGCTCCAGATCGCCCAGCTCGACTTGCGGCCGAGCCAGCCACAAGGCAAACACAAAGGGCAGGCCCGTCCATTGGTGCCACTCGTGGCCCAAGTCCGCGACGAAGGCGAAGGGCGCCGCGGCCGGCAGCATCCCCCGATCGCCGATCACCAACACGGCGTCGGCCACCGACTGCTCGAGGGTCGCTCCCAGCGGCAGCGGCTGCAATTGGGGCTCCAGGCCGAACCGCTCTTTCAACAGGATTCGCACCAGTGCGGCGCTGGTCCGCGAGCCCTCGTCGAGGGCCAGGGTGCGGATGCGGGCGAGCGGCACGCGACCGTAGAGTTTTACGCTCCGCACCGGGCCGGCGCATGCGATGCAGGCATCGGATACGATCCGCAGGCCCGCTTGGCGACGATACTCGATCGAGGGGACCAGGGCCACGTCCAGCACGCCGGCGGCCAGACCGTCGGCCAACCGGCTGGGCACGTCCAGCACGATCTCGGACCCCGCCGTCATCCCGCGCAGGCCGAAGATCAGCGGCCGGCTGTTCAGATACGTGACCGCCCCGATGCGAATCGTTGTGTTGCAAAGACTGACGCGATTCATTGGCCGGTCATTATACCGCCGTCCGCGCGACAGCAGGAGACACCCGGGCGATTGGACCTGGAGCCGGCAGTATCCGCACGTCCGGCACAGACAGACCATTGGACCGGATCGTCGCACCGACGGATTTGACCGTCTTCCACCCCGGACGTAGCTTTCTACATGGAGGGGTGTTCTGCCCAGTGCTCTGTCAGTCTTCGATTGATGGGTGGCACGCCCTGAAAGGGCGTGTTGAGCCACACAGCCACGCCCTTTCAGGGCGTGCCACCCATTCATCAAACCACTGTTGACAGAGCACCAGCTTCCGGCGAAACACGGCAGGCCTATGACTCGTACCTGGGACGACATTGTAGCGGCCCCATCGGCTGATTGCGGCCCGGTCGTTGGTGCGGAGCCGGGGACCGAGGCGCCCGACCAGCAGCGGCAGCCGGGGCCCGCCGCCGCCGTGCCGCCGGCAGCTTGCGGGCCGGCCGCGCCGGCTGCGGGTACCGGGGCCGTCGCCCACGACGACTCGGCGGCCGGCGGCTTTGTGCCCGTCGAGCCCGGCTCGCTCCGCGCCGCGAGCCTGAACGACAGCCTGGTCGAGTCGCTGGTGCTGAAGTTCCTGCTGGCCCGGGGCGACGCCACCGGCCGCGACGCGGCCGATCAGGTGAAGTTGCCGTTCATTCTCATCGACGAGCTGTTGCGGTCGCTGAAGAACGAGCAACTGGTGACGCATCGCGGGTCGGCCCCGATGAACGATTTCGTCTACGAGCTGACCGACGTGGGGCGCGAGCGGGCCCGGCGCTTCTGGAACCACTGCACGTACTTCGGCTCGGCCCCCGTCTCGCTGGCGGACTACGTGCAAAGCGTCAAGGTGCAGTCGCTCACGGCCCAGCATCCCAGCCCCGCAACGCTGCGCGAGGCGTTTGCCGACCTGGTGCTCAACCAGCGGATGCTGGACCGGCTGGGCCCGGCGATCAACTCCGGCCGGGGGCTGTTCCTGTTCGGCGCCCCGGGCAACGGAAAGACCAGCATCGCCGAGCGGGTGACGCGGGCCTTCGGAACGGCGATCTGGATCCCCCGCGCCGTGGGCATCGACGGCGAGATCATTCGGATCTTCGACCCGGCGGGCCACGAGGAGCTGCCCCTGGAAGCCTGCGGCAGCCTGTACGACCAGCGCCGCATCGACAAGCGCTGGGTCCGCATCCGGCGGCCCACGATCATCGTGGGCGGCGAGCTGACGCTCTCTTCGCTCGAGGTGACCATGAACACCTCGACCGGCATCTGCGAAGCCCCCTTGCAACTGAAGAGCAACTGCGGAACCCTGGTCGTCGACGACTTCGGCCGGCAGCGCGTCAGCACGGTAGACCTGCTCAACCGCTGGATCATGCCCCTGGAGAAACGCTACGATCTGCTGAACCTGCCCAACGGGCGGAAGATCCAGGTGCCCTTCGACCAGCTCACCATCTTCTCCACCAACCTCGAGCCCAAAGAACTGGTGGACGAGGCCTTCCTGCGGCGGATCCCCTACAAGATCGAGATCATCGATCCCACCCAGGAGGAGTTTGAGGAGCTGTTCCAGGCCCTGGCCGCGACGATGGGCTTCCAGTTCCGCCCCGAGCCGATCGAGTATCTCATCCAGCGGCACTACCAGCAGCAGCACCGGCCGCTGCGATTCTGCCATCCCCGCGACCTGCTGATGCAGATCTCCAGTTTCTGCGCCTACAAGGGCCGGCCCTTGGAGATCACCAACGAGTACATCGACATGGCGGTCGAGAACTACTTCGCGGTGACGTAGGCGGCCGCTGCGTCTCCGCTCCCTCGGGGGCAGCGGCGGAGGGATTAGGGGTTGAGGGGTTGAGGGCACCTCGTCCCCTCTCCCACCGGGAGAGGGCCAGGGTGAGGGCGGGGACTGTCCGTCTTATCCGACGAAGCGCCAACCGACAACTGGCAACCGACAACTGCGTCTATTCTTTTATTTTTTATTTTTATCCATTCCCGGTCCGCGTTTGTCGAACGCCTCGGGGGTGCGTTCGAAACTTACGGTGTTCGACAAGTCCGTAACCTATTGACCGGCTTGCGTCAGCGATTTTGCCGGAAAACGTAAATTCATACGTCTTGCGAGGTACGTGTTCGACTGGCCGTGCCTTCGCTTGAAAATTGCAAACGATCCCTATACAGCCGGCCTCCGGCGGGCTTTAGCGTTCAGTGTTCAGTGTTCCGCCTCATGCTGAAAACTGAACGCTGAACACTGAAAACTCCCCGTCCGCCTTTCCCCCTCATCCCTCGTGGCCGGTGGCTAGTGGCTGGCGGCTCGTTTCTCGTCGCCCGGCCCCTCATCCCCTTAACCCCTTATCCCCTTATCCCCTTATCCCCTTAAGCCCTTAAGCCCTCAACCACAAGTGTACACTAGTATATACCATACCTCCTGGCCCAATTTCAAGCCCAAAATCGCGACGCCGCGGGCTCGATCCCTACTCGGACGCAAACGCCCCCGCGGGGCTTGTCCCCACGGAGCGCTGATTCTCCACTACCTCCGCCGCAAAGAACGCGTTTCCTCTCTCCCGGCGTCCGCCCGGCCCGCCGGGCCGGGCGGACACCGGAAGACAAGGTGGGGGGAGCCCGCGGTAGTTGTAAATCAGCGTTCCGCCGGCACGAGGCCGGACGGGGACGTTTGCAGTTTGAGACCCGCACATTCGCACAGATTGAGCAGGCAGGGCGCGAGCTGTTCGGATTTCAGCGATTGTCTCGTAGCCAACCGCGAAGCGGTTCAACTCCGTAGCCCAGGGTCGCGCAGGAGCGCACCCTGGGCTGGCAACGGCAGGCCGTCTGCACCCCGAAGTTGGCTATAGATAGGAAAGAGGGGATGCCTCAAAAGTGGTTACATTAGCGGTATTGGATACCGCTGAACCACGTACAGGAGGTCATCCCCATGAGAGCCAGGAGAACGTAT
>JBEKTY010000090.1:0-32903 GCA_049515555.1 Thermoguttaceae bacterium
AGGGCCTGGTCGTATCGGCCGTGCTGGCGGCGGTTATGAGCACGGTTTCCGGCGTGCTCACGGCGGTGTCGGGCCTGTGGACCATGGACATCTGCCAGGACCTGCTGGGGCGGCGGGCCTCGGAGGTCGAGCTGGTCGGTCGCGGCCGCCGCTCGAGCTTCGTGACCATTGTGCTGGGCGCGGCCCTGGCGCCGCTTCTGCTCTTCTGGGATAAGGGCGTGGTGGCCTACGTGCTGGAAGTGGCCGCCGTGGCGGGCCCGCCCGTGGCCGTGCTGTTCCTGGTCGCCTTCTTCTGGTCTCGCTCGCACGGCCGGGCCGCCGCCATGACCCTCTTCTTTGGCCTGCTGGTCGGCCTGTCGCTGTGGTTCATCGCCGAAAACGGCGAAATGGTGCCCGAGTGGATGCTGCCCGTGCTGAACCGCGCGGGGCTCACCGGCGCGGTCAGCCTCGTGCTCTTAGTGCTCGGCACGCTGGTGATCCCGCAGAATCCGCAGGAACTGTACGACCCCGACACAAGCTGGTGTCTGCGGTGGGCCCGTCTGCCGGGCGACGAGAGCGAGATGGCCGAGGGACCCCGCAGCCTGCTGTTCTGGTGGTGCGTGGTGATCCTGGCCACCGCCGGCGTGTGGATCGCCTTCCGCTAAATGACCTTGCATGATCTTGGGAGGGAAAAAGGGGACAGGCACCATTTGCCGGAACGGCCCGGAGGGTGCTTCGCACAAATGGTGCCTGTCCCCTTTTTCCCAGAATCCCGCAAGGTTCGCACAAATGGTGCCTGTCCCCTTTTTCCCAGAATCCCGCAAGGTCATTTAGCCGCCTCTTTCAATGCGGGTGGCACGTCCCTGAGCGTAGCGAAGGGCGTGCTTTCCACCCCCCGCCACGCCCTTCGCTGCTCAGGGACGTGCCACTCAACCGGCCTTCCGCTCGATCAGCGCCGCCAGCTTTGCTCGATCTCTTCCAGGGTGCGGCCCTTGGTCTCGGGCACCAGTCGGGCCACGAACACCACCATCACGACGCACAACGCCGCGTAAACCCAAAACGGAAACCCGTGATTGAACCTCGCCACCAGCCACTTGTCCTCGTCCATCATGGTGAAGGTCTGGGTCACCACGTAGTTGGCAATCCACAGGCAGACGGTGGCGATGGCCATGGCCCGGCCGCGGATCCGCGTGGGAAAGATCTCCGACAGCACGACCCACACCACCGGCCCCACCGATAGTGCGAAGCAGGCGATGTAACCCAGGATGAAGACGAGGGTCCAGACTTCCGTCCGGCCGAAATAGGCCGCCAGGCCCAGGGCGGTCAGGGCCAGGCCCATGCCGCTCGCCCCCACCAGCAACAGCGGTTTGCGTCCCCAACGGTCGACGGTCCGCAGGGCGATGATCGTGAAGAGCATGTTGACCGCGCCGACCACCACGGTTTGCAGCAGGGCCGCGTCGGTGGCGGTGCCCATCTTCTTGAAGATTTCCGGGGCGTAGTACAGGAACACGTTGATGCCGGTCACCTGCTGGAGGACGGCCAGGATTACGCCGATGGCCAGGGCCAGGCGGAGGCCAGGTTCCAGCAGTTGGGCCAGCGAGCCGCTTTCCTGGGCGATGGCGGTTTCGATCTGGGCCAGCTCGGCCGTGGCCTGGCGGGGGCCGACCAGGCGGGTCAGGATGGCCAAAGCCTGCTCGCGCAGGCCCTGCTTGGTGAGCCAACGGGGGCTCTCGGGCACCAACAGCAGCAAGGCCAGGAACAGACCGGCCGGCACCGCGCCCGAGCCGAACATCCATCGCCAGCCGTAATGCACGCTCCAGTTCTCCACCGCGCTTCCGGCGGCCCGATCGATCGCCGTGCCGTACTGGGCGATGAAATAGTTGACGAAATAGACCAACACCATGCCCGAGACGATGGCGAATTGGTTGACCGACACCATGCGGCCGCGGACCCGAGCGGGGGCAATCTCGGCGATGTACAGGGGCGAGGTCATCGAAGCGGCCCCGATGCCCAGTCCCCCGATCATGCGGAACACCACGAACTCCGTGAAATCGCGGGGAAAGGCCGTGCCCAGGGCCGAGACGAGGAACATTACCGCCGAGGCGATGAGCATCTTCTTCCGCCCCAGCCAATCGCCAAGGAACCCGGCCGAGGCGGCGCCGGCAGCGCAGCCGATCAGGGCCGAGGCCGCTGCCCAGCCCTTACCGAACTGCGGATCGAGCTGGAAATGCCCCTGCAGGAAGCCGATGGCCCCCGAGATCACCGCCGTATCGTAGCCGAACAAGAGGCCGCCCAACGCCGCCACCACGGTCAGCAGGTAGACGTAGGCCATGTTCTCGCCGCGCTGGGGGCTCAGGCTGGACATCGGATGGCTCCCTGGGAAGGCTGCTTTCGATCCGTTTGCTCACGCTTACCGTGAGGAGGTTTCAACAATTGCAATTTCCTCTGCGGTCAGGCCGTAGAGTTCATACACCAGCCGGTCAATCTCCTGGTCGGTCGAGTCGATTTGTCGTTGCATCGTGGTGCGCTGAGCCTCAGAACTGGCCGACGCAAGCTGCCCGTGCAGCGTCAGCATCGAATCGACCAGGGCTACCATCCTGTCGTGGGCCTTCCTCTGCCCAGCGTTGCCGAGGTCAGCCGACCTGATCGGCAGGGCGCGAGTTTCCTTCAGCACGATCTTTGGGAAGTCGTCACGTTGCCCCACGTTGGAGCGCATCAGGAAGTACCATGACATCAAGCGGCTATTCAGAATCCCAAGGATGTAGCCCAACTCGGGACCACCGGGCGTGCTCAATATCGACTGCATGGATTTGTTCGTTACGAAGTCTGAACTCACCTTTACGGCCTGCAATCGGAACTGGCGACTTATGAGCTCCCGAAGCAGCAGCCGGGGACCGACGAAATACCGTTCCGGCTTCGGTTCGGCCAGCGTCTGGTCAAAGCGAACGTACGATTGCTCGCCCATTTCCAGCGAATATCGCCGAACCGTGCCGGCCAGTGCACGCCGGCTCGTCTTGTGCGTCGGACGCCGCGACAGCTCGAATGGAGTCACGCCGCGTTGCACGTCTGAGAGTTTCCCCAGGGGCTGCCCCAACCGCTGAACCTTGCGGATCAGGTCGTTCGTCCTTTGGTCCGCGTACGTGAGAAACTCGTCGCTTCCCGACCTGAACCAATCCGTAAACTCGACTTCCGCCGTGCGGTCGTTGAATTCCGAAATATCACCGATCTTGTGCCGTTTCGGGAACGTCTTCACCGTCACGCGGCACTTCGCTTCTCGCGGCCACTGCGTTGGGCGGGAACGCTTTACCAGCACAAAAATTGTGGTGTCAACCCACGCATGAAAAATGTCGTATGGCAGGTTGATGAAAACGCGTGGGTCGCAGTGGCGGGTGACGTGCATCCTCAATGCCGCGAATTTCGCTCCGCTGTACCAACCCGTCGGCACGATCATCGAGAGCTGGCCGCCGGGCTTCAGCCGTCTGAGCGACTGCTCTATGAACAGGGCAAAGGTATCGGGGTTTCCCGGCGAGACTTGAAACGTTCTGCCCAAGTACTCCGCCTCGTCCGTGGAAAGCTCCGCACCATAGGGCGGGTTGCCAATTACGCAGTCAAACCCGCCGCCGGGGACATCGGCGGGAAATTCGCGCTGCCAGTCGAAGGGTTTCGTTCGCGCCCATTCCTCCGTCTCGCAAACAAGTCGGCCTACGAGGTAGTCCGGGCCGATCAGTGAATTCCCGCACTTGATATTGTCCGCCAGGTTCGGCAGCGCCCGCTCGTGGAAAAGCCGCAACTGCCGCTCGACCGTCCGCTCGTTCTCGCCCTCCAAGACCTTCAGCAGCAGGGACAGCTTCGAGACTTCCACGGCCTGGGCGTCTATGTCCACGCCGAAGATGTGCGTGGTCAAGATACGCTTTTTTTCTTCGATCGTTAGTCGCCAATGATCGTTGTGGGGGTCCTCATAGACGGCCTTTCTTTGGGTATCGGGCCCGTGCTCGAGATACCATTTCAGGCAGTGGTCAAGCAGACGCTGATAGGCACGCAACAGGAAAGAACCGCTCCCGCAGGCCATGTCCAGGACCCGGAAGGGCGGCTTGCCCTGCCCGCCCGCCAATTGTGCGGGGCTTCGTCCCTCGATCTGCGAGCCGACCGTTTCCTTGACGATGTAATCGACGATGTAGGCCGGCGTGTAGTAGACCCCGCCGGCCTTGCGGACCGCCGGCTTTTCCTCGACCTTTGCCTGGTGGCCAGCCGTCAGCCGGATCACCTTGCCCAGGAACCGCTCGTAGACGGTCCCCAGGATTTCGACCGGCATAAGGCCAAAGTGATACGGCGAGCCGTGCTGAAAGTACAGGCTTTGCAAGATCGGCTTGAAAACCCTATCGTCAACGGCTAGGCTAGGCGTAATCCGGTCGGGGGCCTCCGACACGCCCTCTTCTCTCTGGAAATGGAACAGGCCGGAGTTGTACTTTTCATCGGCCTTGCGGCACAGTTTGCGCATGAAACGGGGGTAAACGCCATCCCGTTCGCACAGCCTGAGGAGTTCCTCGTAACGTTCCAGCCCCCGGTCCTCCGCCATGCGAAGGAATACGACGCGATCAATCGTGGCTTGCACGGCGGCATTCAGATCATCCGAAGAAAGTTCCTGGTTCCGTAGCGCGATATTCCGAGCCAGCGTATCCCGCCAGCCCTCGATTTCCTTTAGGAACTCCGCGTCGAATTCGGAAGTGCCGCGCTTCCGCGTGGATGCTGCGTACTGGTCAAAGGCTCCGGACCAGACGGCTTCCCGCGAAAAGATGTTCCACAATTCCCGCCAGCGGTCGGCGTACTCATGGAAATGGTAGAGTGAAATCCGAGATCGACTGGCCTTATCGCTCTGGCGTGGCCGTACCGTGCAATCGTAGACCCCAAGGTCCTCAAAGTTGGTCAACAACGACGGCGAAAGCCCGGGCGGGTTCCAGCCGTATCGGCGAAGCTGGAAGGCAGGAGCGGGGTCGCTGCTAATATCAATGCTGCACCTCTTGGCCTCGGCGTAGAACTTCGGCAGGGTTCCTACGCGAAAGGTGTAGTCGGGCGCCTTACGTGGGCCCTCGTCGTCTTGGCTCTGCTCGGTAAGCACTTCTGCATATTGCGGCGCAACCTGCCCGGTGTTCCCAACATCCCAGCCCAGGGCTTCAAAGAAGGGGTTGATTAACTGTTGCCGGATCTGGGCCTCATTGCAGGCACGAAACGCATCCCGATTGACCCGAAAATGAGCGCAGAGCTTGGCAACTTCATCCTTGCCTTGCTCGAACGTCTTGCCCATCGCCTTGCCCTCCGCCCGTGTCCATGCGACGGATGGTAATTTAATCCGAGAATCGCATGGGACACAAGGGTGAACCGCTCCGTGGCGGGGTACGCGGCGGATTCCCGCCTCGTCGTAGACGATGTTTGACGTGCCGTCGTGGCCGGGGAGCATCTGCTCCGTCTGGTCTTTCCACAAATGGCCCAGCACGTCCAGGAACCGCGAGACGTTCCAAGCCTTGGGAACGTCTCCTTCCTCTTCACATCAAGGGGAGTGTGGTCGAAACACCGAGAAATCTCCGGGGGGCGAGGTCCCAGATGCGAGGAAAACGAGCCCCCGCGCGGGGAAGCGCCTTCTCGGCCCAATTTCAACTCCCTTCACCCCAGGAATTTCGGCACAGCGTAAGCGGCTCCCCATTTTACCTCCGCGGTTGACGACGCCCGGGTGGCGAAGGTACCATGTAGGCGGAAGTCGGGGGTCGGAAACATCTGTCATCACGGTGGGGCATCGAGGTGTCGCGCCGCCTTGCCGGTGCATCCCGGCGAGGGTCGGCGCCGCCGGTGCCACCCCGCAGCTTTTTGCGCGAGGTCGAAGGGTCATGGGCTCAAGTCGTAGTTGGCCGCCGGTCCGGCGGGTGTCGCAGCGGTGGTTGTGCGTCGTGCGATTGCTCCTTGGGGTGGGGATCCTGTTGGGGGGCCGGTCTTCGCCCCTGCTGGCCCAGGCGAACAAAGCGCCCGGGGCCGCTCCCGCCGCGCCCGGCGCCGGGAACCAGCCGGAAGACAAATCGCTCTCCACCGAAGACGGCCTGAAACTGGCGATAACTTATTTCCCCGGCACCAAAGGCAAGGAGAGCATCCCCGTCATCCTGCTGCATGCCTGGAAGGGCAGCCGGCAGGACTTCACAAAGGAGAACGGGCTGGCCCCTTATCTGCAAGAGAAGCTGGGTTGCGCCGTGGTGGTGCCCGACCTCCGCGGTCACGGCGACAGCACAAGCATCACCAAAGGCGACAAGGTCGAGACCATCAAAGCCGAGAAACTCCAGCCCGCGCAGTTCGCCAAAATGGTGCCCATGGACCTGCGGGCGGTCAAGGATTTCCTCTGGGCCCGCAACAACGCCGAGGAATTGAACCTCGACAAGCTGTGCGTGGTGGGCATCGAGATGGGCGCCACGCTGGCCCTCGACTATGCCGTCTACGACTCCGTCGGCTACGAGCAGGGGCGGGCCTTCTACGGCCCGCTGAAACTGGGAGGATTCGTCAAGGGCGTGGTCCTCGTCTCGCCCGACATGAACTTCCGCGGCCTGAGCATGCGGCTGGCCCTCAAATCCCAGCTAATCCTCAAGGAGTTGCCGGTGATGATCCTGGCGGGCAGCAAGGGGAATCCGCGGTGGTTGAACGACGCCCACAGGCTTTACGAGATATTCTCGCACCGGCCAGCGGCCGCCGACGACTCTAAGGAATCGAAGACCCTGTGGTACACGCCGCTCGATACCAGCTTGCAGGGCATCAAGCTGGTCGATGAGGCGTCGCTGGACGTGCCCAAACGCATCGGCCAGTTCATCTACTACCGCCTGGTGAAGAATCCCAAGGCGAAGGACTACGGCTGGCAAACCCTCAAACTGCCACATCAATAGCAGCGGCGGGGCCCCAGCACGTCCGCCGGGATTGGGCGCCACTACTGGCTTGTCCAGCAGTGCCCTCGGTGCCACGGTTGGTTTGCCACCCGTCGCTCTCACACTGCTGGACAAGCCGGCAGTGGCACCCTGCGAAGTGCTTTCCCTAGCCCGGATTATTCGCCAATCGTTCGTAGTGACCGCATTCATGCGGTCCTTGGCCTGTTCACACTCTCCAGACCAGATAAATCGGGTCACTACGAGCCGCGGTGAATAATCCCGGCTAATTGGCCTCGTCCCGTTTTCTTGGTTCTTTTTCCAAGACGCAGCGATGAAAGCCCAGGCGTTGGACCCGCTCGAGCCACTGCCGTAGCTCGGCCGCGGGCAGATCGGGGGCGGCTCGAATCACCAGCGTGGCTTGGGCGTAATGGCTGCCCAGGGCCGCCAGGGCTTCGCAGCGGCCCTGCAAGAGCGGCACCGCGGCCTCGGCCGGCACGTCGAGACCATCGACCATGACCTTCCCGCCGGCCGCCAGCCGAAGCACGACGTGCGACTGGGCCGTAATCGCGCTAGGCCGGGCCGGCACGGTCACGCTCAGCCCCAGCCCGCTCTCCCGGTTGCTCAGAAAGAAGGCAAATCCCAACAGCAAGAACAGGCCCACCAGCAGTGCCACGCCGATGGCCGGCGCTCCATCGCCTTCACCCGCGGTTGCATTGGGTTCGCTGAATTGCATGGCAGACAAGTGGCGAAGGATCGAAGTAGTTCATTCCGCGGAAGCTCGGAAAGTGTAGGGTGGGTCGAGCGAAGCGAGCCCCATTTTCGACGGACGACGGGCTGGAGTGCTTCCGTCCGTCGCCCGTCGTCCGTCCTCCGTCGTTGTTCTGGTGGGGCTCGCGGTGCTCGACCCACCCTACAAACTGATCCCTAATCCCTAATCCCTGTTCCCGGCTCCGTCGCCGGGCGCGAGCCGCTCCAGCAGATCTTCGCTTACGATGCCCACTTCGGCCAAGAGGCGGTTGGTGCGGTTGCGGACGACGTGGCAGAAGGCGATGGCGACGATGGCGATCCACAGACCGACGATCATGGCGACCAGGGCCGTGCCGACGCCGGCGGCCAATTCCGCAGGCCTGGGCATCATGTCCCGCTGGGCGATCAGGTCGAAGGTGGTGGCCATGCCGTCGACCACGCCCAGCAGGCCGAACAGGGGGGCGAGTTTGGCGATCAGGCCGACATAGCCGAGCCGCTGCTCCAATTTCAGACCTTCGTAGGCGCCGCTCTCTTCGAGGGCGGCGCGGGCGGCCTGGGGGCCGGCGGGCAGGCGGGCCAGCCCGGCCGCCAGCACGCGGCCCAACAGCGACGGGTCGCGTTGGATCCGCCGGCGGGCCTCCCGGTACTGCCGCTGCTCGACGTCGGCCTCGACGGCCCGGACCAGTGCCGGCGGAAGGACGCTCTCCCGCCACACGCCCAAGGCATTCATAATCATCAGGGCCACGAGATTGACGGTAAGGAACAGGAAGATGACGGCGTAGCGGGGGCCCAGGTTTCGGCCGAGCCAGTGCAGGAGACTTTCGGGCGCTTCCGACGACTGGGCGGCCCGGTGCTCGGAATCCGGCCCACTGCCCGGCGCAGACGACGCGGAGAGGGGGGGACGCCCAGACGCGGAGACACCAGCACTCCCCGCATCGCTGCCAAGGGCGGCCACGAGCAACAGCCCCGGCAAAACGCCTACTAGCGCCAGCAACAGCGAGGCGGCGAGGGCCCTGGCAGCCGGGCAACGCGGGGGGCCCCAACGTAACCCTTTCTCCGCATCAGCGTGTCTCCGCGTCCCCGCGTCGTTTGCCATTTGCCACCCCGCTCGCTTCGGACTACTTCAGGCCCTTGGCCCAACGGCTGCCGCCGTACTGTTCATGCAGGATTTGGCCGACCTCGCGGGCGCGGTCCGGCTTGTGCGTTTCGGTGAACAATTGCACCAGATTGGCCAGTGCTTCGGCGTGCGCCTCGGGGATCGAGGAGTATTGCAAATGGACGTGGAGGAAGGCCAACTCGGCTTCGATGGGCGGCCGGCCCGCCTTCCGCAGGGCGGTGCCCAAGGCATTGTAGGCCAGGGCGTGCAGCTCGACGTTGTCGGCGTCGGCCTTGGCGATGATGGCCTCGAGGTCCTTGATGGCCTGCTCGCTCTGGCCGGCGTCGGCCATGCAGCGGGCCTTGCCGACTTTGGCCGCCGCACGTTGCCCTTCGGCCAGGTCGCCGGGGGCGTCGCTGGCCATGGCCTCGTCGAAGGCCTTGCCGGCCTGGGCCGCTTTCCCCTGTGCCAACAGGGCCCGGCCCATCGCCACCTGGGCCCGAATCTTGTAATCGGGCCAGGGCGCCTTGGCCAGCGTGGCATAATACGGCTCGGCCTTGTCGTACTCTCCGCCGGCCACCAGCAGGTTGCCTACCAGCTCGCAGGCCTGGAAGTGATGGTAGTTGTTGGGGTAGTCTTTGACGAACTTCAGCATCTGTTGGCGGGCCTCGCCCACGTCGCCGTTGCCGGCCAACCCCAACTGTGCGGCGCATAGGGCCCCGGAGTACGCGATCTCCTCGGCAATCTCGCGGCGGCTGGCCTCTTCGGCGGGCGCCTTTTCCAGGCTCTTCAGCGCCGCGGAATAGTCGCCCTCGAGGATCTTCTTCTGGGCATCCAGCAACGCCGCCGGCTCGCTCTCGAACACGATGCCCGCGATCTCGTTGACCGGGATCTCCATCGGCGCGGCGGCCAGTCCGGTGGGCTGGATGTTGACCGCCAGGGCGCTGATGCCGGTGATGTGGCCGAAGACGGGTCGTTCCTTGCCGCTCATGCGGACCTGGTCGATGGCCGAGCCCGTCGAAGCGGCGGCCAGCCACACCACGGCCGCCAAAAGGGTCCCCTGCTTGGTCATAGCGAGCGTTCTCCTGTTGTTAATTCTTGTCCGCCGGGGTTGGCCGGCCGGCCGGGGTCTGGTTGCCACGCTTCTGGATCCGCCGGAGCAGATCGTCGTATTGATCGTGCCAGGCGCTGCCGCCGGGCTTCGTGGAAAGCTGCTTCGCGTCGCGGAGCTCGCGCGCCGCGGCCTCCAGGAGCTCCGCCTGCCGCTGGCCGTCGGCCTGGGCCTGTGCTTGCTCGAAGCGGCACAACCCTAAATTATACCGGGCCTCGTAAAACGTGTCCTGGTACTTGGCCGAGGATTCCAGCCGGCGGCAAAGCTCCTGCCAGCCCCAGACTTCGGGATGTTCCGGGCTGCCCTCGACGGCGGACTGGTAGCATTCGGGTTTCTGCCGGGCCCAATCCTGGTAGGTATATGCCGCTTCGACCTGGGCGTCAACCAGGGCCTTGTGCTTGCGAAGGATGGGCGCCAGCAGGTCGAGGGCCTCGCGGCCTTCACCCAGGCGGCGGAGGCAGCGGGCCAGGCGGATCGTGGCGGCCGTGACGGCCTCGGGCCGGGGCGTAAACGACCCGTCGGCCCGGCAGCGCTCCAGCAACCCCCGGTAGGCCGCGGCGGCCCGGCGATAATACTTCCGCGCTTCCTCGGGCGGCGGCAGGCCCCACGCATCCAGCCCGGCGGCGATCCCCAGCCGCATCTCCGCCGCCGCGTCGAGGGCGAAGAAGCCGGATCCCTCCCGCGGCCGCGCCGTTTGGGCGGCAAAGGCCTCGAAGGCCGCAACGAGCTTGGCCAACCGCTCGCTACGGCCCTGGCCGCGGAGCCGCCCGACCTGACACTCCAGCTCGCGGCCCAGGCGGATGTAAACCTGCACCAGACGCTGATTGGCATCCGGCTGGCCGCTCTGCTGGACGAGCTCTTCCATCGTCTGCATGGCATGTTGGGCCTTCTCGATCTGCCGGCCGGCCACGTAGGCCGAGAGGGCCGCCTGGTACGTCTCCAGGGCGAAGTCATCCTCGTCGGCGACCGGGTCGCCCGCATCCACCAGGGTCTTGGCGCCGATTTTCGGGTCGGCCAGCCAGGCGAGGGCCTCCTCGGCCGAGCCGGCGCTTAAGCAGATCTGGGCCAGCGAGAGCACGGCGGCGGCCAGCAGGCTGGGCACCGGGCCGCCGGCCTCGACTGATTTCCGCATTCGCTCGACGCCCATCCGCAGTACCTGTTGCGCCTGGGCGGCCGTTTTTTCCAGTTCCGACTCGGGCGGCCGCTGCGCCTGCGGCAGTCGGGCAGCCCGCAAATAGGCGGCCGCAATCGCCTGCCCCAAAGTCAGCTCCGCCGCCCCGCGGCGGCTGGAACTAAGCGGAATCTGATCCAGATATTGCCGGGCGGCTGGCAACTGGCCGCCCCGCACGGCGGCCTGCAGGAGCACCAGTCGGGCCTCGTCGGCCTCGGGCTGGTCGCCCCAGCGCTTGGCGATCTCACGGGCCACGTCGACCAGTCGCTCGCCGGAGCGGCGCTCGTCGGCATCCGAGTCCGCGTCGCGGAACATGGCATCGTAAGCGGCCAAGGCGATCTTGGCGCCTTCCCGGGCGGCGGGGCTTTGGTCCGGCCGTCGGGCCAGCCGCTCGCCCAGCTTGGCCGCCTGCTGCAGATCGCCCGACTTGAATTGCAGATAGGCCGTGTAGTAGCAGACCGCGTCGAGGTCCGCGGCCGGCGCGCCTTTCCCGCCGAGCTCCAGCGCCAACCGGCAGTATTGCAGGGCCTCGTTGCGGGCGGCCTCGATGTCTAGCCGGTTGGCGCCCCCGTGGGCGACGGTGTGCAGTCCGGCCGCCTTCTGCTCGGCCTCGGCCAGGCGGTCCAGGGCCGCCCGGGCCAGGTCGCGGGCGTCGGCGAAGGTAGCCGGTTTGCGGGCCGAGCCCGGCGTGGCCAGGGCCGGGTCCAGCAGTCGCACCTTGGCCTTGGCTTGATAGGGCCCCGCCCCGTCGGCGACGACGGTGAAATACTTCCGCGCCAGTTCAGCATACTTCTGCCGCAGCTTGGCCTGTTCCGCCCCCGGGCCCAGGGCCGCGGCGTAGGCCAGCGCGGCCTCGCCGCCCAGGTAGCGGATGGCCAGGCCCTCTTCGCCCGGCGGCCCGGCCGCCGGCTCCTCCTCGATCCACTGCTCGGCGATGTCCACGGCTTCCTTGTACTTCTTGACGCCCGGCCACAGGGCGGTCTGGAGGGCCTCGACGGCCGCCTTGCTCTTCAGCGTGCGGAACTCGGCGGGCTGGTCGGGCAGGGCCAGGAGCTCCTCGAAGATGGAGAAGGCCCGCCGCGGCTCGCCCAGGTCTTGATAGCAGCGGCCCTGCCCCATCCGGGCGTAGAGCCCCGCCAGGCAGTCGCCGTATTTCTCGTATAGATCGCCGAAGCGCTTGGCCGCCTCGGCCAGGATCGTACGCTGGGCGTGGCTGCCCAGGGCCGTGGTCTGGGCGATCTCGTACAACAGCCAGCCGCCCGAAAGCCGGGCCTGCAACTGCTGGCGATTGGCCTGGTCGCGGGCCGCGCTCTTGCGGAGATCCTTGGGATCGACGAAGCCCAGCTTCTTGATCGTCTCCTCGGCCCGCCGCCGGGCGTCGACGAAGACCTCTTGGGCCTCTTGGAACGCCTGCCGGGCGGCCGCCCGGCGCTGCTTTCCCTCATCGGTGCCGGGACCCGCCCGGGCGGCCTCGTCCAGGTCGAGCCGCCCCTGCCGCACGAGCAGATCGGCCAATCGCTCGCGCCCCCGCGAGGCCAACGCATGCTGCGGATGCTCGGCCAGGAACGCCGTCAGCCGGGCCTTGGCAGCGGCCAGGCGTTTCTCGCAGTCGGCCGCGGCACGCAGCGATCGAAGACTGTCCAGCAGCGTCACCGCCTGTTCATAGTCGATCGTATCGCGGAATCCCGGCGGGACCAGCGGGCTGGTCCGCATCTCGTCCAGGTAAGCCAGGGCTTCGTCGAAGTATCCCCGCTGCCGAAGGCTTTCCAGGAACTGCCGGCTCGGCTCGGCGGCCTGGTCTGGCCCGGCGGCCGCCACCAGCAGGAGCAAAGCGAGGGCCAGAATCTTCGGCATGCCGGCTACGGTTTCCACGCCCCTTGGACGTACGTCTTGGCCTTGATCGAATGCTGGATGAGGGCGACGAACTCGGCAAACGAAGGCCGCTGATACAAGCGGGAATCCACCTGCCCGCTCAGCTCCAACGTGTGCACCAAAGCCCGGGTCACGGAGCCCTGCGGGGTGCGGACCATGATGAACGGCGAGCGTCCCAAGGCCTCGGCCGTCTGGGCTACGACAGCGGCCTCTTGCAGGCACAAGGGCGATTTAGAGAGCGAGGGGGCGAAATCCTTGCGCTCGATGCTGGCCGTCAGGCGCTCGAGGTCTGGCCCCGCCGGGGCCTGCTGCTCGCCGGGCCGCGACCAGCTCAGCTCGACGCTGGCCACCTCGTTGGGGCCCTTGCCGGCCAGGCGGACCTCGACCAGCGCCGTGGCCGACTGACCATCGTAAAGATCGGCCTGGAGCGGCCCGGGCATCATGCCGGCCCACTCCCGGGCCTCGTGCCCCAGCAGGCGGTACTCCAGCACGGTCTGCGGATTGAAAGTCACCCGCAGCCGGGCGTCGCGCGCGACCTGCTGCGAGCGGCCCGTCAGGATCTCACCGATCGCCCAGCGGACCTGCTCGGCGTTGGTCGCGCGGTGCAGGCTGCCCTGCCCGCTGCGGGCGAAGGCCGCCAGGTCCGCGCTGGCCTGCTTCTGCTGACCCATGTCGATCACGTGCAGCCGTGTGCCGTGACGGGCGGCTTCGGCCGCCTGGCGGGCGATCCGCCCGGCCCCCTCGGGGTCCAGTTCCAACAGCCCGTCGGTCAGCAGGATTACGCAGGCCGGCGGGCGGCCGGGGGCCGTCAGCTCCATCGCCAGCGAATAGGCGGCGCGGAGCCCGCCGCCCGCGTCGGTCGCGCCCTCGGCCGAGAGCGACCTGACGCCGGCGAGGAACTGCCCGATCTCCGCCGGGCCCACGTCCTGCACCAGCACGTGCGCCGCCTGGTTGAAAGAGACTAGCGACACCCGATCCGCGCCGGCCAGCCGCCCGGCCAGGTCCGCCAGCGATCGGCGGACGCCATCGATCCGGCTGCCCCAGCGCATGCTGGCCGAGGTATCCACCAGTAAGACGAGTTGCGCGTCGCTATGGCCCGCGTCGGGTACCTGCCGGGCCTGCACGCCGATCTGCAGCAGGCAGAAGCCGGCGCCGCTTAAGGGCGAGGGGCCGCCGGCCAGCGTCAGGCCCAATGCCTGCTGCGCCGGCCGCGGGTAGTCGTAGTCTACGGCGGCCAGGAACTCCTCGGTCCGCACCAGGTCCGGCGGCGGCCGCCAGCCCTCTTCCACGTAACGCCGCGCCAACTCGTAACTCGCCGCGTCGATGCCCAGCGGCACCAGGCAGGTTTGCAATCTCGGATGCGCAGCCGGCGAGACGAAGGGGTGGAACCCCTTGACCTTCAGGAACGGGTAGTTGGAGCCCGGCACCACCGGCCACTCGATGCCGCGGGGCACCAGGTCGGCCGCCGGCCGGGGCAGCTCCTTCAGCTCGTCGAACGAGTTCAATCGCGGGGAGCCCAGGATGTTGTTGGGGGGCAGCAGCGGGTCGGCGCCCGGCGGCAAGTTCAGGCCGCCGCCCAGCGCGGTGGCCGGCCCGGGGCCCTGGTCCAACCGGGCCAGGCCCACCTCCGCCGCCGCGGCCAAGGGCATCGGCGCCGATGGAACCTCGGCCGGCTGCCCGGCCCACGAGCGCTCCAGCGGCAAGAGCTGCTGCTCTTCCAGCGGCGGAACATCCGGGACCTTGACCATCTCGGGGCCCTCGGCAAACGGCCAGTGCCCCGTGGCCATCATCAGGATCGCCGCGCTCGAGGAGAAAATCGCCAACGCGGCCAGCAAGGAAGCCGCCACCGCCAGGCGGCCGCTGGAGGCGAAACGCTCCCGCCGCTTGGCCCGCCGTCGCCAGGCGGCCGCCAGCCGGTCTGGCACGGGCACGCTGCGCAGGGCTTCGTCCACGCCCGCGTCATCGGCCAGCGGAACCCGCTTCAGCCGGCCCAGCAGCTTCGGCGGGAGCGGCACCTCGCGCAGCACCGCGTCCAGGCCGTCGTCCTCGGTCCAGACAACCGCGCGCAACCGCTCCGTCAAGCCTTCCGGCAGCGGCACGGCCCGCAGTTGGAGATCGAGTTTAGCGTCGGCAATCGACATGTTCGCACTCAGCGGTCGGATACTTCTTGAGTCCCGGTGGCGGTTGGTTTGGTTTTTATCGATTGATGGTTCACGTTAGCCGATGGCTGGGTTCCTATGGCCTGATGGTCCACGCTAGCCGATGGCTGAATTTCGCTGGACTGGTGGTTCCCGTCGGGGGTTATCTTGGCCTCGTGGTTATCGCAGTTTCGCATGGGCGGGACGCCATTGGCGGCGATCAACAGGTCGCGCAAACGTTTTCGGGCTCGACTCACGCGCGACAACACGGTTCCCAGCGGCACGTCCAACAACTCGGCGGCCTCCTGGTGGGTCAACTCGGCGACGACCACCAGGAGCAGCGTCTCGCGCAGGTCCGGGGGCAAGCGTCCCAGGGCCCGCTGAATTTCATCGGTGAATTCATCCCTGGAGGGATCATTGGCGGGACGTTCCACGTCCAGGTTGTGTTCGCCTCCGGTGACGGTGGGGGGCCGGGGCCGCCGCCAGTGATCGGCCACGCGGCGCCGCAAGATCGCGGCCAGCCATGCCCGATATCCCCCCTCCGGCCGGTACAGTTCCCGGCTCTTCCAGGCCGACCGGAATGCCTCCTGCACCAGGTCCTCCGCCTCGTGGCGGTCGCCGACCAACCGATAAGCCAGCCGGTAAAGGGCTGGTCCGGAATCGGAGACCATGCCGTCGAATTCGGCCAGCGATAACGCCAAGGTCGTCTCCCCTTCGCCAGAAGGCGCCTACGGCGCCACGCCTCCCCAGGTGTGGAACTCCGGCCTGATGGTTATTCGTCCGGCAGCGGGACAACTATTCCCCACCGCCACCCGGACCCAGGAGGCCAACTAACCTATTATCCTCGATTTTCGGTTGCTTATCCACCTACCTATCCGGCGGGCGGGTAGGGGCCGAGCTCGCTTGCTTGTGAGGTCGTGGCCCGGGGGGTACAATTCGGGTGGATCGATTCCGGGCCACGCCACTTCCGAAAGGTTATCTTTTAGGTAAAGATGGTTCAGTTTCGACGAAGACCAATCACCCGCCCGATGGCGATTAGAACTCTGCCAAGATCGAGGCGGCGCCAATGGCTGCTCATGGCCGTGGCAGCCGGACTGGCGATGGTTGTTTTGGCCCATCTGGCGGGGGTGCTTCGGGCGGTGCATCGCCTGGCCGAGGTGCGAGCACGCCAGGCCGCCGCCGCGGCCGTACCCACGCGGGAAGCGGCGCTGCCGCCGGCCGACGCGCCCGCCGGGTGGCTGCTGGCTGGCCAGGCGCGGGCAGAAGATCCCCAACCGCCGGCCGGCCCCGGGGTTGGCGAACTGCTGGCCGCGCACGGCATCGGCCCCGATGAGTTCCGGCAGTTCACCGATGGCCGGCCGGTGGACGACAGCGAAATGGGCCTCTTGCTGCGGCTCCTGGTGCGGCTGGGCGATTGCCGGCCGGCGGATTTGGACCGCTGGGCACGCCGGCCGCTGGACCCGGCGAGCCTGGCGGCCGATCCGGCAGCCTGTCGCGGCCGGATGTATGCCCTGCGTGGCCGCGTGGCGGGCCTCGAGCCGGCCCCGCTCCCGGCCGACGCCGACCAGCGGTTCGGCCTGAAGCAGTGTTATCGCTGCACGCTGCGGCTGGACGACCCGAAGCTGGAGGCCGTGATTTATTCGGCCCGGATTCCGCGGGCATGGCAGGGCGCCAGTGCTACCGGCGCGCATGCGATCGGTGACCGGGCTGCGGCCGCGGGCCTGCTCGTGAAACTGGCCGGCCCCCAGCCCGCCGACCCCCGGCCGGTATTCGTCGCCCCGCGCGTGGCCTGGCATCCGGCAACGCCGCTGGGCGAGTTGGGCGTGGACGTCGGCCTGCTGGACGACGTGCAGGACGACGCCCCGCTGGCGGCCGCCGATCACGAGGTGTTCTACCAGGTGCTCGCCGCGGTGCGGCAGGCCGAGCCGGGCGCCCTGCTGCGCCAGGCCCGCGAGGCGGCCGGCGCCGGGGCGCCGCGGGGAACAGTCCCATTGAAGGGGACAGTCCCATTTTCGTCGGACGAAAATTGGGACAGTCCCCGTCAAGAATTTCCCGCTGCGGTGATCCCGCTGTTCAACGAGCCCGCCGCCCAGCGCGGCCGGCTGGTGGGGCTGGCCGGCACGGCCTGCCGCGTGACGCGGGTCGCGGTGGACGAGCCCCAGGTCGCGGCCCGCTTCCACCTGGATCACTATTACGAAATCGATCTGCTGACGCCCGACTCGCAGGACAATCCGCTGGTGGTCTGCGCGGCGGACCTTCCCGAGGGCATGCCGCTGGGCGGGCCGCCCGGATATCGCGAGCCGGTCCGGGTGGCGGGTTTCTTCTTCAAACTATGGCGCTATCCGCTGCCGTCGGCCGATAGGCCAAAGGGGACAGTCCCATTTTCGTCGGACGAAAATCGGGACAGTCCCCGCGAACTGTCCGCCGCCGATCGGAAAATCGCCCTGCAATCGGCCCCGCTGGTGATCGGCCAGCCGCCGATCTGGCGGCGGGCCAAACACGCCTCGGCCCCGCCCACGGCACAAATCGCCGGCGGACTGCTGGCCCTGGTCCTGGCCGGGGTGTGGCTCTTGACCTGGCATTGGCGGCAGACCGACCGGGAATTCTACTCCAACCTGATTGCCAAGCGGAGGGAATCGTGAAACGCGCGAAGATCTCGATCATTGGCGCCGGGCACGTGGGCGCCACCACGGCCCAAGGCTGTGCCGCCGCCGAGCTGGGCGACGTGGTGCTGGTGGACATTCCGCAAACCGAGGGCATGCCGGCGGGCAAGGCCCTGGACCTGTCGCAGTCCGCGCCGATCGTGGGCTTCGATGCCCGGCTGTTGGGCAGCACCAGCTACGACGACACGGCCGACAGCGACGTGGTGGTGATTACGGCCGGCGTGCCCCGCAAGCCGGGCATGAGCCGCGACGACCTGCTGGGCATCAACGCCCGCATCGTCGGCGACGTGGCCGCCCGGGTCAGCCGCGGCAGCCCGCAGGCGATTATCATCGTGGTCAGCAATCCGCTGGACGCCATGGTGCAGCGGGCCTGGCAGGTGAGCGGCTTTCCGCCGCGGCGGGTGGTGGGCCAGGCGGGCGTGCTCGATACGGCCCGCTTCCGTGCCGCCGTGGCCCTCGAGCTGGGCGTCAGCGTCGAGGACGTTTCCGCCATGCTCTTGGGCGGGCACGGCGACGCCATGGTGCCGCTTTTGAGCTGCGCCGCGGTGAGCGGCATCCCCGTCACCCAACTGCTCGATCCCGAGCGGCTGGCGCAGATCGTCGAGCGGACCCGCCAGGGCGGCGCGGAGATCGTGGCCCTGCTGAAGACCGGCAGCGCCTACTACGCGCCGGCCGCCGCCACGGTGCAGATGGTCGAGGCCGTGGTCCGCGACAAGAAGCGGCTCATGCCCTGCGCCGCCTATTGCGACAAGGAGTACGGCGTGGGCGGCTGCTACGTAGGCGTGCCCGTCGTGCTGGGCGGCCAGGGCGTCGAGCGGATCGTCGAGCTGCCGCTCTCGGCCGGCGAGCGGGCGGCGTTTCAGAAGAGCGTGGACGGCGTCAAGGGGCTCGTGGCGGCCATGGCGCGGCTGACCGCGTAGCGCGGGGGGCAATCTCAAATTGTAGGGTGAGACAAGCGCAGCGCGGTCCCACCCTAGATTCGTGGTAATCGTGGTGGGACTGCGCCGGGCTTGTCCCACCCTACAAACTCACTGCGCTCGACCCACAAATTGCTGAGCTGAATTGTGCCCACAATCAACCACGGGATCAATAATTTCCTCGCCCGTGCGGCGCGGCGTCAGGGCGCACCGGGCCGGCCGAAATCCACGTCGAGGGGCCCGCTGCCCAGATCGATCTCGTTGAGCGTCCAGCGATATTTGAAGCCTCGCAGCAGGCGGTCGAGTTGGTCGAAGTAGCGTGTCAGTTCCGTCTGGTCGGATTCGGCCGGCAGCGCGGTAGTGGGCCGGGTGGCATGGTGCGAGACGACCAGCAGGCGGTAGTGGCCGCGGCGGGGCACGAAGAGCGAGAAATTGCCGGAGGTGTCGGCCGTGGCCCAGGCCCCGCCGAGCTCCTCGATGGGCCGCAGCGTGGCCCGGTTCTCGGCATCCAAGAAGTCGGTGCGACCCAGCGGGGGCAAGACCCAAGGCGAGATGGGGTACTTTCCGGCGGGCAGCAGGATGACCACGGCCGCCGTGTCGCCCAGGCTTTTTCCGATGCCCGGATCGTAGACTATCCGGCCTTCGACCGGCACCCGGCTGCGGGCCGCGGCGTCGGGGTCGAGTTGTTGGTCGTTTCGGGTCCCGCCGCGGCCGATCCAGAAGCCCACGGCCAGGGCCCCGCCGGCCACGAGCAGGTACAAGCCGGCCTCGACATAGAACATGCGGCGGGGATAGAGGATCATGTCGGAGGGCACGCGACGCTCCCGTGGGACGGCCGGGGCCGGAATGCGAAACTGGCAACTGCCGGTGAACTCGGTATTCGGAATGCGGAACTCTGACGCGGGCCTGGGCGACTCGTCGGCCGGTGCGGGCTGGTTGGGCGGGGCGGCCTGGCCCGCCGCGCCCGCCGACGCACCCGCCGCGACCTCGGCATCCTCGTCGTCCTGCTCGGGCACGGTCTGCAGGAATCCGCAGCGCGGGCAGGCCACCTCGCTGCCGACCGCCTGGCGGTTCAATGCCAGCCGCTCGTCGCAATGGATGCATGCGAAGCGAATGAGCATGGACTACTTGCCCGTTTCATCCCGGTCGCCCAGCGAATTGAGCCCCAGCACCAGGATAAGACAGATGAGCAAGATCGTCCAGCCGGCCCCGCAAGCCAGGGCCAGGTATCGCACGACCAATCCGCCGGTCGAGTCGCCCATGGCGCCCAGCAGAGCGGCCAGGGCCAGCAGGACCGAGATGACGATCGGCAGGAGCAGCCCACCGGCGATCAGCAGGAGCATCGCTCTGGCGGAGACGGGCTTGCGGCTCATTTATTGAGTCCTGCACTGATTACCAAGTGGGGGCGACCGAAGGGAAGCTTGTTTTCCCGGGTTGCCGAGACACCGAAGGGTTCCGCGATCAACCAGGGCAACACAAGATTCCCCCAGCTTTCCCAATTTTGCTGTGTGCCCCCCCCCTTGTCAAGCAGGCTTGGTGCTTGACAGGGCCCGCCCAGGCCGCACAATGGATGGAGAAAGAGGCACGTCATGGGTCTTGTCGATCACGGCCGACGCGGAGTGTGGCCGGGGCTGACCTGGGCGGCGGCCGGCTGGCTGGCCGCCGCATGGCTGGCCGCAACGGCCGGTGCGGCCGAAGTCTACCTCAAGGACGGCCGGGTGCTGAAAGGCCGCTTCAGCGAGACCTCCGGCCTGGCCGAAGGCAGCAGCGCCGTGGTGAACCAGACCGGTGCCCGCTCGATCATCTTCGTGGTCGACGAGCTGCGGCGGACCTTCGTCTCGAAGCACCAGTTGCAAGAGGTGCGGCCGGACAGTGCCGGCCAGCCGGAGGAGAAATTCAACGTCCGGCAGCCTACGGTGCGGGGCAACACGCGGGTAGTGAGCATCGGCCCGCCGGCCAAGCCCGTCGAAGACTTCGACAAATTCGGTCACCGCAGTTTCACGATGCTCACCGCCCGCGGCCCCTTGACCGTCATCCAGGCCATCACCGAGGTTACGCCGCAATGGGTCAAGGTCGAGGGGTTGAATTACATCTGGGACATGCGGATCGCCACCAGCACGATCCCGCATACGATCCTGCGCGAGATCCTGCTGAACCAGATCGACCCGAAGAACCTGGAGCACCGCAAGAAGATCGCCAAGTTCCTGCTGCAAAGCGAGCGTTACGAGGACGCCCGCAAAGAACTGCTGGGGATCATCCAGGATTTTCCGGAGCGGACCGACGTCAAGCAGCAATTGGAGCCCATGATTCGGGCCTTGCGGCAACTGGGGGCCCAGCAATTACTGGCCGAGTTGAAGCTCCGCCGCGCCGCCGGCCAGCACCAGTTGGTACGGGCGATGCTCAAGAAGTTCCCCACCGAAGACGTGGCCGGCGATATCCTGCAGGCCGTTCGCGAAATGCTCGATCAGTACGAGGCCCAGGACGCCGACCGGGCCAAGATGCTCGAGGCCTGCACCAGCCTTTCGGCCGGGGTCGCGGACCCGGCGGCGCGGGCCAAGCTCGACAAGCTCAGCGCCGAAATAAGCGCGGAAATGACCATCGACATGCTGCCGCGGATGGCCGCCCTGCGGCAGAACCTCAACATGCCGCAAACGTCCGCCGAGGAAAAGCTGGCCCTGGCCGACAGCGGCTGGCTGGTGGGGGCCGACAGTGCCACGCCGAAGCTGGCCGCGGCCATGTCGCTGTGGCGGGTGCGCAACCTGGCAGAGAAGTATTTCCGCGAGCCGTTAAAGCTGCACCGCAACGGGCTGCTGCAAGTGCTGCCCTCCGAGGACGCGGCCACGGCGGCCCTGCTCGCCGCACTGGTCAGCCACATGAAACCGCCCCTGGTGCCGCCCGAGCCGGTCGACGTCGAGACCCCCGGCTACTACCGGCTGGAAGCGGTGGGCCTGCCCAAGGAGACGCCGGTGGTCTATTACCTGCAGCTTCCGCCGGAGTACAACCCCTACCGCCGTTACCCGATGATCGTGTCGCTCAACGGCCTGACCTCGACGCCCGAGCAGCAGATCGATTGGTGGGCCGGGATGCAGTCGGCGCGGGGCCGGCTGGGCCAGGCCAGCCGCCGGGGCTACATCGTGCTGGCCCCCACCTGGACCATCGAGCATCAGAAGGAGTACGAGTATTCGGCCCGCGAGCACGCCGCCGTGCTGAGCAGCGTGCGCGACGCCTGCCGGCGGTTCGCCGTGGATACCGACCGCGTGTTCCTGAGCGGCTATTCCGCCGGCGGCGACGCGGCGTGGGACATCGGCTTGGCCCATCCCGACCTGTGGGCGGGCGTGATCCCCATCGCCGGCGAGTCGAAGCGGTACTGCATGTTCTATTGGGAAAATGCCCGCAACCTGCCGTTCTACGTGGTCGAGGGCGAGCTGGACGGCGGCCGGCTGACCCGCTGCGCCCGCGACCTGGACCGCTACCTGGAGCACGGCTTCAACACGACGGTGGTGGAGTACCTGGGCCGCGGGCACGAGAACTTCACCGACGAGCAACTGCGGCTGTTCGACTGGATGGGCCGCTTCCGCCGCAATTTCTTTCCCCGCGAGTTCAGTTGCGTGAGCATGCGGCCGTGGGACAATTTCTTCTGGTGGGCCGAGGCCGAAGGTCTGCCCGCCGGCAGCATGGTCAACCCGGCCAGTTGGCCCCCGCCCCGCAACACCCTGCCCGCCATGGTCAAGGGCTCGATGTCGAACCACAACAGCCTCGTCCTCCGCACGGGCAGCAGCCGCGTGACGGTCTGGCTGTCGCCGGAGATGATCGACTTCCACGAGCGGGTGAACATCTCGGTGGGCGGGCACCGCGTAACGACGCCTTCCTCGCTGGTCCGCCCGAGCCTGGAAACCCTGCTGGAAGACGTCCGCACCCGCGGCGACCGGCAACATCCGTTCTGGGCCAAGATCGAAGTGCCCTCGGGGAAGTGAGGGTGGGCTCAAGAAAATGTGGCCGGCACACGCCGTGTGGGCTGCTAAAACGTTCCGACGACGGGCTCGGTCCTCGTAACCCGATTCTGTTCCGCTTGGGCCGCCTGCTTGCCGACGCTGAAAGCGTCTCATAACATAGCCCAGGGTAAGCGTAGCGGCGCAGCCGCGGAGCGCCACCCTGGGTTGACGTTCGAGAATCGCACCCGCAACCCTGAAGGGGTTGTATAGGCCCGTGGAACCCTTACAGGGTTCGGCTCTTGCACGCAATCGCAAACCCAGGGTAGCCGCTGCGCGGCAACCCTGGGCTATGTTGTTGAACCGCTTCGCGGTAGCGCAGACCGGGCCCCGTCGGAACAAAAACGGCCCGATCGTGCACCCCCCATTTCCCTCCTTTTGGATCGATTTTTTAGCAGCCCACACGCCGTGTGCCGTAACCTGCAAACGGCACACGGCGTGTGCGGGCCACTTCCCACGCCGTGAACGGAAAGGAATTTCGGCTTTTCAAAGCTCGGCCTTTGTGGCAGAATGATTTGCTTGACCGGGGCCAAGCCCGCAGGATCGGATCTGCTCAACACGGATGTCCGCCATGGCCACGAAACATAAGCACCGCGCGAAACCTGGTGCTACGGGGCTGCTCCAGCAGGCGCAGCGGTCGTTGGAGAAGGGCGATTTCAAGCAGGCGCTGAAGGACGCCAAGGTCTGCTACCGGCAACAGCCCAACCCCGAAAGCCGGCAATTCCTGGAACGGGCGTATCTGGCCCGCGGCCGCCAGTTGCATCGAGCCGGTTTGCGGGTGGAGTCGCAGGCCGTCGTGGAGACCCTTCTGGATTTGGGGGTGACCGATGCCTCGGTCGAGCAGGCGCTTCCGGAGTTGCTGATTGCCGTCGGACTGTTCGGTCGGAGCGGCGGGGTCGGCCCGCCCTTGAAAGATGACGACCCGTTGTGCGTCGTGGTGGCCGATCACGCCGTACTGCGGCCCGAGGGGGCGCCGGCTGCCCTGCGGGCGATTCGCGAAGGGGCGACGACCATCCGCCGGGCGTTAACCGCGATGGAGGGGGGCGATGAGCCCCAGGCCATGGCCCTTCTCAAGGACATCCCGCGGGCATCGCCCTTTGCCGACTGGAAGTACTTGGTTCGCGGCCTGGCGGCCTATTATCGCCAGGACACGGCGGAGATGCAGGCCAACTGGGAGCGGCTCGATGCGGGGCGTTTTGCCGCACGGATTGCCGCCCCTTTGAAGGCCCTGGCCGATCTTGCCGCGGCATCCGCCGGCTCGCCCCGCACTGCCGACGGGCTGGCCCGGCTGAAAAGTGCCGTCGCGGCGGGCCCGCTCCTGAAGCGCTTGGAGAAATTGCAGGACCTGGTTATCGCGGGCCGCTATCGCGATGCGCTACGGCTGCTGCGTGACTCGGCGACCATCCTGCGCCAAACGGACCCCGCCTTGCCGCAACGGCTGGGAATGGTGCTGTATGCGACCATGGTCCGCAAAGGGGCCGTCTCCGCCGTTGGCGAGTTGGCCACGGTGATCGAGCCGCCGCCGATCGACCCCCATTGGAACCGCGGCTTGGCGATGGCCTGCGAGCAGTCCGAGGACGGCGACCTGAGCGATGCAGAACGCCACTGGCAGATGTACCTGGAGGACTTGGCGGGCTTGGAGTGCCTGTCGGCGGCGGAACGCGGGCTGGCTCAGGCGTTGGTTTGGCGGCGGTTGGGCAAGATGCTGGCGGCGGAATCGCGCTGCATTTGCCCCGAGTGCGGCGTGTGCCATGATCCGGACGAAAGCCTAGAGGAGCGGGCGGTCACGTGCTTCGAGAACAGCCTGCGGTTAGCGCCCGACTTATTGACGGCGTACCAGGCACTGGCCGATACATTTGCAAAGTGGGAAGAGCCGGAGCAGGCGGCCGCGACCTGCCGGCGGTTGGTCGAGCGGTTTCCGGAGAACCTGGACGGGCTGCTGTATCTGGCCCACCACCACATGCAGCGTGACGAGCCCCTGGCGGCCCGTGCCTTTGTGCTCCGCGCCCAGCGGCTCAAACCGTTGGACGAGCGAATCCGGGCCATGGTGCGGGGCATTCACTTGGCGTCTGCGCGGCATTACGCGCTGGCCCAGCGATGGGAGGAGGGGCATGCCGAGCTCGCAGCGGCGGAAAAGGTGGCCCGCTCGCCCGCGGACAGCTATCACTTGCTCGTCCACCGGGCGGCCTTGGAACTCAAAGCGGGCCAGCTCGGCCTGGCCCATCGGCTGCTCGACCAGGCGGCGAACGAATTGGGCGAAGCGGCTCCGATTTGGCTCTTGATGACCGTCGAGAGCGCCTGCTACGTTCTGCCGAAGGTTGTCCAGGCCGAGTTCGAGGGCCGCTGGCTGGGCGCGCTGAGGAAGAGCCGCAGCAGCCTCGCCGCCGGGGAAATGTGCCGAATCATGAACACCTGCTTGGAATCCCACGTGGATGATCCCCAGCGGGCGGGCCGCGCGGAATTCCTCGTGGACTTTCTGCGGCGGCGTTCACGAATCAAGTGGCTCTCCGGCGACCTGCGCAACGTCCTGGTATTCCTGATCTGCCTGGAACAGCATGAACAACGGCGCGAGAAAAAACCCTCGCGGCATGCCGACGCAAGCGGCACCTCGAAGCTACTGGCGAAATTTGCGACGAAGGCCCGCGCGACGTTCCCCGACAACGCCTTCTTTCAACTGGTCGCCGGAACGATGGAGCTGCGCAAGGGGCCCCGAAAGTGCAACCGCCGGCTGGCGCGAGACTGCTTCCAGCGGGCCGCGCAATTGGCCCAAAGGGCCACCGACCCGGAGGGCATCGACGTGGCGAAGCGCGCCAAGGAGAAGCTCCTGTGGCTAGACGAACAGGATGGAATGCCCGTGCACGCCCCGCGGCCGTTGCCATTCAGGCCGGCGGATGACGACCCGATCGATCGGGCGGACTTGCCCGAGGACGATGATGACGATGACGGCGGCCGGCGGCCATCGTCCAGCCGGCCGGCGGGAGCGGTGTTCGAGATGTTCATGCGCATCTGCCGCGAGGCGGGAGTGGACCCTGAGAAGGTCCTCGACAAGATGGGCGGGGACCTGCCTTTCCGCTTCCGCCCGGAGGAGCGGCCGAAGGCGAAACGCAAGAACCGGAGATAGACCGCACCATGCCTGATCCTCATGCAATCCTTGGAGTTCCGGCGGACTGCGGCGAGGCTGAGGTCCGCCGCCGCTACCTGGAACTGGTCCGCCAGAACCCGCCCGACCGCGCCCCAGAGCGTTTCGTGGAGATCCACGCAGCTTACGAGAAGCTTCGCGACCCGGTGGTGCGGCTGGAGTCGACGCTGTTCAATTTGGAGTCGGCCGATACGCTGGCGGGGATCATCGACGATGTTCGCCGGCGTCTGCGGACGGCGCGGATTCCCACGCCAACCCTGCTTTCTCTGGCGGATGGCTGATGAACGACCGGCTGGACAACGAAAGCATGCACGACCGCTTTCGGCAATGGCTGGAGGAAACCCGCGCGGAAGCGGGCGCGCTAGGCGAAGAGGCCGAGGTCCCGACCGAGCAGGCGGGGGCCCGGCCGGTGGGCCTGCTGCAATTGGTCGAGGAATTCACCGCCCTGCGGCAAGAGGTGAAACTGCAAACCAAGAGTTCCCGCGGAGTGGCGGAACGAACCGAGCAGGCGCTGGCGGCCATGGAGCAGGCCGTGGCGTTGTTTCGCGGCATCGAGGGTAAGGAGGCGGAAGCGGGGCGGCTGGCCGCCCGGCCGCTGGTGGAATCGCTGGTGGAGCTGGACGAGGCGCTGGCCCGCGGCCGCGCGGTCATCGACACCGCCCGCCGCCGCATCCTCGAGGACCTCGCCGGCCCGGTCCAAGAGCAACTCGACAACCTGTGGCTGCGACTACCGTGGTGGCGCCGGCCGCTGTTACGCGCGTGGCGCCGCGGCGCGCGGGAAATCCTCGTCCAGGGCACGGCCGTGGCCCACCGCGACATCTTCGACGCCCTCGTCGAAGGATATAGCCTGATTCTCGGCCGCCTCGAGCGGGCCATGAAGAAAGCCGAAGTGTACCGCATCGAATGCGTCGGCAAACCGGTCGACCCCAACCTCATGACGGTGGTCGAGGTCGTCGACGATCCCCTCCGCCCGCCGGGAATTGTCGTAGAGCAGGTGCGGCCGGGCTACTACTGGAAAGGCAAGGTTCTGCGTTTCGCGGAGGTCCGGGCCGTGCAAGGGCGAACAGGCGTCTAATTTCAAATCTCAAATCTCAAATCTCAAATCACCGCCATGGAAACCATTCTGGGAATCGACTTGGGCACCACCAATAGCGAGGTGGCCATTATCCGCAACGGCCAGGTAGAAGTCTTGTACGAGGAGGGCGAGGCGATCCTGCCCTCGGTCGTGGGCCTGGACGCCGACGGCCGGTTGCTGGTCGGCGCCGCGGCGCGCAACCAATGGGTGCTGGCCCCCGAGCGTACCGTGCGGTCCATCAAGCGCCGCATGGGCACGGCCGAGACGGTCCGGCTGGGCGAGCAATCCTACACGCCCCAAGAGATTTCGGCCTTCATTCTGCGGAAGCTCAAGGAGCGGGCGGAGAAGCAGCTTGGCTCCGCCGTCCACAAGGCCGTCATTACGGTTCCCGCCTTCTTCAATGAGACGCAGCGCGAGGCGACCCGCGAGGCAGGCGAGCTGGCGGGCCTGGAGGTGATGCGGATCATCAACGAGCCGACCGCCGCCTCGCTCACCTACGACCCCCATCCGGAAAAGATGGAGCGGCTGCTGGTGTACGACCTGGGGGGCGGCACCTTCGACGTTTCGATTGTGCAGATCGAGCGGGGCGTGGTGGAGGTACTCAGCAGCCACGGCGATACGCACCTGGGGGGCGACGATTTCGACCAACTGCTGGCCGACCTGGTATGCGACGATTTCCGCCGCGAGCAGGGCGTCGACCTCCGGCAGTCGCCGGCCGCCAAGTCGCGGGTGCTGCGCGCCGTGGAAGAAGCCAAGAAGCGGCTCTCTTCCGAGCCCGTCGCCCAGATCGAGGAGGAGTTCATCGCCGAGAAGCAAGGTGCCCCGCTGCACCTTCGCCGCGAGATTCACCGCGGCGAATATGAAGAGTTGATCGAGCCCTTGCTGGCCAAGACGCTGAAGTGCGTGGACCAGTCGCTTTCCGACGCCAAGCTCAACGCCAATCAGATCGACAAGGTGGTGCTGGTCGGCGGGGCCAGCCGCACCCCCCGGGTGCACGAGTTGCTCGAGGAGCAGCTCGGGCAGCCCATCCACGCCGAGGTGGATCCCGATCTGTGCGTGGCGATGGGCGCCGCCATCCAGGGCGGCCTGATTGCGGGAATCGACGTCGGGCCGGTCCTGGTCGACATCACCCCGCACACCTTGGGCATCCAGGCGTTGGGCGAGATCGGCGACCGCCTTTCGCACCACTGCTTTAGCCGGCTGATCCAGCGCAATTCGGCCCTGCCCGCCAGCCACAGCAAAATCTTCACCACGGTGTTTGACGGGCAGAAATCGGCGCGAATCGTGGTATTCCAAGGGGAAGACGACGACGTTCGCCATAACGACTCGGTGGGCGAGTTCCTCTTGGACGGCCTGGCGGAGGTCGACTGCGGCAACGAGATCCTCGTGCGATTCAACCTCGATCTGGACGGGATCTTGAAGGTCAGCGCCACCGAGCGGGCCACGGGCCGGCAGAAGCAATTGACCATCGACAACGCCGTTACCCGCTTCCGCGCCAGCAATCGGCAGGAGGCCCTGGCGCGCGTGAAAGCGACGTACCTGGGGGAGCCCGGCGCCCCGACGACGGCAGCGGTGACGGAGGCCGCCGCGGAGCCAAACGTGCCCGCCGCCGATCTCCCCGCCGGGATGGCCCAGCTCGTCGACCGCTGCGAGCAACTCATCGCCAAGAGCGGGAAACTCGCCGGGCAGTCGAATCCGGCGGATGCCGCGGAGATGCTGCAACTGGTCGAGCAACTCCGCGCGGCGATTACCGGACGCTCGCAGGCCGACATGGAGGCCGCCGCCGCGAAGCTGGAGGACCTTGTATTCTATCTTCAGGACGCATGATGCTGGACGATTCGCCTGACCGGCCGGCCGGGGGACTGTCCCGAGTTTCGCGGGGACTGTCCCAAGTTTCGTCCGACGAAACTGGGACTGTCCCCTTATCTGGCGAAACTGGGACTGTCCCATTCAAGGGCGGCGCCGTCCGCTGCCCGACGTGCGGCGCATGGCAGGAGTGGTCGGACGCCTGTCGCCGCTGCCGTTGCGAGCTGGCCCTCTTGCGGCAGGTGAGCGGCGCCGCTCTGTCCGCTCGCCGGCGCTCGTTGCGCGCGTTGCACGCCGGGCGTGTCAGCGAGGCCCTCCGCCATGCCCGCCGGTTGTATGATTATTGCCCGGACCAGCCGGCGGCGCGCCTCCTGGCGGTGTGCCATTGGCTCCAAGGGAACTGGACCGCCGCGGTAAGCATAGCGCGGATCGGCGAGGGTTAGCCAGAATTATTCACCGAGGCTTGTAGTGACCCGATTTATCGGGTCCAGAGAGCGTGAACAGGTCAAGGACCGCATGAATGCGGTCACTACGAACGATTGGTGAATAATCCGGGCTGAGCGGGCGCGCATAAAAAAAGCCCCCGGAAAGGCTGTGTCCCAGGGGGGCGAAGGACACTCACTTTTCCGGGAGCGATTGGACGCTCTCGCGCCGGGCCCAAGGACGAGCTTCGCCTCGGACCGCTGCCTCAAGCGCACAAGGTTGTATTTGAAGCGGGCCGCTTACATCCTTGTAAGCGGCCGAAGCTTCATGGCCCGCAGGAATCGCCTTGCGGCATTCCCGGATGCGGACCCGTCCACGTGGATCGACTGGCTCGCACTGACCCGAGCGACTGGCCGGCGGCACTTACAACCGACATCCAGCGCTCGTGAGACGGGGAGAATATGGGATTTCGTTTCTTGCGTCAAGGCCGGTTTTTTTCACCCTCGCCCACGCGTGCCGCGGGCGGGATTGCGGCACGCGCAATGTGCCGTCTGGGTTGGCCTTACGACCGGCGAATCAATTTTCGCGTCTTCCCAACGTACTCCTCACGCTCCGCGTGAGGCCGGAAGTGCGATTGCGTCTGTGCCGGGCCCTCTCGCGGAGCAAGAGGAGTACGAAAGCCAAGCCTTACGAGCCGGGGGGGACCACCAACAGCGGATCGCTGCGATCGGATTGGGCCAGGCGGAGCCGGACCGCGCCGCTGGCGGCGGCGGTCGAGGCCTGAAACTCGCCGGGCGTGCGAACCGGCCGGCCCTCGACGTGACTGATGAGCATGCCGCGCCTGCATCCGGCCTGGGCGGCGGGACTGCCCGGCTCGACCTCGACCACCACCACGGCCTCGTCGGTGAGCGGAAGGCCGCCGCGGCCCGGCTGCTCGGCATCGAGCTCGACCGTGGGATAATCGACGCGCAGCCCGCGCCAAGCCTCCGGCCGCACAGAGACGATCTTCTTGCCGCGGACCGGGTACTTGCCCAGCGTCACGTCGATGGTCTGCTGCCGCCCGCCGCGAACGACCGTCAACCGGGCAGCGGTCTGGACCGGCAGCTTGCCGACCTCCAGCACCAGGCCGTCGGAATCGTAGATCGGCTCCCCGCCGACGGCGGTGATGACGTCGTCGGGCCGCAGGCCGTAGCGTGCGGCGGGCGTGCCGGGCACGATGCGATCGACCCGCGTGCCGTGCTGCCCGGCCAACACTTCCTGCGGCTGCAAGTTGATCGGCTGGATGCCGAGGAAGCCGTACTCGACCTCGCGCCCTTGCTTCAAGACCTCGACCACGCGGCGGAAGGTGGGGTCGACGGGGATGGCGTAGCCGCTGCCGGTCTGGCAGCCGGGCGTGGCGGTCAAGGCCACGCACAGGCCCACCATCTCGCCGCGAAGATTGACCAGGGGCCCGCCGCTGGTGCCCAGGTTCAGCCGTGCGTCGGTCTGGATGAGGGTGCCGAAATGGTGCAGCGTCCGCTTGCCGGCGGGGTCGGAGTCTTCCGGGTTGGGCGGGGCCTTGCGGGCCAGGTTGGCCACGATGCCCCAGCCGGCGCTGGCCTGCCCGTCGCGGGCGATGGCGTAGGGATTGCCCAGCGCGAGCACGATCTGGCCCTTGCGGAGCGTGGTGGCGTCGCCCAGCGGGATGGGCGGGGGCCCCAGCGAGCCCCACTCCGCCCCGGCCAGGCCCAGCACCGCCAGGTCGCTCCGCGGATCGGCCGCCCGCACCGACGCGCGATACACCTTCCGCTCGTACGTCGTAACGTAGTAATCGCTGTCGTCGCCCAACACGTGATAGGCGGTGAGGATCAGGCCCTTGGGGTCGACGACCACGCCGGTGCCGTATTCGTTGGGCACGAAATTCGGATCGGTGGGCTGGGGGGCAACGGCGGAGACCGGCCGGCGGCCGAATGGATCGGGGCGGAACTCCAGGGGAAAGGTTTCGCCCGGCAGGTCGCGCCGCACGCGGGCAATTGCGACCACCGACCTCTCGGTACGGGCGATGGCCTCGACCAGCGCCGTCTCGATTTGTGCCGCCGCGGGCAGCCCGGCGGGCGGCTGGGCCAGCCCGCTCGTGGCCGGCAGCCCGGCCAGCAGCCAAGCCGCCAGAGCCACGGGGGCCCACCGCGCATGTCCAGCCGTTCGACGCGGAGACGCGGAGACGCGGAGACGCGGAGAGTGCCGGCGTCTGTGTGTCTCCGCGTCTGCGTGTCTCCGCGTCATTCCGACCAACACAGCTTCCCCTCACCCTAGCCCTCTCCCGGAGGGAGAGGGGACCGACAAATCCGCAATCGTACAGATCTTCCTCAAAAGTCTTCGGCGGGCGGCTGGCCGTCGAGCCGCGGCGGGTGGCCGGCCGGCTTCCGCTCGGCGCCGCCGCGGGCGGCCACGATCTTGTCGCGCAACTCGGCCACCAGTTCCGGGTGGTCCTTGAGGTAATCGCGGGTCCGTTCGCGGCCCTGGCCGAGCTGCAAATCGCCATAGCGGAACCAAGCCCCGGTGCGCGTCACCCAGCGCTGCTCCAGGGCCAGATCGAGCACGTCGGCCTCGTAGCTGATGCCGTCGGTGGCCATCATGTCGAACTCGGCGACGCGGAAGGGCGGGGCCACCTTGTTCTTGACCACTTTCGCACGGACCCGCTGCCCGACCACCTCCTCGCCGTCCTTGAGCTGGCCAATGCGGCGGACGTCGATGCGGCAGGAGCTATAGAACTTCAGGGCCCGGCCGCCGGGCGTGGTCTCCGGATTGCCGAACATCACGCCGATCTTCTCGCGGATCTGGTTGATGAAGATCACGCACGTCTTGCTCTTGGAGATCACCCCGGTCAGCTTCCGCAGGGATTGGCTCATCAGGCGGGCCTGGAGGCCGACGTGGGAGTCGCCGATCTCGCCCTCCAACTCCTTCTTAGGCACCAAGGCGGCCACCGAGTCGATGACAATCACGTCCACGGAGTTGGACTTGATCAGCAGCTCGGCGATGTGCATGGCCTCTTCGCCGCAGCCGGGCTGGCTGACCAGGAGGGTCTCCAGTTGCACGCCCAGCTTCTTGGCCCAACCGGGGTCCAGGGCATGCTCGGCGTCGATGAAGGCGGCGATGCCGCCGTTGCGCTGGGCCTGGGCCACGACGTGCAAGGCCAGCGTGGTCTTGCCGCTGGATTCGGGTCCGAAAATCTCGGCCACCCGCCCGCTGGGTATTCCCTGGCCGCCCAGGGCCAGGTCCAGCGACAGGCTGCCGGTGGAAATGCCCTTGATCCCGGCGCTCACGTCGCCGCCCAAGGGCATGATGGCGCCCTGGCCGAACTGCTTCTCGATCTGGGCGACGGTAGTTTTCAGCGCCGGATGGGCGTCGAGCATCGCGCCCACGTCCGACTTCTCGGCGGCCAGCGGGTCGGCCCCCTTTTGGGCGGCCTTCGGCGGAATTGCAACTTTCTTGACCATAGCGTTCTTCGCTCGCATTTTGGTAGCGGTGACCATGGGCACAGTCCTTATCTTACGGGAGGGAATAGAACATAGGGAATAGTATACTTATGTCCATTATTAGCGTCAAGGGCGGCCAGAAGGGGGAGGGCGGAAGGCGGAAGGCGGACAAACAGCCGCTGGCTGTTAGCCTTCTCAGCGTTTGGCCCGGCCGATATCATTAAGAATCTCCCCTCTCCCTTTGGGAGAGGGGCCGGGGGTGAGATCCTCTTGGCCGGAATTGCAAGAAGCGGCTGCGTCTTGTTAGCCGCCCTCACCCTAACCCCAATACCGTTGAAATAGTCGTAAGTTGCTTAATAGTAACGTGTTATGAGATGCGGAGCTTTGGCGATTCCGGTTTTGAGGGCAACGCTCGGCAAAGAACGGGGC
>JBEKTY010000091.1:0-31956 GCA_049515555.1 Thermoguttaceae bacterium
GTCGGCCGAGACGCTGAAATCCTCGGCGGGCGTGGGGATCACGCGGACGACCTTGCCGCCGCGGAGCACCCACAGCTTGCCGCCGTCGGCCACGTTCCAGAGCACGCACGTGCCGGCGTCGGCGCTGGTGCGGGCGATGCGGATCTCGCCGCTGCGCCCGAGCGACTGCTTCCACTTGGGCTGACCGTCAGTCGCGCCGTAGGCGGTGGCCGAGGTGCCCTCGATCACCAACAGCGTGGCAGCGTCCAGGGCCAGCAGCTTGCCCGGGTGACGCCGTTGGCGGAACCAGTCCTGCTGCCACAGGATCTTGCCCTCCGCGGACCATACGGCCAGCCCCAGGTCGCCGGCGGTGGCGATCCACCGGCCGCCGTCGCCCACGGCGAAGCTGTTGACATGGTCCCGCACCAGGGCCGGAACAAAGCGGTGCGGCAGCCGCTGCGGCAGGCCAAACAGCGCGAACCGCCGCTGCAGGCTGCCATCCGGACCGACCAGGTACAGGTGATAGCCCTCGGCGCTGCGGAGATCGAAGCCCTGGACGGCCACGCCGTCGCCCAGCGCTACCGGCTCGAAGGCGAAGTAGTGCCCAAGGCGCTGCCGCCAGCGGACATGGCCGCTTTCCACGTCCAGGCCATACAGGTTGTGGTCCCAGTTCATCGTATTCATCACCGCCAACTTGCCATCGTGGGTAACGACCAGGTCGCGGACGTGCGGGCCGAACGACTGCTCGGCCGGCGCGAAGTCGGGGTCCGGCGCGCCCGCCGACACCGAATTGTCCATCGGCCCGGGCGCCGGCAAGCGTGGCTGCACGCCGGCCGGGGCCGCCAGGTCCAGGGGCAGATCGCGCGTCGGCGCCGCGCGGAGCTTCAGGCTTGCCTTGCCGCTTGCCGAGCGGCCGCTAAGAAGCTCCGTCGCTTCCAGCGTCAATTCGCCCCGCGGCAGGCCCAGCGGCACGACCAGCTCGCCGCCGGCGCCGTGCGACGAGGCCGAAGCGTAGCGTTCGTCCAGCAGCGTGCCGTCGGCGGCCAGCAGGCGGACCCTGACGGGCACGGCCGCGGGGATCACCCGGCCGGCCGCATCCAAAACTTCCACCTTCCAGGCGATGTTCTGGCCGCCGTCGCAACGGGCTGGCGCTTGCAGCCTCACCCCGGCGATCGCCGCCGGAAGCACGGCGAAGATCCGGGCCGGCATGTTGCGGCAATCGGCCTGGACCACACCCTCGGCCGGCCGCACCTGCTTGCCGGCAAATACATCGTACACCGCCTGGCCTTCAAGGCCCGAGAGCTTGACCGGCACGACCTGCGGCAGCAGCGTGGCGCAGCCCAGCGTGACGCGCCACAGGTAGCCCGGGCCCAGCAGCTCGCCGGGCGCGGTGTTGTTGACTACGAACAGGTATCGGCCCTCTTCGGCCCGCCGCTGGCTGAGGAACACCTCGGGGTTCTCGACCTCGGCCGGGGGCGGCACACCGGCCAGAGCCCGGGCCAGGATTGGCGCGGCGGCCTTGGCATAGCCCGCCGTCCGCCAGTAGGCATGGTCGTCGGCGGCCAGGCTGGGGTCGCGCTCCCAATGGTCGAACGAAAGAGCCAGTGGTGTGAGATCCTTGACCAGCCCGGGGCGGCAGGTGCCGTCGGCGAAGACGGCCACGCCCGCGCCTCGAGCCGCCTTCAGGGCCGCGGCCAGGGCCGGCTCCGGCTCGACCGTCTGCCCCACCAGCAGCACCGCTTTGTAGCGCCGCAGCGTGTCGGGCCCGAGGTCCTCGGCGAACACGATGCTGGCCGGGCGATGCGCGTGCAGGCAGGCCACGTAGGCCTCCATGACGCGGGCGAAATGCCGGCCCGTGGCGCCCACCCAATCGTCGATCTTGTACATCCGACCGCTGGCTACAATGGCCACCGGGTCGCTGCCGTGCAACTCGGCCAGCCACGGGCCGTATTGCTTTAGCACCCCGTTCAGGCCGCGGTACACGCTCAGCAGGCCGTTCCACGACGTGCGCGGATCGTCGGTGTTGCCGGCCAGGGCGAACTGCCATTGCGGCACGGGATCGGAGCAGCCCACGCCGTCGGCCCCGCGCATCAGCATCTGCCAGATCGTGGTCAGAACCTGGTCGCCGGTGCCGGCATCGTTCCAGACCTCGGGATGGCCCCAGGCCTTCTTGCCCGGCCGCTTGTAGAAGTCCACGCCGAACGGGCCGTGATAGGGCAGGGCCACCTGCTCCCACTGGGCCTGCAGGTCGGTCTCGTCGACGTTCGAGAGCGTGATCGGCGGATAAGACTCGACGTTGCGGAAGGGGCAGGCCACCGCGGTCACCATGCCCGGCGCCAGCTCGCGCAAGGTGCGGTTGAACATCGCCTGGGCGTCTACGGCGTAGGCCAGGCGGTAGCCGCTGACCCGGTCCAGCACGTCGTCCCAGGCGCCCGTGTCGGCCGCCCGCTTGAGGGCCGCGGTGCAGGCCGCCTTCTCGGCCGCGGTCTTGCCCGCCCCCGCCCCGCGATCGCCGAAGACCCACCAGTTAGACGACCAGCTCCAACCCCGGAAAGCCGGATAACCCCGCAAGGCCTCGGTGGTCACCTTCAGGTCGTTAAGGTCTTGCTCCGGCTTGCGGGAGTCGAAGCCCGGGCCGCCCAGCGGCAGGCCCGCGTCGTTGCCCATCAAGATCGCCATCTGGCTGATCCCCTCCGCGCCGTAGCCGGCCAGCGCCTGGAGCAGGGCCGGCAGGGTGTAGAGCTTTTCCGGCGCCACGGCCAGCGGGTCGGCCGCCAGTGGCTTCTTAGACGCGCCCGCCTCGGCCAGTGGCACCGCCAGCGACTTATAAAAGGTATCGACCTCGGCCCGCGGCGTCGCCAGAGAGAAGGCACCCATTTCGCCGGGGTGCCCCAGCCGGTCGACCATCATGTTAAAGCCCAAGCGGCCGTAGCGCTGGAACCAGGCCGTGGCGATGTCCGGGGCGTCCCACACGCTGGCCTGGGGATAAGTCTGGCGGTAGTCGCCGTAGATCATCGTCCACAACCCCGCGCGGGTGGCACTGGCGTCGCGCCCGTGCTCACCCGGCCCCAGCCACACCGGCTGCCCGACGCAAGTCAAACCCTTGCCGCTGACGCCCAGCCAATATCGGCCGGGCCGCAGTTGGGCGCTGAGCGACTTGGGCAGCGTGAAATGAAGCTCCTTGACGGCCGGGTCGAAGCGGGCCGTGCCCTCCGCGATGGGGCGGAACGTTGCAAGCTGGCTGCCACTGCCGGATTGGGTGCCACTGCTGGCTTGCCCAGCAGTGTTAGAAGCACCACCGGCTTGCCCAGCAGTGTGGGAAGCACTGCTGGACGAGCCAGCAGTGGCACCCAATCCCTGCGGATCGTAGCCGAAGGTGATCCGTAGCTCGGTGCCCTTGGCCGCCGTGATGCCGCGGGTGTAGACCACCAGCGGGATCTCCTCGCCCCGCGCGAACCAGGCCCGGCCCAGCGGTGTAGCCGCGGCGGCGCTGCCCCGGGCACCGGCCGCGCGGACCTCGATGAGCGTCTGCACCTTGTACTCGGCGGCCGTCGCGCCGGTCTGCCAAGGGGTCGTCTCCGGTGTCACCTTGATCTGGTAGAAACCGGCGAAGTCGGCGGGCACTTGCAGCTTGCGGGGACTGTCCCGATTTTCGTCCGACGAAAATGGGACTGTCGCCTTCAGTTCCAATTCCCGATAATCCAGGATGCCCAACGGCCGGGCCCAGACTCGCCAGCGGGGCTTGATCTGCCGGCCGCCGCCGTCGAAGCGGATCTGAAAATCGACCGGCTCTCCGGCGAGCCAGGGCCCGCCGTGCGTCACCGCTGTCAGCCGCTCGTGGTCGATGCTCACCGACCGCCGGTACTGGCCGGTGGCCAGGTCGTAGACCTGGAACAGCTCGGTGGGATGCCGGCCGCGCAACAGGGCTTCGCCCTGCCACAGCCGCAGGCCGTGAATGCCCCCCACGGGCTTCCGCCCGGCGGGGATGGCAAGCGTGATCTGGCCGACGGGCTGGCCGCCGGGCCCGATCTTGTGGATCACGCTGTCCCCTGCGCCGATTGTGTATAGCGTGCCGTCGGCGTCCACGTCAAAGCCGCCGCTGTCGCCTTCGTAGGTGTTGGTTCCGCAGCCTGCCGGCCGCTCCCAGCGGAGCTTCCCGTCGAAGCCCACGCACGCCACCTGCGGCCGGCCCCAGAAGAGCAGGTACAGCGCCTGTGTCCGCTCGCACACGCGAAAGCCCTGTGCCGGGCACTTGTCCCAATGCGGCAGCCCGTAGGCCTGCACCACCTTGCCGTCGGCACGGATCCGCACGATCCGCTCCCGATGCTGATCCAGGCCGTAGAAGTCGCCGCTGGGGCCCACCTCGACGCTGCCCGCCGCATCCCAGCCCACCTGATCGCTGACCAGGAAATCTGTGACCGCCAGGACCTTCCGAAACTCCCGGTCGTACAAGGCCACCTGATGCGAGAAATGACCGTGGGCCCCGGCGATCAGGCCGTTGCGGTCGGCCGTGGCGTTGTGGATGGCGGGCACCGAGGCCCCGCCCACCTTGTCCCGCCCGTCGCGGCCGATGCGCAGGATGTAGCCGCTGTCGTGACCCGCCGACGTGAGATACACCATGCCGTCCAGCCCGATCGACAGGCTGGCCTGCGCGCAGGAGAAGCTTGGGTCCTCGCGGGAAATGATCTGTTCCAACTCCAAGGGCGGGGCGGATTCCACGACCGCGGCCTTGCCCAACCCCGCCACCGCCGCCGCGGGCTTCTCAGCCCCCGCCGCCGTAAGACAGACCCCCAGTACCGCAATCCAGGCCGCCGATCGAAACACTCGCTGTCGCATGGAAGTTCTCGCCTTTCCGGGAGGTGCTGCCGCGCTTGTAAGAGGCTGGACTTTCGTCTTCAGGGGAACTCCAGCATCGTTTGGCGGCCATGCGTTGTCAACAGGCCGGAATGGGGGTCGGTATGCAGGCTCTTGATTTGTCTGGTTGGCGGGGGTACAAGGAGGTTCGTAGACGTGTCGCGCGAGGAGTGAACGTGCCCCCAGAGAAGAAGCCACCCATGATTGATCGAGTGCTTTTCGTGGCCGGGCTGCTCGCATGGCTGGGCTGCGGGGCGGCCGCGGCCCGCGCTGCCGAGCAGAGCGTGCCGGTGCGCAAGGTGGCCGAGGATTTCGAGCAGACCGCCTGGCTGCCGAACCAATGGAGCAACGTCAAGGGACGCCTTTCGCTTGTGAGCGAGCCGGCCCCGGACGTTAAGACGGGCAAGAGTCTGCAGATCGAGGTGTTCTATTCCGGTCAGGGTTTCGAGCATTTTACGGCCGATCCCCCTGCGCCGCTGTGGATTCCCGGCGAGGCCCGGAGCGTGAAGCTGCGCTATAAGATCAGCGACGGCCGCTATGCCCTGAAAATGGACTTCGTCGACGGCTGGGGGCGCGATCAGGTCGCCGGCACGTACCTATCCTGGGACATTCACGGCAATCCGCCGGGTCAATGGGCGACGGCCTCCTTCAAGGTGCCGGCCGGCTGGGTGCGGCCGCTGCGCATCAGCGGCCTTACGACGCACAACTGGGAAGCCCGCAATGCGAAGAACACGCTCCGTATCCAGGTGGACGACATCGAGGTCGAGACCGACATCAAGGACGTGGACGGCAAGACCGGCGTGCTGACGACCTGGGTGCCCGAGCCCCGGCCGGCCAATCCGGCCAAGGCCCTCAAGCAATGCCCGCCCACGCCGCTGGTGGCCGTGGAGATGACCACCGCTCAGGAGTCCAACGTCTTCACCCGCGTCAAGCCGCAAGTGTGCATTCGTCTGCGGAACTGGAAGCCCGGCGAGCTGAGCGGCAGGCTGACCGGCCGGCTTTGCGACGCGGCGGGCACGCTCGTCGACGAGTTCGAGCGCCCGATCTCCGCCGACAGCTCGGCGAGCGTTGCGTTACCGCTGAAGGCCGAGCGGTTCGGACTGTACACGCTCTCCAGCGGGCTCAGTCTGTCCGACGGCAGCCGGCGCTCCGAGAAGCTGGTCCTGGCGCGGCTTCCCGCCGGAGAGGAGCTCACGGCGCAGCAGAAGCTGGCTTCGCCCTACGGGCTGAACGTTCACAGCGGGGGGAAGATCGCCCTCGTGCCCTTCCGCCAGGCGGGCATCGTCTGGTTCCGCGAGTATGCCTTCAGCTACGACTGGCTGCTGCGGGCCAAGGGCGACGACGGCCGATACGCCGGCTGGCCCGACTTTCGCAAGATCGTCGGCGCGTACGCCGAGGCCGACTGCCTGTGCCTGCCGGTGCTCCAGAAATCGATCAAGCCGCCCGAGATTGCAGAGGGGAAAGCCGCCGGCCGGGTGGGGCCCGATCGCCAGTGGATCCGGGAGATTTGCAGCATCATCAACGCCTTCCCGCAGATCGCTTATTGGGAACTCGATAACGAATACGACCTTCCGGCCGATCACTGGAAGGCCGAGCAGCAGATAGACTGGGCCAACTACCGCGCCTACCATCGGCAATTCGCCGACATCCTGAAACTGCTGGGCGGCGGGGAGCTGGCCGCGGTCGAGAACGGGCGGGCCGGCATCTGGCCGCAGCGCCTGCTGCGCTGCGTCCAAAGCGGCGACTTCCAGCACGTCGCCGTCGTCAACTCGCATCACTACTGCGGGCCCGACGCCCCCGAGACCAACCTCGGCAACTTCAACATGGGTTCCGAAGGCAAACAGCCTGCCCTGCTGTTCGACGAGCTGCGGGCCGTGCGGCGCGCCGCCGCGGCCGACGGCCAGCCACGCCAGTCCTGGCTCACCGAGTTCGGCTGGGACACGCTGGCCGGACCGGTTGTCTCGCCCTATCAGCAGGCGGTCTATCTGCCGCGGGCATGGATGCTGGCGATGGCCGCGGGCTGCGACAAGGCCTTCTGGTTCTATAACTTCGACGCGCCCGATCCCAAGCAGTTCTTCGACGGCTGCGGGCTGCTGGGCGCCCAGGGCCAGCCGAAGCTCGCCTTGTGCTCGATGGCCGGTCTGACCAGTGCCCTGCCCGATCCCCGCTACGTCGGCGACTTGGAGGCCGGACCGAACACCGGCGGTTATGTCTTTTCGAGCGATGGCCGGCTGGTCGCCGCGCTGTGGACGATCCAAGGCGACGACGGCCCCACGGTGCGCTTCCAGGCCGCGCGGCTCCAGGATTACCTGGGCAACCCGCTCGAAGGCAACTCCGTGCGCCTCACCATGGCCCCCGTCTACGCGCTGGGCCTGAGCAAGAGCGACGTGTGGTACCAGCAAACCGCCTACAGCCTGGAAACACCGCGCCTGGTCCCGGCGTCGGCCGGCGACCCGGTGCGCACGGTAGTCCGCGTCACAAACAACCGCAGCGGGCCGCTCGCCTGCCATATCAAGCTTGCGCTGCCCGAAGCCTGGCGGGCGGAGCCTCCCGAAGCGTCGGCCAGCCTGGCGCCGGGCAAAAGTATTGACGTGCCGCTGCTGCTGACCATCGCCCCAACCGAGACGCCGGGCTTCAAGGACGCGGCGCTGGTGGTTTCGGAAGGCGGGCCGATCAAGCGGATGGCGGTAAAGGTGCTCGTCCAGTCGCCGCTCACGCTGGAGGTGGGCCCGATGGAAGGCCCGCCCGGCCCGACGCAGGTCACCGTCAAGGTCGGCAACCGCTCGGCCCGGCCCATCGACGGCGTCTTGCGGATGCACGTGCCGCAGACCTGGCAGGCCGCCACGCCTGAGATTCCCATTGCCGGCCTCAAGCCGCAGGAGGTGCGTGCGATCGCCTGCAAGTTCCAGTGGAGCCCCAACTGGCAGCCGCAGGAAACCGCACAGGTGGTGATCGACTTCGGCCCGGGCAAGCGGCTCGCCCGGGCGCTGATTCCCAATCAGTATGCCATTCATCGGGCCGGCAAGATCCGCCTGGACGGCCGCCTGGCTGACTGGGGCCCCCAGACGCAACTGCCCGACTGGCTGCTGGGCTCGACGGCGGGCGAGTCCCAGGCCGTGGTCCATCTGGCCTGGGCCACCGAGGGCATCTACACCGCCGTGGTGGTCCACGACTCGAAGCTCGAGGTGAAAGACCCCCGCAGCTTCTGGGCCGGCGACACGCTGGAAATGTTCCTCGACACGGCCGATGACAAGCGGCCCCGGGCCGCCGCGGCGGGCGATCATCAGTTCTGGCTCGTCCCGCTGCCCGATGCCAGTCGGGTCTACCTCGGCCGCTGGAAAATGAAAGACGAGATCGCCGCCACGCGGTACGATATTCCCGGCATCAAGGGCGTCGCCCGCCGCACGCCCGACGGATACGTCATGGAGTTCCTGCTCCCCGCCGAACAGATCGAGGGCTATCGCCCCCGGATCGGCGCCAGGCTCGGGGTGAACCTCAACCTGACCATCCGCGGACGGCAGCTCGATCGTGAAGCCTACTGGCCCAGTCCCAAGAATTCCGGCGCAACGACCCACCCCAATCGCTGGGGCACGCTGCTGCTGGTAGAATAGGCTGCTGCTGGTGGAGAAACAAAAAGGAAGGAGTTCGCTGTGCCCCGCAAGGACCTGAAAAACAAACCTCTGGTCGAAGCCATCTTGGAGATCAGGTGGCACTTGCTCCCACTCTTCAAGGCCGAAGGCCAGGCCCAAATGATGGTACCGGGCCGGGATCCACATTACCGGCTTCTACTCGCGCGCCTCTTTGATCGTTTACAGGGGGAATACCCAGTCCACGAACAGTTGGCGACGGCCAACCTGCCCGACGACATGCTCGGCCAGGTCGTGCAGCACCGCTTCCGCTCCGCAAAGGACGAGTGGCCCCTGGTACAAGTTGGTCCGGGAGTGTTCACCGTCAATGATACTCACGGCTACACTTGGACCGACTTCCAACAGCGGGCCAGGGAGGCGGTAGTGCGGCTATACGATGCCCACCCAAGCGTCGCCGAGCTTCGCATTCAAAGCCTGGTGCTCCGTTACATCGATGCGGTGGAGTACAATTACAAGGAGGAGAACGCTTTTGCCTTTCTCAGGGATAAGATGAAGCTTGGCGTTAGCTTGCCCGATTCCCTCTTTCAGAATACCGGTGTGGAAAGCCGGCCGCAGAGTTTTTCCTGGCAAGCCATGTTCCAGTGTTCCAAACCGCCCGGCGCGGTTCACGTCAGTTTTGCGACAGGGCAGAGGGAAGATAAGCCGGCAATTCTGTGGGAAACGACCGTCCAGTCTGCCGGAGACGACCTGCCGAATATGCCGGATGAATTCCCAGGTTGGTTCGACGCTGCCCATGAAATCACCGACGAGTGGTTCTTCAAACTCATCGAAGGTGAACTCGAAAGGAGATTCGAAGGTGATTAGCACTGCACGTATCTCTTGCGAGCAGCCAGCGGTCCGAGAAACCCTCTCTGGCTCCGCTAACTGGGCCTTCGATAATGGTACCCGCCTTGTTTTCGACCCCAGGGCCGGGACGACGAGCCGCAGTCTTTACCAATTGGCACGGTTGGCATTCCTTCTGGCTGTTTCTTCCGTGAGTTCCGGCCCTGACCCCTGGGCCGAGACTCGACAACAAGGCTCCCGATTGACCATGACCAGCACATTCCAAACCAGTGGTCGTCGGCGGATATCGCTGCGGGAAGCCCTGAGATTGGCCGACGAGATCATGCGACGGGCAGAGGAAGGGCGCACAAGGGCGGCGGAGGAAGAGGCAAGTCGTCAGTTTGACCCGGAGGGCTTGACGTGATTTACGAGTTTCCCCCCGAGGACGGCCCCATCCGGCAGGGAGACATCTTTGTCGGACTTCCGCGGGTGGAAGTGTCGTTGGACCGGATCCCACTGGTTGACGAAGAAGGCGCGCACGAGTCGCCTTGGGCGGAGGTTGCTTCCGCGGGCAACCAAGTGAGGGCCATTCTTCCCGTGCGCCCCGTGAGTGCAATCGTCATTTCGCAAGACTGCGACACAGTTCATTCCCAGGATATTTCACTCTGCGAAATCCGCGCCTTTCGGATGGTGGAAGGAAAGGCGAAGCAAACAAGAGATACGAAGGGATGGGTCGGCATACTCACACAACATGCCCGCGCGAACCTGAAATGGTTCTACTTGCCCCCAAGCGCAAGGCTTGGGTTTGAAGACAAGATGGCAGTGGATTTCACAGTTACGCTGCGTGTGCCGCGGGTCGAACTGGAAGCGTTTCGCCACTCTCGCAAGGGAAGATTGAACCCCCTTGCGGATGAACACTTCCGAGAGAGGCTTGCAGAGTTCTTCCGCCGATACCCTTATGATGAATGGTATCCGTTGAATGAAGCTGAGCTGGCCGAGTATCGAAAGAAGTACCCAGACGCGCAGCCATTCGCGTGGCAGAAAGTCGTCGCCCCCGAGTAATCCGCCATGCACAACAGTCCGGGAGAAGAAACATGCTTGCCATAAGTCTATCGTCCCGTGTCATTGCCGCGGCCGCTGTCGCTCCTTTTCTATTGCTCAATGCCGTTTCTGCGGCGGAGGATTCCGCGGGCGTCAAGGCCGGCCGTCTGGCGGTCTCGGAGGACGCGCAGTTCATCCGCATCGAGACGCCGGACCTGGCGGCGGCCATCCACAAGAAGGATTACGTCACGGGGGTCGCGGCCAAATCGTTCCTCGATAAGAAGACCGGCTTTCGCGACCCGGGCTTCGGCCTGGACATCGTGGACTGGATCATGGAGCCCGGCAGCGACGCCGCCTACCGCGATCGCCTGGCCCCGGAGCTGATCTACCGCAACGACGGCGAGTTCCACGCGTACCACGGGTCGCGGCCCAAGCGGAGCCTGGAAGGACCGCAGATCTGCACCCAGGCGGGCCAGTTGCAGCCCACCCTCGTTCGCGGCAAGGACTTCATCGCCGTGCGGCAGCAGTATACCTATCGCACGGCGGCCCCCGGCAAGAAGGCCGGCTCGCAGTGGACGCAACTGCTGGTCTTCCCCGCCGGGCAGCGCTGGTTCCTTTCGATGGACCGCATCGACGCCGTCAACGCCAGCCCGGCGATGTTCCTGCGGCTGGACATGCCCGGCCACGTCCGCCACGTCAAGGGCGACACGTTCAGCGAGATATATTTGAGCTACCGGGGGCGGATTCCGTCGGCCGAGTTCTGCACCGACTTCCCGCCCGACGCCCGAAACGACTATCTCCGCGACCGCGATCCGCTGCCCGAGCGCTTCATTCGCGGCTACCGGCTGCGCGATCCGGCGACGGGCCGGCAGGGGCCTTGGCTGCTGGGCATGACCTTGGAGCCCTCGGTGGTCTGCGAGGCGTGGTGCCACCAGCGGGGCTACGTGTGCATGATCGAGGAGTTCGGCGGGCGGCCCATCCGGCCCGGCCAATCCTTCAGCGCCGCCTTCCTGGTGGGCTATTTCGACACCCTGGACGATGCCAACCGCGCCTACGACGCCCACAAGGGCCACACCGGGCTGGAGCTTACCAGCGACGGCTGGAAACTCACGAAGTAGCCACGGATGAAACACGGATTGAACACGGAAAGGATGGCCCGATATGAGCCGGACGGGGGAATAGCTTGTTCTTGTCCGTGTTTCTTCGGTGTTTAATCCGTGGCTACGATCATGCAAAGAAGGCCCATCCCACTCCCCTCTCCGCCCCGGATATCTCAGATTATCCAGCTTCGCCCCGCTCGTACCGGCAAACTCAGGCGATCCTGCCTATTCGTTCAACCCCGGCTAATCTGTCCTTGCGGTACGAGCCGAAAATAGATAGAAACCGGCCTTGCCGGTTCCGGCTGTAAGACGCCGTGAGTGGGGAAAAGGGGACTGGGACCTTTTGCCGCCGACGGCCCTTCGGGTGCTTTGCACAAAAGGTGCCTGTCCCCTTTTCCTCGCCCCCACGGATACACGTCTGGCTTCGATCTACGGATACGAATTCTTGTCGGACCTGACGGGAAAGGATTCCCCCATGACCACGAGACGGGAGTTTCTGCGGCAATCTGCGGCGGGCCTGCTGGGCGTCGGCGCTGTGGCGCAGTTCGGCTGCCGCACCAATCAGACGGCCCAAGTCGTCAAGCCCGGCGACAAGCAAGTGGTGGGCAGCCACGCGGCCGGGTCCGAGGTGTACGACACGCTGATCAACGAGGCGGTCACGGCCCTCCTGGCCCGGCACAGCCAAGGCATCCAACCGGCGGCGTTCACGCAAGGCGTCAGCCAGACCGGTCCGCTGCGGATCTGCTTCGTGGGCGTGGAGAACAAGACCAGCGAAGAGATCGGCGATTTCCGCGACCAAATCTTCGAGCAGATCGACGGCCAGCTCCAACGCTCGCAGGTCTATCAGACCGTGAGCCGGCGGTACGTGCAGGCCGGCCTGACCCAATGCCGCCTGCGGCCCGAGGAGCTGTTCATCCCCCAGAACATGCAAACCTTCAGCCAGGTGATGCAGCAGATGCAGCAGCCCTTCGATTTTCTGCTCTTCTGCACGCTTACCTCCGGCACCACGCGAAGCAATAAAGACTATCAGCGCAGCTACCTGATGACGTTGGAGATGATCAACATCCACAACGGGCAGGACGATAAGGAGCAGCGCGAGATCGTCAAGAAGTACAACGTCTCGGCGATGGCGAAGGTCAAGAGCTGGTTCTAGACGGACGGTCGCGCTTCCTACTGTCTCGGCGATGGCGAAGGTCAAGAGCTGGTTTTAGACGGACGGTCGCGCCTCCTACTGTCTCGGCGATGGCGAAGGTCAAGAGCTGGTTTTAGACGAACCCGGTTCCCTCTCCCTCCGGGAGAGGGCTAGGGTGAGGGCGATTCGATCGAGAAACCTGTTGCCTTGGGCCTGCTTACCCATGCCCTCACCCCCTGCCCCTCTCCCAAAGGGAGAGGGGACGATTTGTGGTCGTCCGCAACCCCTCAACCCCGCAACCCCGCAACCCCTCAACCCCTTAACCCCTCAACCCCTTAACCCCTCAACCCCTCAACCCCTTAACCCCTCAACCCCGCAACCCCTCAACCCCTTAACCCCTCAACCCCTCAACCCCTTAAGCATGTTCCGCCGCGTTTGCACCACCTTGCTGCTCGTCTTCCTGGCCGGCTGTGCCAGCCATGCCGATCGCCTGCGCCAGGTCCGCAGCGCGTATTATTCCGGCAACGTCGAGACGGCGTCGATCGAGCTGGACAAGTATTCGCGGGAGTACCGCCGCGAGGCCGAGTGCTGCAAGATGGATCGGGCCGTGGCGGAGCTGGCGGCCGGCCGGCCCAAGGAAGCCGAGAAGCTTCTCCGCGAGGTCCGCGACGCCCTGGACTACAACTCGCAAGCCAGCCTGGCCGAGAAGGCCGGCTCGATGCTCACCGACGACACCCACACCGCCTATGCCGGCGAAGATTACGAGAAAATCCTGGTGCGGGCCATGCTGGCCCTCTCCAACCTGATGTCCGGCGGCGAGGATGCCAATGCCTACGCCCTGCAGGTCGGCGATCTGCAGGAGCAGATCATCCAGGCGGGGGCCGACCCGTCAGGCAAGAATCCGAAACTGGCCTACCAGCGCGTGGCCCTGGGCGCTTACATCCACGGCGCGCTGCAGGAGGCCAACCACCTGGATTTCAACGACGCCGCCCGGAGCTGGGCCAAGGTGTGCAGTTGGGAGCCCGCCTTCCCCTTCGGGCCCGGCGACGTCGATCGGGCCATGCACGGCCACCACAGCCAGCGCGGCAACGGCGTGCTGTACGTCTTCACGCTGGTGGGCCGCGGGCCGTACAAGGTCGAAGTCGTCGAGCCGGCCTCGACCATCTCGATGTTCCTGGCCACGGCCATAATCAGTCCGGCGGCCCGGCATTCGCTGCCGCCTTCCATCGCCCCCATCAAGGTGCCCAAGGTCGTCGTCAGTCCCAACCCGACCGCCAGCGTGCAGGTCTCGGTGGACCATCGCCCGGCGGGGACCACCGCCACGATCACCGACGTCGGCCGCCTGGCCGTCGAGCAGTACAAGGCCATTTACCCGCAGGTCGTGGTGCGGGCCGTGTTGCGCCGCGCGGCCAAGGAGGCCATCCTCTACGGGGCCGAAGAGGGCCTCAAGAAGACCGCCGGCAACAACAGCATGACCAAGTTCGCCATCGAAGTCGGCGGCATGCTGGGCGGGCTGGCCTGGCAGGGCTCGGAATCCGCCGATTGCCGCTGCTGGGGCCTCCTGCCCGAACGCATTCAGGTCCTGCGGGTGGAACTGCCCGCCGGCACGCACCGCATCGGGCTGCGGGCCGACGCCGGCTTCGTCCCCCCCGCCGATCAAGAGAAGACAGTCCGCATCGACGACGGCCGCAACACCTATCTCCTGGCCACCTTCGCCGACGGCCGGCTGATCGGCAACATCCTGAGCAGTGATGCCCAGGAAGGCCAGACCCCGCCCGTCAAGCTGGCCCAAGGCCGGTAGACGCATCTGCCGCAAAGCGTCCGCGAGCTAGTGCGGTGGGGAGGCGCTCCTCCGGCCGTTCGCAATCGTCTCAAGCCGCGCCAAAACGGCTCGCTGTTTCTCGCTCAACTCGGACTCCCCCATACCGCTCTGCGCATTGTACCATATCTGCTGCTGGACGAGGCGCTTCACCGAGGCGGTATGTGGCGCAATTCCAAAGAAGGCGGCCACGATTTCGCGCAACTCGAGAACGTCAGCCGCTGTCCGGGTCTTGCCCAGCACACGCTTCACCCACGGTTCGCACTCGGCCGCCGTTTCGGGGAGCGCCAGGAGGTAGTACGCGAAGTTCAGAGGGGGCCCCGGCTTGTAGTTCTCATATTCCCACACGATGCAATTGGGCTCGTACTCTGGTTTCGACTGGCCGGCGGGAATTTCCGGAGTGGTGTATGCAGACTTCCAAGCCTTGGGCGAAATGCGCGGGTAAACCGTCCCGAGCTTCATTCCATTCACAAAGCCAAGCTCAGCCATCGACCCAGGGCCAGCGGAGGAGGAGCCTTCGTCGGGTATTTCCGTTCCGGGGGGAAGGTCCGCCGGATTGCCCCCTACGTACTCCGGAAACTTCCTCAGATGGCCCTCGAACACAGCGTTCTCGACGCGGAAGGTCGCTTTCTCGATTGGCCCGACCCATGACTGCCCGGTCTCGGTAACATACGAAAAGTATAACACCATGCACGCCTCGATCCGTGCGTGCCACGCCTTCTCGTAGTGCGGAGGATATAGCATCCTCTCCGGGGCTTCTACCTTGCGTGCGGTGTATGCGGCAAATGACATCGGGAGAATATAGCCGACGTGTAATGTCTTGGTCTCCCCGGCAGCAAACTCCATGTCCCACAAGAAGACGCGCGGGTACTTGTTCAGTGAATTGGCGACATGCCGGACGTGGTATGTGTTGCTGGCGTCGCGCGCGATGAAGTGCCGAGCAAGAACCTCTCCGCAGTCATCGGAAAACGGTCGCGGGGGGCCACCTGCTTCACCGTCCAAGGGAAAACCAACCTGGATTCTCACCGATTTCGCTGATATGTTCTTCAGGATGAACTTGCAGCGGAATTCGACCGAGTGTTTCGTTGCGGAGGCGCCGCACACCGGCTTGATTGTCACGTCCTCGGAAACCATCCGAACGTCGGCCGATTTCACCAATTGGACGCTGTGGCCGGACCCGAAGAAGACCCCCGTGTTCCCGGAGGCACTGCCGGAAAGCCCAACCAGCAGAGTGCCCAAGAGCAGCGACGCTCGCATCGCGATCCCCCGATAGAGGCGAAAATGGGTGCGTCCGGGCCGGGTGACAGGAATGCCGTGCCAATAGTGTAATAGCACTGACCGTTTGCGCCAACCGTCGCTCTGCCGCGTTTTCTAACAGTCGCCCCGCCCAACGCGGATCAAACCGCCCACGCGGCCAGGCCGACGCCGGCGGAAGAACGGCCAAGGAAAAAAAATGATCGCTGCGGGCGCCGCCACGCCCATGCCTCAGAACAGAAACATGCTTGCTTCCACCTGAAGGATCAGTTACATTGCCGGACGTGAACGCAACCGGCCGGTTGTAATCGGGTTAAATGTTGTGGGAGATGGCAACTCACCAAGGAGCCGGCCCCGAACCCGTGGCGGTGGAGGCGGAATATCTTTGAATCGCGCGAATCCATCTACTCAAAGTGTAAACGTCCCCGTCCGGCCTTGTGCCGGCGGGACGCTGATTGACGGCTACGGCGGCTTCGCCCGAAGACTGAAGAACACCGTTTTCTTGCGGCTTTTTCTTGCGGCTTCTAGGGAAGAATCGGCGCTCCGTGGGGGCAATCGCCACGGGGACGCTGACAGTTTTGGTGTCTGGACTGGAAGGGGCCGCACACGTAACCAGCCGAAGCCGAGCGGTTCGATGAAAGCAGGCGGTTTATGGATCATCCGTTGTCGAGCCAGCGGTTCCAGTACAAGGTGATGGGCGAGAAATCGCAGCCGGCCACCGCCGCCCAACTGCGGAAGTTGAGAGAACTCGGCACGATCCAGCGCGACACGCTCGTGCGGCGCGTCGGCGACGAGGACTGGACCAGCGCCGATCGGCTTGCATGGCTGTTCGACGACGCGCCGCTGCTGGGCCAGTCCGCCGTCGAGCCAGAGCCCCCGGCAGCCGCCGGGGAAACCGCTCAGGCAACGGCCGAGCCGGCCGCCGAGGCCAGCGCCGAGTCAGCCGCCGCGCCAGGCGATGCGACGCCGGCCGCAAGGCCTTCCTCCGCCCCAACGCCGCGGTTCCGTGATCGCGACGGCGGGGCGGAGCCGCCCTCGCACCACGCCTGCTACGCGGGCATCGCCTTCGCCCTGCTCTTGGGCTTCCTGCTGGGGCTCTACGTGGGCTCGACGCGCCGCGGGCCGGAGCCGGCCACCCTGGCCACGGCCCCCGCCGCGGGCGGCCATGATGCCAAGACCGGCCAGTCCGGCACGCAAAGAGAACCCGCCCAGCCGGTCCCGGAAGTCTTGATGTCCTCGTCCGAGCAGGAGATGGAAGCCCGGATCGCTGCCGCAATAAAGGCGCGGGGCGGCGCGGTCTCGCTAGACGTCGAGGCGCCGGGCTCGCCCCTGCTCTCCGTGGTGTTTCGCGAGACAACCGCCGACGATAGCACGCTTGCGGGCATCGAAAAACTGCGATTCCTCGAACATCTAAGCCTGTCGCGGAGCCGCATCACCGACGCCGGACTGCAGCGCCTGCGCCGGCTCGGGCAACTCAAGTCGTTGTCCCTCGATGACTCGCCCTACGTTAGCGATGCCGGGTTGGAGTATATCAAGGGCTTCACACAACTCGACTCGTTGTCGTTGCGCAAGACGAAGATTACCGACGCCGGCCTGGCGAATCTGCAAGGCTTGGCCAAACTCCAGACTTTGAATCTCGTCGGCACCAGGATCACCGATCGCGGCCTGGCGAGCCTCAGGGACCTGAACAATCTCAAGACTCTGTACCTCGACTCGACGGACGTGACCGACGCCGGCATCGCGGAATTGCAGGGTCTTCCGCACATTGTGCTCTTGGGCGTGTCGGGAACGCACGTCACCAAGGCGGGCGCCGCGGCCTTCATCAAAGCGGTGCCGCACAAGGTGGGGGTTATTCTGGATTCGGACTAGCGGAAGGGGATCGCAGTTTGACTGCCGGATGCCCCGTTGCCCGGGACTCGTGCAACTCCCGTCAACGCCGTGCCCGGCTGGTGCGCGACCAATAACTGCCCACCCATCGTACCGGAGTCGCAACGATTCTACGAAGGCGGTCTGGTTCACGGTGCGCCGGCCCGTAATAACTACGTTTATGAGTCAGACGGTGCAATCTCCTGGCAGGAATACTACTACACTTATCATTATCATCATCACCATCATTGAACCACTACCTCGTCGCCGGGGTCGAACTTGGGGAAGACGACGATCAGCACGGTCATGCGTCCGACGGCCCGGTGACGCACTCCCGGGCGGATCAGGATGCACGTGCCCGGTTTCACGGGGATAAGTTCCCCATCCAGGGCCATCCCGGCATCGGCAGCGCATTGCAGAATGTAGTAGACCTCGGTCAGCCGCTGGTGGTAGTGCATCTTGGCGTTACAGGTGATCTCCGTGCGGTGAATCGTGCCCGGAAAATCCGGAACGTCAAGGAAGGCACGCCGGGCATGGCCGCAAGGACAGGCCACCGGCGATAGCTCGTCGAAGTCCACGATTTCGTAGCCGGCAGAGATGGGCTCGCCGGCAGAACAGGGCTCCATGGGCGGCTCCTTTCGATGCAGTCTTCGTTCTACGGTCCCCCGCTCCCTCCGGGAGAGGGCCGGGGTGAGGGAGCCTGCGTTGGTCTCGAAAACTTGAGAGGCAGGATCCTCACCCATTTCCCCTCACCCTAACCCTCTCCCGGAGGGAGAGGGGACCGGACAACCGCAATTTGCCATTGTCCGGCTTTAAGAAATACTCGAAGAACAGGTATATCTGTTGGTTGGATTGCTCGGTTGGGGAGTGTGCCGGACGGTTGGTCAGGGCCACCCGGTTCTCGCGGCCCAAGAGGCGGTTCACGGCAATCGAGTGGTTAAGTGCTTTCCAGCGCTCGGGCGGGTCCTCCGAGCCGCCGGAAACCAGGAAGGGCCGTGGGGCCATCAGGGCGTGCAACTCGTGCAGGTCATGGCCTGCCTCGAAGAGCTGCTTGTAAGGGCCGGTGCGCGGGTTGGCGGCGGTGGGCAGGCCCGGCGTACGCTGCCGCTGCGGCTCCCAGCCCAGGTACCAGGGTTCCCAGTAGTTCACGTTGGGGCGCGTCTCGTCGAAGACGATCCCCGGATCGGACCAGACCCCGCAGGCGAACTTGTCGTACAGGCAGGCGGCGAACAGCGCCCACTTGCCGCCGAAGGAATGGCCGACCACGCCCACCCGCCGCGGATCGACCTCGCCCAGCGTGGCCAGGGCGTTGTAGCAGTTGGCGGCGATGTAGGCCAGCGACGAAAGCGGCTGCCTGGCCGGGCTTTGCTGGGTGGTGTAGTCGCGCGGCCAGCCGATGGAGAGCGTAACGAAGCCCCGCTGGGCGAGCTGATACCCAAAATCCAGGAACGAAGTCTTGTTCAGCGCCGCGGCCGACTCCGGTTCGTAGAACACGACAAGGACCGCCGGGTGCGGGCCGTGGCCCTTGGGGATCAACAGATACCCGTCGATCTTGAGCTTTGCGGCGGCCTCGATCCGCACCTTCTTCTGCGTGAGATTCAGGCGCGGGCCCGTTTCCAGGGTCTCGATAGCCGGCCGCTCGACGAGCGCCGGCCACTCACCCAGCGCAGCATGCCAGAACCTGAGTATCTCTTGCCGGCGGCGTCGCCAATCTTCGGGCGTCCTGACGGGCCGGCCGTCGTCGAAGATCAGCGGCGAGCGATAATGCCCCAAGTCGCGGGCCAAGGCGGGCGGCGGCTGGAAGGCACTGGCGATCTGCTTCCACGTCTCCTGGGCGGCGGATGCTTGCCCCAGTTGACCAGGGCCCTCGGCTTGTGCCTGCGCGATGACGACTGCCAGCAGACCCAACGCGACGACGAGACGCACGGTCCTCATGCTACCCCCTTTCATCGTTATGCGAACTTGCTGATGCTTATGATTGTCCGGCAGCGGTAATACGCATGCAAGCCTTGGCCGGGGCAGGCAGGGGATTTCCCCGGCTGCGCCTTGCCTCGCCGCTTGCCGATCGAATAATATGTTCCAGATGAAACGCCGCATCGCCCAGTTGCCGCTGCACTCGGGAAAGGCCCCGCCCTGGCTGTTCAAGCGAATGACGAAGCTGGCCGGGGCGGTGACGATGGCCATCGTCGAGGAGTTTGGCCCGGCCGAGATGCTCCGCCGGCTGTCTGATCCCTGGTGGTTTCAGGCCTTCGGCTGCGTGCTGGGCTTCGACTGGCACAGCAGCGGCGTGACCACGGTTACCTGCGGGGCGCTGAAGGAGGCGGCCAAGGTCTGCGGTCCGGACCTGGGCATCCTGGTGGCCGGCGGCAAGGGCGCCACCAGCCGCAAGACGCCGCAGGAAATAGCCGAGGCCGCCCAGCGCCACGCGATCACCTCGGGCCAGCGGCTGGTATATGCCTCGCGGACCAGCGCCAAGGTCGATTCGGCGGCCGTTCAGGACGGATTCGCCCTCTACCACCATTCGTTCTTCTTCACTCCGGACGGCCGGTGGTGCGTGGTGCAGCAGGGCATGGATGCCGGCAGCGGCTGGGCCCGCCGCTACCACTGGCTGGGCGAGAGCGTCGAGGACTTCGTCTGCGAGCCCCACGCGGCCGTCCAGGACCTTGCCGAGCGGCCGGCGGAGACAACCCCCGGCGGGACCGGCAGCGGCCCGCGGCAACTGACGCTCTTGAACATGGTCGCCGCGGAGGCCGGCGAGAACCGCCGGGCCAGCGCAGCCCTGGTGCGCGAGCCGCCCGGCTGGCTGACGGCCGAGATCGAGCGGCTCACCGAAGGCCCGACGCTGTTCGCCCCCAGCCGCCATGCGGTGCTCGAGCTGGACGTGGATCGCGCCAGGCTCAATCGCATCCTGACCACCGCCCACGAGCAGAACCCGCAGGACTTCGAGACCCTGCTGGGGCTCCAGGGCATTGGTCCGGCGACCGTTCGCAGCCTGGCCCTGCTGGCCGAGATCATTTTCCAGGCCCCGCCCGCGCGGCGCGATCCCACCGGGAGCAAGGACGCCGGCCACGATCTTGGCAGCCAGATCGCCATAGGGTCAAAGGGGACAGTCCCATTGAAGGGGACAGTCCCATTTTCGTCGGACGAAAATTGGGACAGTCCCCCGGACGAAAATTGGGACAGTCCCCGCGAAGAGAGTGCCGGCAATACGCGCCGCTGGGCCGATTACTCGTATGCCCACGGCGGCAAGGACGGCACTCCGTTTCCCGTGGACCGGGACACCTACGACCGCAACATCACCGTTCTGGCCGACGCCGTGCGGAAGGCCCGGCTCGGGCAGAATGACAAGCTGAGCGCGCTCAGGCGCCTCTCGAATCTGGGCCGGGTGTAATGAGGGACCTTTGGTGTGCTTCCTGGAGGCCAGGGGGCAAATCGCAGCCATGACATTCGATGCATTCAAGCCGCCGCTATTGGAGTTCCTGGAACAGTTGGCCGACAACAACAACCGACCCTGGTTCCAAGACAACAAATGGCGGTACGAGCGCGAGGTCTTGGAACCCGCGATGGCCTTCATCCGCGCGTTACAGCCTCGGCTCAAGCGGATCTCGCCGTACTTCGTGGCCAGCGACCGGCGCGTGGGGGGCTCGCTGATGCGGGTCTACCGCGACACACGGTTCGTCAAGGACGGCGAACCGTACAAGACGAACGTCGGCATCCAGTTCCGGCATGAGCAGGGCCGCGACATCCATGCCCCCGGCTTCTATGTGCACATCGCGCCGGGCGAGTGCTTCCTATGCGTGGGGCTGTGGCGGCCGGAGCCCGAGGCACTTAGCCGGATCAGGCAGGCGATCGTCGAGTGGCCGGAGCGCTGGGGCCGGGCCCGCGACGACCGCAAGTTCCGCCGCCGGTTCTCGCTGGACGGCAACAGCCTCAAGCGCCCGCCCCGCGGCTTCCCGGCCGATCATCCGTGGGTCGAGGATATCAAGCGGACGGACTTCATCGCGGTCGAAGAGTTGGAGGAGCGGGACGTTCTCGGCAAGCGATTCCTGGACCACGTGACGGCTTCCTTTGCCGCCAGCCGGCCCTTCATGTGTTTCCTGTGCGGTGCCCTGAAGATACCGTTTTGACGCGGGGAATGGCTCACACTCACGGCATCAGCTTGTAGGGTGGGTCGAGCCCGAGCAAGCCCCACCAGAACCACTCCAGTCCGTCGTCCGTCTCCCGTCGTCCGTCGAAAATGGTGGGGCTCGCTGCGCTCGACCCACCCTACGACTTCAGCCACCTGAGATTCGCTTGACCAGCACGCGTTCCAGGCGGCGGCCGTCCATGGCGACCACCTCCAGCCAGAGCCCTTGCCAGGCGGCGGAGTCGCCGGGCTTAGGGATCCGGCCCAGGAGCCACAGCACCAGCCCGCCCACTGTGGTCACGTCCGGGGGCAATTCCTGACGGTACTGGTCCTTGCCCAACCGCTGGAGCAACTCGTGCAGCGGCACCCCGGCGTCGACGAGCCAACTGCTCGCGTCGCGCTCGACGATCTGCTGCTGGCGGTCGCCCCGGTACTCGTCGTGGATCTCGCCCACCAGCTCCTCCAGCACGTCCTCCATCGTGACCAGTCCCTCGGTGCCGCCGAACTCGTCCAGCACGAAGGCCATCTGCGTCCGCTTGGCGCGGAACAGCTTCAGCAGCCGATCGATGGGCAGCGACTCGGGCACCAACAGCGCGGGCCGGACCAGCTTCCGCAGCTCGATCGGCCAGCCCATGTGCTGCCGCAGCAGGAGGTCCTTGGTGTAGACGAAGCCCAGGATGTGGTCCAGGTCGCCCTCGTGGATCGGCAGGCGGGAGAAGCCGGCCATGGCCACGGCCCCGATCACTTCGTCCGGCGGCGTGTCCACGTCCAGGGCGTCGATCTCGATCCGCGGCCGCATGATCTCCCGCACGGTCAGGTCGCCCAGCCGCAAGGCCCGGCGGGCCACCATCTGCTCCTCCGGGTCGAGCAACCCCTGCCGCGTGCCGGTCCGGATCAAGTGCTCGATGTCTTCGATCGACACGGCGGGCTCCTCCTGCCGCCGCCGGCCCAGCACCGTCAGGACCGAGCCGCTCGCCAAGCCCATCAACCACACCGCCGGCCGGCTGGCTATCTCCAGCCCGCGCATCGGCAGGGCCACCACCCGGGCAAAGTTTTCGGCATTGGCCAGGGCCAACTGCTTGGGAACCAACTCCCCGAACACCAGCGACAAAAAGGTGATCCCCAAGACCACCGCAGCCAGGGCCAGCGTCTCGTGGTGGCCGGCCACCAGCGGGTAGGGCGCGCCGGCCAGCTTGCCGCTGAGATGCTGCACCAGCGTGGCCCCGCTAAAGACCGAAGTCAACGTGCCGACCAGCGTCATTCCCACCTGGACGGTGGGTAAGAATCGGGCCGGATGTGTGGCCAATTCCAATGCCACCCGCCAACTCCGGCTCTTCGACCGGGCGTGCTGCTCCAACCGGCTCCGCCGCGAGGTCAGAATCGCGATCTCCGCCGCGGCGAAGAACCCGTTGGCCAGAATCAGAACCGCAATAATCAGTAATTCTGTGGAAATATTCATGGCAATTCCATAGCAAGACGACGGACGACGGGAGACGGACGACGGACGGCGCTGACGCCCGTCGCCGGCCGCTCCCACCACGCCCCGGCGGGGCTCGCACCCGCCGAGCGCTGAACGGGTCAACTACCGCTGACGCAACGAAGCGGCTGGGTCAATCTACGCAAACAATCCCGGATAGTCCAGTCAGGCACGGCTCCCTCTCCCCTGGATTCCATCGCCGGAAAATGCCGAATTCTCTTAAGAGAGGAGTTAGGAGCTAGGAGTCAGAAGTTATCAGGACAAGGCTGGCTTCCTGCCTAGCATCCCCCGCAAACGCCCACCACTCCACCGCTCTAACCCCTAACTCCTAACTTCTAACTTCTAACTCCTAATTCCTAACTCCTAACTTCTAGCTTCTAACTCCTACCCCGAGGCCCCCATGTCCTTGGCCGGTCCACATGGTCAAAGCGGTTATCGCGACCAGCGCCGCCGCCGGCTACTGGCCGACCAGGGGGCTGGCAGGAGAGTCCCGAGGAGTGGGCTGCCGGGGGGCCGCCAACGCAAATTGGGTCGCTCGCCCCACCACAAGTCAGAGAACTATGGCGATGCCCTGTTCCTCGAAAATCCGCTGCGGCTGGTGGACCTGATTCCGCGGCGGCTCGTCTGGTTCGTTCTCGCTCTTGTAGTAGGACTTGGCGTGATTGCCGCGATCGAGGCCCTCCACGTCTGGACGCCCCGCATCCTGCCCTCCAAGCCGGGACAGCCCCCGGCGATGTTCGATCTGGCCGCAACGGGAAGCTTGGCGGCGTGGGTATCCTCGCTTGTGCTGCTGACGGCCGGCCTGGTCGCGCTAGCGGTCTACGCCGTCCGCCGACACAAGGTCGACGACTATCGCGGCCATTATAGGGTCTGGCTGTGGGCCGCATCATGCTGGTTCCTGATGGCCGCCGACACGGGCACCGGGCTGCACACTGCCTTTCAAACCATCATGACTACTTGGGCCGGAACCCGGGTACTCGGCGATGGCTCGATCTGGTGGATTTTCCCGGGGCTTCTGCTGCTGGGTGGGGTCGGCTCCCGGCTGCTCTTGGACATGTGGCCTTGCCGGCTGTCGATCATCGCACTCGTCCTGACGGCGGGCTGCTACGGGGCGGCGTTGGCCGTGCATTTCGACTGGCTCTCACGAGGGATGGAAGGCCAGCGGACCTTGGTCCTCCGCGGCGGGCTGATGCTTGGCCACCTGTGCCTGGTGCTGGCCATGGGCCTTCAGGCCCGGTATGTCTTGCTCGATGCCCAGGGGCTCTTGCCGGCCCGGCGGCGGAAGGAAGCCGCAGACGAAGCGGAATTGGAAGGCTCGCTCGACGCGGGGGACTGTCCCAATTTTCGTCCGACGAAAATGGGACTGTCCCCTTCGGTCGACCAAGACGACGATGGGCCGGCTCGGCCGCGGGCCATTGGGACGACCGGCCGGCGGGTGGACCCGCCCGTGTTCCGACCGGGTGCCCGGTCGGCCGTACCGCCAATTGTCCGGCCGCCGGCCCGGCAGGCCGCACCTGCCGTGTCGGGTGCGATGCTGGCTGGCGGGGCGTCGGCCCACTCGGCGGGGGCCATATCGACCGCAGATTCATCGGCCCGCAAGAAGATGACCAAGGCCGAGCGAAAGGCCCTGATGAAACGGCTCATCGAGGAACGCTTGAATCGGCAGCGGAAGCAGGCCGGGTTGCGGCCCGATTGACCCTTTGCGCTACGTGGCTGCGGCCCAAGCGTCAGTGCCGGCCACCGCACGGGCCAGATGCCCGTGTTACCGAACCGGTTGACGTGGACAGCCGGCGGCAATTGGGGAATAATGGGGCGCTGGCGCCGGGCCCCGTCTGAGTGACGCGGAGACGCGGGGACACGGAGACGCGGCGAGCGCCCGGCTCTCCGCGTCCCCGCATCCGACCATGCACCCCGGCGCCCATCACCCGTCTACCCCCCCGGATCATGACCGTTCGCACGCGTTTCGCCCCTAGTCCCACCGGATATCTGCACATCGGCGGCGTCCGGACCGCGCTGTTCTGCTGGCTGTTCGCCCGGCGCAATGGTGGGCAATTCATCCTCCGCATCGACGACACCGACCAGGAGCGGAACGTGGAAGAGGCCCTGGCGCCCATTCTGCACGGCCTTCGCTGGCTGGGCATCGACTGGGACGAAGGCCCAGAGGTCGGGGGGCCGTATGCACCCTATTATCAGTCGCAGCGGGGCGACCGCTATCGGGCCGCCGTCGAGCGGCTGCTGGCCGTCGGCGCCGCCTACTACGACTACGCCACGCCGGAAGAACAGCAGGCCGAGCGGGAGGCGGCCCAGCGGGAGAAGCGGCCGTTTGTCGCCAGCCGCCGCTTCATGGCCGAGACGCCGGCGGAGCGGGCCCGCTTCCAGGCCGAGGGCCGCCGCGGCGTGGTACGGCTGAAAATGCCCCGCCAAGGCACGCTCGTCATCCGCGACCTGGTCCGCGGCGACGTCGAAATCCAATGGGCCGGCGAGCAGGATCACGTCGTCCAGCGGGCCGACGGCTCCTGCCTCTACCACCTGGCCAGCGTAGTCGACGACCACGACTTCCAAATCACGCACGTGATCCGCGCCGAGGAGCACCTCTCCAACACCCCGCGGCAGATATTCATCGCCCGCTCGCTGGGCTACGACCTGCCCAGCTACGCCCATCTGCCGTTTGTGGCCGAGCCGGGCAGCAAGAACAAGCTCAGCAAGCGGAAGCTCGACAAGTATCTGAAGAATCCCGATTTCGCGGAGCTCATGCGGCACGGCCGCAAAGTGGCCGAGGCCCTGGGGCTGCACCCCAATGCCGAGACGTTCAACCCGGTTGCCGTCGATTTCTACGAGCAGGTGGGCTACCTGCCCGAGGCCCTGCTCAACTACCTGGCCCTGTTGGGCTGGTCGCTGGACGACAAGACCGAGGACCTGTCGCGCGAGCAACTGATATCGAATTTTTCGCTGGAGCGGGTGGGCCGCGCGGCGGCCAGCTTCGATCCGAAGAAGCTGCGGGCCGTCCAAGAGCGGTACATGCAGCGGCTGCCGATCGCGGAGAAGGTGGCCCGCGTGGTGCCCTACCTGGAGCGCGCCGGGCTAGTGCCCGCCCCGCTGCCCGACGGCCTGCGGCCGAAGGTGGAACACGTTGTCGCCGCGGCCGCCGACCGCATCAAGACCGCCGGCGACGTGCTCGACTTCGCCTACTTCTTCCTTCCCGACGATCGGCTGGTGTACGACGAGAAGGCGTTGGCCAAGGCATTTCAGAAGCCCGAGGCCGCCGACCGCCTGGCCCGCTTCGGCCGGCGCCTGGCTGAAGCGGAGGCGTTCCAAGCCGAGGCGTTGGAGCACCTCGCCCACCGCTTTGTCGAAGACGAGCAGATCAAGCTCGGCGACATTGTCCACGCGGTCCGCGTGGCGGTGACCGGGCAGGCCGTCGGCCTGGGGCTGTTCGACAGCCTGGCCATCCTCGGCCGCCAGAGCTGCCTGACTCGCATCGACGGGACGCTGCAACGCGCGGCCACTGCTGGCGGTCTTGGGAACAGATGATCTTCACGAAGCAGGCACGATGAGAAGAGTCAAGAGAATTGCATAAAAAAGGTCGCGTGGTAGAATGTCCGTAGCATGGGCAGACTCGAGAAGCTCTACGAACATATCCTGATGCGTCGGTCCGACGCAGACGTTTCATTTGACGCGCTCTGTTCACTGCTTGAACGGCTTGGATTTGCCCAACGAATTCGTGGCGACCATCATATCTTTAGCAAGACGGGCGTTGACGAAATCCTGAACTTGCAGCCCAAGACTGGAAAAGCAAAGCCATACCAGGTGAAGCAGATCAGATCTGTCATCTTGCGGTATGGGCTCACGTTCGGAGACCCGACCGATGAATAGCAAGTACGAGATTATCATTTATTGGAGTGAGGAGGACGCGGCCTATATCGCGGAGGTCCCGGAGCTTCCGGGTTGCATGGCCGATGGCCAGACGTACCAAGCGGCCCTGGCCAGTGCCGAGCGCGTCATTCAGGAATGGGTCGAAACGGCTAAGGAATTGGGGCGCCCCATCCCCCAACCAAAAGGGCGCCTGCTGTACGCATAGGAGAACCACGACATGAGCATACCCGGTCCGGCCTCGGCTTCGACCGATTTCATCCGAGAGATCATCAACGGCGATCTGGCGAGCGGCCGGTTTGACCGCGTCCACACCCGGTTTCCGCCCGAGCCGAACGGGTATCTGCACATTGGTCATGCCAAGTCGATCTGCCTGAACTTCGGCATTGCCCGCGACTACGGTGGGCTGTGCAACCTGCGCTTCGACGACACCAACCCCTGCAAGGAAGACGTCGAGTACGTGGATTCGATCATGGAGGACGTCCGCTGGCTGGGATTCGACTGGGAGGACCGGCTGTACTACGCCTCGGACTATTTCGACCAACTTTACGCCTGGGCGGAGCAGATGATCCAGGCCGGGCAGGCCTACGTCTGCGACCTGGACGCGGAGCAGGTCCGCCAGTACCGGGGCACGCTGACCGAGCCGGGCCGCGACAGTCCCTACCGCAACCGCTCGATCGAAGAGAACCTGGACCTGTTCCGGCGGATGCGGGCCGGCGAGTTCCCCGACGGCTCCCGCACCCTTCGCGCCAAGGGCGACATGGCCTCGCCCAACCTCAACATGCGCGACTCGGTCATGTACCGCATCCTGCACGCCAGCCACCACCGCACCGGCGACAAGTGGTGCATATATCCGACCTACGACTATACCCACGGGCAGTCGGACTCGCTGGAGAAGATCACGCATTCGATCTGCACGCTGGAGTTCGAGAACCACCGCCCGCTGTACGACTGGTACCTCGACACGCTGGGGATCTTCCACTGCCGGCAGATCGAGTTCGCCCGGCTGAACCTGACCTACACGGTGATGAGCAAGCGGCTGCTGCTGGAGCTGGTCCAGCAGGGGCTGGTCCGCGGCTGGGACGATCCGCGGCTGCCGACGATCTGCGGCTTCCGCCGCCGCGGCTACACGCCCGAGGCCATCCGCGACTTCTGCGCGCGGATCGGCGTGGCCAAGTTCGACGGCGTGAACGACATCGCCCTCTTGGAGCACTGCCTGCGGGAGGATCTGAACCGGCGGGCCGCCCGGGTGATGGGCGTGCTGCGGCCGCTGCGGGTGGTCATCGACAATTATCCCCCGGGCCAGGTCGAAGAGCTGGAAGCGGTGAACAACCCGGAAGACCCGGGCATGGGGACCCGCAAGGTCCCCTTTTCACGCGAGCTGTGGATCGAGCAGGACGACTTCCGCGAGGCCCCGCCCAAGGGTTATTTCCGCTTGTCGCCGGGCAAAGAGGTGCGGCTCCGCTGGGGCTACCTGGTCACCTGCACCGGCGTGGTGAAGGACCCGGCCAGCGGCCGGGTCGTCGAGATTCACTGCACCTACGATCCCCAGACCCGCGGCGGCAACACGCCCGACGGCCGCAAGGTGAAGGGCACGATCCACTGGGTCTCGGCCGCCCACGCCTTGGAGGCCGAGGTCCGGCTGTACGATCACCTCTTCAGCAAGCCCGATCCGGGCAACGTGCCCGAGGGCGAGAACTATAAAAAGTACCTCAACCCCAACTCGCTGGAGACGCTCGTAGGCTGCCGCCTGGAGCCGAGCTTGGCTGCGGCCACACCCGGCGACCGCTTCCAGTTCGAGCGATTGGGCTACTTCTCGGTCGACCCCGATTCCAGGCCGGGAAAACCGGTCTTCAACCGCACCGTCTCCTTGCGCGACACCTGGGCCAAGATCGAGAAAGGGCAGAAGTAGTCCACACGTATTCTCCCTCACCCTAACCCTCTCCCGGAGGGAGAGGGGACCGGAAATCCGGCGTTAGTCGCCCAAATCGGCCGCAATTTGTGCTGGGAAGCCTTGCCCGCCGGGTCTGCGGCGGATAAATTACAGGTTTCCGCCCTGCGGAGGACGAGTGGGAGACTGGTTTTATGCTAATGACCAAGACGTACATGGCCCGGCCGGGCCAACTCGAGGCCAAGTGGTGGCTGGTGGATGCCACCGACAAGGTGGTCGGCCGGCTGGCAAGCGATATCGCGATGATCCTGATGGGCAAGCACCGGCCCACGTATACCCCCCACATCGACACGGGCGATTTCGTCATCGTGATCAACGTGGAGAAGATCATCTTCAGCGATCCCAACAAGTGGGAGGAGAAGGAGTATACCTGGTACACGGGCTACCCGGGTCAGCACAGCGAGACCGCGGCGACGCGAAAAAAGAGGAAGCCGGAGAAGATTCTCTCGGAGGCCGTCCGCCGCATGCTGCCCAAGAACAAGTTGGCGACCAAGATGTTGGCGAAGTTGAAGATTTACGTGGGCAGCGAGCACCCGCACCAGGCCCAGCAACCCGAGCCGAAGGAGCTGGGCATCAAGAAGTCCAAGGGGCAGAAGTCGAAGGCGTGAAAGAAAGAGGATTCATGGCAGGCACAGCGACCCTACTGAAAGGCACGGCCAACGATATTTTGGGCACCGGGCGACGGAAGACCGCGGTGGCGCGGGTTCGCCTGCGGCCCGGCCAAGGGGTGATCGTAATCAACGGCCGCCCGCTGGACGAATACTTCCACAACGTCAGCCACCGCAACGCGGTGGTGGCCCCGCTGGTCCAGCTCGGAAAGCGCGAGGCCATGGACGTGATGATTCGCGTCGACGGCGGCGGGATCACCGGCCAGTCCGACGCCTGCAAACTGGGCATCGCCCGGGCCTTGAAGCGGGTGGGCGAAGACCTGGATAAGCTGCGGGAATCGGGGCTCCTGACCCGCGACGGCCGCATGAAAGAACGGAAGAAATACGGCCTCCGCGGCGCCCGCCGCGGCACGCAGTTCTCCAAGCGGTAACGTTCTTGGGGACTGTCCCCATTTTCGTCCGCTCGTAGTGACCCGATTTATCGGGTTGGGAGAGTCCGAGCAAGTCAAGGACCGCATGAATGCGGTCACTACGAGCGATTGGTGAACAATCCGGCCCAGCTCCCGGCCGTGCCGGCGGATAGCTTCCATGTGCGGAATCACGGGGGCGGTGTGGACCGATCCGGCCGACGCGGTGGCCCCCCAAACGCTCGGGCGAATGACGGCCGCTCTGCGGCCGCGCGGCCCGGACGACGAGGGCACGTACACGGCCCAGGCGGTGGCTGGGCCCGGCGGGGCGGGCCTGCCCGGCGTCGCCTTGGGCCATCGGCGGCTGGCGATCATCGACCTGGCCGGCGGCCGGCAGCCGCTGGCCAACGAGGACGGCTCGGTGTGGGTGGTCCTCAACGGCGAGATCTATAATTTCGGCCCGCTGCGGAAGCAATTGGAAGCCCGCGGCCATCGCTTCCGTACCCAAAGCGATACGGAAGTGCTGGTCCACCTCTATGAAGACGAGGGGCCGGGCATGTTGGCGGCCCTGGTGGGCATGTTCGCCCTGGCCCTGTGGGATGCCCGACAAGGCCAACTCCTCCTGGCCCGCGACCGCCTGGGCCAGAAACCGCTGGTCTATCGGCTGGAGCCCGGCCGGTTGCTGTTCGCCAGCCAGTTGAAGAGCCTGCTGGAAGTGCCCGGGGTGCCGCGGGAAATCGACCCCCAGGCCCTGGACCAGTACCTGAGCTATCAATACGTGCCGCACCCGCGGACGATCTACCGCGGGATCAGCAAGTTGCCGCCGGGGCACATGGCCGTCTATCGCCAGGGCCGGCTGGAAGTGCAGGCCTACTGGCGGCCCGATTTCCAGGCCCGGCAGGATTGGCCCGCCCAGCGCTATGCGGCCGAGCTCCGCCAGCGGCTGACCGAAGCCGTCCGGTTGCGGCTGCAAAGCGACGTGCCCTTGGGGGCCTTTCTGTCCGGCGGCATCGACTCGACGATCATCGTGGGTCTGATGCGGGGGCTGACGGCCGGACCGATCCGCACGTACACCATCGGCTTTCCCGTGCCCGACTTCGACGAGACCCGTTATGCCCGAATCGCCGCCCGGCGGTTTGAGACCGTGCACGAGGAGTTTCGCATCGAGCCGCCCACGGTGGAGGTCCTGCCCAAACTGGCATGGCATTTCGACGAGCCGCTGGGGGACAGCTCGGCCTTGCCGACCTGGTACCTGTCGGAGTTGACCCGGCGGCAGGTGACCGTGGCCCTCAGCGGCGACGGGGGCGACGAGCTGTTCGCCGGTTATCCGCGGTACCAGGCGGTGTGGCTGGCGGAGAAGCTGGATGGGCTGCCCGCGCTGCGGCGAATTCTGGCCGGCCGGCTCTGGCAGCGGCTGCCCGGCGGCGGGTGCGGCTGTCCGATGCTGCGCCGCTGGAAGCGGTTTGCCGAAGGGCTGGCCCAGTCGCCCACCGGGCGATATTTCCAGTGGATCTCGATCTTCGCCGGGGCCCGGCGGGCGGCACTCTACAGCGACGACTTCCTGGCCGCCCTCGGCGACACCGAGCCGGCCGAGTTTGTGGCCGCGGCACTGGCCCGCTCTGCCGGCCGCGACCCGGTGACGGCGGCCAGCTTGGCCGACCTGGTTACCTACCTGCCATGCGACCTGATGGCCAAGGTCGACACGGCCTCGATGGCCCATGGCCTGGAATGCCGCCAGCCGTTTCTGGACCATCGCGTGGTGGAGTTGGCCATTGGCATGCCCGGCCGGCTGAAGTTCCGCGCCGGCCGGGGCAAGCGGATCCTCCGCGAGGTGTTTTCCGACCTGCTGCCCGGGCCCATCCGGCGGCGCAGCAAGATGGGCTTCGGCGTGCCGCTGGACAGTTGGTTCCGCGGCGAGTTGCGGGCATTCACCCGTCAGATCCTGCTGGACGGCCGCACGCTGGGCCGCGGGTACTTCCGGCCCGGGGCAGTCGCCCAATTGTTGGCCGAGCACGATGCGGCCCGCGCCAACCACGGCCCCCGACTGTGGGCCCTGCTGGTGC
>JBEKTY010000092.1:0-31943 GCA_049515555.1 Thermoguttaceae bacterium
AGGACCGCATGAATGCGGTCACTACGGACGCTGGGTGCCACTGCTGGACAAGCCAGCAGTGGCACCCAGCGAAGCCGCAAGTGGTACGCCAGACCTTGTGGCAAATGCGAGCTTTCGCCGATAGATTCGCAAATTCCCCCGGTCCCAAACCCTAAATCCCCTCCAACAGCACCCACCTCGGGCGCGTCCGTGCGCCCTTTGAGGTTGAGTGCCTGCGGTCGAACCGTGGGCGAAGGAGGCCAGGTTCTCCCGCATTTCGCAGCCGAGCGGACTCCCTCCACCCGCACCCGTGAGAACCTCGCCCCGCGCCACAGGGCGACGGGCCGGCACGACGCTCCTCCGGTGGCCTTGGGCGAGCGTCGCGGTTCTCACGCACGGCGATCCCGCGTGTGCGGCTGACTTCCGTCAATTACCCTCCCGGCCAAAGGCCGTTTCAGCGATCTCGTCGTAGTGCGCCTGTTTGTCGGCCACATACGCCTGCCACCGCGGGGCGGACCAGATTTCCAGGTGATCCCGCACCCCGACGAGCACCGCCTCGTTTTCCAGTTGTGCAAGCTGGGCCAATTCGGGCGGGATGCGGATCCGCCCCTGGGCATCCAACTCCACCCGTTGTGCCCGGCCGTAGAACAGCCGGCCGAACGCCCGAACGTCCTGCCGGTTGGGCGAGGCCTGGCCCAGCCGCTCGCCCAAGTGGGTAAAGGCCTCTTCGGTGTACACGGCCAGTGATCCGTCGGTGCCCGGGGCAACGACCAGCCCGCCGTTGGCCGGACACGCCATCAGGTCCCGCAGACGCCTGGGAATGGCGATCCGCAGCTTTTCGTCCAGCGAGCGGTTGAAACTGCCGGTGACGAGCATGTCTCACCACGACTCCCCACAAGCACCCACAAAACCCCAAAGATATCCGCTTTTCGACCCCGGTCAAGCCGCTTTTTTTTCCTGCCCGCCAGCCTTCGGCGCGGCCGCGTGCCCAAGCTGCCGGCCAGCACACGACTTCCACCGACGGCCATCGTCGTAAGTGCCCCGCCGAAGTTTTTCTAGGGCCGGCCGGAGGATGCCAAAAGAGAGTGCCAGAGCTGTTGGTAGGCCGCGACCATCTGCTCGATCGAGAAGTGGTTTGCGACCCGGGCCCGGTTCTTTTCGCCGATCGCCCGGGCTGCCGCCGGGTTCTGAACCAGCCGCACGACCGCGGCTGAGAGGGCGGCCGAGTCGCCGTAGGGCACGATCTGCTGCGGGGCGTCGGGGCCGAGCAGCTCACGCACCCCCTCGACGTCGGCAGCAACCACCGGCAGCCCGCTGGCCATGGCCTCGGCGACCACGTTGGGCATGCCCTCCCACTCCGAAGGGAGGAGCAAGAGCGTGCTGGCGGCCAGCACGGCGGGGATGTCGGACCGCCAGGGGGCGAAGTGTACGCGGCCGGAAATCCCCAGCCGCCGACATTGGGCCCCGAGGTGCCCCACCATGGGGCCACGGCCCACTACCAGCAGCTCGGCCTCCGGGAGTTGCCCGAGCCAGTCGGGGGCCGAATCCAGCAGCCACGACACCCCTTTCTGCCGGTCCAGCCGGCCGATGAACATCGCCAGCGGCCGGCGGGGATAGATTCCCAGCGTCGAGAGATCGGCGGGCCGTACCCCGGCGAAACGCCTCAGATCGACCCCGTTGGGGATCACCACGAGCCGTTCGGGCCGCAGGCCGGCCTGCTCCTGGGCGAACCGGGCTACCGACGCGCTGACGCAAACGTGCCGGTCGACGAGATGCTGGGTCGCCCGGTCGAGCCACAAGTGCCAGCGGCTGCGGCGCTCGGCCACGCGGATTCCGGAGAGTACGCAGGGCACCCCCGCCCGACGGGCCGCTAGCCGCCCCACCAGGTTTGCATGAAACAGGAATGTCTGAATCAGTTGTGTCCGCCGCTCGGCCAGCATCCGGCCCAGCCGGCGGACCACGGGCAAGAAGTGCCAAGGCCGCCCGGCGCCCAAGCAATGCACTTCCAGGCCGGCCGCCAGCAGGATGGGGAGCACCGAGGGCTCATCCGGTCGGGGCGGGGCGGCCAGGCAGTAAACTGTCACTGCAAACCGCTGCCGATCCAGCCGGCTGGCCAGTTCCGCCAGGCATCGCTCGGCCCCGCCGAGCTGAAGATCCGTAATGCACAGCCCTATGCGATGTTGCGGCATGATTGTGCGGCGGCTCCCTACCCTCGATCGGGGCCAATGCTTATACTCCATTATCCCCGTCGCGCAAAGTCAAGCCTTGTATCCATGGTGCCTTCAAGGATGAGCGATCTGGGCAAGTACGATTACGAGCTGCCCCGGGATCTGATCGCCCAACAGCCGGCGGCCACCCGGGCCGACGCACGGTTGCTGCTGGTAGACCGGACGGGCAACTCGCTCCAGCATTACTACGTTCGCGATCTGCCGGACATCCTGCGGGCGGGCGACTGCCTGGTGCTGAACGACACCCGCGTGGTGCCGGCCCGGTTGATCGGGCGTCGTGACCGGACCGGCGGCCGCTGGGAGGGGCTGTTTCTCGAGGTCGTGCCCGGCGGGCTGTGGCGGGTGCTCTGCAAGGCCCGAGGTAAACTCGTTCCCGAAGAGACCATCACCCTCGTCGATGCCCAGGGGCAAGACGACATCCAGCTCCACATGGGCCTGCGGCGGTCCGACGGCAGTTGGGTGGTCCGCCCGCACACGGGCGAAGACACCTTTTCGCTGCTGGAGCGGATCGGCCGGGTTCCCCTGCCGCCGTACATCCGCAAGGGCGAGATGGTCGAGGCCGACCGCGAGCACTACCAGACGGTCTATGCCCGCTGGCCGGGGGCCATCGCCGCGCCCACGGCCGGGCTGCACTTCACCGATTCCCTGCTGCGGCGGCTGCAAGATGGCAAGATCGTCGTCTGTGCCCTCACGCTCCACACCGGGGGCGGCACCTTTCGACCCATCACCTCCGACTCTCTGGCCGCACACCAACTGGACGCCGAATGGGGAACGATCCGCCAAGAGACCATAAACCAGATTGCGGACTGCCGGCGGCGGGGCGGCCGCGTGGTGGCCGTGGGTACCACCTCGGTGCGGCTGCTCGAGACGGCCGCCGCCGATGGAACCCTCAAGCCGCTGACCGGCTACACCGATCTGTTCATCCGCCCGCCGTTCAAGTTCCAGGCGGTCGACGTGCTGCTGACCAATTTCCATCTTCCCCGCACCACCCTGTTGGTCCTGGTCCGCACGTTCGGCGGCGAGGAGTTGATCGCCCGGGCCTATGAAGAGGCCATCCGCGAAAAATACCGCTTTTACAGTTACGGCGACGCGATGCTCATTATATGAGGGGCCCGTTCATGGCGGATTATCCCGTCGAGCAGATCCTGGTCGTGCCGACCCAGTTGTTTCATCGGCTCGGTTATTTTCAGGGTTTTTCCAGCGCCGTGGAGCGGTACTTGGACGAGCTTTTCAGCCCGCGAAACATCTGTTATCGCCCGCGGCCGGAGATGGAGCAGGACCCCGGCTTCAAGCAGTTGATTCCTTACGTGATTTTCCGGCATTGCGACCCGCAGGGGCGGCAGACCGTGTTCCAGTACACCCGGGGCACCGGCCAGGGCGAAGGGCGGCTGCACCGTAAACGGAGCGTGGGCATCGGCGGGCACATCTCGGCGGTCGACGCCGGAAGCGGCGGCAACGGCAACCCCTACGAAGAAGGCATGCGCCGCGAGCTGGACGAGGAAGTGTGCATCGACACGCCCTACAGCGGCCGATGCGTGGGACTGATCAACGACGACCAGACCGAGGTCGGCCGCGTACACCTGGGCGTGGTGCACCTGCTGGACTGCCAGCGCGACGCCGTCCGCCCCCGCGAGCCGGAGATCATCGAGTGGGGATTTCGGCCGGTGGCGGAAATCCTGGCCGACATGTCGGGTTTTGAAAGCTGGTCGCAGATCTGCATGCAGGCCCTCTTCGGCGGCCAGGCACGGGAAGGAAGTATGCGAATATGATGCGAAAGCCGCCGAAGGACGACGAGTACTTCGAAGTGGTGGCAAGGGCTCTTCGGCAGTGCGCTACCTACAAACCGAAGTTTGGCAAGGGCAAGAAGGCGGGCTTGACTGTGGAGGAGTTCCAACAGATGTACAGGGCTGATCCGTTCTACAACTGGGTAGGTCTGGATTCTCCTCTGATGTATGCCGCCCACAAAGCGGCAGGCGGTATGACATCTATATACCGCCAGCTAGGGATCGGGGTGCAATGGCTGTTCCACAAGATCCTTCAAGACCAGTTGGGGCTCTCGGCTGAACAAGCGAATTGGCAGTACCAGGTCCCGGTGTCAGGAAGGGAACCACGGACGCTCAGCTTGGACGGACGGATCACGCTTGGCGACGTCTCTGACCCTCGCGCCACGGCCCGCGTCAAGCGATGGGTTGAGGATGTCTTCGAGAAAGTCCTTCTTGCTCCTGAAACGCGCCGGCAAATCCGAGGCGCCGTTTTCGAGGTGAGACAGGGGTACAAGAGCAAGGACTCGAAGCGACAGAACGCGGACATCAGCAATGCCTCAAACGCCTACGCCAATCTTTACGTTCCCGTTCTGTTCTTGCTCTCAACGCAGATCGACACCGACGTGGCAGTACGTTACACGCACGCAAGATGGCTCCTCTTGACGGGTACCCTGGGCGGCCCGGCGACCGAAAGCACGTATGCATTCTGCCGCGAAGTTCTGGATTATGACCTTGCCGGTTTCTTCGAAAGGAACTCTGAACGATTTCGAAGCGAGCTGGAAAAGGTCCTCACGGTGTTGCTAGGGGCTAACTAGGGTGAACAACGCCGGCAAACTGGGTAGACGCGACCACTTAACGTTCAAGGGCAATCTCCGCCAGACGCGGTACGGATGGTTGCGTTTGACCCCCGCCTACTCCGTCCACCAGGTTGAAGTCCTGTTGGAGCGCCTCTATAAGGAGGCTTATGTCCTAGACCCCTTTTGCGGCACAGGAACCACGGCATTGGTTTGTGCCGAAAGAGGGGTTCCTTGCGATACCACAGATATCAACCCCTTCCTCGTTTGGCTTTCGTCAGTGAAGACGCAGCCCTACGAGTTGCCAGATATCGAGGCCTTCTTGTCGGCTTCTTCCCAAGTCACAGACGCAATGCGCGCGATGAACGGGCGACACGCCTGGGTGCCCGCATTGCACCAGATCGAAAAATGGTGGGACGCCCCGACCCTGGCCCTCCTCGGTTGTGCAATGGCCAAGATCACAGCGTTTGGCGAATCAGTCACAGCAAGAGCACTTGATCTTCTAAAGATCGCATTCTGCCGAACAATGATGGAACACGCCCACGTCAGCTTCGGTCACCAATCAATGTCTTTTAGGAAACCTCGAAGCACAGGGGCGGCGCCACTTGTCTTGCCAGGATTCGAGGAAAACCCGGTCATGGCGACGTGGGAGGTGGCTGTTGCGACGATAGCGTCGGCAGCTCGACGGACCATCACCAAGCGGCCTCGCGTCCTGCTGATGGATGCTCGAACGCTGGAAGGATTGGAACCTGCGTGCTACTCATCAGTTATCACGTCCCCGCCCTACCCGAACCGCATGAGCTATGTCCGAGAATTGCGCCCATACATGTTCTGGCTGGGGTTCTTGGATGGAGGCCGCGCTGCCGGCGACCTTGACTGGAAGACGATCGGCGGAACTTGGGGTTGTGCCACGAGCAATCTAAGCAAGTGGCGACCTGATCCAGATGTGACAACTCCTTATGGCGACTTTCCTGTCATTCTGCGAAAGATCAAAGATCGCAGCGACATCCTTTCCCGATATGTTCAGAAGTACTTCGCGGATATGTATCTGCATTGCCGCGTGGTCATTGACCTTGTGAAACGAGGAGGTATGATCCACTACATCGTGGGCAATTCCAAATTCTATGATGTCTTGCTTCCGGTCGAGGAGATTTACGCGGCCATGTTCGAGGCAGTTGGGTTTGAGGACATCTCTGTGGAGGCGACTCGAAAGCGCACGTCGAAGAAGGAGCTGTATGAGTTCGTTGTGTCAGCCCGTCGGCCGCTCGGCTCGGGAGGCCGGCCGAAGCCGGCCGCGTCGTAGACTTGCCCCCGACTTGGCCCGATGCTATCTCCTAGTGGATTCGTCTCAACCCGTCAGGAATTGCGATGCGTCCTCCCGTCTATTTTGACAACCACGCGACTACGCGGGTCGATCCGCGGGTGGTCGAGGCCATGCTGCCCTATTTCAGCGCGGCCTTTGGCAACGCCGGCAGCACGACGCACGGCTTCGGCCGGGCGGCCCGGCAGGCCGTCGACGACGCCCGGGCCAGGATCGCCGCGGGCATCGGGGCCGAGCCGCCGGAAATCGTCTTCACCAGCGGGGCCACGGAGAGCAACAACCTGGCCTTGCGCGGCGTGGCCGGGCGGCAGGCCACACGCGGCCGGCACCTTCTCAGCGTCGCCACCGAGCATCCTTCGGTGCTCGAACCGCTTGAGACACTTCGCCGCCGCGGCTTTGAAGTGACGCTGCTGCCGGTCGTGGCCGTCCCCGACCCGCGGGCCGGCTTGGTCCGGTTGGAACAGGTGGCCGAGGCCATCCGCCCCGATACGATCCTGGTTTCGATCATGCTGGCCAACAACGAGACGGGGGCCATTGCCCCCTTGGCCGAGATCGGACGGCTGTGCCGCGAGCGGGGCACGCTGTTGCACTCCGACGCCACGCAGGCCGTCGGCAAGATCCCCGTCGACGTCGGGCGGCTGGGCGTGGACCTGCTGAGTTTCTCGGCACACAAGATGTACGGTCCCAAGGGCGCCGGCGTGCTCTGGGTCCGCAGCCAGCCGCGGCGGGTGCGGCTCGAGCCTCAGATCGAGGGTGGCGGCCAGGAAGGCCGGCTCCGCAGCGGCACGCTCAACGTGCCCGGTATCGTCGGACTGGCCGCGGCGCTGGATCTCTGCCTGGCCGAGATGCCGGCCGAAGCCCAACGGCTCCGCGGGCTGCGCGAACGACTCTACGCGGCTCTTGCCGCCCGGCTGGCCGGCGTCAGCCTGAACGGCCCGGTGCTGGACCCGCCCGAGTTGCGCTTGCCGGGAAACCTGAACCTCAGCTTCCAGGGCGTCGAGGGCGAGACCCTCCTGCTCCAGATGCCGGACGTGGCCGTCAGCTCCGGCAGCGCCTGCAACTCGGGCAGCTTGGAACCCAGCCACGTGCTCCGCGCGATGGGCCTGACGGAAGAAACGGTTCGCGGCGGGGTGCGCTTCGGCCTGGGCCGCTTCAATACGGCCGAAGAAGTGGATTTCGTCGTCGCCCGGACCGTCGAAGCCGTCCAGCGGCTGCGAGCAATGGGCGGGTGACCGCCGTGATTGGGTGCCACTGCTGGCTTGTCCAGCAGTGCTTTCCACACTGCTGGACAAGCCAGCAGTGGCACCCGGCGTGGCGGGGCCACAAATCACGCCCTTCGCAAGCTCAGGGACGTGCCACCCGCCCCGCCAGCAGTTGGCAAGGTCACGATCAAGGCCCAGACGCTGGGCGGAGGTTGCCCGGACAACCCCGCCGTGATAGAATTCAGTCAGTCAATTCACCACCAGGGGATCCGTCAATCATGGCCGTTAATGTGACTTCGGTTGCCGCCGACGAGATCAAGCGTTACATGCAAGCCGAGAAAGTCGAGGAGGGGACCGTCCTGCGGATGGGCGTGGCGGGCGGCGGCTGCGCCGGCCTGCAATACTCGCTGGGCTTTGCCACCGATTACGATCCGGCGATCGACGCCCGCTACGAGCAGTATGGCGTGGCCCTGATCGCGCGGAAGAAAATGGCCCTGCACCTGGACGGCACGACGATCGACTTCCTCGACGGGCCGATGGGCCGCGGCTTCACCATCGACAACCCCAACGTCCCCCGCGGCGGCGGCTGCCCCGGCTGCGGTCAGCATTGAGAGAGAGCTGTCGATTTCCGGTCCCCTCTCCCTCGCAAAGAGTTGTCGATTTCCGGTCCCCTCTCCCTCCGGGAGAGGGTTAGGGTGAGGGCCGTGGCCCAGAGCAGCACGTTGCCTTGCCTTCGCAACCTCTCGCTGCCCTCACCCCCTGCCCCTCTCCCAGATGGAGAGGGGAGTGTGGCGCGTGGTCCCTCAGTCGGCCGCGGCGCGCTCTTTGAGAAGTTTTCCCAGCCGCTCCTTGGCGGCGTCGCTCGTGGATGTCCCCGCCAGGTTCGCCGCGCACAGGCTGGGCAGCCGCTCGAGTTGCGGCACTCCGGCGTCGGTGATCTTCGTCCCGGCCAGGTTCAACTCGCTAAGCGCGGTCAGGCCGCGGAGCTGAACGAGGCCGGCATCGGTGATCGGATTGCCGGCCAGGCTCAAGACGACCAGTCGAACATGTTTCGCCACGTACTGCAGCCCGCTGTCGGTAACGGCCGTCGAGGAGAGGTCTAAGCCCCGCAACAGGTTCGCGCGGCGGCGCTGCGGATCGTCGGAAAGCTGGTCGGGCGTCGGCGCCAAGGGTGCCAAGCCGGGGCCGGCGACACGGGTATGGCTCAACCCGAGCCAGCTCAGGTTGTCCAGAGTCTTGAGGTGCGGCAAGCCGGCGTCGGTAATCTGCGTGCCGCCCAGATCGAGGTGCGCGAGCCCCCGCAGCTCGCCCAGGCGCCGCAGCCCGTCGTCGCTGATCCCGGTGGCCGACAGGTCCAGCGAACCCAGGCTTGGGAATCGGTCGAGGTGCTGGATCCCCGCGTCGGTGATGTGATCGCCGGCCAGGCTCAACTGCCTTAACTCGGCCGAGTTCGGAAGATCCTCGAGCCCGGCGTCCGTAACCTGGGTATGGGCCAGATCGAGCACGCGCAACTGCTTCAGCCCGCCGATGAGCCGCATGCCCGCGTCCGCCACGTGGTCGTTTGCCAGGTTGAGGGCCTGGAGCCTCAGCAGGCTGCCGAGCGATTGCAGTCCGCTGTCGGTGATGCCGGTGCCGGCCAAATCCAGGCTCTCCAGCCAGACCATCCCGGCCACCTCGGCCAAGGCGGCGTCGGTCACCGCCGTCTGGTCGAGCGACAGCACCTTCAGCCGTGGCAGTCCCCGTAGATGTTTCAAGCCCGCGGCGGTCACTCGCGTCCCGTTGAGGGCAACCGCCTTCACCGCGCCCAAGGCCGGGATCACCGCCAGATCGTCGTCGGCAGCCTGGGTGCCGGAAAGCGCAACCGACACGTCATCAGGCGCGCCGAAGGAAGGAAACATCGCCCGGACCGCCGGCCAGGCATCGCTGTTGGTGACCACGGTCACCTCCCCGCCCAAGGCGCTGATCCGGGCCGCGGTCAGCGCGACCTGCCGGCTTGTCAGCAAACCCCATGCAGCCACCGCCAGCACGGCCGCGACGAGGCATAGTGCAATGTTCCGCCCAAGCCGGTACCAATTACGCCCGCCAACCGCGGTGCCTGCTGCCGTGGCGTCCATGGGGTTCTCCGAGGGTGCTTTGCAAAGCCGGTCAACGCCGGATCGAGATCAGGAGGACGAAGTCTCCCATCTTGGCAGGTATTTGTTTGGAGGTGGCAAGCGCCGTGTTAGAAACGGGTAAACCGGGGCGGAAGGGGAAAGGCGGAGATCGCCGGCTCCATCCCGTTTCCTTAACCCTTGGCGATGCCGGATCGCGTCCCCGGAGTCGCGGAATCGTACGCTTCCCTCAGGGCTCCGATTGCGCGAACAGCAAGGCTTGTGCCTTGGCCTTCCCGTTGCCCGCTGCTCGGCGTTGAAAGCGCAATTCGGAGTCCTTGGCATACGTCCCGTTCTTTTCGACCGCAATCCACTTGCGGCCGAGTTGCTCGGCAACCGCGCCCGTGGTGTTCGATCCGGCAAACGGGTCTAGCACCAAGTCGCCTGGTTCGGTCAAGAACTCGACGAAGAACCGGGGCAGCTCAGCCGGAAATCGGGCCGGGTGAATCTTCTTGCCCAGTTCCTTCGATTGTCGGATGTATTCACTGTTACTTTCGTTGTTCCCGCACTGAAGGAGGTTGGATGGAATCGACCCGCCCCGGTCTCGGGAGAACTTGGGCGTGATATTGTGGCCTGACGGCCGCTTGGTCTGTTTGATTCCCCGCCTTATCAATCGCTGCATATCCCTGCTGTAGGCTTGCAGAACATGGGAGTTGTCAGCCTTCGGGAACCTGGACGGGGACAACCAGAAAATATACTCGACGGAGTCTTTGACCCGCATTCGACGGACGTTGACCCATTCCGCCGGGGCCGGCATCTTCGCGGGGTTGTACCAAAAGAACTCTTGGCACAACTCAAAACCCAGATTATCGCACAGGGCGAGCAGCAGTCGGAACTGGTACAATGATCGAACCGGTGCACCTGGTGTCCAACTCCCGCCGACGTTCAGGATGAAACTGCCGTGCGGTTTCAGGACCCGTTTGATTTGCTCCGCGAACGGCAGGAACCAGTTGACATATTCTCTTTGGTCAGCGTTGCCGTACTCCTTCTTGAAATGGAGCGCGTAGGGTGGGGAAGTGAGAACCAGGTCCACACGGCCGCCGCCCATAGCCCGCATGAACTCCAGGCTATCGGCAAGATAGGCTTTCCCTAGCTTCGTGCGGTAGAGCGGGTCGAACTGCATGGCGAATGCCTCAACAAATCCCCCAGGTCATTGTACCAAGGCGACAGCTTCCCGGTGCCGGGCAACGGTACCCGCTGGAACACCGCCAGCTTGCCGCGGTGCGTTTCGTGTCGGGCAAGATCGGCCGCGCGGGCAAACATGAAATCCGACCAATTGCCGGTCTTCTTGCCCAGACATACGCCCAGTATATCAAATTGCCGGACGCCGTAGAACCGGCTCGTCGCGTCGCCTTTGGAGGCCCGGGTTTTTTGAGTCTCCACCTTGTAGGCCACAATCTTCCCGCCGTCTCGGTACGCCTCGTCGCTGTCCCGGACGTTCTTGCATTCCGCAAGCAAAGCCTTCTTGGCCTTTGGCAGCCAAATGCTGAAGTCGGGATGCCCGTCCAGGTCATGGGCTTCGTACCGTTCAATACGGGTGCCGATAAGCGCCTGGATCTTCTTCTCCATATGGACTTCGGCAACTGCCCCCTCCAGCGTCACCCTTGCGCGAAACCGCTTACTGAGGGCGTCCAACAGGTCATAGGCCGACAGCCCGTACTGCTTCTCTAAAGGGTGTTTCATCGCTTCTCTCTCATCTTTCATCCCTCATCGGGAAAGACCATCGCCTCGGCGAAGGCGGTGTGAAAGGCCGGATCGGTCGACAGATCGACGTGCTCGGTGCGGGCGGCCAGTTGCTCGGCCAGCGTGCGGGCCGCCGACCGCAGGGCGACCAACCGGGCCCCGGCCAGCGAGGTATTGCCCAGGTAGCGGATCCGCCGGCGCTCGATGCCCGTGGGCAGCAGGCCGATCCGCTGGGCGTTGCTGCGGCGGATGAAGTTGCCGAACCCGCCGCCGACGAGCACCTGGTCGAGGTCGGCCGGCGTGAGCCCTTCGCGTGCCAGCAGGATGCCAATGCCGGCCCGGATGGCCCCGGCGGCCAGTTGCAGCTCGCGAAAATCGCGCTGGGTGAGCAGGATGGGTGTGCCGCCGGCGGCTTCCCCCGCGTCGGCCAAGAGGAACGCGGGCTGATTGTCCCGCGTAACCACGCGGCGGGCGAGGTCCCCCAGCAGGCCGGCCGGGAGCTCGGCCCGAGCCAGCAGGCGGCCTTGCGGGGTGAGCAGCCCGTGGCGGAGCAGCTCGGCGGCGGCGTCGATCAGCGCCGAGCCGCAGATGCCCGTCGGCCCACAGTGGCCGATGGTATGGATGCGGAGCCGGCCGTCGACAACGACTTTTTCGATGGCCCCCGGGCTGGCCCGCATGCCTTGCGAGATGCGTGCCCCCTCGAAGGCCGGTCCGGCGGCGGTCGCAGCGGCCGTCAGCCGGCCGCCGGCCGCCAGCACGATCTCGCCGTTGGTGCCGATGTCGATGAATAAGACCGGCTTCGAGGCGTGGACCAGGTCCGCGGCCAGAATGCCGGCCACCGTATCACCGCCCACGAATCCGCCGATCACCGGCAGCAGATATGCCCGGCCGCGGGGATGCACGTGCAGGCCCAGCTCGAGGGCCGGCAGGCTGAGGGCCTTTCCGATGGCGGGCACGAACGGCACTTCGCCCAACGGCTCGCACTCGACGCCGCAGAACATCTGCTGCATGGTCGTGTTGCCGGAGAGAGCGACGAGGTAGATCTGCTCGCGGCCGACTGCCGGCTCGGCGGCCAGCAGTCCGATCATTTCGTCCACGGCCTCGACCACGGCCCGGCGAAGCTGCTCCAGACCGCCTTGCCGATCGCGGGCATGGACGATCCGCGCCAGCACGTCGTCGCCGAAGGCGGTTTGCGGATTCAGCCGCGAGACGACTTGCACCTGGCGGCCGGTCGAAAGATCGAGCAAGGCGGCCGCGAGCGTGGTCGTGCCCAGGTCCACGGCCACGCCGTGGGCGTGCCATTCGGTATTGCCGGGCTCGAAATCCAGGAGCCGGCCCTCGGCCAGCACGGCCGTGCCGCGGAACTCCGCCTGGCGGAGCCGCCGGGGCAAGCCCCGCAGCAGATCCAGCTCGGCCGCCAGGGGCCCAAGGGCTTGCTCCAGGCGGACGGCATCCGGGGCGTCGCTGCCGCGGACCGGAACAGGCAGCTCGACGTAGCGCTTCCGCAGCACCGGCTCGCCGGCCGACGGCGCCGCGGGCTCCGACCAGACCAGGATCTGGTGCTGCGAGCCGACCACCGAGGTCTGCGGCACCAGCACGGTCATCGGCCCACGCACCGCCGACTGGCAGGCCAGCCGGCATCCGGCCCGCAGTTCGTCGGGGGAGAACGTGCTGAGTTCCTCGGCGGTCGGCGCGTCGGCCCCCTGGGTTACGACCACGCGGCACTTGCCGCAGACGGCCTGCCCGCCGCAGGGGGCGTTGATGACGAAATCCGCGCCGGCGGCCGCCTCCAATAGCCGCGTCCCCTCCAGTACGTAGACCGTCTTCTCGCCCGGCTGAAACGTGACCGGAATTTCAGTATCGACCATAACGCCTGCCTCCGAAAGCTCCCCTCGCCCTTTGGGAGAGGGGCCGGGGGTGAGGGCATGGTTGTCCCCACCGCAAATGATAACCGATTTCTCGCGGCCTGCCCTCACCCTACCCTCTCCCGGATGGAGAGGGGACCGCGGGATTAGTCCGCCTCGCTGGTCTGCACCTCTTCGAGCAACTCGACGAACTTGGCCGCCGTGGGCGTGAAGACCTTCCGCAGGCGGTAAATGATGCCGATCGGCCGGCGGAGCTCCGGGGCGATCAGTCGCACGGCCGCCAGGCTGCCGCTGCGGCACGCATTCCGCACCGGAGGCTCCGGCAAAATGCTGATCCCGGCGCCGATCTCCACCGCCTGCTTGATCGTCTCGATATTATCGAACTCCATGGCGATGCGGATGTTCACCGATCGCTGCCGCAAGTAGCGGTCCACGTCCTTGCGAATGCTCAAATCGCGGTCGAAGGCGATGAAGTCTTCGCCCTGTAGATGCTCCGCCGTGACCGCCTTCTCCCGGGCCAGCCGGTGCTGCGGATGACAGACCAGGACCATCCGCTCCGATCGCAGCGGGATAACCTTGATCTCCGGCGAGCTGGTCGGATAAGAGATGATTCCCAGGTCCACCTCGGCGTCCAGAACGGCGTCGTAGACCTTGTTCGGACGCAGGTATTCCAGCCGCACTTTTGCCTTCGGATAACGCCGCATGAAATCCTGCATGCAACGGCTCATGTCGTGCAGACCAACCGAATAGATCGCGGCCACGCGCACCAGGCCGCTAATGTCCATCCGCAACGACCGCACCCGGGCTTCCACCGAATCGTACAGTTCCAGCACCTCGCGGAACCCTTCGTAACATGCCTGCCCTTCAGGCGTTAGAACGAAGGGACGCTTGCTGCGATCCACCAGTTGAACGCCGAAATGATTCTCCAGCCGATGCACCGATTGCGTCGCCGCCGACTGGCTGACCTCGTTGACGTTCGCCCCCCGCGAAAAGCTCTGATGCTGCACTACGTCGCAGAAAATACGGAGTGTTTCGATATTCATAAGGTCATCTTATCATAAGCGGGGCTTATTTTCAAGGAGGGGTGCGAAAGAAGGCGGAAGGGGGAAGGGCGAAGGCGGAGGGATGAAGGCGGAAGGCGGAGGGATGAAGGCGGAAGGCGGAATTATTGTGTATACTGCTTTGCACGAAGAAGCTATGAGCGATGAGCTTTCAGCTTTCAGCTTTGAGCTTTGAGCGATGAGCTTTGAGATTCGGGCGGACTGCTCATTTCTCACTGCTCATTGCTCACTGCTCACGGCCCACTGTTTCCCTAGATCCCTAAATCCCTAATCCCTTCCCTCCGGCCGTGTCTGTTGCACCGTTGACCGATTTCTCCCGGTTGTGCGTCCACACGATGACCACGAAGCCCTGGCCGATCGAGACGGTGGCGGATCGTTACGCGGCGGCCGGGGTGCGGGGCGTAACGGTCTGGCGGCAATGGCTCCAGGGCCGCGACGCCGGCCGGGTGGCCAGGATCCTCGGCGATGCCGGCCTGGAGGTCGTGTCACTGTGCCGGGGCGGTTTCTTCCCGGCCCCCGATGCCGCCGCCCGGCGGGCCGCCATCGACGACAATCTGCGGGCGATCGACGAGGCCCAGGCCCTGGGCGCGCCCCTGCTGGTGCTGGTCTGCGGGTCGCTGCCCGGGCAACTGCTGGAAGTTTCCCGCGGCCAGATTGCCGACGGGGTTGCGGCCCTCGTGGCCCGCGCCTCTCAGGCCGGCGTGCGGCTGGCCGTCGAGCCCCTGCACCCCATGTACGCCGACAGCCGCTCGGCGATCAACACGCTGGGCCAGGCCAGCGATCTGTGCGATCGGATCGGCTCGCCGCAAGTCGGCGTGGCCGTGGATGCGTATCACGTCTGGTGGGACCCGCAGTTGCCGGCCGAGATCGAGCGCGCCGGGCGCGCCGGCCGCCTGTGGGCCTTCCACGTCTCCGATTGGCGGTCGCCCACCGAAGACCTGCTCAACGATCGCGGCCTGATGGGCGAAGGTTGCATCCCCTTGCGTCAGATTCGCGGCTGGGTCGAGCAGGCCGGTTGTCGCGGCATGATCGAGGTCGAAATCTTCTCGCACCGCTATTGGGCCATGGACCAGAACCTGTTCTTAAAGAAAATCCTAGCGGCCTATCTCGCCCACGTGTAGCAACTCTTGAGACGATCTGTGAAAACCCACACCGTCGGCGTGATAATGAACGGCGTGACCGGGCGGATGGGCACGAACCAGCACCTGGTACGGTCCGTGCTGGCGATTCGCAGCCAGGGCGGCGTGCCCCTCGGGCCCGACGAAGTGATCCTGCCCGAGCCGATTCTCGTCGGCCGCAACGCCGCCAAGCTGGCCGCTTTGGCCCGGCAGCACGGCGTCGAGCGGTTCACGACCGACCTGGACTCGGTCTTGGCCGATTCCCGCTACGAGGTGTACTTCGACGCCCTGGCCACCAGCCAGCGGGTGCCCAACGTCAGCAAGGCGATTGCCGCCGGCAAGCACGTGTATGTCGAAAAACCGGTGGCGACCCGCACGGCCGAGGCCCTGGCCCTCTATCGCCAGGCCGTCGCCGCTGGGGTGAAGCACGGCGTCGTGCAGGACAAGCTCTGGTTGCCGGGTCTGCTGAAGCTCAAGTCGCTGGTGGACTGCGGCTTCTTCGGCCGCATCCTCTCCGTTCGCGGCGAGTTCGGCTACTGGGTCTTCGACGGCTTCGATCAGCCCTGCCAGCGGCCAAGCTGGAATTACCGCAGTGAACTGGGCGGCGGCATCATCCTGGACATGTTCTGCCACTGGCGCTACGTGATCGACAACCTGTTCGGCCCTATCCGCTCGCTGGTGGCCCTTGGGGCGACCCACGTGCCCCGCCGGGCCGACGAGCAGGGCCAACCCTACGACTGCACCGCCGAGGACGCCGCCTATGCCATCTTCCAACTGGCCGACGGCACGCCGCTGGTCTTCAACTCCTCCTGGTGCGTGCGCGTGCGGCGCGACGACCTGCTGGTGCTGCAGGTCGACGGCAGCGCGGGCAGCGCCGTGGCCAGCCTCCGCCGCTGCCGCATGCAGCCCCAGTCGCTCACGCCCCGGCCGGTGTGGAATCCCGACGTCGAGCAGCCGATCGATTTCAACGACGGCTGGCCGGAGGTTCCTTCCGACCAACCTTACGACAACGCCTTCAAGGTCCAGTGGGAACTGTTCCTCCGGCACGTAGTAAGGGGCGACCCCTTCCGCTGGGACCTGCTCGAAGCGGCCAAGGGCGTGCAACTGGCCGAGCTGGGCCTCCGCTCGTGGCGCGAGCACCGCTGGCTAGACGTCCCGCCGTTGGAGTAGAATGGAACTCGACGCGTAAGGGCCCGCGAAAAAGTAACCTTTGCAATTGTCCAACGGGTGGCACGTCCCTGAGCGGAGCGAAGGGCGTGGTTCCTGGGCCGTCCACGCCCTTCGTTCCTCAGGGCGTGCCACCCAATTGCCAAACTTGTTCTTTCGCGGGCCCTAAGACGACACCCGTCGGGCGCGATCGCAAAGTCGGGGCGGCGTAATGAAGGATCCGGAAAAGCGGCGGCGGGTGATGCGGCGGTCGCTGCAACTGGGACACTGCATCTGCGACCCGAAACGCCCTTGCCCCTGCGACATCCTGCGGGAACAAGACGTCTGTCCCTGTGCGGGCGAGCGGGTCGAGGAGCCCGCCGGCCCGGTCCGCCTCACCCAATTGGTCGAGCGGCCCGGCTGCGCCTCGAAGATCGACGCGGCCTTGCTGCGACAGGTGCTGGCCGACTTGCCGTTCCCCGCCGATCCCCGCGTGCTGGTGGGGGCCCCGGCGGGCGACGACGCCGGCGTGTTCCGCCTGGACGACCAGACCGCGCTAGTCCAGACGGTCGACGTGTTCTCGCCCGCGGTCGACGATCCGTACCAGTTCGGCCGGATCGCCGCCGCCAACTCGCTGAGCGACGTGTATGCCATGGGCGGCCGGCCGCTGGTGGCACTGTCGATCATCGGCTTCCCCACGCAAACCCTGCCGGCCGACGCCCTGCGGCAGATCCTCCTGGGCGGCGTGGCCACAATGACCGAGGCCGGCGTGCCGGTCGTCGGCGGCCACAGCATCCAGGACCGCGAGCTGAAGGCCGGGTTCGCCGTAACCGGCCTGGTGCATCCCCAGCGGATCGTGACCAACGCCGGGGCCCGGCCGGGCGACCGGCTGATCCTGACCAAGCCGCTGGGGACCGGCGTGCTGGCCTTTGCGGCCCAGATCGGCCGCGACCCGCCCGGCTCGCTCGCGACCGCGGCCGAGTCGATGGCCCGTTTGAACCGCCGCGCCGCCGAACTGATGATCGAGGCGGGGGCCCATGCCTGCACCGACGTAACCGGTTTCGGCCTAGCGGGCCATTTGACGGCCATGGCGGCGGCCAGCGGCGTGGACGCCGAGATCACGCTCGACGATCTGCCCCTGCTGCCCGGCGTGCTGGAGTGCCTGGCCCAGGAGATCCTGCCCGGCGCGGTCGAGCGGAACCGCGAGGCCTGCGGCGATGCCTTAGTCGTCCAGGGCCAGCCCGCGCCGCCCCCTGCCATGGTAGACCTCTGTTTCGATCCCCAAACCTCCGGCGGCCTGCTGATCGCGCTGCCCGAGCCGGCGGCCGACGCGCTTCTGGCCCGACTGCATGAAGAAGGCATACCCGCGGCGGCGATTGTGGGCCGGATCGTGGGCCCGGGACCGGGCCGCCTCTATGTCCGCTATGAAGGCCGACGCACGCTGGACCCCGCTCATTTACAACATCAACTGCACCAGGAGACCAGTGCCATGAGTTGCTGTTCGGAAGACGGGGCGGGGGCCGCCCACGCTGTAGCCGCTCCGACAGGGGCCGACCCGGCCGAGACCCGCCAGGCGCCACAAAAGTTCCAGGAGTTCCTCAAGACGGCCAACGCCCCGGGGGCACTCGATGCCGGCACCAAGCAGGCCATCGCCATCGCCCTGTCGGTGCTGGCCAAGTGCGAGCCCTGCCTGAAGACGCATCTTCAGAAGGCCCGCGACATGGGCTTCTCGCAGGAGGCGATCGATGAGGCGGCCTGGATGGCCATCGCCTTCGGCGGCTCGCCTACGATGATGTTCTACAAGACGGCCGCGGCACAGAAGGCCAAGTAGGACTTCCTGTTGCCCTTTGCCTTCGGCCCCAATCGCTACGGCCTGCCCGGCGGCGGCGTGGCGATCGGCTCCCAGCCGGGCGGCGGATAGGGCGTCGGGCCCGGCTGCGGGCCGGGAGTGGGAAACACGGGCGGGCCCGGCTGCGGGCCGGGAGTGGGGAACACCGGCGGGCCACTCGGCGGCAGGTTCACTCGCAGACCCGGGGCCGCCGGCACGCCCGCCGTCGCTTGCACCCCACGCCGCAACGCCTCCGCCCGGGCCACCAGCGGCTCCGTGGGGGCCATTACCTGCGGCTGCAACTGGAAATCCAGCGTTCGCCGGTCGTGCAGCTTGCCCGGCACCAGAGTCTCCGACACGAAGTCCGCCGGTGGAATCTCGTACCAGGGCGGCCACACCGACTGTATCACGGTCAGCGTCTCGTAGCCGTCCTTCACCAGGCGGATCTTCCGCCTGCCGTAATAGGTGAAGGGCACCGAGATCGGCGTAATGCCCACTTCGGTGTCGTCAACGTAGGCCAGGGCCCCCGGCGGATTGGTACGGATGGTCATCTGCCGTTCGACGCACCCGCCGCCCGCGCAGAGCAGCGCCGCTGCGACGACCAGACCGCGAGCGATCGCCCGAGCCGTTGCAAACATGGCGGAACCGCCTACGATGCCTGGAGCGAAAGGGGACCGTCCCGTTTCCGCCCCGCCGGCGCCGGGACCGACCCCGTGCCGAGAAGGGCCGGAAGTATAATGTCCCGCTCCGAACGCCGCCAGACCGAATTAGCTTCCGAAGAAACTAATACTCTTTCGGTTTCGGCGGGGCCGGCACAAGCTCAAAGGCCTCGGCGGCCTGCTTGACGTACGGGTTGACGATCCGCAGCGGTCTGGCCGGAGGCTGGCTGGAGGGCTGATCCTGGCCCGATTCGGCCGGAACCGTGTACGCGGGGTAGGGGGGATAGGCAAACGGGCTCTGGCCAAACGGCCGGCGCTCCACCGACCCGTAGTACACCGGCGGATAGAGGGCGTAATACGGAAGCCGCTCCGGCGCGTACCCGGCTGCCAGATCGTAACCGTAATCGTAACCGAGACCGTAGCCGTAACCGTAACCCGAATTCGCCCCGGCGCGGCCTCCGAAGTGACAGCCGTGCGAGCCATAGCCCGATCCGGCCAGACACAGTACGATCAATAGTGTGAACAGTCCGTGGAGTAACTGTCTTACGACCATTGGTGCATCCTCGTTGGGTTATCCTGCCGAAGTTCTCTAGATTGCTAGAATAATCCTATTTTCCCGGTTTGCAAGAGGATATACAACCTTTGGGGTCTGGTATGACGCCCAGTGCCCTCACCGCGGCACTGAAAGAGGAGGCCTTCCGGCTCGGTTTCGACCTAGCCGGGGCGACGCCCGCGGTGCCGGCCGCCGGGCTCGGCCGGTTTCGGCAGTGGCTCGCCGATGGCTTCGCCGGCCAGATGGGGTACCTTTCGGCCCTGGCCGATGCCCGCGAGCATCCGCAGCACGTGCTGCCGGGCGTACAAAGCATCCTCATGCTGGCGATGGTCTACCGCAGCGTCGAGCCGGTCCCGGCCGGTCCGGGTCAGGGGACCATCGCACGCTATGCCTGGGGCCTGGACTATCACGCCGTGGTCCGGCAGGCGCTCCGCCGGTTGGCCGAATTGCACCGCCGCTTGGCGCCCGGGGCAGCGGTCCGCGGCGTAGTCGATACGGCCCCGCTGCTGGAGCGCGAGTTCGCCCAACTGGCCGGCCTGGGCTCGATTGGCAAGAACACGCTCCTGGTCAACCGGCGGCTCGGCAGTTGGCTGGTGCTGGCCGCCCTGCTCAGCTCCCAGCCGCTCGAGTACGACCAGCCGGCCGAAGCCAGCTTCTGCGGCGACTGCCGGGCGTGCCTGGACGCATGCCCCACCGGGGCCCTGGTCGAGCCCTACCGTCTCGACGCCCGGAAGTGCATTTCATACCTGACCATCGAGTCGCCCGCCGAGCCGCCGGAGGACGCCCTGCGTCGGGCCATGGGCCCCCGCCTCTTCGGCTGCGATGCCTGCCAGGAGGCCTGCCCCTGGAACCGGGCCACCCCGGCCAGCCTGAAGCCGGAGTTCCAGCCGCGGCCGGGCATGAACCCGGTGGACCTCGCCCGGTTGGTCGCCCTGGACGAGCCGGCCTTCCGCCTCGAATTCCAGGGCACGGCCCTCGTCCGCGCCGGCCGCGCCCGCCTCGTCCAGCGGGCCGCCGCCATCCTGGGCCGCACCAGCGTGCATCCTATGCCGCCGACAGACCGCTCAGTGGAGTAGCCCACCTTGTGGCAGCCACGGATTGAAACACGGATGAAAACAACCTGTTCTCTCGTCTTACCCATGTCCGGCCATCCGCTGCGCGTCTGATCCGTGTTTAATCCGTGTTTAATCCGTGGCTACTTGACAATGGCTACTTAACCGTGGCTACGCGCCGCAGCACGCGGACCTTGCCCACCGCGTGCGATTCTGTGAACTGCCCCGAAGCGAGCAGCTCGCCAACTACCTGGCAGGGGCCGATGCGCTGGTCGGTCGCATCGTCGAAGGCCATAGTGGCCGTGGGCGCCAGATGCGGCAGCCAGCAGTCAACGTCGCTCCTGACGCCCTCATAACTGTGATCGCCGTCTATCCACAGCAGGCTAATCGGCCGCCGCCAGCCGGCGGCAACGATCGCGCTGGGCAGCTCGACGAGTCGCACGATGCGGTGGCACTTGGACCGCAGCATGTTCCTGAAGAACCACGCCCGGTCCTCGGGGCCGAACCTTCCGCCCAGAACGCCGATAAACTCTTCGTGCGGATCAAAGGCGAAGACCGGCACGGCGTGGCCGTCCAGCGATCCGCGGGCCAGGGCGATTGTCGAGCGGCCCCGGTAGCTGCCCACCTCGACGATACAGCCCGCCGCAACCTCCTTGGCCAGTTCGTACAGGAGCCGCGCCTCGTCGACAGAAACCATGCCTTCCGCCCGCACCACCGGCGCCATCGGATCACGCACCGCGGATCGCCGCAAGAAATCCAGAGCCCGGCCCAGGCCGGCAAGACGCTTCAGCATTGGGCTCCTCCATCGCGTGCCAAGCTTTGGTCGAATTCAAGTTTCATTGCCGCTCCCGCTCTTGTCAATCGCCGGTCTTCCGGGGTGCCCGTCTCCCGGGAACTTGCCGAAGACCCGCGTTCGGCCGGAATCCGGTTGGTCTTGTCATGAGTGGTCCCCTGTCTGCCCAACCGGACAGTAGCCGCCCTGCCCCCGCTGGCAGTCCGCAAGAGGGGGTGATATATTGCGGGGACCCTGCCGGATGCCGCCAGGGCGAAGGTGCCTTTTAGGAGCATTTCATGACGGACCGCAAACAGCCGCAGTCGGGCATGATCCTGTACCAGGCGGAGGATGGACGAACCCGCATCCAGTGCCGGTTCGAGAACGAGACCCTTTGGCTAACACAGGCGTTGATCGCGGAGCTGTTTCAGATCTCGGTGCCGACGGTAAACGAGCACCTGAAAGGCATTTATGATGATGGGGAATTGGCAGTCGGGCCAACTATTCGGAAATTCCGAATAGTTCGGCGGGAAGGCCCCCGCGAAGTGGCCCGCGAGATCGAGCACTACAGCCTGGCGGCCATCCTCGCCGTCGGCTACCGCGTCCGCAGTCCGCGCGGCACGCAGTTTCGCCAATGGGCCACGGCCCGCTTGAGCGAGTACCTGGTGAAGGGCTTCACCATGGACGATGAGCGGCTAAAGAATCCGCCGGGGCCCGGGACGCCGGATTACTTTGATGAGCTGCTGGAGCGGATTCGCGATATCCGCGCCAGCGAAAAGCGGGTTTACCTGCGGGTACGGGAGATCATGGCCCTGACGGCCGACTATCAGTCCACCGAGCCGCAAACGCAGATCGTCTTCCAGACCGTGCAGAACAAGCTTCACTACGCCTCGACCGGCAAGACGGCGCCCGAGTTGATCGCCGAGCGTGCCGACGCTAACCAGGCTAACATGGGGCTGACCAGTTGGAAGGGCGGCGCGGTGCGCAAGGGGGACGTGACTGTCGCGAAGAACTACCTTAGCCAGGCGGAGATCGAGGAACTGAACCGGATCGTGGTGATGTTCCTGGACTACGCCGAGGATCAGACGAGACGCCGCAAGCAGGTTTTTCTGAAGGATTGGGAAACGAAGCTGGATGAGTTCCTGCGGTTCAACGAGCGCCGGGTGTTGCCCGACGCCGGCAAGGTGTCAAGGGAGGCGGCCGATCAGAAGGCCCTCCAGGAGTACGAGCGGTTCAGCGCGCGACGCCGCGCCCAGATCGAGGCCCAAGCCGAGCGCGATAGCCTGAAACAGTTGGCAGACTTGGCCAAGAAGCTGCCCAAGCTGAAGAAGCCGGAGAAAAGGGGCCCGCCATGAATGAAGCCGAAACCAGGGCCGGGCACGTCGCCCCCCGGGTCGTCAATTGGCCGACGGCGCGCACCCTCTGCGGCTGAGACTGGATGACCCCTCACAACCAACAACCAAACAGTAAACGCTCCCGGGCGAACCGGCCGCATCAATTGCACCGTCTCTACCAGCGGCGGACCCGCGGTAGAACCTCAAAGCCCGCGTCCCCGCGCCCCCTCCGCCCTCTGCTAAGTTTCTTGCCGTCGCGCTCTAGACATCTGTACATATACCGTGTTATAATGCCGACCGCCGCGGGCTGGCTCTGGCGCCGGCCTTGCTCTTTGATAATTCGGTAAGACATCATTTCGCTGGGATCCTGTCGCCCGCCGTTATCGGGCAGGGGTCGCCCGAAGGCGAAACACTGATAAGCCACGAGCAGCGCTAACCGATAACGCAAACTGTACACGCCCCCACCGGCCTTGTGCCGGCGGAGCGAGGATTGACCACTACCAGCGGCGTCCTTGGATATTGCTCTCCCGGTGGCTTTCGCCCGGCCCGGTGGGCCGGGCGAAAGCCACCGGGAGCAACAAAGACGTGCAGATTTCAGAGCTGCGCGCAAAGCGGGCTGCTGGAAAATGGCGAAAGTGGAAGGCGGCCAAGGAGTTATGGAGCCGGGAAGGGCAATAGTCGAGCACGTACCCCTGGGGACGTATGACTTTACGTCTGCCGACCGAATTGCAACTCTTAGCCGGCAAATGGGTTAGAGACTTCTCAAACGCGGTAAGTTTTGAAAGGTACTCCGGGGCGGGCGACTGTTCGACAAGGCAGAAGGGGGGAAGACGGAGGGCCGAAGGGGGAAGGCGGAAGGCAAAATGCAAATTGCAAATTGTAAAATGCAAATTGAACGCCAAAGGCCGCTCACGAGCTGCCGATCAGGACCCCGGCCAGGAATACCAGCGTGCCGCCCACGATTACCTGGAAGGCCGTGCTGAAAAAGGGGCTGTCCATGTAACGGTTGCGGATCCAGGCGATGGCCAGCAGCTCGACGGCCACGACGGTACTGGCCACGGCCGTGGCGGCCCAGAAGTGCGGGATCAGGTACGGCAGGGCGTGGAAGATGCCGCCGGCGAAGGTCATTAGCGCGCAGACCACGCCGCGCAGGAGCGGCCGGCCGCGGCCCGTGAGGCTGCCGTCGTCGGAGAGGGCCTCGGCGAAGCCCATGCTGATGCCCGCCCCCACCGCGGCGGCCAGGCCCACCAGGAAAGTCGACCACGTGGCTTGCTTTTCCGAAAGGCTGCCCAGGGCCACCGCGGCCCGGGTGGCGAACGCCGCCGCAAACAGCGGGGCCAGCGTCGACACCGAGCCGTCCATCAAGCCCACCAGCCCCGGCTGGATCACCTGCATCACGAAAAGCTGCCGAGCCACGAGCGCTTCCTGTTGGTGCTCGTCGAGCGGCTGGCGGTCGGGGGCCAACTGAGCCGATCGGACCTCGTGGGCCCGCTCGGCCTCGGCCAGGTCGCCCAGCAGTTGCCGGGTCTCGGCGTCGCTGGCCGCGGCGGCCGCCCGGCTGTAGAACCGCTGCGTCTCCAGCTCCATCAGGGCCACATAGCGCCGGATCCGCGCCACGTCCCAGGGTTGCGCCGATTGCAGGGGATCGCGGCGGACGAAACCCTTGATATCCTGCCGGCTCACCAGCGGAATCTCCTCGCCATACCGCCGGCGGAATGTCTCGACCAGCCGGTGCCGGTGCCCGTCCTCTTCCTGGCGCATGGCATCCAGATCGGCCGCCGCCTTGGGGTAGTTCGGCCGCAGCAGCCGGGCAAACTCCTGGAGAATGCGGGCATCTTCCTCTTCCAAGGAAATGGCCAAGGCCAAGACCTCGGCCGGCGACAATTCCAGAAAGCCCCGTTTCATCGAACGATCTCCTCCCGGCAACGACGGCCAAGCACCATCGTAGCGGGTATCGCGGTGACAAAGAAGCCCCAAAACTGTGTGAGCGGCTGACGTTGTGCCAAGAAAAAGCCCCAGATCATGTGGAACTATGGGCCCGCGAAAGAACAGGTTTGACAATTGGGTGGCACGCCCTGAGGAACGAAGGGCGTGGCCGGCCGAAAACCCACGCCCTTCGCTCCGCTCAGGGACGTGCCACCCGTTGGACAATTGTAAAGGTCATTCTTTTGCGGGCCTAAGCTGGTTCGGTGCCCGTCCGTAGTGGGGACTAAAGGCCGGGGCCCTTGCTACCGGGTGGCCGCTGGGGTAAACTTCTGCGTTTTGATCGCCGGGCTTCGCCCTGCGGGTTCGTTTGGGGTATTTTGTCAACACAGGAGCGGTGCATGACTAGGAAATCGAATTCTGTTCCAGCGAAAAAGGCAAAGGCCACGGCCCGTTATCGGGGTGAAAGGTATCGCGGTCGCGTGCCCACCTTGGTATTGGCTGTTTTATGCGGCGCTTTTGCGGTGTCGGCCGGCTGGATGGTGTACAGCCGGCCGGCCCTGGCCGCCACGGGCGAGGCGGGGGCCACCGCCGCTGCCGAGCCCGCCACCGCGCAAGGCTGGCGGCTGCTGGAGCCGATCCTTAACACGGCGAAGTATTCGCCCGGCGAACAGATCTCGCTGGCGGCGATTCTGCTGGTGGCCCTGGCCGGGCTGGCCTATGCGGGGATGCTGGTGGGGCAGGTCAAGCGTGCCGAACAGGGCACGCCGCGGATGCAGGAGATCGCCGCCGCCGTCCGCGAGGGGGCCAACGCCTACCTGGCGGCCCAGTTCCGCAAGATCGGCCCGCTCATCGTGCTCATCACGGCGGCCCTGTTCGCGACCAAATGGGGCCACTGGGAATTCGCTTGCGGCCGGGCCGGGGCCTTCCTCGTCGGCTCGCTGTTTAGCTGGACGGTGGGCTTCGTGGGCATGCGACTGGCCACGACGGGCAACCTGCGGGTGGCCGCCGCCGCCAAACGCAGCTACGGCGAGGCCATGCAGCTTGGCTACCGCACCGGCACGATCACCGGCATGCTGACCGACGGCCTGGGCCTGTTGGGCGGCACCTGCATCTTTCTGATCTACGGCGAGCAGGCCTACGAGGCCCTGCTGGGCTTCGGCTTCGGCGGCACCCTGCTGGCCCTGTTCATGCGCGTCGGCGGCGGAATTTACACCAAGGCCGCCGACGTGGGAGCCGACCTGGTGGGCAAGGTCGAGGCCGGCATCCCCGAAGACGATCCGCGCAACGCCGCCACCATCGCCGACAACGTGGGCGACAACGTGGGCGACTGCGCCGGCATGGCCGCCGATATCTTCGAGAGCTACGAGGTCACCATCGTGGCGGCGATGATCCTGGGCCTGGCCAGCTTCGGGCACAAGGGCGTGATCTTCCCGCTCTTGGTCCGCGGCATCGGCGTCTTGGGCTCGATCATCAGCACCTACACGGTCAAGGCCGGGGCCAGCGACACCTCGGACACGGCCCTGAAGAGCGTGCACCGCGGCTTTTGGATCGGCTCGCTGATCTCGATCGCGGGCTTCTTCGCCATCGGGCTGTTCTACTTGTACTTCACGCCCGATTACCTGGAGCATTACAAGATGGCGGCCGCCGGGTTCCCGGGCGGGCTGGCCGCGAACCTGCCCGAGTGGGCCAGTTTCAGCTTCCTGGGCCCGCAATTCGCCAACCTGGACATGCGGCCGGCCCTCACCTGCCTGATCGGCGTGTTCCTGGCCGTGGCCCTCAATAAAGTCACCAGCTATTACACGCACACCAGCCACAGCCCGGTCAAGTCGCTGGCCCGCGCCTGCCAGACCGGCCACGCCACGAACATTATCCAGGGCTTCGCCGTGGGCTACGAGGCCACCGTGGCCACGCTGCTGGTGATCGTGGCGGCCTTGATCCTCTCGGTGTTGTGCTACTGGCATACGCCGCCCGTGTTCGTGGCCTACGGTGTGGCCATGACCGGCATCGGCATGCTCACGCTTACCGGCAATACGATCTCGATGGACGTGTTCGGGCCGGTGGCCGACAACGCCAACGGCATCGGCGAGATGGGCTATGACCGCGAGGCCATGGAGCGGGAGGCCCCGGGCAGCTACAAGCGGGCCCGGCAGATCCTGGCCGACCTGGACGCCGTGGGCAACACCACCAAGGCCGAGACCAAGGGCATCGCCATCGGCTCGGCGGTGATCGCCGCCGTGTCGCTGTTCGCCAGCTTCATCGCCGTCATTGCCGTGGGCGGCGAAGACCGCCTTAGCACCATGAGCACCGAGCAATACCACTACTTCGCCGGATTCCTGACCGTGGCCGACCCCATGGTGCTGATCGGCCTGCTGCTGGGCGGGGCCGTGCCCTTCCTGTTCAGCTCGATGTTGATCCGGGCGGTGGGCCGGGCGGCCTTCTTTATCGTCAAGGAGTGCCGCAGCCAGTTCAAGGACCCGGCGATCATGGCCGGCACAAAGAAGCCCAACTACGGCCGCGTGGTGGATATCTGCACCAGTACGGCCCAGAAGGAGTTGATAGGTCCGGCGATACTGGCCATTTTGGCCCCCTTCGCCGTGGGATTCCTGCTGGGCCCCTATGCCCTGGGCGGGTTCCTGGCCGGCATGATCCTGGTCGGCCAGCTCCTGGCCGTGTTCATGGCCGACGCTGGCGGCGCCTGGGACAACGCCAAGAAGATGATCGAAGACGGCATCTACGGCGGCAAAGGCTCCGAGGCGCATAAGGCCAGCGTTACCGGCGATACCGTCGGCGACCCGCTCAAGGACACCGCCGGACCGGCCATCAACCCCATGGTCAAAGTGATGAACATGGTCAGCCTGCTGGGGCTGGGACTGGTGCTGTCCTACAACGTGGCCGGGGTCCAGCCCGACACGTCGAAGTTCAACCCCAAGGACCCCATCACAACTATCCTGCCGAACATTCCCACCAACTGGCCGGTGGGCGCGGGAGTGGTCGTCGTTTGCGTGCTGCTCATTATCTGGGCCGTGTGGCGGAGCAAGACGGAGTCGGCCGAGATGAAGGAGATCGTCGGCACGCTGGACGACATGGCCTGACCGCACACGGCGGCCAAGAGGGAACCCAAACCAGGGCCGCACCCCTTGCAAGACGCCGTAACCATTCACGGCATGGAAAGTAACACGCCACACTCCGTGTGCCGTCCGCCATACCTTATTCCGCTACAGCCAGCGGCACACGGAGTGTGCCTGCGACGTTGGTACGGCCGCGCATAAGGAGCGATCATGTCGCCTGTGCCTCCCAGACCACCTGCCGGCCGATCGCTGGACGAAGTTCACCGCACGGTGAAAATCCCGCCCAGCCGGGCCTGGCGGCGGATGCTGGCCTTTACCGGACCCGCCTACCTGGTCTCCGTCGGGTACATGGACCCGGGCAACTGGGCCACCGACCTGGAAGGCGGCGCCAAGTTCAACTACAGCCTGCTCTGGGTGCTGCTGATGGCCAATGCCATGGCTGTCCTGCTCCAGACCCTCAGCGCCCGGCTGGGCCTGGTCACCGGCCGCGACCTGGCCCAGGCCTGCCACGACGAATATCCCCCGGCGATCAACCTCGTTCTGTACGTGCTGTGCGAGATCGCCATCGCCGCCTGCGACCTGGCCGAAGTGCTGGGCACGGCCATCGGCCTGAACCTGCTCTTGGGCATCCCGCTGTTGTGGGCCGTGCTGCTCACCGGCGGTGACGTCCTGCTGCTGCTGGCCATGCAGCGCTTCGGCATCCGCAAGATGGAGGCCTTGATCCTGCTGTTGATCTCGACCATCGGCCTGTGCTTCGTGTTTGAAATCTTCCTCTCCAAGCCCTCGGCCGGCGGCATCTGCTCGGGGTTCGTGCCGCACGGGCTGACCGGTGCGCAACTGGTCGTGGCCATCGGCATCCTGGGGGCCACGGTCATGCCGCACAACCTGTATCTGCATTCGGCCCTGGTGCAGAGCCGCGACGTAACCCGCAGCCGCCAGGCCGTGGCCGAGGCCTGCAAGTTCAACCTGATCGACTCGGCCGTGGCGATGAACCTGGCCTTCCTGGTCAACGCCGCCATTTTGATCGTGGCCGCCGCCACCTTCTACACCGCCGGCATTCACCGCGAGATCGAGATCCAGGAGGCGCACCACATGCTCGAGGGTCTGCTGGGCAGCCGCGTGGCCCCCATCGTCTTCGCCCTGGCCCTGATCTGCTCCGGCCAGAGCTCGACGATCACCGGCACGCTGGCCGGTCAGATTACCATGGAGGGGTTCCTGCGGTTTCGCATGCGGCCCTGGCTTCGCCGCTTGATTACGCGGACTTTGGCCATCGCCCCGGCGGTGGTTGTCATCCTGGCGGCCGGCGAGCGGAACCTGCTCCAGTTGCTCATCCTCAGCCAGGTGGTGCTTAGCCTGCAACTGGCCTTCGCCGTGGTGCCGCTGGTGAGGTTCACCGGCAGCCGGGAGAAGATGGGCCCGTTCGTCAATCCGCGCTGGGTCCAGTCTCTGGCTTGGTTGGTCACCGTGGTGATCGTGCTTCTGAACGGCAAGCTGGTGTACGAGCAGATCGGCGAGTGGACCGCGGCGGCGGGCCGCTACGGATGGCTGGTCACGGGCTGCATGGCGCCGTTGAGCGGGGGCCTGGGGCTACTGTTGCTGTGGATGACGTTCCGCCGCGAGTCGCCGGTCCGCGCGCTTGGCCAGGTTTCGGCCGATGCGGTGGCCGGGGCGGCCGCCGGGGCGGCCCGCCGCTTCCGCCGCATCGGCGTGGCCCTCGAGGCCTTGCCCACCGATTCCGCCATGCTCGCCGAGGCCGTCGCCCTGGCCAAGAGCCATCAGGCCGAGCTGATCTTGATGCACGTGGTGGATGGCGCCGGCGGGCACTGGTACGGCCCGCAAACCGGCGACGCCGAAAGCCGCCACGACGAGGGCTATTTGAATGATCTGGCCCGGCGGCTCCGTGACGAGCTGGCCGGCCAGGGCGTGCCCCGCGTCGAAGCCGTGCTGGGCTATGGCAGCCCGCCCCGCGAAATCGCCAACCTCACCCGCCTGCACGGCATCGACCTGATGGTCCTCGGCGGCCACGGCCACAACTCGCTGGTGGACCTCCTCCGCGGCGAGACCATCTCCGGCGTCCGTCACCGGCTGAACATCCCCATATTAGCCGTGCGGTAATGCGGCGCATGTCGTCCCCCGCGCACTCTCCGCTAATGTACTCCTCTCGCTCCGCGAGAGGGCCCAACCAAGATGCAACCGCACCCCAGCCTCTCGCGGAGCGAGAGGAATACGACGGAAACGACACTACTGCTCTGTCAGTCTTTGATGAACCGGCTATTGCAGGAAGGGGTTGCTGCGCTTTTCCCGGCCGACGGTGGTCGAGGGACCGTGACCCGGCAGCAGCACCGTGTCGTCGGGCAGCGTAAACAGCTTTGCGCGGATCCCCTCGACGAGTTGCTCGAAACTGCCGCCTGGGAAATCGGTACGGCCGATGCCGCCCAAGAAGATCACGTCGCCGACGAAGGCCAACGGTGGGTCGCCGGCCCGCCAGAGGTAGACCACGTGACCCGTCGAGTGGCCCGGAATTGCCAAGACTTCCAGGTCCAAGCCGGCCGCCGAAACCACGTCGCCCTGCTGGAGCAACTGGTCTGCGGGGGGACTGACCCAGGCCGCTCCAAACGTCGCCGACAGGTTCAGCCGGGCGTCGAGCAGCTTTTCGGCGTCGGCCCGGCCGATGGCGATCCGAGCTTGCGGCCATCGCCGCCGCAGTGCCGCGTTGCCCCCGATGTGGTCGCCGTGACCGTGCGTGATCAGTATGGCGGCGGGCGCAAGCCGGTTCTCGTCCAGATGCGCGATGATCTTCTCCGGCTCCAGCCCGGGATCGACGACGACACAGTCGTCGTGACCCTCCAAGCGGGCGATATAGCTGTTCTCCTCGAAGGGAACCGAAACGATTCGGGCAATCGCGATCGGCCGATCTTTCACAAACTGGCCTCCCCCGGTGGGCGAAACGGAGATATATTGTGAGCGGCCAGAAATGATACGACCCGTTGCCTATGGCTGCGGTTCGTATCATTCCAAAGCGTGCAAAGCATAAAATATACCATTCCTGGGAAAAGGGGATGGGTACCTGTTGCCGCCAGCGGCCCCGGGGGGCTTTGCGCGAGAGGGGCCGGCCTCCGTTTCCCTGTGACAAGAAATATCGCTTTTGCGGGATGCGCGGTAGTGACAAGCAGGGAATCCGCCAGAACCGGCGTCGGCAGCGAAAACATTGTAATCCCGCCAGGCGGTAAATGCGATAAGGCGAGAAGGGCCCGCACTGCGGTTACACGCGGGCTCACGCGGAGTCCGCCCTTCCGGGGGTTTCCGGTCGCAACGACCAAGGAGGGTTTCCTACATGTTATGGCGCGAGATGTCCCACCGTTGCTGGTTGCCCGCACTGCTGGCATGTTTCCTCTGGGCCACGTCGGTTGCGGGTCAGACGGGTCCCGGCTCCACGGCGTCGGTTCCATCGTCGTCGGCCCCATCGTCGGCGGGTAGCCCGGCGCAATCGCCCGCCACACCGCCGAGCTACCGCATGGCCGCCCTGGCCGAGCCGCTGGCCCCGCAGGCCGCCACCGCCCAATTGCGTCCCGGCTCGGCCGGCGAGCATCCGCTGGAGCCCGCCCTGCGCTGGGCCCGCGAAGGCCTGCTGCAAGCCGAAAAGATCCCGGATTATTCGGCCACGATGATCAAGCGCGAGCGGATCGGCGGCAAGCTTAACGACTTCGAGTACACGTTCCTCAAGGTCCGCAACAAGCCCTTCAGCGTGTACTTGACGTTTATGGCCCCCAAGACGCTCAAGGGCCGGGAGGTGATCTTCGTCGACGGGGCCAACGCCGGCAAGATGTGGGCCCACGGCGTCGGCATGGAGGATACCATGTTCGGCACCGTCTCCTTGAAGCCCGAAGGCATGATCGCCATGCGCGGCCAACGCTACCCCCTGACCGAAATCGGCATGGTGAACCTCACCCGGCGGCTGATCGAGGTCGCCGAGCAGGACAGGAAATACGACGAGTGCGAGGTGAAGTTCTTCAAGGGGGCGAAGATCAACGACCGCGTGTGCACCTGCACGCAGGTGGTCCATCCGCTGCCGCGCAGGAACTTCCTCTTCCATATCGCCCGCATCTTCGTCGACGACCAACTGAACCTGCCCATTCGCTACGAGTCGTACGACTGGCCCAAGAAGGCGGGCGGGCCCCCCGAGCTGATCGAAGAGTACACCTACCTGAACCTGAAGTTGAACAATGGTTACACGGATTTGGATTTCGACATCCACAATCCGAAGTATCACTTCCGCTAAGCGGCGATGGGCGTGGCGCTTGCTGCGCTGCGGGCTCATCGCCTACCTGGTCGTGCTGCTGGGGATGATGCTCCTGGAAAACCGGCTGATTTTCGTCCCCCGGAACTTCCCCGACGACGACTGGCATCCGGCCGGGCTGGCCGTCGAGGACGCCTGGTTCCA
>JBEKTY010000093.1:0-31826 GCA_049515555.1 Thermoguttaceae bacterium
GTTCTCCTGGCTCTCATGGGGATGACCTCCTGTACGTGGTTCAGCGGTATCCAATACCGCTAATGTAACCACTTTTGAGGCATCCCCTCTTTCCTATCTATAGCCAACTTCGGGGCAAACCGAGCCCCGCCCCCCTGCCTGCGGGCCCCGGTTCTCACGCTCCACCAAACGGCGTAAGATGGAGCGGTGGGCAGTTACCAGGATTCAATAACTTGTCCGAGTATTCCTTCTTGTTGCCAGTCCGTACGCCTACAAGGCCGGCGGACAGGTTGGCGTCGAAGGTTGTTCGTATCCGAGCTGCCAATTCGATGGCGACTATGGTGAAACGCAGCAACTATCGCAAACTGATATGGGTAGCCGTGTCGAGCGTTCTATTTGGGATCTGCCTTGCTGCCCCTATCGCGCTGGCCGAAGTGTTGGCATCTTTTGGCGACTATGGCGCCGGGTGCTGGACGCTGGCCTTCCTTGTGGGCTTTGGGATCGCGATCGTTTACCACATCATCGTGTGGAACAACGTGCAATCGGGTAGATCAAGCCGGCCCCTTACAACACGCCCTTGGTGCTGGGGACGTCGCGGATTCGGGGGTCGGGCTCGACGGCTGCCCGCAGGGCCCGGGCGGCGCTCTTGAAAATGCCCTCGGCCACGTGGTGGCTGTTGCGGCCGTAGTGCACGATGACGTGCAGGTTGCACAGGGCGTTGACGGCGAAGGCCTGCCAGAAATCGGCCACCAGCTCGCTGTCGAACTCGCCGATCTTGCTGGAGGGGAACTCGGCCTGGAAGGCGAAGTACGGCCGGCCGCCCAGGTCGATCGAGCAGGTCACCAGCGATTCCTCCATGGGCAGCGTGGCCGAGCCGAAGCGGCGGATGCCGGCCCGCTCGCCCAGGGCCTGCCGCACCGCCGTGCCCAGGCAGATGCCGGCGTCCTCGACCGTGTGGTGCTGATCGACCTGCAGGTCGCCGGCGGCACGAAGATTCAAATCGATGGCCGCATGCCTGGCCAGCAGGGTCAGCATGTGGTCGAGGAAGCCGATGCCGGTAGCGATCTGCGACTGGCCGCTGCCGTCCAGGTTGACTTCCACCTCGATCTCGGTTTCGGCCGTCTTTCGCTGGTGGCGGGCGGTTCGGGACATGGGCAGTTTTCAGTTTTCGGTTTTCAGTTTTCAGTGGACCCGGCTTGCTGAACGCCGAACACTGAACACTGAAAACTACGCCATCGCTTCGATGGCGTCCAGGCAGGCGTCGGTTTCGGCGTCGGCGCCGACGCTGATACGCAGTCCGTCGCCCCAGCCCGCATAGTCCATGTATCGGACCAGGATCTTGCGGCGTTTGAGTTCTTCGGCCAGAGGTCTGACGGGGCGGTCCGGGCGGGTGGCCCAGGCGAAGTTGGCCTGCGAATCAGGCACGATAAACCCTAATTCCCGCAGGGCCGTTACAAGCCGGACCCGCGTGCCGAGGATCTTGGCCCGGCAGTCGGCCAGCCACGCCTGGTCGCCCAGCGCGGCCGTGGCGGCGGCAATGGCCAGGGCGTCGCAGTTGTAGGAATCCTTGACCTTCACGAACTGCTCGACGAGGTGCGGCTGGGCCACGAGGAACCCGAACCGCAGGCCCGCCAGGGCGTACGACTTGCTCAGCGTCCGCAGCACCAGCACCTTCTCGTTGCGGGCGACCAGCCCCAGGCAGTTCGTGGCGGCGAAATCGGCGTAGGCCTCGTCGACCAGCAGCGGGCAGGGCAGCCGCTCGGCCAATTCGAGCACCCGCTCGGGCGGAACGACCGTGCCGGAAGGGCTGTTGGGATTGGCCAACAGCGCCAGCCGCAGCTCCGGGCCCGGCTGACCGAACCGCTCGGGCAGCGACCAATCGGGCTGGAAGGGAACCTCCTCGCACTGGGCGGCCTGGATCTCGGCCAGCGTGCGGTACAGGATGTAGCTGGGGTAGGGCGACCGCAGGCGCTCACCCTGGCCCACCAGGGCCCGGGTGACGATCGTCAGCAACTCGTCGCTGCCGTTGCCGGCCAGGATGCACTCCCACGGCACGCCGAGCACCTCGGCCGCCCGGCGGCGAAAGGCCCCGGCCAGGGGGTCGGGATACTTTTGCAGGCCGCGCCTCAGGGCCTCATCGATTGCCGGGGCCACCCGCGGCGACGGCGGATACGGGTTCTCGTTGGTGTTGAGCTTGATGAACCCGCCGCCTTGGGGCTGCTCGCCCGGCACGTAACCGGTCATCGCCTGGATGTTGGGCCGAAACCACGACATCTGTCATTCTTCCCGTGTCATGCGGATCTCTACGCTGGCCCGATGGGCGGCCAGGCCCTCCTTCGTGGCCAACATCTGCACGTCCGGAGCCAGCCCCATCAGGCCCTCGCGGCTGAAGCACAGCAGGCTGCTGCCGCGCAGGAAATCGTTGGCCGAAAGGCCGCTGGCGAACCGCGCGGTGCCGCCGGTGGGCAGGACGTGCGACGGTCCGGCGGCGTAATCGCCCAAGGCCACCGGGGTGTAGTTGCCCAGGAACACGGCCCCGGCGTGGAGCACCTTTTCGGCCAGTTGCTCGGCGTTTTCGGTGGCGATGTGCAGGTGTTCGGGGGCGATCTCGTCGGCCAGGGCACAGGCCTCATCGGCGTCGCGGGCGAGGATCACGGCCCCGAACTGCTCGAGGCTTTGCCGGGCCAGCTCGCCCCGCTCCTGCTGGGCCAGGTGCCGCTCCAGCGCCGCCACGACGGCCTCCAGCGCCTCGCTCTCCCAACCGATCAGGACGCTTGCCCCCGGGGCGTGCTCGGCCTGGGCAATCAGGTCCAGGGCCGCATAGTCCGGCCGGGTCGAACGATCGACGATCACCACCACCTCGCTCGGCCCGGCAATCGAGTCGATGTCCACCTGGCCGTACACGTACTTCTTCGCCAGGGCCACGAACAGGTTGCCGGGCCCCACGATCTTGTCCACGCGCGGCAGACCCTCGACGCCGTAGGCCAGGGCGGCGACCGCCTGGGCCCCGCCCAGCCGATAGACTTCGTCGATCCCCAGCTCGCAGCAGGTGGCCAGCAGATCGGGATTCTGTGCGCCGAACTTGGTGGGCGGGGCCACCACGGCCAACTGCCGCACCCCGGCCACCTGGGCCGGCACGGCGGTCATCAGGACCGTCGAGGGATAGGCCGCCGCTCCGCCCGGCACGCACAGCCCAACCCGACCCAGCGGCCGGTAGCGCTGGACCAGGTATCCGCCGGGCACGTCGAGGCGGACATCGCGCCGCAGGATGGCCTCCTGGAACTCGGCGATCCGGCGGCGGACCCGGCGGATCGAATTCAAGAACTGCGGGTCGGCCTGGGCATGGGCCCGGAGCAACTCCTCCCGCGGCACGCGGATCGTCTGCGGACCCAACGCGGCCCGATCGATGCGGGCCGAGTAATCCAGCACCGCCGCCAGCCCCTTGAGCTGCACGTCGCGGCAGATCCGCTCGACGACCTGGCTGGGCGAGAGCGGCTCGCCGAAGACTTCGATGGTCCGGCGGCGGCCCGCCTCGCTCACCACGTCGCCCTCCGGGCTTAGCCGGCGGCGAAGCTCCAGCATGGCCGCGCGAATGTCTTCCTGCCGGCTGTCGATGCGACGGATGTTCAAGCGGGTGGTAGTCATGGTCAGCGGTCAGCTATCAGCGGTCAGCTATCAGCTATCAGCTATCAGCGTGCGTAGCTGATCGCTGAAAGCTGACCGCCGAAAGCTCCATTGTGTTCCCTCCCAAGCGGCGTTGGAAGGCCCGGCGGCTAAAATACCCCGCCTGGAAGGCTGAAAACGGCATGACAACCGGGGTGTTACATCGTACAATTGCGAGAAGCTGGGGATCGTGCGCCGCGATCTCACCCGGCGGCCTGTTCTTCTTCTCGCGGGCGGAACTGTGGAAAAGGCACTGTTTTCTATCCACTGCACGACCTGCCGTGCGCGGCTGGCGGTTCACCGCACGGAGGCGATCGGGGCCATCCTGGAGTGCCCCAAGTGCGGCAGCATGGTCCTGGTTGACCCTCCTGTAGGGTGGATTGAGGACAAGCCCGGGGCCGATGAATCGGTACCCCAACCGCCGGCTGGTCTTGCGCGGGCCGGGTCCCCGCCGCCCGATGCGGAAGCGAGCAGCGGAAAACCGCAGGCCGGGACAGGCTCGGCAGTCCACCGCCGGTCGCCGGTCGGTGCCAAATCCCCGGTTGCCCCGCCGGTGAAGCCGCCGCTGGCGAAGCCGCAAGCGGCGGCAGACGTGCCGGCGAAGCCGCAAGCGGCGGCAGACGTGCTGGCGAAGCCGCAAGCGGCCAAGCCGGCCGGGTTTACACCGCCCCAACAGCCGGAGCCGCCGCCCGTCGAGGCGCAGGGTCGCTGGTCGAGCTTGATGGCCTCGGTGTTGGGCCGGTGGCTGGTACTGGGCGCCTCGCCCGTGTTGGGATTGGCCCTTGTGCTAGGCGTGTGGGCGGTGGTACACCGCGGGGCGTCGCCGCCGGGCTTGCCCGACCAGGGGCCTGACGCGGCGGCGTCCGGGCCGGCTCAGCCGGCCGAATCTGCCCAGCCGCAGGCGGCCGGCTTCGCCGGGCCGGACCGCCGCTGGTTGCCCGATGAGACCCGCTTGGTCGCCGTTGTGCGGGGGTCGAGCCTGGCGGCCCAGCCACAGGCCAGGCAACTGCTGGGCCCGCTGGCATCCTGGTGGCGCCCGTCGGTAGGGGCTTTGGTCGAAGGGCTCGGGCTGCGGTTGGATAAGGTCCGGCGGATAACCTGGGCCGCCACCGACCTGGCCGCCGGGCCGGACTGTGGCGTGGCGGTGGTGGAACTGGAGGAAGGGCAAGACGCTGCCAAGCTGCTGGCCGGCGGGCAGCCGGTCGATGGTCTGAAGGTGGGTTCGGTGGCGTTTCGCTGTGTCGCCAGCGGCCCTTGGCCGCATCCGTTTGCGGCGCTCGAGCCGCGATTGGTCGTCACCGGCAGCGAGCCGCTGCTGCGGGCGCTGGTTGCGCGAAGCGAGCCGCGATTGGCTAGTGCCGCCGTCGAGCGGTTGCTGAAGACGGTCTCCTTCGACGCTGATGCGGTGCTGGTGTTGGACCTGGCGGCGGCCCGGGCCGCCCACTGGCGACTGCCCGCCGCGATCCTGGACGTATGGCCGGCGGCGGGGCGGGCGTGGCACGTGCTCTGGGAGGTGCCCGACGGCCTGGGCTGCGCGGTGCAATGGTCCGGACCGGTGCGGAGCCAGTTGGCATTGGCCTGCGACAGCGAGCGGTCGGCGGAGCGGGTCCGCGCGGCCGTCGAGGAGCTGATCCCGGCCACGGTCGGCGGGCTGGAGGCCCGGCTGGAATCGCTGAAACGGCCCGGCGGGTGGGCGGGCGTCGGTCCGGAGGCCGCCGACGCCTACGCCACGCTGTTGGGCGAGGCCCAGGCCGCACTCCAGACCGCCCGCTGCGACGCGGCCGACGCCGTGGTTTGCGTGTGGATGAATTGGGGTCGGGGCCCGCTGGCCGCCGCTGCGGCGGCCGCCGAGGGCTCGACGGCGATCTACGCCGACTGGCTCGCCGCCGGCCGGGCGGCCGACGAGACCCGCCACCGCCGGCTGGCGGCCGGGCTGGGCCAGCACGCCAAGGCCGAGAAGGGGTCGTTACCGCCGGGGGCCGCCGGCGGCTCGATGATGCCGCCCGAAACGCAATTGAGCTGGATCGCCGCCCTGCTGCCCTTCTTTGGCCATCCGGATTGGAAAGGGCAGTTGCAGTTCGGCTACAACTGGAACGACCCGCGGAACCTGGCCGTCACCCGCCGCCCGCTGCCGGAAGTGACCAACCCGGTGCTCGGCCCCGGCACGAGCCCGGCCGGTTTTCCCGTAACGCATTACGTGGGCGTGGCCGGCCTGGGAGCCGACGCCGCCGGGCTGCGGGCCGACGACCCGCGGGCGGGCGTGTTCGGCTTCGGCCGCACCACCCGGCTGGAAGACATCACCCGCGGCACGGCCAATACCATAGCCATTTTGGGCGTAACGGAGCATTGCGGGCCCTGGGCGGCCGGCGGTGAGGCCACCGTCCGTGGGCTCACCAAGCCGCCCTACTTCCACGGGCCCGACGGGTTCGGCAGCGGCCAGCCCGACGGCATGTGGGCCGGCATGGCCGACGGGTCGGTGCGGTTCCTCTCCAAGGACCTCGATCCGCACGTGTTGGAGGGCATGGCGACGATCCACGGCGAGCCGGCCAAGCCGCAAGCGGAGGGGCCGGCGAAACCGCAAGCGGAGACGCCTGCTAAGCCGCAAGCGGAGGCGCCAGCCAAGCCGCCGGCGGAGGCGCCGGCCAAGCCGCCGGCGGCTGAGGCCCGCTTGAACGAGCCGATCCCGCAAATAACACTACCCGGCGTGCCGCTGCGCCAGGCCGTCGATCTGCTGGCCGGGATGAGCAGCGTGCCGGTGAGCTTCGACGCGGATGCCCTGGCCGAATTGGGCGTGACGCTGGGCGACCCGGTGAGCGTCGAGCTGGCGCAAGCCACGGTGGGCAAGGCCTTGCAGGCGGTGGCCGCCAGCCGGGGCCTGGTGTGCGTCGTACTGGGCGGGCAAGTGCTGCTCACCAGTCCGGCGGAGCACCGCCAGGCGCTTGGCCGCTTGCGGTACACGGTGGCCGACCTGACGGGCCAGGACGCCGCGGCGGCCGCCGAGCTGGCCCGGCTGGTGCAGCGATTCGTAGCGCCGCAGTCCTGGCAGCGCTTCGGCGGCCAGGGCACGATCGAGGTCCAAGGCGACGTGCTGGCCATCGAGCAGACCCCCAGCGTGCACGGCCAGATACTCGCCTTCTGCGAGCGGCTCCGCTTGGCCCGCGGCATGCCGCTGCGGAGCAAACAGGGCCGGCAGAACCCGGGGCTGTTCACGCTGGCCACGCGGCTGGACCGGGCCAAGGCGGCCTTGGAGCATCCGATAACGGTGAACCTGTCGGCACCGCTCCCGCTGGGCGAGGCCCTGGCCCGCATCAGGCCGCCGGGCGGGGTCGAGTTGATCGTGGATTGGTGGTCGCTGGCCGCCGTGGCGATGGCCGACGACGCCAAGGCCGCGCTCAAGGTCGAGAAGCAGCCGTTGCGGACGGCCCTGGGCCAACTGCTCGACCCGCTGGGGCTGGCCTGGCGGGTCGTCACGCCCGAGATGATCCAGGTCTCGACGCCCAAGGCCATCGCCGCGCGGCTGGAGATCGAGTTCTACCCGGTCGGCCGCCTGCTGGCCAAGGAGCAGCCCGCCGCCTTGATCGAGCGGATCAAGGGCCGGCTGGGGGGGGCGACGTGGGGCGAAGGCGGCGGCGGGGGGGCCCTCGAGTTCGACCCCCCCTCGCGCTGCCTCATTTGCCTCCAATCCCAACCGGTCGAGATCGCCCTGGAAGCCCTGCTGAGTGAAAAGCAATAATGTATGCGGCACACTCCGTGTGCCGCCGGCAACAACGGCACACGGAGTGTGCCGGATACGATCGGGAGTCACGGATTGATGAAAGTACTGTTAGTCAAACCGTACAACCGCAGTGACCACATCCAGCCCCCCTTGCTTTTTCGCCTGGAGTGTGATAATAATGGTCGTATTGCAGGAGTTCATTCGTCGTAGGCGACGATAAATAGAATCATGAGTCCGACCGGCGTCACCTTCTTTTGGTATTATTTCAACCCCGCAGGTTTCGGGGTCGGAGGTGGCGCGTAGACTCGCAGCCGGAACCGACAGTAATCCAAAGCCCCGAGACCTTGGTTCTCGGGGCTTTTTTTATTGCCGCCGCTGGACCACGCTTGACGGTCAGTTACCCCAAGGAGCTTTGGCCATGATTGTGGTGATGAAAAAGGGCGCAAGCCGGGAGCAGATCGAGCACATGATCGTGCGTGTCGAGCAGTTGGGATTGAAGGCCCATCCGATCTATGGCACCGAGCGGACGGTGATCGCGGCGATTGGCGAGAAGCGCGACGAGTTTCGGCAATCGCTGGAGAGCGGTCCGGGGGTGGCCGAAGTCGTGTCGATCCTGGCCCCCTACAAGGTCGCCAGCCGCGAGGTGCAGAGCGAATCGACGGTGGTGCGGGTGGGCACGCTGGCGGTGGGCAACGGCCAGGTGGGGATGATCGCCGGTCCCTGCTCGGTAGAGGGCGCGGAGCAGACGCTCTCCACGGCGCGGGCCGTGAAGGCGGCCGGGGCCACCGCTCTGCGGGGCGGGGCCTTCAAGCCCCGCACCAGCCCCTATAGCTTCCAGGGGCTCAAGGAGGAGGGGCTGAAGATCCTCGCCGCCGCCCGCGACGAGACCGGCCTGGCCGTCGTCACCGAGGTGATGGGCGAAGGCGACGTGCCCCTGGTGGCCCGCTACGCCGACTGCCTCCAGATCGGCGCCCGAAACATGCAGAACTACCGCCTCCTGGAGGCCGTGGGCGCCGAGGGGAAGCCGGTCCTGCTGAAACGCGGCCCCGCCGCCAGCCTGGACGAGCTGCTGCTGGCCGCCGAATACGTGCTCAATGCCGGCAACCCCAACGTCATGCTCTGCGAGCGCGGCATCCGCACCTTCGAGACGCATACCCGCTTCTCGCTGGCCCTGGCCTCGGTCCCCTGGCTGCACGAGCGCACCCACTTGCCGGTGCTGGTCGATCCGAGTCACGGCACGGGCCACACGGCCTTGGTGACGCCGATGGCCGCCGCGGCCATCGCCGCCGGCGCCGACGGCCTGATCGTCGAGGTCCATCCCGATCCCGAGTCGGCCCTGAGCGACGGCTACCAGTCGCTGGATTTCGCCCAGTTCGAGGAGTTGATGCGACTGTGCCGCCGGGTGGCCGCCGCGGTAGACCGGGAGTTGGGAGTAGAAGTTAGGAGTTAGAAGTTAGGAGTTAGAATTGCGGAGCGGCTGCCATTGAGGAAGCGGACGACTGCCCTCCCTTCTAACTCCTAACTCCTAACTTCTAGCTCCTCACTCCTCGCCCCGCGGTGCGAACTTAAAAACCTCGATGAAATCCACCGTGCCGGTCGGGCGGTCCCACTTGTTGCAAATGGGAAACGGATAGCGGTCGCGGCCGACGAGCACCAGCCCATGGCGCGACGCGATATCGTGCAGCATTTCCTCCAGCGGGCGGGTGTCGGGCCGATTGCTCGTCGAGCGAAACAGCGTGCAGCGCAGCGGCCGCCGGGCTGAAACGCGGTCGGCCCACGTCGATTCGCCGCCGGCATGCCGGGGCGCGTAGATCCGCTGGTTGCACAGGTACAAGGCCGACCAGCCCCACTGCGACGCGCCCGGCGGAAGCTGCTCCTTCAGATGCAGGTCGGTCTCGCAGCACACCAGCTCGCAGTCGCAGGCCATATCGACCCAGAACCAGCGGGCGAACTCGCGGGCCCGCAGGGTGGTGCCCGACTTGTAAGGCTGGGTTAGGTCGTGCAGGAGGCTGCCGACGGCCAGCGCCACCAGCAGGGCCAGTGCGACGGCCAGGGGGCGGTTGGCCGTGGGCAGCCAGCGGGCAAGCGATAGAGGGCGCCACTGGCGTATCGCCGGTGCTGACGCCGGACACTGGCCAGCCGCCAGTGCCACCCTGCCCGACGGATCATCCGCCGCTTGCGGCTTCGCGCTTGCCGGGTCCCGCTTCTGCCGCCGGGCCGCATCCCAGGCGACCAAGCCCCCTGCGCCCAAGGCGATCAACATGCAGAAGGCGGGGGCCTCGTACAGCGTCAGGCGGGCGTGCTCGCCGTAGGGAAAGCGGTGTATGGCCGCGGCCACGAAGTTCAGCCCCAGCGGGGCCAGGAATAGGCCGAGCAGGAGGCCCTGCCGCCACCGGGCCAGGATCGCCACGCCGCCCAGCCAGGCCAGCAGCGACGCCGTGCTGCCCCAATTCGGTCCGCCCACCGGATAGCCCAACATTCCGCCGGCATGAATCTCCGCCAGCCAGGCGATGAGTTTCAGCGGCCGGGTGATGGGCGGAAAGGCGTTGGCCCAGATTCCCTCCATCAGCTCCTGATTGCTCGGGCCGACCGCCCAGCGGTTGACGATCAACACCACGGCGAAGCTGACGGCCAGGAGCAGGTCGAGCGCGAGCCATGCCCGCCAGGCGCGGGCGGCCGGGGAGGGGCCCATTTTTCGGCCCGTCGCGTCGGCTGGCGCCGCGTGCGCGGGGAGGCCCAAGAATGTGCCTGGTGTCTTTCGGCGCTCCTCTTGCCTCGACTTCACGAGCACGCCGCCGACGACCAGGCTGATCCCGCCGCCGACGAACAGCACGGGAAACGAGTAGCCCACTGCCGGGACGACCATCGCCGCCAGGGCCCACAGCCAGCCGGTCTGCTCCGGCCGCCGCAGCCACTCCACCGCCAGGGCCAGCATGACCAGGGCCAGCAGCAGATCGCATCCGTATTGCTTGGCCTCGGCCGAGTAGCGGGTCATGGGGTAGGAGACGGCGAACAGCCCCACCGCCAGGACCAGCGGCGTTCCGCGGATCAGCCGCCCGGCGACGCGGGGAAACAGGAAAAGGCTGCCCATGCCGCACAGAAACGGGATCAGTCGGAGCGTGTATTCCGTGTAGCCCAGCAGCCTGGTCGCGGCGAGCTGGCCCCACAAGAACAGCGGCGGCGCGACCTGCACGTAGTCCAGCGGACGGAGCAGCTCGAGCGGGCCGCGGTCGATCAGGTTGGCCGACAGCATGGCCTCGTCTTCCCACAACGGGAATCGCAACAAGTAGCGCACCAGCCGCAGGGCCAAGCCGATGGCCAGAAAGGCCACGATGCACCGCCTTTGGGCCTGGGCCGAGAGGGGATCGGCCCCCGGCGGAAACAGGTCCAGCGGCTCGGAGATCGCGGGCCGCAGGCCGCCGGTCGTCACAAGCGGGCCGCCGGCCGTCGCAAATTGCGGATGCCCGGTCCCCTCTCCCTCCGGGAGAGGGTTAGGGTGAGGGGAGATCGGCGAGGATCGTGCCTCTCCAGTTCTTGTGTCCAAGGCACCTTCCCCTCACCCCGGCCCTCTCCCGGAGGGAGAGGGGGACGGATTGTGCAGTCCTCACCCCAACTTGCAAAACTTCAGGTCCAATGCAGCGCGATTCACGACTCCGCCGATTCCTGCTGGCACTGCTGCTGGTAGGCGGCGTAGTCCAGCAGGCCGGCCAGGCCCGACTCGTCGGCGATGCGGATCTTGACCAGCCAGCCGGCGCCGTACGGGTCCTGGGCCAAGGCTTCGGGGTTCTCGACCGCCGGGCGGTTGACTTCCACGATCTCGCCGGTTACGGGGCTATACAGGTCGCTGACGGCCTTGACCGACTCGACCTCGCCGAAGGGACCGCCGGCGCTGACCTGGCCGCCGGGTGGGGGCAGCTCGACGTGGATCAGGTCGGTCAGGGCCGCCAGGGCGAAATCGGAGAGCCCCACGGTGGCGATCTTCTCGCCCGCGGGCCCGCGGCCCACGTGCACCCATTCGTGCGTGGCGGCGTAGCGCAGCGTTTTCGGATCAAGCGGCATGTCTGGCTCCTCAGGCATCGCGGCGGTTGCGACGATAAAAGGGAAGTTCTACCACGCGGGCCGGCTCGCGGCGACCCCGCAGGTCGATTTCCAACTCGGTTCCCGGCGCGGCATGCTCGGGCCGCACGTAGGCCATGGCGATGGGGCGCCGCAGGGTGGGCGAGAAGGTGCCGCTGGTGACCGCGCCGACGGGCTGCCCGCCGGCGAGCACCGCGTATCCTTGCCGCGCTACCCGCGGTCCGGCCAGTTCCAGGCCCACGCGGGTTCGGCGCAGCGGCTCGGTCTGGATTCGCCGCAGGGCGTCGCGGCCGGGAAAATCGTAGCCCGCCAGATGGCAGGCGTAGCCCAGGCCGGCCTCGAAGGGATTGACCTCTTCCGATAGCTCATGGCCGTAGAGCGGCATGGCGGCCTCCAGCCGCAGCGTGTCGCGCGCCGCCAGGCCGGCGGGGACCAGCCCCAGCGGCCGGCCCTGCTCCACGATGGCCTCCCACACGCCCGGCGCAATGTGGCTGCCCACGCTCAACTCGAAACCGTCCTCGCCCGTGTAGCCGGTGCGGCTGATGATTCCCCCTTCGCGGCGGGCCGCCGGATGCAGGATCTGCACCTGCGCCCCGCGGTGGTAACGCATCCACCGCAGGTCGATGTTCACCAACGGCTGGAGGATCTCGATGCTCCGCGGCCCCTGGATGGCGAACATCGCCCACAGGCGGCTCACGTCGGCGAAGAGGACCTCCTGGCCGGGGGCCTCGGCCCGCTCGGGCGGCAAGCGGGCCAGCAGCCACTGGACGATCTTCCGCCGGTTGCCCGCATTCACCACGACCACGTAAAACGGCTGCCCGAAGGCGTCGTAATAGTAGCCGGCCAGCACGTCGTCCAGGATGCCCCCCCGCTCGTTGGTGACCAGCGAGTAGCGGACCTGGCCGAGTTCCATGTCGGCTACCCGCCGGGTGAGCAGCTCGGCCAGGAACACCGCCGCGCCGGGGCCCTCGAAGCGCAGCCGGCCCATGTGCGAGATATCGGTGATCCCCGCCGCCGACCGCGTGGCCTCGTGCTCCGCCATGATCGACGTGTACTGCACCGGCATGGACCAGCCGGCGAAGCCCACCATTCGCGCGGCGTGGGCCACGTGCCAATCGTAAAGCGGCGTTTTCAGCAGCGGGCCATCCATGCGTCGCGTTTCCGGTCCAGCAAAACAGGCCGAGAAAGCCGCACGCATTCTACCAGGACCGCCGGCGGGGTAACAGTCCGTATCTTGTTCCACTGCATCCGAGATTGGTACAATTACAGCCGGTAGGAGGATGGTGAGCGGCGGTATTCCCCCCAAACGGTTTGGCTTGCGAGGTGCCCAATGGCCCAGGACCAGTTGCAAAAGTTCTTCCAGGAGAAGAAGGAGAAGTCGAAGCCCGCGGACATCGACTGGGGCGCCAAGCGCGACGCCTGGATTACGGCCGTCAACGACTTGTACCGCACGATAGAAGATGGGTACCTGAAGGCCGCCAAGGCCGACGTGGAGATCACACGCCGGGACAAGGTGGTGAGGGAGAATTCCGTCGGCGAGTATCACATACCAGAGCTCGTTCTCGGCGTCGGTGACGAAGAGGTCCTTTTTTCGCCCAAGGGTGTGAATATTGTCGGCGCAATGGGGCGCATCGACATTGAGGGAGAGCGCGGAGAGGCGACTGTCGTCTGGCAAGGAGAGAACCGCTGGAACATCGTGATTTCGCGGACGCCGATCGTCCGCCTCGTGCCGCTGACGGCCGATTCGCTGGCGGAGATTCTCAGGGGTATCATGCGCCCATGACGCGGCGGTCGCTGTCGAACATCCTTTCCGGCGAGCAGCAGAGCTTGCAGAAAGTTTGGGGCTGGTATGAATTCCAACGCGCCCTGATCGGCGAGGAGACGAGCCGCGTACTGGATGCGCCTAGGGATAGTGCAAGCTTGGCGAAGTCCCGGTACGTGGGCAAGACACCCGAAGAACTAGAAGCAGACTTCGCCGACCAAATCGCCGAGCTGGGTCGAGTGACAATGTTGGGGATACTCGCCAGCACCGAAGCGGCGCTGCGGGTTGATTTCATCGAACGAGTCAGCCGCAGGAAGAAGGACGACGTGTCGCGCGGATTCCGCGATGCCTTCAAAGAGCATGGGAAGAAGATCCGCCTGGAAGAGGACATCCTCGACGTGTGGAGGAAACACGGCGATGCCGGGATAAGGCAGGCCGTTCAAGAGTTCAAAGGCGCCCTCAAGCTCAGGGACTGGTTGGCCCACGGTCGCTACTGGAAGCCCAAACTCGGCCGTGTTTCTGGGTACGACCTGGTGGATGTGTTCGACATTTGCAGGGGACTGCTGCAAGCAACAGGATCCCCGGCAGGCTGAGCGTCAGCGGCGGCGCCGGCCCTTTGGCGGCTTCTTTTTCTTTGGGCGGGTTCTTGGCTTCTTGCTTGCCCGCCGGCCGGCGGCGGGGCGGGCAGATTCCCAGCCTCCCGGCTCGGTCTCTTGCCCGGAACGTGGCGGCCGCTGGCCGCGCTCCTTGAGGCGGAAGTCCAGCTCGCGGCGCTCCAGGTCGACGCGGGCCACGACTACCCGCAGCCGGTCGCCCAGGCGATATTGATTGCCCTGCCGCCGCCCGGCCAGGGTGTGCGTGCCGCGATCGAAGCTATAGTAATCGTCGGCCAGGGCGTCGACGTGAATCAGGCCCTCGGCCGGCAGCTCGAGGCCTTCGACGAACAGTCCGTAGCTTTCCACGCCGGTGACGACGGCGTCCATTTCCGTGCCGATGCGGGAGGCCAGCAGGGCCAGCAGTTTGATGCGTGTCAGCTCGCGCTCGGCGGCGTCGGCGCGCTGCTCGCGGTCCGAGCAGTGCTCGCCCAGCAGGGCCAGCTCGCCGCGGTTGCCGCGGGGCTTGCGGCCGGCGGCCAGGTCGGCCAGCAGGCGGTGCACGGTGAGGTCCGGGTAGCGGCGGATGGGCGAGGTGAAGTGGCAGTAGCAGTCGCTGGCCAGGGCGTAATGGCCTTCTTCGGCGGGGCTGTAGATGGCCCGCTGCATGGCCCGCAACACCGCGTAGTTCACGGCCCGCTCGGTGGGCTGGCCGTGGACCTCGGCCAGCAGCCGCTGTAGCTCGAAGCGATTGCGGAGGCTGGCTACCGGCAGGCCCAGCTCGCGGACGAACTGCGTCAGGGCCCGCAGTTTGTGCGGGCTGGGCGGGGTGTGGATGCGGCGGAGGAACCCCAGGTGCCGGTCGCGGAGCGTCTCGGCCACCGCCTCGTTGGCGGCCAGCATGAACTCCTCGATGATCTGGTGGCTCTCGGTATCGGCCACGACGTGGGCCCCGCTCGCGCGGCCCGCGGCGTCCAGATCGACCTTCACCTCCGGCATGTTGAGCACCAGCGCGCCATGCTCCAGCCGGCGGCGGCGAAGGATCATGGCCAGCTCGTGCATGCCGCCCAACAGGTCATGGACCGCCGGGCCCAGCTTGCGGCGCCACGCCGGGCGGTCGGCCAGGAAGGCGTCGACCTCGTCGTAGGTCAGCCGCCGGGTGCTGCAAATCGCCGTGGGGTGGAACTCGGCGTGCGTGCGCAGCCCGTCGGCGGTGAACTCCAGCAGGACCGATTGCGTGTAGCGGACCTTGCCCGGCTGGAGGCTGGCCAGCGCGTTGGAGATGATCTCCGGCAGCATAGGCAGCACGCGGTCGGGCAGGTAGACACTGGTGGCCCGGTGGCGGGCCTCGCGGTCCAGGGCCGTGCGGGGCGGCACGAAATGCGACACGTCGGCGATGTGCACCCCCAGCCGCCAGCCGCCGTGGTCGGTGCGGGCCAGAGATATGGCGTCGTCGAAGTCGCGGGCGTCGGCCGGATCGATCGTCACCACCGCCTGGCCCGTCAGGTCCAGCCGGCCCGCCAGCGAACCGTCGAACCGCTCGGCCTGCTGCCGGGCTTCCTCCAGGGCGTCGGGTGCGAAGTGCTCGGGCAGGCCGAACTCGCGGATCACCGACAGCGTATCGACCCCCGGTTTGCCCTGCGGGCCGAGCACCTCCAGGACCACCCCTTCGCCGTCGTAAACCGGCGAGGGGAAGCGGACCATCTCGATGACCACTTTATCGTTGGGGCGGGCGCTTTTCACGCCCGCGTCGCCCACCGCGATCGGCCGCGGGAACAGGGTGCCGTCGACCTGCACGCAGGCCGACCCCTGCGACTCGAAGTACGTGCCGACGAACTGCCGGGTCTGCCGCTGGAGCACTTCCACGATCTCGCCGCGGGGACCGGGCTCACCGCCGTGCGGACGATGGAGCTGGACCAGCACCACGTCGCCCGTGGCGGCGTCGTGGCTCCGTTTGGCGGGGATATAGATGTCCGGCAGTTCCGCCTCGGGCGCCGTCCGGGCGGCCCGGCCTTTGCCGCCTTTCGCCGCGGCGGCCGCCGGAACCGCCGCGGCGGGCGGGACCGCCGCCGGGTTCGGGCGGACGAAGCCGAACCCCTTCTGCGTCCGCCGGAACACGCCCGCTATGCGTCCGCGGGCATCGAAATCCGCCTGCCGAGGTTTTGACTTGCGCATGGGAACGAACGCGAACCTGGGAAAACCACGGTAGACAAGCTAGTCTGAGAATCGGTTATACCACGACTGCGGCCTGATGCCCAAGGCAGCGGGGGAACTTTCCGCCGCCGATCCTTGACCAATCGACCGCCCCGGCCGAAAATAGGGCTTACACACTAAACGGTTTGGAGCCGCGGGCACTGCTGGACAAGCCAGCAGTGGCACCCAATCCCGGCCAACGGTTTAGAGCCGGTATCAAAATGCCTGCCAGTACGCACGTGCCCGACGAAACCGGCCGCTTCGGCCCGTTCGGGGGCCGATATGCGCCGGAGACGCTGACCCGGGCCCTGGAGGAGTTGACCGAGCAGTACGAGCAGGCGGCGGGCGACGCGGGGTTTCAGGCGGAGCTGACCGGCCTGCTGCGGGATTACGCCGGCCGCCCCTCGCCGCTGTATTATGCCGAGCGGCTGAGCCAGAAGTGCGGCGGGGCACGCATCTACCTCAAGCGCGAGGACCTCAATCACACCGGCTCGCACAAGATCAACAATACGCTGGGCCAGGGCCTGCTGGCCCTGCGGATGGGCCGGCGGCGGGTGATCGCCGAGACGGGGGCGGGTCAGCACGGCGTGGCCACGGCCACGGCCTGCGCCCAGTTCGGCCTGCAATGCGTGGTGTACATGGGCGAGGAAGACATCCGCCGCCAGCGGCCCAACGTCTTCAGCATGAAACTGCTGGGGGCCGAGGTCCGCCCGGTGGCCGCCGGCTCGCGGACCCTCCGCGACGCCGTGAACGAGGCCTTTCGCGACTGGATGGGCTCCGTGGAGACGACGTACTATTGCATCGGCTCGGTGATCGGGCCGCACCCCTATCCGCGGATGGTCCGCGACTTCCAGTCGGTCATCGGCCGCGAGACGCGGGCCCAATGCCTCCAGCAGCTTGGCCGGGTGCCCAACGTGGTGGTGGCCTGCGTGGGCGGGGGGAGCAATGCGGCCGGCATGTTCTATCCGCTGATAGAGGACGCGGCCGTCGAGCTGGTGGGGGTCGAGGCCGGCGGGCGATCCGGCCGGCCGGGCGATCACGCCGCCACGCTCACGCTGGGCCGGCCCGGCGTGCTGCACGGGGCCTTCAGCTACGTGCTCCAGGACGACGACGGCCAGACGATGGACGTGCATTCCATCTCGGCCGGCCTGGATTATCCCGGCACGGGCCCGGAGCACAGCTACTGGAAAGACTCGGGCCGGGTGCGGTACACCACCGCCCGCGACGACGAGGTGCTGCGGGCCTTCGACCTGCTGGCCCGCAGCGAGGGCATCCTGCCGGCCCTGGAGAGTTCGCACGCGGTCTGCCGGGCGATGGAGATCGCCGCCGGGCGGCGGCCGGAGGACGTGGTGGTGGTCTGTCTTTCCGGGCGGGGCGACAAGGACGCGGCCGAGATCGCCCGCCTCCGCGGGGTCGAGTTTTGAGTGCCCGGTCCCCTCTCCCTCCGGGAGAGGGTTAGGGTGAGGGGAAACAGGTGAGGACCCTGTACTATGTCCGCCATCGACACGCTATTCCAGGAGCTTCGCGCGGCGGGGCGGAAGGCCCTCATGCCCTTCGTCACCGCCGGCGACCCGGATCTGGACTTCACCGCCAAGCTGCTCCGCACCCTGGTGGCGCGGGGCAGCAGCCTGTGCGAGCTGGGCATCCCCTACAGCGACCCCATCGCCGACGGGCCGGTGATCCAAAGCTCGTACACGCGGGCCCTGGCGCATAAGATCAAGCTGGCCAATATCATGGCCATGCTCCGGCAGGTTACGCCGGCGCTGGAGGCCCCGCTGGTGACGATGGTCAGCTATGCCATCGTATACCGGCACGGGCTGGAGCAGTACGTGCGGGATGCGCGTGCGGCGGGCGTGGCGGGCCTGATCGTGCCCGATCTGCCGGTCGAGGAATCCCGAGCGCTGGCCGATCTGTGCCGCCGCGAGGACCTGAGCCTGATACAACTGGTAACACCCACCACGCCCCGCGACCGGGCACTCCGGATTGCCGAGCGCACGACCGGCTTTTTGTATTACGTCTCGGTGACGGGCATTACCGGCGAGCGGCAGAGCCTGCCCGACGGCCTGGCCGAGAACGTGGCCTGGCTGCGCCGCGAGACGCCGCTGCCGGTGTGCATCGGCTTCGGGATTAGCCGGCCGGAGCACGTGCGGATGCTGGCCCCCGTGGCCGACGGCCTGATCGTGGGCTCGGCCATCGTGCGGCGGATCGCCGAGGCGGCCACCAAGCCCCGGGCCACCGTTCTGGCCGAGATCGGCGACTACGTGGCCGAACTCGTGGCCGCCATGGAATAGCGGTCGTCTTGCCAGGCGGCGGCCTTCGGGATTTTCGACTGGCAGCCAAACTGGTCAATCCAAGGCTGGCGGACCACCAGCCATTTCGTGGCATTTACGGGCCCGGTCCACGAAGTATAATAGGCTAGTAAGAGCGGGGCGCGGTCGGGGGCATCGTGAGGGGGAGGTCCAGAGGCAAAAGTATGCCGACGATTTCCAGCTTCTTCGGGATTGTGGTTCGAATGTATTTCGACGACCATCCTCCCCCGCATTTCCACGTGTACTCGGGCGACCAGAGCGCGGCGATCGCCATAGACACGCTGGAGGTCACCGAAGGACGGCTCTCGCGGCGAACGTTGTCGCTGGTTTTGGAATGGGCGTCGGAACATCGGGCCGAGTTGCGGACGAACTGGGCGCTGGCCGAGGCTCATCGCGGGCTGAACCGCATTGAGCCCTTGGTCTAACCTGCTTGCCGGGGAGGTGGAAGGTGCAGAAAGTAAGTCTGGTCAGGGCGCTGAGCGGCTATCGAATTTACGTGCAGTTCGAGGACGGCACAGCAGGCGAAATTGACGTCAGCGATCGTTTGTTCGGGCCGATTTTCGAACCGTTGCGGGACGAGAGCGAATTTCGCAAGGTGGCCGTGGACGAGTTCGGCGCCGTTGCGTGGCCGTGCGGAGCGGATCTCGCGCCGGACGCCATTTATCGGCGATTAGCAGCGGGTGTGTCGGCTTGATTACTGGTCTGCCAACCGAAGTTTGACAGGTTCCTCGACCGTTGCGATGCCCAGTCGTTATTGGAAAGCACACCAGCGACCGCGGGCCCCGGTCGCCATCCTCCACCAGACGACGTAGGATGGAGTGGCGGGCGGTTGCCAGGATTGTGTAACTTGTCCAAGCATTCCGTCTACTTGCCACTCTGTACGAGGAAAAAGCCGTCCACCGCTCGGAGATCAGTATCCATATGCGACTGTACTGGACAATACACTCGCTACCAGAGTTGAAGCACTTGTCGCGTGAGGAACGTGGCCGCGTATTCCAGGCGTGCCGGTTCAGGTGTCTGAAAGAGCGGCGGTCGTGGGTTGGCTGGATTACCATCGCTCTGGCCGGCGGGGTCCTTTCGTACTACACGATCTCCATGCGAATCGAACCATACGCGACGATCCTGACCGCGCTGGTGGGAGCCATCACAGGTGGGGCAATCGGACATTGGGGTATGCAACGCACCCGGCCCCACCTTCGTGATTACTTGAATCGCAACCAAGCCTGTGCAGACGAGGAGGCCGCGAGCAATGGTCAGCCGCGGGGCCGGACGGCGCCGGGTCAGCCTAGCGGCTGACGCCTGCTCGCTCCGTTAAATACCCGCCTGACTTAACCGCCAAGCTAGAACTCCCGGGGGCGGAGTCGGGCTTGGACGCGGCCGGGCAGGCCCTGGATGCGCAGGAAGCCTTCGGCGTCGGTCTGGTTGTACGATCCGCCGCCTTCCATGGTGGCGATGCCCTCGTCGTACAGGCTGTTGGGGCTGCTGCGGCCCGCTACGTGGATGTTGCCCTTGTAGAGATCGAGGCTCACCTGGCCGGTGACCGGCTGCTGCGCCTGGCGGATGAAGGCCATGAGGGCGTCCAGCTTGGCGTGGTACCAGAAGCCGTAGTACACCATCTCGGCCACTTCCGGGGCCAGGCGGTCGCGCAGATGCACCAGGTCGCGGTCCAGCGTTAGCTGTTCCACCAGGCGGTGGGCGGTGTACAGGAGGGTCATGCCGGGCGCCTCGTACACGCCGCGGCTCTTCATGCCCACGAAACGGTTCTCGACCATGTCGATCCGCCCGATGCCGTTGCGGCCGGCGATTTGGTTCAGCCGGGCGACCAGCTCGAAGGCCCCCAGCGGTTGGCCGCCGACCGTCTCCGGCAGCCCTTCGCGGAAGCCGATGACCACGTTTTCGGCCCGGTCGGGGGCCTGCTGCGGCGCAACCGTCATGCCGAAATCGACCAGCTCGACGCCGTTGACGCCCAGGTCCTCCAGCCGGCCGGCCTCGTAGCTGATGTGCAGGCAGTTCTCGTCGGAGCTATAGGGCTTGGCCGTCGTGGCCTTGACGGGGATGTTCCGCTCCTGGCAGTAGGCGATCATCTGGCTGCGGCCCGGGAATCGCTGGCGGAACTTCTCGATCCGCCAGGGGGCGATGATGCGGATGCCGGGCCGCAGGGCCTCGGCCGCCAGTTGGAAGCGGCACTGGTCGTTGCCCTTGCCCGTGGCCCCGTGGGCATAGCTATCGGCGCCCAGCTCGCGGGCCGCCTGCAGGCAGACCTTCGAGATCAGCGGCCGGGCGATGGAAGTGCCCAGCAGGTACAGGCCCTCGTATTTCGCCTGCCACTGCATGACGGGGAAGGCGAAATCGCGGCACAGTTCCTCTCTGGCATCGACCACGCGGGCCGAGGCGGCCCCGATGGCCCGCGCCTTGTCGAGGATCGCCTGGCGGTCCTCGCAGGGCTGGCCCAGGTCGACGTACACCGCGTGCACCTGGCAGCCCTCCTCGATCAGCCAGGCCAGGATGACCGAGGTATCCAATCCGCCGGAATACGCCAGAACGCAGCTTGGCATGGGAAGACCCTTTGCAAGATGTTGTAAAAGAGCCATTTTCATCTGCCGCCCGGCCGGCGGCAAGGGGAATAGGACCTATAGGTCCCATAGGTCCTATAAGACCTATGAGTTTCCCCTAGCCGCCGCAGCCTCATTGACTCCGCCCACCGCTTTTGCTACCGTGCCGGACATGATGCTCGGTTGGCTGACGCATCGGGCCTGGCCGGTCATCCGCCGGACGTGGCGAGGCTGGCAGGAGAACGACGGATTCCTGCTCAGTGCGGCGATGGCCTATTACGCGGCCTTGGCGCTGTTGCCGTTGTGCCTGGTGCTGATTGCGGCGTTGGGATTCGTCTTGCGGCTATGGTCGCATGCCGAGGATGCGCAGCAGCAGCTCCTGGCCGCGGTGGCGAAGAACGCCGGCCCTTGGCTGTCGGAGCAGCTTGAGGGGCTGCTCATGGGCGTCAAGAGCCAGGCGGGCCGGGGCGGGCCGATCGGGGCCATCGCGCTGCTATTGGCGGCCATCGGCGTCTTTCTGCAGTTCGACGCCATGTTCGACCGCATCTGGGGCACCGGCTTGCAGGCCCCCTGGAAAGGCTGGTGGGCCTACATCCGCTCCTTCCTGTACGGTCGCCTGGCAGCCTTTCTCATGCTCCTGGCCGTGGGGGGGCTGGTGCTGGCCCTGTTCCTGGCCAACATGGTTTTGGCGGCGATACGGCCCCACCTGGAGACGCTGCACCTGGCGTGGATCCAACCCTATCTGGTACACCTGCCCGGCGGCCAACTGGCCTGGACCGCGCTGAGCGATGCCCTGCTGTTCACTATTATCTACAAGGTGCTGCCCAAGGTGCGGGTCCGCTGGCGGGAGGCCCTGCCCGCCGGAACCCTGGTGGCCGTGGTGTGGATCATCGGCCAGCAGGTGCTGGTCTCGCTGGTGATCGGAACGGGCTACACGGCTTACGGGGTGGTGGGCTCGTTCATCGCCGTGATGCTGTGGCTGTATTACGCCAGTGCGACGATTTTCTTCGGGGCCGAGTTCGTCCGCGCGATGCGGGGCCCGGCCGGGCGGAAGGCGGAAAGAAGGGGTTGAGGGGATAGGGGGATAAGGGGATAAGGGGATGAGGGGTTGAGGGGTTGAGGGGTTGAGGGGATAAGATTGATCCGGCTTGCCGCTTCGCATTCCGGAGGCTGTAGCCTCCGGCTGCTCTAAATCCCCAAATCCCTAAATCCCATTCCTTCAGGGCCCCCGGTTGACATCCCTCATCGGCCGGCTTATGATTTGAACCCTTGCACGCCAGCGCTGCCTCTAGGTGGGAGTCCGATTTCATGGCCGTTCCAAAACGCCGACATTCCAATGCCCGAACCAACAGCCGCCGGGCCCAGCACGACAAGAAAGAGCCGCGGCACTTGACATACTGCCCCCAATGCAGCGGTGCGGTGCCGCCGCACACGGTTTGCCCGAAGTGCGGGCATTATATGGGCCGCAAAGTAATGGATACGGAGACGACGTAGACCGCGGAAGCGGATTTTGGTGGGGCTCGCTGCGCTCGACCCACCCTACTGGTTTTTTCGGCGACAGGAACTCGTTAGGCATAGGCGTTCGGGGGGTGGATCTTGGGCCGGATCGCGTTTCTGTTTCCCGGGCAAGGGGCGCAGACAGTGGGCATGGGCCGGCGGCTGGCCGAGTCGCTGCCGGCCGCGCGGCAGCTCTACGACCGGGCCGCCGAGGTGCTGGGCTACGACCTGGCCAAGCTCTGCTTCGAGGGTCCGGCCGACGACCTGGACTCGACCATCTATAGCCAGCCGGCGTTGTTCGTGACCAGTTTGGCGGCCCTGGAGTGGCTGCGGGCCCAGTCGCCGGAGGTGGTTTCGGCCTGCGAGGCGGCCGCCGGCCTGAGCCTGGGCGAGTATACGGCGATGGTCTTCGCCGGGATCATGGACTTCGACGACGGCCTGCTGTTGGTCCAGAAGCGGGGAGCGGCAATGCAGGAGGCGTCCGACGCCACGCCCAGCGGCATGGTCAGCATCCTGGGGTTGGAGCGTCCGCAGGTCGAGGCCCTATGTGCGAAGGCCCGGCAGGGCGAAACCCTGGAAATCGCCAACCTGTTGTGCCCGGGCACGATCGTGATTTCGGGGACCAACGCGGCCTGCGAGCGGGCGGCCGAGGCGGCCCCGTCGCTGGGGGCGATGAAGGCCGTGCCGCTGGCCGTGGCCGGGGCCTTCCATACCCCGATCATGCACCCGGCCGAAGAGCGTTGTGCCGAGGCCCTGGCCCAGGTGCCCTTGCACCGGCCGCGGATCCCCGTCGTGTTCAACGTCGATGCCCAGCCGCACGACGATCCCGAGGAGATCCGCCGCCTGATGGTCCGCCAGATCCTGAACCCGGTCCGCTGGGAGGAATCGATGCGCTACCTGCTCGACCGGCAGTTCGATCGGTTCTACGAGGTGGGGCCGGGCCGGGTACTGCGGGGCTTGCTCCGCCGCATCGACCGCAAGGCCGACTGCCAGTGTGTTGAGGTGTAAGGAGGGATTTGGGGATTTGGGGATTTAGGGATTTAGGGATTTAGGGATTTAGGTTGCTCGTTTGTCCCCGTAGCCCTGATCCATCCAATACCACTGTCCCTAAATCCCCAAATCCCCAAATCCCTAAATCCCCAAATCCCTTTCTCTGTGAGCCCTGATCCATCCAATACCACTGTCCCTAAATCCCCAAATCCCTAAATCCCCAAATCCCTTTCTCTGTGAGCCCTGATCCATCCAATACCACTGTCCCTAAATCCCCAAATCCCCAAATCCCCAAATCCCCAAATCCCTAAATCCCTTTCTCTGTGAGCCACTTACATGGAGCAAACCGCCAGCCGTATTCGCGTGGATTTGGCCGGCCGGCCGGCCATTGTGACCGGCGCCGCCCGGGGCCTGGGTAGGGCTATTGCCCTGGCCCTGGCCGGCTGCGGGGCTAAGGTGGCCTGCGTGGACGTGCAGGCCGAGGCCCTGGCCGAGACAGTCGGCGCCATCCGCCAGGCAGGCGGAACCGCTGAGCCCCTAGCCTGCGACGTCACCGCCGCGGTCGAAGTGCAGCAAGCGGTAGACCGCGTGGTCGGCCTGTGGGGCGGCCTGCAAATCCTCGTCAACAACGCCGGCATCACCCGCGACAACATGATCCTCCGCATGAAGGAGGAGCAGTGGGATGCCGTGCTGGCCATCAATCTGAAGGGGACTTTCCTGTTTTCCCGCGCGGCGGCCAAGCCCCTCATCAAGGGCCGCCAGGGGCGGATCATCAACATCGCCAGCGTGTCGGGCCTGATGGGCAACCCGGGCCAGGCCAACTACTCGGCCTCGAAGGCGGGCGTGATCGGCCTGACCCGCACCCTGGCCAAGGAGTTGGCCGGCCGCAATGTGACGGTCAATGCCATCGCCCCCGGTTTTATCGCCACCGACATGACCGCCGCCTTGGGCGAGGAGCTGCTGGCCAAGATCCGCGCGGAGATCCCCCTGGGTCGGCTCGGCGAGCCCCAGGACGTGGCCGATGCCGTACTGTTCCTGGCCAGCGACGCGGCGGCCTTCGTCACCGGTCATGTCCTTACCGTCGATGGGGGGCTCACCGCATAATTTGCGGGGAGATATAGACACACAGCGGAAAAGTCGGTATATCTTTCGGAGTTGCGCGTAAATCAGGGTGAGAAACTTGTATTAGCAGGCAAGGCGGGGGAAGCCGCCGGTGTGCACCCCCCATCCACCCGTTACTTGGAGGAGCCTCAGGTGGCCTCAGTCGAAGAACGTGTCATTGATATCGTTGCCGAGCAGCTTGGCGTGAGCAAGGACCAGATTACCCGCGAGACCTCATTCGTCAACGATCTGGGGGCCGATTCCCTCGATACCGTGGAGCTGGTAATGGAACTCGAAGAGGAGTTCGACATCAACATCCCGGACGACGCGGCCGAGAAGATCCAAACCGTGGGGCAGGCCATCGATCACATCGAGAAGGCCGTCGGCGACAGCGAGGCGTCGTCGAGTTGAAGCAAGAGTTCACATCGAGTGCCATGAAGCGGCGGGTTGTCGTCACAGGGATGGGGGCGGTTACCGCGCTGGGCCGCCACACCGAGGAGGTTTGGAGCCGCGTTTGCAACGGGCAGAGCGGCGTGCGGCCCATCACCCGCTTCGACACCACCCGCTTCCGGGTGCACTTCGGCGGCGAGATCGTCGATTGGTCGGTGGCCGGTTACGTCGACGCCCGCGAGGAGAAGCGGCTCGACCGCTTCACGCAGTACGCCCTGGTGGCGGGGATCGACGCCGTGCGGGACTCGGGCCTGGAGTTCGGCCGGGAAGACCTCTTCCGTTGCGGCGTGATGGTGGGCTCCGGCATCGGCGGCCTGTGCGAGATCGAGGTTCAGCATGGCCGGCTCATGGAAAAGGGCCCCGACAAGGTCTCGGCCTTCACCATTCCCAAGCTCATCGCCAACGCGGCCAGCGGGCAACTGTCGATCCAATGGGGCCTGCGGGGGCCCAACGTGGCGATCGTCACCGCTTGTGCCAGCGCCACCAACGCCATCGGCGAAGCCTTCCGCCAGATCCAGTACGGCGACGCCGACGTGATGATCAGCGGCGGCAGCGAGGCGGCCCTGACGCACATGGGCCTGGCCGGCTTCGCCGCCATGCGGGCCCTCTCGGAGCGCAACGACGATCCGACCGCCGCCAGCCGGCCCTTCGACCGCGACCGCGACGGCTTCGTGCTCAGCGAAGGGGCGGGCGTGCTGGTGCTGGAAGAACTCGAGCATGCCCGGGCCCGCAGCGCCCGCATCTACGCCGAGCTGCTGGGCTACGGCATGAGCGCCGACGGCGGCCACATCACCCAGCCCGACCGCGAGGGCATCGGCGCCGCGCATGCCATGCTGCTCTGCCTCCGCGACGCGCGGGTCGATCCGCAGGCGGTGGATTACATCAATGCCCACGGAACCAGCACCCCCCTGGGCGACGAGGCCGAGACCAAGGCCATCAAGTCGGTCTTCAAGGAGCATGCCTACCGGCTCAGCGTGTCGAGCACGAAGAGCCAGCTTGGCCACCTGCTGGGGGCCAGCGGGGGTGTCGAATTGATCTTCTCGGTGCTGGCCATCCGCGACGGCCTGATCCCGCCCACCATCAACTACTGCACGCCCGACCCGGGCTGCGACCTGGATTACACCCCCAACCAGGCCCGGCAGCGGACGGTCCGCGTGGCGATGTCCAATAGTTTCGGCTTCGGCGGCCATAACGGCTCGCTGCTGGTGGGCCAACTGCGGGACGGCAGCCCGTAGGCCTAAGCTTTCACGCGAAGCAAGGAGGCTTCGAGCATGGCGGCACGACTGTTTCTGGCGGCGATGATTACTTCGGCCCTGGCGGGCCCGGCCGTCGCGGAGGACCCGGCGCCGCCCACGTTCGCCGCCAGTGCCGCGCTGAGCCCGGCGGCCGGCCAGCCGCCGCGGCACTCGGCGGTGCGGGTCAGCACCGGCACGGGCACGCTGCCCAACGAGCAGGGGCAGGTATGGCGCGAGTACGACATCAGCCCCTACACCGCCCGCGTAACCACGACCAAGCGGCCCGAACAGGCCATGGTGGATTGGATCCTCCGCGAGACGGGCTACGAGGCCTGGCACGGCGAACCGCTGAGCGTGTTGAGCGCCACGCCCCGCACGCTGCGGGTCTATCACACGCCGCAAGTGCAGGCGGTCGTGGCCGACCTAGTCGAGCGGTTCGTGGCCAGCGAGGCGGAGACCAGCACCTTCAGCCTCCGCCTGATGACCGTCGACAACCCGAGTTGGCGGGCCGCGGCCCAGCGAATCCTGCGGTCCGTGCCCGTGCAGACGCCCGGCGTTTGCGCCTGGGTGCTGCCCAAGGAGGACGCGGCGGTGCTGCTGGCCCAGCTCCAGCGGCGGCCGGACTACCGCGAGCACAGCGCGCCCCACCTGTTGGTGGCCAGCGGGCAATCGACGGTGGTTTCCGGGATGCGGCCGCGGACCTACCTCCGCGACTTCGCCCCCCGGCCCGGCGCCTGGCAGGGGCTGGAGAGCCAGCCGGGCCAGGTCGACGAGGGGTTCGTCATCGAGTTCAGCCCGCTGGTCGCGCTCGATCGCCGTACGATCGACGCCGCCATCCGCTGCGAGATCAACCAGGTCGAGAAGCTGCTGCCCGTCATGCTCGAAGTGGCCACGACGGCCTCGCCGCGGCAGCGGGCCAAGATCGACGTGCCGCAGGTCAGCCAATTCCGCTTCCACGAGCGGTTCCGCTGGCCGGTGGACCAGGTGTTGCTGGTGGGCCTGGGGGTGGTGCCGCTGCCCGTGCCCGCCGACAATGCACTCTCGCTGGCCGGCGTGCCGCTGCCGCTGCCCTCCGCGCCGCCCCGGGCCGACCTGCTCGTGCTGGTCGAAAGCAAGGGGCGGTAAGCCGCTGCCCCAGCCTGGGTTATGCACCAACCGTTCGTAGTGACCGCATTCATGCGGTCCTTGACCTGTTAATACTCTCCAAACCCGATAAATCGGGTCACTACGAGCCTCGGTGGATAATCCACGGCCCTAGCGGTCGAGGGATTCGATGCGCTTTTCGGCCTTGGCGCGTTCCAGGCCGGTCAGGCCCGGCAAGGCGGTCTGATACCAGTACTTGGCCCGGCCCAGGCAAGCCAGCCTGGCCGAGGCGGTGCCCTCGGCGGCGGCCCGGTCATACCAGGCGTCGGCCAGTTTCAGCCGGGCCGCGGCGTCGGTAGGTTGGGCCTGGTCCTGGACGGCCAGTTCTTTGAGCGGGCCGGCAGTTCCCCGGGCCAGCAGCGGCAGGCCCGCCGCCCAGTCGGCCTTGCCCAAACACAGGAACCGGCCGACCGCGGCATTGGCCTCCGCGTCGCCGGGATTGGTCTTCAAGAGCGCCCGGGCCTGCTCGATCTTGCCGTATTCCTGCTTGGCCTCCTTGAGGACCTTCAGCAGCGTGGCGATGCGCTTCAGCGCGGCGGGATCGGCCGGTCTGCGGACGCGGTCGCGAATCAGGTTTCCCAGCTCGATGGCCGTATCGTACTGGTCGGCGGCGCCCAGCTCGGCCATCACCTGCGCGCCCGCATCAACGGCCTGGCCTTGCCCATGCGGCTGGCCGGGCAGCTTGAGGATCTGCGTCAGCGTATCGGCCTTCGAGCGGGGGGCGTCGATGGCGAACTCCCGGGCGGTCTGGTCGATGATCTGCAAGGCGGTACGCGGATCGCCGGCCTCGGCCGCCACCGCCCGGGCACGATCCAGCAGCACGAACCGGCCGGCCGGGTCGTGCTGCGTCTGGCCGGCCTGGCCGACCATCTCCGCCGAGAGGGCCAGCAGGGCCTCGCGGCTCCGGGCCTCCGCGTACCGCTTCTTGTACATCTCGCGGACCAGGTTGAACGCCTTCTGTCGCATCGCCTCGTCGGGCAGCGGGAGCCGCGACGTGGCGACGGAAGGGGTTTCCGGCCCGGCCGGTACGCCGGCACCGCCGGACCCGGCCGGCACGAGCTCGAAGTTCCGCGGCTGGCTCCACTCGGTCCAATGGCCGCCGACCGAGGCCCGCACCTGCCACTGCCAGCCATGGCGATGGTTCTCGGGCACCAGCCCATTGAGGGTCAGATGGCAGATGTTGCCGACGAGCCGTGGAAAATCCATGGACGTTTTTGGATTGTTGTGCTCGGTGGCCGAAACCTCGTAGAACTGGGCGCCTGCCACGGGCGTCCAGCGGAAGAGCCAGGGCGGGTTGGCGGCGCCCAGCGGGTCGATAGGCAGGCTCGCGCCGGCGACCGGCTCGATCGGGACCGGCGGGGCAAACGGCCCGGCCGGCTGCGACGAAACCGCGGGCGTGGCGGGACCCGGCGAAATTACCCCGGCGGCCGGCCCCGGCCTGACCAGCGGGCCGGCTGGACCCGGTGCAACGTTCGCCACCCGGGCTAGCTCGGGCGGCGCCGCCGGATCCTTCCTCGCACGCAGGGCCCCAATCTCTTCGTCCGGCAAGTACCGCTGAAACACGGCCAGCTCGTCCAGCCGAACCCCCCGGCTGTTGCCCAAGCGAACAAAACTCTCCAGGTCGTCTTCGGCCATGGGAAACCGGTCGCTGGCGTTGTACGATCGGTCGTTTACCGTGACCCGCAACCGGCCATGGCCCGCCGGGAGCTGCTGCCGCCGCACGGCCAGGAAGTTCCATTGCCCGGCCGGAACGGGCGCGGTGTGCAAGTGGACCAGCAGCCCGCCGCCGGGCCGGTTCTTGCTCCATCCGCGAACGCTCACCCCGCCGCCGGCCGCGATGCCCAGGAGCGGCTTGGTCGTGTGCTCGTTGAACCACCAGGTCTCGGCGTCGCTGGGCAGGTAGACCCAGACGGCCACCGTGTACTCGGCCTGCCTGTTGAGCAAGCCCCGCCGGAGTCGCAAGGGCGAGTCGCCCAGCTCGATCGCCCCGCCGAGCTTGCCTTGCGGGATGAACTTCAGGCCCCGGCCGGCGCCATGATTGCCCAGCCCGCTGAGGTCCTTTACCAGCAGCACTTCACCGCGCTGGTCGATCGTCTCGCGATCGAAGCTCATGTGGAGCACGAGGTTGCGGCCCAAGGGGCTGTGGGCAAGCGGACCGGGCTCGACCGTGGGGGCGTAAGTCCGCAGCACCTCGACCAGATCGTTCTCGCCGCGGGTGTCGGGGGTCTTCTCGTCGAGGCCCTGGCCGGCGGTGTGGGCCGCGACGGACTCCGCCGCGCCCGAGCCGGGCGCAGACCCGCCGCCCGCGCCGCCCGACGCCAGGGGGGAACCCGCCGGCGGGCGAAACGGCCCGACGACCATGATCGCACCCACCAGCAGCGCGGCCATCAATAGCAGTCCCAAGGCCACGTGCCAGCCGGTAAGGCGGCGGCCCGGAGCGACCTTCTGTCTCTGGGCCGCTGCCATCCGGTCGGCCTGCCGCAAGCTGGGGGCGGCGTGGTCCGGGGTCAAGCCGCCGGCGGCCGCCGGCTCGGTCACCCCCAGCCACTCGAGGTCGAACACCTGGGCCGCTGGGGCCGGCTGACCGCCCGCCCCGCCGACGGGCTCCTGGGCCCGCAAACCCTCGTCGTACCGCGACTTCTTCTCCGGGTTCAGCAGGCAGAGCTTGGCCCCAGCCACCTCGTTGAGCAGCTTCTGCGACAGGGCCGAGTTCTGGCCCGACTGGTACGTCCGCAGGTGCGCCATCCGCTGGTCGGCGGCGGCCTCGATCACGTCCGGATCGTCTTCAAATCGCGGCACAGCCAGCAGCCGGTAATGGTCCGGCGGCTGTTCCTCCGGCGGAATGCCGAGCCACTTGTGATACGGATCAAAGCCTTGCGACATCACCGACCCCGTGCCAGCGAGTGTACCGCGAATCGTTCCTTCATAATACTGCAATTTTATTGGCCGGGCGCCGGGATATTCGACGCCGGCCCCCCCGGTCCCCGGCTGAGTTCCACTCGTTTCCCTTGCAGCCCCGCGCGGCCCGAGATTATAATGATTCGTTTTGATCTGCCCGGAATCTTCCGGCCGTGCCGTTGCCCCGCCGCCGGGCCGGATCGAAGCACACGCCTTCCGACGAAACATCAGTCACTCCAGGAGGTTTTTGACGTGACACACGGAAAGTTCTTATTCACCAGCGAGTCCGTGAGCATGGGGCATCCCGACAAGCTGGCCGACCAGATTTCTGACGGCGTGCTGGACGCGCTGATCACCCAGGACCCCTACAGTCGAGTGGCGTGCGAGACCATCGTAACTACTGGAATGGCGCTGATTGCCGGTGAAATCACGACCAAGGCCGTGATCGACTATCCGGAGGTCGTCCGGCAGGTGATCCGGGATGTGGGCTACACCGACGACCTGCACGGCATAGCGGCCGATTCCTGCGCGGTCCTGCTGGCCCTGGACCGGCAGAGCCCGGACATCGCCTTGGGTGTGAACGAGGACACGGCCAAGGGGAAGGAGATCGGGGCGGGCGACCAGGGGATGATGTTTGGATATGCCTGCCACGACACGCCCGAGCTGATGCCGCTGCCGATCGCCCTGGCCCACCGCATCCTGGCCCGCCTGACGGCCGCCCGATTCGCCAAGGAGGTGCCCTGGCTGCGGCCCGACAGCAAGAGCCAGGTAACGGTCGAGTTCTGCGGCGGCAAGCCGGTGCGGATCGACACGGTGGTGGTTTCCACGCAGCACGGCCCGGAGGTGGCACAGGCGGAGATCCGCGAATATGTCATCGAGCAGGTCGTCAGTCGCGTGCTGCCGCCGGAGCTGGCCAACGGGGCGATCACCTATTACGTGAACCCCACGGGTCGGTTCGTAGTGGGCGGGCCGCACGGCGATTGCGGGCTGACCGGCCGGAAGATCATCGTCGACACCTACGGCGGCTGGGCCCGGCACGGCGGCGGGGCGTTCAGCGGCAAGGACCCCACCAAGGTCGATCGCAGCGCCGCTTACATGGCCCGCCACGTGGCCAAGAACCTGGTGGCCGCCGGCCTGGCCGACCGCTGCGAGATCCAACTGGCCTATGCCATCGGCGTGTCCGATCCGGTGAGCATCCGGGTGGATACCGAGGGGAGCGGCAAGCTGCCCGAGGAGCGGCTCTGCGCGCTGGTCCGGGAGTGCTTCCCGCTCACGCCCAGCGGTATCATCCGCTACCTGGATTTGCGGCGGCCGATCTACCGCCGGACGGCCTCGGGCGGCCACTTCGGCCGCAGCGAACCGGAGTTCACCTGGGAGAAGACCGACCGCGCCGCCGAGTTGGCCAAGGCGGCCGGAGTGTAGGGGCGAGGGGATAAGGGGTTGAGGGGTTGAGGGGATAAGGGGATAAGGGATTTAGGGAATAGCTGGAGGCTATTAGGCTCCGGAGGGTCGAGCAAGCGATGGCCGAACGCGGACAGCGAAATGGCCCCCTCAACTCCTCATCCCCTTAACCCCTCAACCCCTTAACCCCTCAACCCCTCATCCCCTTATCCCCTTATCCCCTCAACCCCTTATCCCCTCAACCCCTCATCCCCTCAACCCCTCATCC
>JBEKTY010000094.1:0-31647 GCA_049515555.1 Thermoguttaceae bacterium
CTTCATCCCTACCCCGATGAGCGACTTATCGTGAGCCACCCAAGGTAAGAGCCGTATGAGGTAGTGCTTCAAGTACGGATCTGTGCGGGGGGCCGCCCGCAAGGGCGGTCCCTACCGCGACAGCGGATCCACGCTCATCTGTGTCTAACGGTTGCCGCAGCCAACGCCGCAGCTAAGTGCCGAGCGGGACATACCTCATCAGCGACACGCTCATCGTGTACCGGGCGACGATGCTGGCGGGCGACACCGACCATCCGCCTACGCTGGTGCTGAGAAAGAACGCGCCCGGCTTCGGCGACCCGGCTAAGTCGAAACCGATGATCGTGACCTACTGCGCGTGCAACACCGACCCGGCCGACCGGCAGTGGGCGATTCGCACCAACGAGGTGGGCGGCCGGTTCGGCCATGGTGAACGGAATCGAACTGGCCGGCGCGACGCACGACCTGGCGAGCGTGGCGGACGCGGTGCCGAGCGAGTGGCCGTCGCCCGCGCACCCATTGCCGGGGCCCGGGACGCGCAGCGTGAAGGTCTTCGGTGCGGCGGGCGATGGCAAGGCCGATGACACCGCGGCCATCCAGCGGGCGATCGACGAGTGCTGCGAGGTGTTCTTCCCGGCGGGGACCTACCTGGTGTCGGACACGCGGCGACTTCGGCCGGACTCGCGGCTGTTTGGCGAGATGTGGTCGATCATCAAGCTGAGGGCAGACGCGGCGGGTTATCAGGAAACCAAGAGCCGGAAGGCGATGATCGACGTGCCGGCCGACCCCGCGGCGACCGTGGCTTTGTGCCACCTGTTCTTCCAGATGGGGACGCCGGGCGGGATCTGGATGGACTGGCGAGCGGGCGAGAAGTCGATGCTGATCGACACGCTGTGCATACCGACGAGCACGGCGCAGGAGCTGCTGTGGCGGATCAGCGGGAAGGGCGGCGGGTTCTTCGAGAACTCGTGGAACCCGGGGGTCGGCCTGGACGGGCTGGAGATCTCATCCACCGGGCGGAAGTGGATGTACGGCGTGCAGCAGGAACACTATACGCGGACGGCGGCGATGCTGCGCGGGTGCGAGAACCTGGCTATACTCGTGTTCCAGTTCGAGGGAAGCTCGGCGCCGTACGTGCGGATGGAGAACTGCCGCAACGTCAGTGTCTTCCAGGGCATCGCGGGGCACTGGTCGGGCGAGCCGGGGCCGCTGTTCGACGTGGTGGGTGGGCGGGATCTGGCGCTAGTGAACTCGGCGATATGCAACAACCGGAGCGTCGTCACGGAGAAGCCGGGCGGCTGGAAGGCGGGGCCATCGCATCCCGGCTCGGGGAAGCTCGCGGGGCAGACGGTCTGGATCAAACTATAAGGAAGGGTTTGCCAGTAGTCACGCGGTCCGCGGAATCGGGCAATGGAGGTTACTTCCATGAACAAGTGTCGTCGAAAGGAATGTGCGGCCGCCCTGGTCCTGCTGGCGCTGGCTAGCGGGGCACGCGAGGAGAATACAGCGGTGAATCCGCTTCACCTGCTCCTCGGCCGCGAGACGATGCCCGCGGCGGCCCTTGCCGGCCCGAGCGGCAAGAACCGCGACCGCGCGTACACCGTGGACGCGGTCGGCAAGGTGACGGTGTTGGTTCTCAAATGAGAGCAAATGCCGCGCACTTTAGCAGTCCTGCCGGCGCATCCAAGGGGGCAGGCGCGACGGTCTTCAAGCCAGATGAGTGACAACGAGAATGCGTTGAGCGATAATAGTGTTTGTAGTCTCGTGCCGTTCGGGACATGACATTCTTGGAATGTTACCGAGAGCCCCGAACGGCTACGAACGCAGTGAATGTTTGCGAACTGGACAAGGAGGTATCGCATGAAGGTCAGTACGTCTCGGCGGGGGTTCATTAGGACAATGGGAGCTGCGGTGGCTGCAAGCGTCCCGGTCGCAATGGACCAAGTCATGGCCCAAGAGCTTCAAGAGCCCGGAAGAAGAAATCCGAGGAAGCGGAACGACAAGAGGTCTAAGCCCGTAAGACGTCTCGTCGTCATGGGCGAGTCGAATGGGTACGGCATGAGCGCGAGTTCACCCAAGAACGAATGGGTGCAGGTCCTGGGTGAGTGCATACGTGAATTCCAAGACGAAGCAGTCCGGGTGTTCAACAACGCGATTCCTTTGTGCTAGAACCCGACGGCCGAATTTCACCGGACCATCGCAGCGGGCTGGTCAAGTACCTGATGCAGAACGATCAAGAGGAGGTCCATGCCAATGCTCAACCGGAAATGTCTCATCCGCCACTCCCTGATCGCCGTATTGATATTGTTCCCTGGTGCGGGAGCCCTTGCCGGAGAGAATCCCAAAGTCCTTTGGAGATGCGATTTCGAAGCGGACCTCAAGAATCCGCTCGAGGCCCGTGTTCCGCGGCCCGACGCCCAGCGCATCGCGGTGGATTCATTCGTGAGTTGGCTGACTTACGGAAACGTCTGGATCGATGAGATGGCCCTCGTCGAGGGCGACAAGCCCTTGCCCGCGCCGGAGGGAACCCCCCGCGACGAGCGCAAGCCGGCCGAGTACTTCGTCTCGTCCTCGATCGGCAATGACAACAATGATGGGCTCACTACCGCCCACGCTCTCAAGTCCGTGATGCTCGCCCTTCTGCGGGCCGCGCCCGGTTCGACCGTGACGCTGCTCGCCGGGCGTTACGAGGGAGGATGGGTCATGAAGCCGGGCGAAGCCGGCAAGCCAACCACCCTAAGGGCGGAGCGGGCCGGACGAGTCTTCGTCGGATCCAGCGAGATCTTTTCAGGTTTCAAGCCGGTTCCGGGCTGCGAGTATAGTTGGGCCAGGCCGTTTCCCGCCGGCACAAACAAACTCCGCGAGTTGGACACCGGCACGGAATTGAAGTGGATGGCGACCTCCGTCGATGTCGAGGAGGTAGTGGCTTCGTACTGCTATGACGAGCACGACAAACGCTTGTACGTCCATCCGAGCGACAGCGCGGGCACGGATCACCACATCTATGCGGCCATACTGGACAAGACGGGCATCACGGTGGCCAACCACACCGTCGTAGACGGGTTGGTGATGACGGGTTTTGGGAATAGCGCGATTGCCGGAGAGCGGGTGACCGACGTCATCGTGCGGAACTGCAAGATCTACCGCAATGGCGGCGGCATCAGTCTTGTTTCTTCCAAGAACTGCATCGTCCGCGACAACGAAGCCTGGGAGAACCGGCCGGATTACAGCGAGGGATCGCAAATCTTCTTCACCGGGGATACCGAGGGGATGTTGGTCGAAGGCAACACGGTTCACCACGGGCTGGCCGGCCGCATGGGCATTCGCTGCTATTCTGGAGACATCAAGAACAACGTCTTCCGTGGAAACGTCATCTGGGATGCTAACGACAACTGCTTCAAGGGGATGGGCGTAAACAACCTGGCGGAACGCAATGTCTGCATAGGGGGAGGGCTGGGCGCCGTCTTGATGCGCTATAACACCTACAGCGCCCAGGTATTGGCCGTCCCCGATCCCCGCACGGATCTTCGCCTGTGGGAGGAAAAGGGCGATCTCAAGTTCGCGGACCCCGCCTGGCAGGATTACCGCCTGCAGTCGGACAGCCCGGCACGCGGCAAGGGGAAAGACGGCACGGACCTGGGCGCTTATCAGTACAAGCGGGACGTGTTCTTCGTCAAACCGGACGGCGATGACCAAGCCGAAGGCGCCAGCCTGGCCGGCGCGTGGAAGACCCTTGCCCATGCGGCCAAGGCGATCCAGCCCGGCCAGACGCTGTACGTCTTGCCGGGTCGCTATGACGAGCCGCTGTGCCTGACCGGAAAATCAGGCGCCGCCGGGAAGAAAACGACCGTCCGCGTCCATGGCCAGGGCAAGGCCTGGGTACGCGGGGTCAAGGTGACCCATTCCGCCTGTCTGGAACTGGCCAACTTTTCCACGACGGCGGAACCCGGGGAAGGCTTTCAGATCACGAGATCACGGAATGTGACCCTCCTGCATTGCGCCAGTTATCTGAACAAAGGCCACGGATTGGGTATTTCCGGAAGCGAAGGCGTGTCCATTCAGCATTGCGCCCTGTGGCGAAACGCGGGCGCCGGGGTCTATGCCCACAAGAGTTCGGACCTGGAGGTGACGTCGTCGCTTGCCGCCGGGAACCAACAGGGGCAGATCCTGTTGACGGAGGGCACGCAGGGCTATTACGGTAACTTCAACGCGCTGGGCGGGGAACCCCTCGGGCGAACCGCCACGGCCAATTCCGCCGCCAACGACCTGGCCGAGTGGCGGAAACAGACCGGCAGCGAGGATTATTCTCTCCTTCTTAGCGACAAGCCGAATGACCCCGAAAAGGGTGACTTCAGCATGCCGGCCGCGGCGCCGGCGTCATTTGTCGGTCTTTACAATTCTCCGGCCGGCCCGGACGGGGTCGTGGCGACGAAAAAGGTCGCGAGACAACCGATCGAGGACGTCGAAGTGGTGTCCGTCACCCGCACCAGCGCCAACCTTCTGTGGAAGACGCCGGGGCGAATGACGGGCACGGTTCTCGATTGGGGCCTCACCCCCCAGTACGGCAACCGCTATGATCGAGGAGGCGTCGACGGGAAAAGCGAGTACGTCCTGGTTCACACGGCGAGCCTCATCAATCTCAAGCCGGAGACCACCTATCATTTCCGCGCCGGCTATCGCGATTTCGACACGCCTGACGGACGATTGGTTTGGTCCGCGGACCACACTTTCAGGACTTCCAAGGAGGATCCCCGGCCCAGGCAGCTTTATGTCTCCACGACCGGAGACGATTCGGAGGACGGGCTGACCCGGCAGACCGCATGGCGGACGCTGCACAAGGCCAGCCGGGAGGCGCACGCAGGCGACACGGTCAATATCCTGCCGGGCCGGTATGTCGAACTCTTGTGCCCGCTGCAAACCGGGACCGGCGAAGACAAACGCATCACCTTCCGCGGCGCGCGTCCGCTGTCGGTGCTGCTCGACGGCGGAGCCTGCGCCGCCTGGTGGCAGGGGGCCCGCGGGCGACCTCACTCGGTTCTTCTGTGCGGCAAGGCGTTTGTGACCATCGAGAACATCGCCGGCGTGAACTTTTGCAGAAACACCATGGATTTCGGCGGCTATCGCGGCGGTTGCGGCTATGCGGGGATCTTCCGCATGTCGGGCGGGGCGATGAACGAGTTCAAAGGCTGCGTCGCCGATTCCCGCGACATAGCCGTCGGCTTTGCCTTTTTCGACGGCGGACTCATGCCCGATCCCAACAACGCGAAGTATTCCTGCGCGGCGCATGTGACCGACAGCGCCACCGTGAATTGCTGGCGCGGCGTCTTGGGTTTCGCGCGCTCACCGCTTCTTCTGGATCACAACATCTACCTGGTTTCCATAACTGGCATGTACGACATCTGGGGCGGAGCGAAAAAATCATGGATCTCCCGCGACTGCATTTATCAGGATATAGATCGCGGTAAACGGCAAGGGAGCGGCTGTTGGCCCTTTACAAACATCGACGTCATTGACTCCGATTACGGCGACTTCGCCTGGATGCCGCTCAGCGTGAAGCAGGTCGCCAGGGGCAAAGACGGCAAACCGATATTGGGGCTGGCCGCCTGGCAAAAAGCATCGGGCCAGGACGCGCACAGCGTCGAGATCACGCCCGATTATCCGCTGCCCGCGCTGGAGCAATCGAATGGTTACTTCGATAAGCGCCCGCTGACGATCAACGATTTCATCCTGTCCAAAGGCAGCCCGCTCCGCACCGCGGGGACGGACGGCGGCCCGATCGGCGTGCGCTGGGACCAGTGGCTTGGGAAATAGAATTACTTCCCGTGCGTCGATCCACCACATCTTTATACGGAGCCCGGTTCCCACGGTCACCAATCACCCACAATTCGACCGCCGAATTCCGCCGGACTAGCACACCGTGACTGAAGCAAAGGTGGCAGTTGAAGATGAGAAAATATTGCCTGAGCAGACGAAAAGACCGGTACGGCTCTTATCCTCAAAGGCAGCGGTATGGGACATCCGCGGACAGCGGTGAAGAAGTGGGGCGTGCCTGCGACGAGATCCGATGCCGCCAGCGGTCGAGCAGCTTGCCGCGATATTGCCACCGGCAAGCGTTTGATCATGGATTACGTTGGCCAATCTGGCCATGTGCTGTCAAGCGATCAAGCCGTGGGGCGACACAAGCGACTGGGCCGTGGCAGACAGTCGCTGGCCTGTTGGTCCCGCTGTTTCGGCCGGGCATAATGGGGAAGTCAGTGAGGTTTCTTCAAGCACCAACCACCTGGAGGCAACACATGTTGCTGAAAACGATGGTCATACTGGCGGCAGTCCTGTCTTTGTTGCCGATGGCCGCCGCTGGCGAAGCCGCCACCGGCCTGAATGAGCAGTTGAGTCGCAAGATCGACGTGGCGGTGCCGGACCATCCCACCGTGAAGCCCACCCATTCGCGGAAGGTGTTGGTCCTTGGCCGCGAGGATACGCATCCGCCGGTGAAGGCGGCGGCCAAGATGCTGGAACTGATGGCCAGGAAGACCGGCGCCTTCACCGCGACCTTCTCGGACGGTACGGGCCTGAAGCCCGAAAGTTTCCTGCAGTTTGACGCCGTCATCGTCAACAACCTCCACGGCTACGACCCATTCGCCGGTCCCAGGAAGACGGAGCTACAGGATCAGTTGCGGGAATTCGTCGGCAACGGTCGAGGCCTGGTGGGTATCCACGCGGCTACGCTGGCGTGGTTCGACTGGCAGGACTACGGCGCCATGATCGGCGCCTACTACGTCGACTGGCCGTGGAAGGGGCGGGAGGAAGTGACCGTCAAGATCGAGGATCCTACGCATCCGGTGAATGCGGCCTTCGGCGGCAAGCCGTTTACCATCGCCGACGAGGTCTACCAGTTCCGCGAGCCGTACTCGCGCGACAAGCTGCACGTCCTGCTGAGCCTGGACACGGCCAGGAGTCCGAAGGCCGGCACGCGCAAGGACGGCGACTACGCCGTCTCCTGGGTCAAGAACTACGGCTATGGCGGGCGGGTCTTCTATACAGTGCTGGGGCACAACAACGAGACCTACACGCGTCCGGCAGTCGTCCGCCACATCTTGGATGGTATTCAGTTCGCCATCGGTGATCTGACTGGCGAGCGGGTACCATCGGCAGCGCTAGCGGCGCTGCGGAAGAACCTTCCCCGACAAGCGACGGCCAGGCCCTCGGCCCGGCGCAAGCTATTGGTCTACGGCCTGCCGCCGGGAGGGCAGCACGAGATGGGCATGCGTGGACTGGAGTTGGCGCTCGAGGGAATCGGCAAACAGACCGGCGCCTGGGAGACGGTGCTCAGCTACGATGGGACGATGCTCACCCCGGAAAAGCTCGCTCCGTTCGATGCCCTGGTGTTAAACAACTGCGGCAATGGCCTGCCCGGCGTCGAGAGTCTGGAGACTACCGAGAAGGTGCTGCTGGAGCACGTCCGCGGCGGCAAGGGCCTGATGGCCATCCACACCACGACCGTTTTCCTCAATTCGGGCAAGCCGGTCGCCAATGAAACGGAGAAGGCCTTCCGCGAGATGATCGGCGGATGTTTCTCCGGGCATCCCTATGCCACGCCGCTGACGCTCAAGGTCGAAGATCCCGGCGGTCCACTCAGCGCCGCCTTCGGAGGCCGGACGGGGTGGAAGATACCGTTCGTCGACGAACTCTACTCTTTCAAAGAGCCATATTCCCGAGAGCGAGTCCGCGTGCTTCTGAGCATCGACACCTCCGGGCTGCCCAAGCTGGACCCCAGCGTGGCGCGCACGGCCGCGCGAGCAGACGGCGACTACGCGATCGCCTGGATCCGGTCGTACGGCGCAGGCCGCGTGTTCCAAAGCGCGCTGGGGCATGGCGTGGAGACATATGCCGACGTTCAATATCTGCGCTTCCTGGCCGACGCGACACAGTTCGTCCTCGGCGACCTGAAGGCCGACACCAAGCCGCTCCCCCTGTCCGCCACGAACTCGCCCATCAAGTAATCCCGCAAGGAAACCACCATGGACCGCAAAAGGGCAACCAGTCGACGCAAGTTTCTGAAGAGCGCGGGCGTGACCGCCGCCGCCATCGCCACACCGTGCATCGTCCCGGGCGCCGTGTTCGGGGCCAACGCGCCCAGCAACCGCATCACGATGGGCTTCGTCGGCCTGGGGCGCGGAGAAGGGTTCGTCCTGCACTATTCCATGCGGCCGGAAGTGAAAATCCTCGCCGTTTGCGACGTCGCCAAGGGCAAGCGAGACGGTCGCAAAGAGACTGTGGATGCGGCCTACGGGAACAAGGACTGCGCGGCCTACGGCGACTTCCGCGACTTGATCGCCCGCGACGACATCGACACCGTCATGGTCTACACCCCCACCCACTGGCATGCCGTCATTTCGGTCGCCGCCTTGAACGCCGGCAAGGACGTCTTCTGCGAAAAGCCGATGGCTCTGACGGTCAAGGAGGGCAGGGCCGTGTGCGATGCCGTCAAACGCAACAACCGCGTCTTCCTCGCCGGCACGCAATACCGCACGTATCCCGACTGGCAGGCTGGTGTCGAGGTGGTGCGGAACGGGATGATCGGCAAGCTCAAGCGGGTCATGGTGTTGGGTTCCCCGGGGATTTACAAGGACGCCGACCACACCTTCCCGGCTTCCGTGAGGCCGCCGCCGGACCTGGATTACGACATGTGGCTGGGCCCGTCGCCTGAGGTGCCCTACTTCGGTCAGTTCGTCGGCTCCACGTGGATGGCCTGCGCGGACTACGCGACGGGATGGCTGACCGAGTTCGGCGTCCACAGCATGGACAACGCCCTCTGGGGCTACAATCCCGCGTGGGAAGGCATCATCGAGGTTGAGGGCAAGGGAAACTACTACCACGACCCGCGGCTGGACACCCTGCTTCAGTTCGAGGCCGAACTCAGGTTCCCGGACGGGGTGACGATGCCCTTGGCCACCAATCTCGGCGAGAAAGGGTGCCGGGGGTTCACCACGTTCGTCGGCACGGACGGTTGGGTGGGGATGAGCCGGGTTATCAATTCAGGGGAGCCAATGGGCAACTCCTCCCCGCTGGGCCTGTTCCGCCCGGACAGCACGCAATGGCGGGCCAATCAGGAGCTCGTGGGCCGTGACTTCATCGATTGCGTTCGCTCCCGCCGGACGCCTTACGCCACGGCCGAAAGCTGCCATCGAGCAACTTCGCTCCTCCTCGTCGCCGACATCGCCATGCGACTCGGACGCAAACTGAAATGGGACCCCGTAAAGGAGGAATTCCTCGATGACGAAACGGCCAACCGCCTGTTGTCGCGCCCCATGCGTTCGCCCTGGCGCCTGGTCGGCGTTTGAGGATGTTGTGCGAACATCATTGCAACAGGAAAGGAACGCGGACGATGAGCAGAAACAGACTGGCTCTCTTGGTTCTCGCGAGCGCGGTTCTGGGGATCCCGGTGACATGGCTGAGTGCCGCGGACGCGCCGACGGCGACGCCGTCCGCCTCAGCCGACGAGGTCCTTTCGAGGCTGTCTTCCTTCCGGATTGGCGGCGACTGTGCCGCGATTCATTTGGCGGAGGACCTGGTCCGCAATGCCCTGACCGATCCGCAGGCCAAGGCAACCCTGGCGAGAAAACTCGCGGAAATGCTGCGACGTGCAGAGGTTACGCTCGATGCCAAGAGGTTCATCTGCCGCCAGTTGCGGATCATTGCCGATGCGCCGGAGGTCGCCGCCCTCGCGGCGCTTCTGGCGGACGCCGATCTTTCCGACATGGCGCGTTATGCGCTGGAGCGGATCCCCGGCCGTTCCGCCGCCAAGGCCATGTTGGCGGCGCTGCCCAAGGCTTCCCCGTCGCAGAAGGTTGGACTGATCAACTCTCTGGGCGACCGCGGCGAGGCCCAAGCCGTGGGTGAACTGGCCGCTCTCCTCGACACCGAGGATGAAGGCGTGGCCCGCGCTGCGATTTCGGCACTGGCGAATATCGGAACCGTCGAGGCTGCCGGGGCACTTGAAAAAGCCAAGGTTGCAGCGTCCGAAAAGGCCAAGCCGCTCTTCACCAAAGCCCTGCTCCTGTGCGCCGATCGCTTGGCGGCGCAAAAGAAGTTTCAGGAGGCGGAGAATACCTTCAAGCGGTATGCTGTCGCCTCGGAGAAGCCGCCCGTCCGGATCGTTGCGGCGCGGGGACTGCTTTTGATGACCGACTCGCGCAAGTGGCTCCCCAGGATCGTCGCCCTGCTTTCCGGCAACGACGCGGTCCTGCAACTCATGGTCGCAGACGAGGCACGGCAAATACCCGACGCCGAGGTGACCAAGGTTCTGGCCGAGATTCTGCCCCGATTGCCGGCCTATTCCCAGTTGCTCGTGCTGGGCGTCTTGGCCGATCGCCGCGACCGTGTCGCCATGTCCGCGGTGCTCAGCACCGCAAGAAGCAAGGACGATGCGATTGCGATCGCCGCCTTGGTGGCCCTGGGTCAGATCGGCGATGCGTCGTTGGTCCCCTTTCTGGCGCAACAGGCCGTGGGAGCCGACATCGCCAAGATCGAGGCGATGCAGCCGAAGGAGGGATCGCTCGGCGGCGCCATGGTTTCCATCGTGCCCTTCGTGGACTTCTCCCGGGGCAACGCCGCACGCTCCAGCCTGATTACACTGAAAGCCTCAGAAACGGATGCAGCCATTCTGAAAGTCTTCCAGACGGCGGACGCCAGGACCAAGGCCATGCTTGCCGACGTCATGGCCGCCCGCTTGTCCAAGGGAGCGATCCCGGCGTTGCTCGGTTCCGCGGCGGACAAAGACGAGGCGGTTCGCTTCAACGCGATGAAGGCCCTGGGCGTCCTGGCGACCGAGAAGGAGATGCCCGCCCTGGTGCAATTCTACCTGCGGGCCGCGACCGCGACCGACAGGACGACGGCCGAGAATGCGCTGCGGCGCGCGGCTCGACACATTGAAGACCGGAACCGACGGCCCGAAGCGGTGTTGGCCGCCTACGCGGGGGCCACACCTCCCACCAAAATTCTTCTCCTGGAACTTCTGGGTCAGATGGTCTGCCCCAAATCGCTCGAGGCCATTCGCGCCGCGCTCAAGGATGACAGCAACGAGGTCTATGCAGCGGCGGTTCGCACCTTGGCGAACTGGCCGGAGAGCGGCGTGGTTCCCGACCTGCTGGACCTGGCCAAAACGGCCCGAACCTCCGACCTTCGACTGATTGCCCTGCGCGGGTACCTCCGCTTGGCGGGCATGGCGGCCGACGACAGCCGGAAGATGGAGATGTATCGGCAGGCCGCCAAGCTCATCCAGCGCGGCGAGGAGAAGAGGCTCCTGCTTTCGGGATTGGGCGATGTGGGGACCGCTGCCGCACTGAAGATGGTAGAACCCTATCTGAACGACGAATCGCTGAAGGAAGAAGCCGCGGCAGCCACGGTCCTGATTGCGGAGAAGCTGAGTGGCTCCAACCTGGCCCAAGCCAGGTCCCTGATGAAGCGGGTCCTGGAGATCGCCAAAGACCGGCGGCTCCGCGACCGCGCTCAGGCTGTGATCGATAGGCCCTGAGCGGAGCCCGGTCCACGTACAATTAAAGCGAAGAACACCCTGTGGAGATCATGCCATGCACCGGAGCACAATTCGATCATCAACCATGCGAGTCTTGCTGAAACTGATCATTCTGGACATGCTATTCCTCTCGGCGGCTATGGGAGCCGAACTGGCGGCCCTGGAGGCCAAGGGACTGAAGTTCAAGAAGGCGAAAGACGGGGCCGTCATCGAGGTATACGTCGGCGCCAACGCCACCATGGCCCCCGCCGAGTACCAGGCAATCGGCGAGTTCCGCGACACGCTGATGCGAGTGAACCTCAGTCCCGACAAGCCCCGCCTGAACGGCGAGATCCTCGCGGCAATCGGCCCGTTGCCCAAGGTCGAACAGTTCTTCGGCAACGGGGCAGAGCTACTTGACGAGGACTTCCGGCACTTCTCTGGATGGACGAGTCTGAAGAACTTCGGGCTGGACCATTGGGGATGGTTTAAGACGCCGAACAACCAGAACGTTGGTCCGGGCTTGGCCCATCTGGCAGCGCTCCCGCACCTTGAGGAGTTGCGATTGGGCGGCTGCCGCGTCGGTGATCCGGCCATCGAGGCCGTTTCCAAGATAAGCACTCTAAAAGCCCTGGACATCTTCCACCTCGGCTACACCGACGAAGGCGTAGCCGCGCTGCGTTCTCTGAAGAAGCTCACGAAGTTGCGGATCAACGGCGGACGGTTGACTAACGAGTCGTTGGAATACGTCTCGGGAATCGAGTCGCTCGAAATGCTTACGATAAGCGAAATGAAAGTGGATTATGCAGGCGGCTTCGAGCACCTTAAGAAACTCCGCAACCTGAAGAAGATTGAGCTGGAGCGGGTGAAGACCGGCGACGACGATGTGTCGAAGCTCAAGGCGGACCACCCCGCCGCCGAAGTGACGTGGACCAAGCCGGCGGATCGGCCCGAGAGCCGCTGATGATCGCCGATTCTGCTCACATGGTCAAGCCCGACAAACCATGGCTACCCTCACTCCGGCAGGCGCCAGCGGCTCCAGAGCAAAGAGCAATTCTCGCCGGAGTTGCGGATCTGCTGATAGTAGGCCGTTATCAGGCTGCCGTCGGCCATTTCGACGGTGGACGGATAGGGGCAGACGTGTCCCATGCGGAGGCCCGAGCTGGCCATCAACAGCGTCCCGTCGCCCATGCGGCACAGCGTGGGCCAGCCAAAGTAGCCGAGCCGCTCGCCGGGCACCGTGCAGATAACGCCGTTCTGGGCCTTCAGCTTTCTGTTGTCGCTTGTCTGCGCGGGTTTCGGCTGGCCGGTCTCGGCGGCCCACAGCGGCGAAACGGCTGCGCCGCTGGCCGCCCGCGACGGCGCAGGTTTCCAGGAAAGTGCGTCGGTTGAAATGGTTCGCCATGGCGTGGTCCTCGATGCAAATTGCGGGAATCCGTGCGGAAACCGGCACGACAGCGTATTCTCCTTGCCACGCATGGGGCTGTCAAACTGGAAGGGCATAGGAGTCAGGCTATTTTGATGTGTGGTGCATCGACGCTACAATGGCAGTTCATGGAATTCCCGCCGGCACTCGAATGCTCTTTAAGCACGCGCGCCTCCCGCCCCCCTTGGTATGAAAGGATGATGGACAATGCTGAGAAAACTCTTGGTTCTTTGCGCTCTGTTGGGCTTCCCCTCGTGGGCGCTCGCCGCCGAGGGGTTTCTTTGGGTGGAGGCCGAGGACGCCCTCCACAAGACCTTGGTGGCCAACGGGCCCATGGACAACGTGAATCCCGACGCCCTTTCCGGGGGCAAGTGGATTTGCGGCTGGTCCCACCGCGGTGAGCCCAACGGAACCGCGGAATACACCATGGAGATTCCCACGACCGGCAAGTACCACGTGTGGGCGCGTGCCATGCCCGGCTCGGGGCTGGCCTATCGCGTGGATGGAGCAAGAGACGCCATCGAGGTGGCGATCGACAAGGGCCAGAACCCAGTCCCAGTCTCGGCCGACGCCAACCCGTACTGGCCGGGCCAGGCTTCCTGGTTCGAGGCCCCGGCGGTGGAACTGACCCAGGGCAAGCACACGATCACCTGGTACCTCGGCGGCCTGAAGACCGACGACCGCTACGCCGGTTTGGACTGCTTTGTGCTGACCACCGGCAAGTTCGTGCCCACCGGCAAGTACAAGCCCGGCGAGAAGTCGCCGCAACCGCAACCCGCGTTCCGACCCGGCTCGACCTGGGACTTTCAGCCCAAGCCGGACAAGTTCGACCCCGCCGCAGTGCTGGACCTGCGCGGGCTGAACGAGAAGACGGCGGGCGAACACGGCTTCATCAAGCTCAGCGCCGACGGCGACAGCTTCGTCCGCGGCGACGGGCAGCCCATCCGTTTCTGGGCCGCCGGCCTGCGGACCGGGCAGCGCGACATGATGGAACTGCGACGCCAGGCGCGGTGGCTGGCCAAGCACGGCGTGAACGCGATCCGCGTCTTCGCTATGCTCCCGCCCACCGACCCGAAGTCGAAGATCACCGACGTGAACGAAGCGGACCTCGACTCTCTGTTTGCCACCGAGGCGGCCATGAAGGCCGAGGGCATCTACACCTTCAGCGGCGCCTACTGGGCCTGCTCCACACAGATCCAAAAGGGCTGGGACGTGACCAACCCCGGACGCAACCAGTGCGAAGACCTGGTCTACTTCGACCCCAAGTTCCAGGCCGGCTACAAGGCCTGGATGAAAGCCCTCTGCGACCGCAAGAATCCCTATACGGGCCTGCGGATCGCCGACGATCCGGCCGTGGCCATCATCCAACTGCAAAACGAAGATTGTCTCCTGTGGTGGGGAATCATGGGACTGAAGGGCGACGCCCTGAAGCTGTTCCTCCGCCAGTACGCCGACTTCCTCGTGAAGAAGCGCGGCTCGCTGGAGAAGGCCCGCGCGGCCTGGAAGAACTACTCGGGCGTCAAGATGCTCGGCAGCGATGATTGGGCCGCGGGCCTGCCCGGCATGCTCAACGTCTATGACTTCAGCCGCGACATCAGCACGCGGTTTGCGGACCGCGCGGGTTTCAAGGCCCGGCTGGCCGATCAGATGGAGTTCCTGGCCCGCCTCTCGCGCCGCTTCAATGCCGACATGATCAAGTACCTCCGCGAGGACCTGGGCTGCAAGCAGCTTATCAACGCCGGCAACTGGCGGACCGTGGACCTGGTGACCACCCAGGACGCCCAGTACTGGGCCGACGGGGTCTCGGAGGTCCTGGCGCGGAACATCTACACGGGCGGCATCCACCAGGGCGCGGCCAACGGCTGGCTGATCCTTCCCGGGCACGTCTACTCCGACATGTCGATGCTCACCAACCCGCTGCAAATGCCGCTCAACGTGAAGCAGGCCGTCGGGCACCCTCACATCCTGACGGAAGTCCTGTGGTGCCCGCCGAACCTATACCAATCGGAGGCAGCGCTGCTGGTGGCAGCGCGGCAGGCCCTGTGCGGCCTGGGGGCCGAGTGCTGGTTCTGCAACGGTGTTGAGCCCGACTGGCAGCAGGACCCGCGCACCAAATGGACCTACTCGACGCCCATGCAGATCGGGCAGTTCCCCGCCGCCGCGCTCTTGTACCGCCAAGGCCTGGTGCGCAAGGGCGAACCGGCAGTGGTCGAGCATCGCAGCCTGCAAGATCTCTGGGAGTGCAAGATTCCCCTGATCGGCGAAGAGCCCGGCTGGGACCCCAACCGTGATCAGGCCAGCATGCCGCGCAGTCCCAACATCAAGACGGCCGTCGATCCGCTGGCCTATTGGGTCGGGCCGGTACGCGTGGTCTACGACAGCGATCCGGCCAAGAGCACCGCGGTCGACTTCTCGAAGTACATCGACCGGCAGGGCAAGACGGTCCGCAGCATCACGGGCGAGGCCGAGCTGGACTACGGCCGGGGCATCTTCCGACTGAACGCCCCAGCGGCCCAGGCGGCTTGCGGGTTCCTGGCCGGCGCCGGAGAGCAACACCTGGCCGACGTGACGGTGGCTTGCGGCAACCGCTACGCCAGCATCGTGGTCGTGCCCCTGGACGGACAACCGATCCGCGCCTCCGGCAAGCTCCTGGTGCAAGCAGGCACGCTGGCCCGGCCCACCGGCTGGATGCAGGTGGCGATGCGCGTCCAGAAGGAAGACTGCTGGCGCATCATGGACAACGGCAAAATGCCCTTCCAGGTGGAGAACCTCGACGCCAAGGTGACGGTGGCCAATCCGCGCCTCAGCAAGGCCACCCTGCTGGACGTCAACGGCATGGCCACAGCGACGCCGGTCGAAGTCCGCCGCGCCGATGGCAAGGCGACGGTCGTGCTGCCGGCCAACACCATTTACCTTGTCTTGGAGTAGGAGCGCAACCACTTGACTAGCCTAGTACTTGTAGCGGCTGGCGTGTTATCGTTCTGCGCGGCGGCGGACAACAAGAGGGCGCCACTCGAGAAGGCCCCGGTCGTTGCCGCAAGGCTGTGCGCTGGTCGCCCAAGACCCGGCTGTGGACAGAGGAGAAAGTACGCTGGGGGGACCACCGCGATCAGATCATCTTCCACGAGAAGCACGACGGCGCCTGGGGGCAGAAGGTCTTTCTGGAATGCTCCGTAGTGCGGGCGGGCCAAGAACTGCTGTACGCGGACTATTGGACGCAGTATGCGACCGTGTCGGGCCGCGCGCCGCACGGTTGGGAGTGTACGCTGATGGTTTCAGCGGACAACGGTCGCTCCTCGACGCGGCGGAGCACGATCGCCACGATGTCCGCATCGGACGCTACCGCCGAGCCGGGGCTGGAGAGGAACCGGGCAGGAGAACTGGTCTGCGTCATGCGCAGGGACTTCGGAACCGCCAAGGAAATGTATCTTGTACACTCCAACGACCGGGGTTGCACTTGGACGCCACCGCAAAGGCTTTTCGAGTTCGGCGTCTTGCCGCGCCTGCTGCAACTGGACAACGGCGTGATGGTCCTGAGCTTCGGGCGGCCGGGCATATGGCTTTCGTTCTCGTTGGACGGCGCGCATTCTTGGACCGAGCCGAAAGCGGTCATTGCCGGCGATCCTAAGAACAACATGAAACACTCTTGCGGTTGCACTTCGCTGCTGGCGACGGGGCAGGACAGTTTCCTATTGGCATACAGCGAATTCGAGCGGCCAAACGCAAAGGGCCAGCCGGCCAAGGCGATCCTTGTGCGGAAGATCACGGTCGATGCGGCAAAGGACAAGAAACAGTGAGAAAGGGTTTCGCATCGGCACAGTGCGCGAGGTGCAAACCTGGATCTGGGCCGGCCGTTATAATCCCACGCTGCTGGGGAAACCGGCAAACGCGGCTCCGGTGCCGGCGGGGCTGGACTGGGACCTGTGGCTTGGCCCCAGGCCGACGCCTACCTCAAAGAAACTTACCGACCGGGGTGGGAGGTGGCGTGAGCGAAGCATCCCGGAGCAGAAAAGGCGGAGCCAAGTTCGTCTGAGCCCAGCGGCGTGGTTTCAAACGATCGAAACGCCTTGGTCGAGGTTTGGGCGAACGCCAGTCGGAGTTTGATAGTCGGCGCTGTCTGTCGCAAAGTATCCGTTCACGGGCCGCGCCAAGGTAGCAGGCACACTCCGTGTGCCGTCCGCCATGCCTTGTTCCGCTTCAGCGGACGGCACACGGAGTGTGCCTGCTACTTTTATGCCGTGAACGGTTACGTCGTAAACTGAGTCGCATACTGCCCTGACCGCAACCTTGCAAAGGAGGCTTGCCTCTTGACCCAACGACATCCATTCCGATCCTCCCTGCGGTCGCCAGCCGGGGAAACGACATCACGGCGCCCGCCCGCGGGGCTTTTTTCCCGTCGCCATTTCCTCAAGGCCACGGCGGCCACCGCCGGCTTAGCCTTGGGTAGCGTGCCGCTGGTCAAAGCGGCACGGAAGTATCAACGGGTCGTGCAGACGGGCTCCCAACAACGAAGCATGGAAATGAACCGTTTCGCCTGCGAACTAGTCCGCGACGGCGGAATCGGCAAGGTGCGGAAGGTCCAGTGCGTCAATTACCCCCGCTCAGTGCCCTATGTGGCGGCGGACTTCCCGGAAGAACCGGTTCCGCCAGGACTGAATTGGGATCTTTCGATCGCTTTGGGACATCTACAGAACTGGTTGGATTGCATCCAGTCGCGTGGAAAGCCCACCGCGGACGTCGAGATCGGCCATCGCTCGGCGTCAGTCGGGCATATCATCAACATTGTAGGGCAAGTCGGCCAACTCGGCGAAACGCTGAATTGGGATCCGGTCTCGGAACGCTTCACCAACAGCGAGCAAGGCAACCAACTCCTCGACCGCCCACGCCGCAAGGGGTGGGAATTGCCCGAAGAACACCCGAGCGCCTTTTGTCGCCGCTCTTGCCGCCTTCAATAAGCTCGGTACACACCGGGCACCGGGACCGGGTAGTTGCCTTGCGCGTCCGGCCTCACCGGCGGTTCCGCATCGAAAGCGTATCGCTTTGGCATCTCGCTTGTGCCCTTGGCGACGGCATCGTCCCATCGCACGACCTGCCCGCTGTACGTCGCCATTCGGCCGAGAACGGCCGTCATGCTGCTGGTCGCCCCGTACCAGCCCTCGTGGTACTTTTCACCGTTGCGAATGGCCGCGATCAGGTCCACGTGTTCCTGCGCGTGGCCACTCGACTGTGGGCCGGCGTAACGCCACGGGTGTTCCCCGGCGATCCGGCCCTCGCAATCGGCCAAGCCCAGGGACCCGTGGACCGCCACCGCGCCGGAGTTGAAGCAGCCACCGATGTGCCGCGCCTGGCAGAAGAGCTTGACGCCATCGGCATACGTGTACTCTATAAAGTGGTGATCGAAGATCTGCCCGTGATCCTTGCCCGTACGGACCTGGCGCCCGCCCATGCCATTCGCCTCGACAGGATGCGAGCATTGGGCCCAGTTCGCCATGTCGATCTCATGCACAGTCTGCTCGACGATCAGGTCGCCGCTGAGCCAAGTGAAGTAGTACCAGTTGCGAATCTGGTACTCCATTTCGGTCTGACCGGACCTGCGCGGACGGACCCAAACGCCGGAATTGTTGCCGTAGCACCGCATGAAACTGATCGCGCCCACGGTGCCCTCATGAATGCGTTTGATCGTCTCGTGGAAGCCCGGCGCGTGCCGCATGTTGAGGCCCACCGCCACTTTCAGCCCCTTCTCCTCGGCCAACTTGTTGGTTTCCTGGAGCGAGCGAAAGCCGGGGGCATCCACACAGCAGGGCTTTTCCATGAAGACGTGCTTGCCCGCCTCGACCACTGCCCTGTAGTGCAGGGGGCGGAACCCGGGCGGCGTGACCAGTAGCACGAGGTCAGGCCCGGCCTGGAGGGCCTTTTGATAGGCGTCGAAACCCCAAAAGATGCGTTCCGGCGGCAGGTCCACCTTGGCTCCATACTGTTGCTTGAGGCCGACGGCGCCCTGACGAGCGGCATCCTCGAAGGCGTCGGCGACGGCGATCAGCTTGATGTTGTCCTTCACGTCGAGGCAGTTCGCGGCCGCGCCCCGCCCCCGCCCGCCGCAGCCCACTAACGCAATCTTGATTTGGTCCGAACCGGCGGCGTGGGCAGAGCGGGCGATGCCCAGCCCGCCGCTCAGGACGCCTCCACCGACGACCGTGGAAGTCCGCAGGAAATCGCGACGCGACAGAGAAACTGTGTCCATGGCAATCCTTTCGTACGGGAGGCACGAGATACCTATCAGTCTACCCGATTTCCTGGCCAAAAACAGCCAGCGAGCCATTTGCAGCTCAGGCCGTGGTCTAGAAGGCTATCCAGGGACGGAAGCGTCGGAAGCCAACTCCGCAGCCGCCGCATAAGCGCCCAGGCCGAGGGTTTGGCCAAAGGCACTTTGCGGATCTCCTGGGCTGCAACCACCGCGGATTGACTTCGCGATCGCGCCGTCTCACACTGGAGGGGACCGTACGGCAGCGCAGGGCGTGTCACCTTCACCTTCATTCCGGTGTAATCATGATTCCCTTCAAGCAACTCCGATCCTCGTTTGGACCTTTGGCCGGCGCGGCGATCATGCTGGCAGCGGCCTTTCTTGGCACGCTCGATGCCGCCGAGCCTGAGCCGACCAGGCCCAGCGACGGGTCCGCGCAGCGGCCCAACATCCTCTTCATCATGACCGACCAGCAGCGGTACGACGGCATGGGCTGCCATGGCGGGCAGGCGAAAACGCCCAACCTGGACCGCCTGGCCACCGGCGGCGTCGATTTCCGGCAGTTCTTCACTCAGGCCCCTACCTGCGTGGTCTCGCGGTGCAACCTGTTCACGGGCCGATACAGCCACAGCCACCGCAACCGGCAGAACAACGCCTGTCTGGAGAAATACGAAGTGCATTTGTTCAAAGCGCTCAAGCAGGCCGGCTACTATTTGGGCTATATCGAGAAGAACCATCTCCTGGCCAAAGAGGAGTTTGTCAACTTCGACTTCAAGGACTTGGAGGAGGACCGCAGCCGCGGCGGCGAGCGGGCCGAGTACATGCGGTTCTGGAATCAGCGGGTGGACCGGCTGGGGACGGTCGGGTCGTGGGCCTCGTCCGTGTTCCACGACTACGATCCGAAGCTCACCGACACCTACCTCTCCCGGCAAAGCGCGGTGCGGTTTCTCCGCGAGGCCCCCAAGGACCGGCCTTTCTGCCTTTGCGTGTCGTTCGACGATCCGCACGCGCCACACCTGGCCCTGGCCAAGTACAAGGAGGTCTATCCACTGGACAAGATCCGTTTGCCGGAGGTGCCGCCCGGCGTGCTGGACCAGAAGGCGCCCCGGTTCAAGATCAAGCAACAGGCCCAAGGATCGCTTCGGGCCACCGACGAGGACAAACGGCGCTACCTGGCCGTTTACTACGCGATGATCTCTTGGGTCGACGAGAACGTCGGCGAGATCCTCAGAACCCTGGACACCACCGGCCGCCGACGCGACACGATCATCGTGTTCACGTCCGACCACGGCGACTTCAACTTCGAGTACGGCATGTGCAAGAAGGACCTCATTCTCTTGGACTGCCTGTTGCACGTGCCTTGCATCATTTCTTGGGAGGGGCACCTGAAGCCGCGCGCCGTCCATTCCACGTTGGTCGAGCAGGTGGACGTCATGCCAACCCTGCTGGAACTGTGCGGCCTCGAAATCCCCTTCGGCTGTCAGGGCAAGTCGCTCGTGCCGATTGCCCGCGGGGAGACGAAAACCCACAAAGACGTCATTCATGGCGAAATCTGCCCGCCGGACTACCGCAATCCCTACAAGACCTACGAGGAGTTTATCGCCGACTGGAACAAGTATCACACGACGCGGGGACATCTCTTGTGCTGGTCGGCCAACTTCAACGTGCCGGGCGACTTCTGCAAGTCGATCCGCACGCACGAGTGGAAGTACATCTGGTATGCCGATGGGTTCGAGGAGTTGTATGACCTTCGCCGCGATCCGCACGAGTGGGTGAATCTGGCCCGGCAGCCGGAGTTCCGTTCGAAGGCCGCCGAGATGAAGATGCGGCTCTTGGAATGGAACGTGCTGAGCGAAGACCCGCTGGATCCCATGTGGCACCAGGAGCATCTGCGGAAGTACAATCGGTGGAAATAGATGATGATCACTGCGGCAGGTCCTGTGGCAAATGTCGGTTCATTTCGAATGCCCCACAGGATGACCAGCATCCTGATCCTGCTGCCCTGCCTGTTGTCTTCGGGCCTGCTGATGAGTTGCCGGGCGGGAGCGGCCCGCAGCGCTGAGCCGTCGTCCGAGGAGCTTGGCAAGGCCCTGCTGGCGAAGGCGGGTCTGAAGGCCGGGGTCTGCGAGATGCCACGGGTCGGAGACGGGGCGTTGGCCGTGGGACTCGCCAAGGCGGGGGTGGCGCAGGTGCATGGGCTGGCGCGAGATGGCGCGGAGCTGGCATCGGCGCGTAGGGCCGCGGCGGCAGCCGGTGTGCTCGGATCGCAGGTGGTTCTGGAGTTGGGCACGCCGGGGGCGTTGCCGCTGGGCGACTGGGTGGCGGATCTGCTGCTGATGGCGGATGCCACAGACGAGAATCTCAAAGAGGTGCCGGCGGCCGAGGCCCGGCGCGTCGTTTCGCCGTACCGGGGCGTGGCGGTGGTCGGGCACGCCCATGGCGCCAAGGGAGGACTGACGGCTGCTGCCCTGGAGGCCTGGGCAAAGGGGATCGGCGGTAACGCGGAGATCAAAGAGGATGGCACGGGGCTGTGGGCCGTGGTGAAGATGCCGGCGCTCGCGGGCGGCGACAAGGCCTCCGCGGCGGCAGCCACGTCCTGCTTCGTTCGGCTGGTGCAAGGGCAGCATGGCGTGCGGCTGCAAAATCGCGGCGGAAAGTTCAAGCTGGAGGCGATTGAGATTTCGCAGGCAAGCCGGTAAGGGATCGGAAGGGGAAGTCGTTGCAGTTCGAACTGGCCTACAGGGGGACGCTCTTCCAGGGCAGCGAAGGCTGGGTGTACGTCAGCCGCCAAGGGTTCTTCGCCCATCCCGAACCGCTGCGCCGGGCGGAGTTCGGCCCCAACGACATCCGCCTTCCGTCGAGCAGCGACCATCGCCGCGACTTTCTGGACGCCGTGAAGACGCGGCGCAAGCCGATCTCGCCAATCGACGCCTCGGTCCAGTCCGACGTTCTCTGCCACCAGGCCGACATCGCCGTGCGCCTGCGGCGCAAGCTCCGCTGGGACCCGCTCCGCGAAGTCTTCCTGGGCGACGAAGAGGCCAACCGCCTGCTGTCGCGGGCGATGCGCGGCCCCTGGCAGTTGTAGTCGTAACGATGTTATCCCTGCTCACCGCGCCTCACGGAGCCAGAAACAGTCCAGCCGGACCTCGGACACCGCATACTCGGCCCGATCAGGCCACACCGCTGCGAACTGTGGCATGGCGTAGTGCGCCAGGTTCACCAGGCACGTGGAATCGTCGATGAAGAGCGACAGGGGCACTCGCCCTTGAGGGTGCAGCACCTCGACGCCCACATCCTGACGCGGCCGCTGGCCCGCAGGAACTTGGACTGCGCCGCCGACCGCGCTGGCCGCCAGCGCCGCGGTTCCCGCCGCCACGGTCCTCAGCAATCCGCGACGTGTCGTCCGCCACATGATCGTGTCCTTTCGAGAACCGCGGCCTTCACCTACTTGCCCCCGGCCCGCATCTCACCATCGAGGACCATGAAGACGTTCCCATGCGTTGCCCCATTGGCGTTGTGGACGTGGGTGTAGCTGTCCGTGCCCCAACCGGCGCTATGGACGCCAATCGAGAAACACGCGCGGGCCGTCGCCAAGTACTTGGCATTTCCGGTCAGGCGATACCCGATCGCCAGCCAATCGGCAGCCTGCACGTTGTAGTGGCTGGTCGGGGAGGCGCTCGTGGGCGTCACGCTGCCATCCGGATTCACCACGATCGAGTACAGCAGTCCCAGCTTCGGATCGATGGCCTTGTAAAGCGTCGTGATGTGTGCCAAAAGGTACGACTTTGCCGCGTGGTCCTCGGGAAACATCTCGACGTATCGGGCCAGCGCCATCACGTAAAAGGCGGTAGACCATGTGGAGACGGGGCCGTGCGGATCAAGCTTCGGCGGCCGGCCATCGAACGCACAGCTCTTGATCTGCCAGCGGGCGCGCGCGAGGTATTTCGGTTCGCCGGTGAGCAGGTAGCCTTCCAGAAGCCGCTCCAACGTGCAGGCATCGCCCCGCCAGCCGATGCGGTTGTTGTCTTTGGGGTCGCCCGGATCGGACTGCGGCGACATGTACTGAGCCAAGGCGTTGTCGGCCAACTCCAGGCAGGCATGGCGGGCCTTCCAGTCGCCCGTCAGATAATACAGCGTCGCCGTGCCACGGGCACCAAAACACAGATCCTTGGTGAATCGGCCGTAGTTGCGGTGGGGATTCTTGTGACCCGGCTCGCTGTGCTGCGAATGGGCCCACGAGCCGCCTTTCGTCCAGTGGATACCCGGCAGGTGCGGCTGATGATGGATGTCGATGTCGGCCACATGCCGGCCGGCCGCGACGAACAGCTTCCACCAGTCGGGCTGGAGCGTGCGGGCGTACTGCTGGGCCATGTGGTAGTCGAGGTCATACTTCATGCCCCACTGTCCGGTGCCGCCCTCGAAGTCCAAAGGCACGTCGCCGTAGTCCATCCAGCAGAAGAAGTTGTAGTTTTCCACCTGCTCGATGAGACTCGTCTTGCTCTTGCCGCCGTCGGGGCGCAGACCGATTGTGGAGAGATTGAGGGTCTCGTACGACCTGTAGTTCTCCAGATCGTAGGGGCGTAACTCGCCCAGGGCCCGGGTCTTGGCAAACCACTCGGGCGAAGGCTCCAGTCGCAGCGGATCGGAGAACCCTCGGGCAGCGGCCATCCCGCGCGCCGCGTCGGCATCGCCCTTGTGGAAGAAGAAGAGCAGTTCGTGCGTCTTGTGCTCGCCGGTGCGGAAAGGGAACTCGCCCGCATAGCGAGCGGGGAAGAGGCCGATTTCAATCCGCCCATCCGGTTCGGCAGCCAGGCCTTTGGGACAGTTCTGCCAGAAGTCCCGGACAGCGACGGTCAGGCCCTTGGCCTCGTCGGAGACGTCGAGCCAGCCGACGGCCCGATTCCCCTCGGCGATCCTGTCGGCCCCACGCAGCACCTGGTAACCCTTGAAGCTCACGTAACTCGCAGGGCGGGGATGGAACTTGGGGTCCTTGTATCGGTTCCACCTCTCCCCACCGCCCGAGTCCTGGTAGAGTTCGGTGCGGGACGCAAGCGGTGCGCGAATTGGGGCGGAACCGGCATCGCCAAGCAAACTGACCGTCCGCCGCGACCCTAACGCCAAAGGCAGAATCAGGCGCATGTCGCCGAAGAGCACGCAGTTGACGCCGCCGATGTCGGACAGCGGCCCGGCCGCGGCATTGGCGCCGTCGCGGGCGCCGTGCCGATTGTTCTCCAGCGTGAAGACCAACTTCACCCGCGGGCTGCCGGCGAAGAAATGGTACCAAGCCGTATATTCCATGGCCGCGGCCGTCGCCTGCCCGAACGCGCCTTTCACGCAAATGACACTCCGCAGCGGGCCGTGCTCGATCAGGGCAGTCTCCAACACGCCCTCGCTGACCGCTGAGGCGCCTTGCGGGACCGCGCAAAACTCGTAAACGTCGCCTGGCTTGGGACGCGCATACGCGAGCCACGCGTCTCCCGGGATGGACAGCTTGCCGTCGGTGCTGACGAAATCCCTGCCGTAGAATCCGTTGCCGACAGCGCCGCTGTGGAGCCCGGTCAGCTCGTATTCCACGTCCGTGCGGAACCGCAGCGTGTAATCCTCGATTGCTTTGCACGCGCGGTTCTTGGCGTAGATGAGATGGCTGGCGCCCTGGTTGCCCGCCGCGGCAACGGGGCGTGTCACGTTAGGCTGGAAACGCCGGATCTGGGCCCCGAATCGTACCGCGCCTTGGGCGGGGGGAGCGACCAGCACCGCCGTGTCGGCCAGCTTCACCTCGTCGAACAGGCTGAAGACCTTCCTGCTGATGCGGAAGACTGCCGCTCCCGTGTCGACAGTATAACCAGCATCGTCCTGGGCAACGCGGACGGCGCTGGCAGGGCTCGCTTCCCGTCTGACGCCGGGGCCATACTCCATGACGTAGCGCTGCGTTTCGTTGGCCCTGATGTCCGTCTGAAAGTCGACCAGAAGCCAGCGCACGCTGCCCTTTGGCAGCCACAGGCCGGTCACGCGAAACTGGGCGGCGATCTCCTTTCCGTCGCGCAGGAGGCGGACGTTCTGGACGTCCTTGAGTGCTCCTTCAGGAAACGGCACGCCCATCGTCACAGGTTCGCCGAAGCGATCCAGGCCCAGCCGTTCCGTGACGGCCAGTTCCACAGAGTCCGGCGGTCTGGTCGCCGCCGCTTGACCTGCGATGGCCGCAGGCGCCGCGGGCGCGCTCGCGCACAGGGCCATTGCCAGTACTAAAGTCGCCTTCACTCCAGTCATGATTGTCACCAATGTCTCTTGAGTCGAGTTACTTCGCCGCCTTCCCCGCGCACTCGAAAAGCTCCTGCGCGCAAGACTCCCAACCCTGACTGCCCAACGGAATCGACTCCGGCGTCCTCGGCGGATTCACGAGCCACATGCGGAGCGCGTTTGTCCGCCGGTCGAGCAGCGCCTGGCACTTCTCAGCAAGCTCCGCCGGCAGTTTCTTGCCCGCAATCGCCTTCTCGACCACAATCCGCGCCTCCGATTCCTGATTTCCGAGAAACAGGTTCTCGAACCGGACCGTGCGTACCGGCCCGTCCGGGCCGGGGCCGAAAAGGTCGAAGGCGCCGTAACCGATGCCCAGTTGTCCCGCCGTGGACGGCGGGAAGCTCCCGAAGAGCGTCCCGCCGCAACCTCCCGCGGATTCGCCGCTCATTTGCACGCCGAGCGACTTCCAGTACTTTCCGATATCGCCGATGACCGGGAAGAAGTCGCCGCCGACACGCGTGTAGCCGCAGCTTCCCGTGACGAGCGCGCAATCCATCACGATGCGGAAGGACCAGACATTCGGCCGCCCCCACAGGTACACCGGCATATACCCGTAGCGGCTGAAGGTCAGCCACAGGCAATTCGGAGCGTGATGCCAGCCGGCAGGCGGCGGATCCGTTTCGAGGGCGGGGAAAATGGTTTCGTGGTCCGAACTGTACCAGACGAATGCGTACTTGAGCGCCTTGCGGCGCGCGGCAAGGTCCTTCGGATCGACGCCCAATTCCTTGGCGCCCGCCTCGGACACTTCCGGCGGGAAAAAAGTGTAGTGTCGCCGCCACTGGCATCCCGTCACCAGCGCCCGCGTCAGCCCGTCGCCCTGCGGCTTCGCCTGCGGCGCCTTCTCCCCGGCAAGAGCGCCCGGCCCGGCAATCCACCCCAGCGCCAGCCACGCCAGACCTGCGGCCAGCCGCAAACAACTGACGTTCTTGGGCTTGGGCATTGCCAGTCCAGCTACCAAGATCCTCGCAAGTCCTAAAGCCATACGCTAATCCTCCGCCCTCGTGATCACTGGAATGATGCACTGAAGCATGCCGCTCAAGTCCGGGATTCTAGGTTTCTCGGCCTTGGCATCGCTGGACGGCACGGAAATCATCAGCACCGGAAGGCTGAGCGTCGCGCCGGCCTTCAACTCCAACGTCCGCTCGACACCGTAGAACTCCCTGCCTTTGCCTACCAAAAGCGGTGTAGGTCTCGGCAGCTCGGGGGCGCTGAGCATCAGTAGTCCCAGCACCTGATAGGCCTCGTTGCCGTGTTTGTTGAAGTACTGCCACGTGACACCCCGCGTGCCGGCCACCTCGTAAATGCCCTGGACTGAATCGGCCAGCGGTCCCTCTTTGGGCCAGACTCCGATCGGGCAAGTCAAGAACGGATTGCGGTAGAGTCGCATCACCCCCGCCAGATCCTTATTGCCCTTGTTGGCCAAACAGAGTTTCAGGAGCACAACTTCGCCGGTCTTGCCCTCGCCGGCGGCAATCAACTTGACGGGACCATCGCCTGGCGGTCGGTCCACCGAGCCGCTCAGGCCGAATTTCTGGACCGCCGCCGTTGCCTCGACCGACAGCTTGCGCGACATGCCGGAGAAGTCGAGCTTCAGTGCGGCGTCAGGGAGCATTGCGTCCAGGTCCGCAAACTTCTTGGTGGCTGGCAAGATCTTGGCCGCCGCGGGTCCGTCGACAGCGCGGAACCCCAGGTCGATGCTCACCCGTCGTGGAACGTTCTTGCCTAGCCGCGTGTCGCGGAAGGCTGTCTGAACGTTGAGATATAGCCAGTCCATGGCGCCGCTCTCGCTCGGCTGCGAGCGGATCGCCTCCAGTTGTTCCCACAATGGCACCTGGCCTGCGGACGGCGCCACCTCTCCTTCACGGAGTGTGACCGTGATGGGCGGCTGCGCGCGACCCTCGTAAATGTCCTTGCCTTGGAAGGTCACGCTGACCGGCCGAGTCATGTCCACGAGCTTGTCATTCAGGAAGAACGCCATCTTTCGCACGCCCTCGTTGGCCGCCACCTCGATTCGGTTGCCGTCGTTGACCCGGATCTTGAAGACGGGATAATCCCGCTCGACGCTTCCTTTGGCCACCTGGCAATCGACCCAGAACGCGCGCGTAGCCGCGTAGCTGCACACCACGTGATCGACGACCTTGGGGTACGGGTCGAGGACGTGCCGGTCGCAGAAACCGGTCAGCCGCGCGACGTCATGGAAGTAAATCGGGTCTGGCCCGTGCCCGCCGGGATAGGTGCCGAACTGGACTGGACAGCCCGCGGCCTTCATCAACTCGTAGTTCTTCTTGCCAGTCGTCAGGAAGCTGTCATGGTCGCCGTGCAGGAGCAGTGTGGGCGTCTGTTGGATGTATTTCAAAAGGTCGATCTTCTGGACCTTGTACTGCTCCTTCCAACGCATGTCCTCACAGACGGGGACGATGGCGGCGAAGCGATCGGGGTACAGCCAGGCCGTTTCCAGCAGTCCGTGCCCGCTCCGCGAAAAGCCGGTCGCGTAGATGCGGTACGGGTCGATGTTGTACTTCCTGGCCGTCTCCAGCAGCGGTGCGACGACCGCTTCGCTGGGCCCATAGGCCGCGAAGTACGGCACGTTCTCCATGGCCTTGACGGCGATCTGGTTCTGGCTGGCCAGGAGGAAGGGCCAAGACTTTTCCGGCGTGTAGTCCTTCGGGACGATCAGCCATTCCTCCTGATCATGCTCGGCCGCGGGTGATACGGAGGGCAGACAGAATGCCAGGGCGATCAGGAAGATGCCGGCACTGGCGAACGGGGGGACGCAGAAGGGAGATAACACAGTCTTCGCTCTCATGGGGATACACTCCTATGTGGTCGATTCCAAGGCGGGTGACGCAATGTACACGCGGGTGGGGCAAAAGGGGGCCTTCAGGCGGGAATCACGACGAGATTAAGGGTAGCGTCCCGGCGTGACAAAGGCAATCATCGTATGCGTGCAACGGCCTGTTCGGCGATTCACGGTATCTTGCGTTGCAGAATCCCTGTGCTGGTCAAGCGACTCTTGCGCCTGGTGGCGGAGCCGCGGAGCCGTAAGAAATTGCCTACTTGCGCACTAGCATAATATGGGACGTTACTGCCGACAGACCTCGTCGAGGTCCAACCGCAGGCGACATGATTCCCAAGATCATCTTCACTCCACGGCAGGCTACCACCGTCAGCACGTAGCGAGCTGGCCACCTCGGTGCCTAACGCGTCCACGCGCGCATTGAGAGTTGCAAACACCGGTGGCGGCGGTTAAGATCAATGCGTGGTATGTCAGCCTGTTACACTCACGAGAATTTAAGCATCTTGTACGGAGCGATGGTTCGATCACACTGACGATCACCGTTTCATTGGGGTTCGCAAGGGGACGGCTGGCCTATCGCCGCGCTTTCTGTCACGACATTCTGCACTTTTCTGCGCGAGTTGTCGCCACCGTCGTCGCACTACCGTCGGCCACCCCGCATCCCAATGGATTCCAACGGCGGTTTGGGTGTGAGCGGGTGTCGATTCGAGCTTCCAGTCGCCGATTTCCCGTCACGCCGCTGGCCGCCAGCACGAGTGGGCTACGGCCCATGTGACGCATCGAGTCCACCAACTTCAGTTGCTGCTGGCAGCCACCAACGCGCAAGCCCTGCAGTCGCGTTTCCGATTCGCTTCCGCACGTGCCTGGCGTGCCTGTTGCCGGCCGGCTTCCAGCTGCTTGGGGATGCTCTCCCCGTTCTGAAAGTACATCTCGTCCGGCGTCTGCCCCTGGAACGCCGAGCGGGGAAGTCGCGTATTGTGCTCATGGACATAGAACCGGACCAGTTTCTCCACGGCGCTTACGGTGTCGAGGGTGTTCAAGTACAACCATTGGTGTTTGAGCACACGCCACCAAGATTCGATCATGGAATTGGAATAGGTGATTTCCGTGCGGGCCAGAACGCGACGGAGCAACCCCGAATGGATGAGTTCCTCGATGGCCCCGTTGAAGTTCTCAGCGCCACCGTCGGTGAGCAAGGTTGGTGTGCCGTGATCTACGCCCTTCGAGGCGGTGAGCAGGATCTTGGCCGTGGCACCGGGATCGAAGGTGGGCGTGACCTTCCAAGCCAGGATGCGGCGTGAGAAGTTGTCGAGCACCGCGTGCAGATAGGCTCGGCTTCCATCGAGTAAGCGGATCAACGTCGTGTCGATGTGCCAGATCTGATTGGGGCCAGAGGCCCGAATCCCGACCTTCGGCTTGGCCGGGTGAATGCGTTGCCGGGGCCGTCGCCACTGGTGATCACGGATCAGCCGATACCACGTGCTGGCCGAAGCAAAGACCTTGCCGAGGCGTTGAGCGAGGAGCGCCAGTGTCCCGGTCGGGACGTGTCGGTACTTGGGGGAGGCTACCAGGTCCTGGATCGCTTGGACCTCGGCAGCCGTGAGTTGCTGGGGTGCCAGCCTCGGACACGATGGCCTGTCATCGAAAGGACACTGCTCGGCAAGACTTCCGAGACTCGGCGAAGCTTGCCGATCTTTCGGGGCAAGAACTCCGGACCGACTCGGCGGCCAGTGGGAGTCAATCGGCGGAAAGAGGCTCCTGGGACCACATCCGTAAGTCCCAAGCTTTCTGGCACTTGCAGTTCGGCCGAGTACTTTGACTATACGCGGCTGGCGGTCTATGATGGCCGGTGTTGTCCCACCCCGTTTCCCACCTGATCGAGGTCCCGCCATGTTGCGACTCAGCCTGATCTTGTTGCGTCCTGTGCTGTTGTTGGTGATCGTCCTTCCCATCGGCGCCCAGGCGCGCGAAGAAGAGAACCTGCTCGAGAATCCCTCGTTCGAGATTACCAAGCCCCGGGATCAGTTCGGCAATATTTTCGCCAACTGGGGCGGCTGGAAATACGAAGGGGAGTGCGATTTCCGCGTGGGCCAAGTCGCGCACACCGGCAAGCACTCCATGCTGTTGTTTGGGGGATCGGCGCCGAAGATCCGCGTGAGCCAAGGGGTAGAACTCGCCCCGGGAAGATACAAGACCACGGCTTACCTTCGCGGGCTGGACATTGGCACCGGAACCTGGGGCATGACGACCGAGTTCATGTTCAACGGGAACTACGTGCAACTGAAGAAGAACGGCACGTTCGGCTGGACGAAGCTGACCTACGTGGGCCAGATCGATGAGAAGAAGAAGGCCGGTCCCTCGTTCGGCCTGATGGCGCCGGGCTACCTGTGGATCGACGACGTGTCGCTGGTCAAGGTGGGCGACGATGTGCCGCTGACGGAAACTCCGCTGCTGGACCAGGAGGAATCGCCCATCGCTCCGCCGGGTGAACTGGCCGCCGCCGACATCGTCCGTTGTCCCGAGTGCGGCTACAAGAACCTGTCGGCCTGGAAGACCTGCTACGCCTGTGGCACACCGCTGGAAACGCAGAAGACGGCCGTGGCCGGCCCGCCGGTCAAGGTGATTGCCTCGTTCGAGGACAAGAGCCCGTTCGCGGGCGGCACACTCGTAAAGGAACATGCCCCAGAAGGAAAGAAGGCCCTGCGGATCGACAAGTCCTACGTGGACATGGGCCAACCGCAGAACTGGCTAGGCTACGACTACCTCAAGGCCGACCTCTACACGGACGCGAAGGATCCGATGAACCTGACCGTGGAGATCCGCGACGGCGCCACGCGCGACTACTGGACCCGGGTGAACTACGAAACGGTCGTGCCGCCGGGCCAGAGCACGCTGATCATCCCGGTGAAGCAACTCTACGTGGGCGAGAAGTCGCGGCCCGGGCGCATGCTCCTCTTGAACGACATCCGCGCGCTGATCTTCGGCATCGGTGAGAAGCCGCCGGCCCCGCTCTACATGGCCAACGTGCGCCTGGAGCGGGATGACTCGGCGCAGAAGGTGGCCTTCGACGGGCTGTGGGCCTTCGACTTCGGCACCGGCACGAGCCCGGTAATGGAGGGCTTTACGCCAGTCACTCCCAGCACGTTGTATAGCAAGGGCCGGGGGTATGGGCTGAAGGACGCAAAGATCTGGCGGGCCATGGACGCCCTACAGCCCGATCCGCTCTACCAGGACGTCCTGTGCATCGAGTCGGGCGGACTGGCCGTCGACGTGCCCAACGGCAAGTACCGGGTGTTCGTCAACATCGACAGTCCTTCGGAATACTGGGGCGACTACCAGCGCTATCGCAAGCGGGCGGTCCTGGCCCAGGGCAAGCCGGTCGTGACCGAGACCAT